>NZ_JAUHIU010000001.1:0-824468 GCF_032381555.1 Bradyrhizobium sp. SZCCHNPS1003
TCGAATCGGACGAAGCTTGCCTGTCAGGAATCAACCCGGTCTGAATTGTCAGGACTCAGCCCGGTTCATACCCCCGGAGACCCCCACCCCCGACCCCTCCCCGCAAGGGGGAGGGGAGCCGACCGTCGCCGGGGCGCGATCTCGAGTTTCACGACTATCGTTACGCGGGCGACAGCATGCACGTGAAATAAAAAAGGGCGCGCCATCTGCGCGCCCCTCATGAGACCCAACCCGCTCAGAACCGCTTGACCTCGATGTTGTGCTTCTTCAGCGCGTAGCCGATCTGGCGCGGCGTCAGGCCGAGCAGGCGTGCGGCCTTGGCCTGGACCCAGCCGGACCGCTCCATCGCCTGCACGATGCGGTCGCGCTCCGGCACCGCGCCGCCCTCCGTACTCTCGGAATACTCGCCATCATCGGCATCGATGGCCGGCAACTCGACGGGAGCCTCGATCGGCGCCGACGTCCGCGGCAGGATCGGCAGCGGCACCATGGGCTGGCCGCGCGGCGGCGGCGGGGTTACCGTGTTGCCCTTCCACAGGATCGCCGACATGCACTCGTTGCGGCTGCAGGCGAAGTCGTCCATGCTGATCGCCGAGCCCGTTGCCATGGTCGCGGTCCGTTGCACGCAGTTCTCCAGCTCGCGCACATTGCCGGGGAAGCCGCAATGCATCAGCACCTCGATCGCGCTGACGTCGAACGTCAGGTCGCGCTCGTTCTCGCAATTGAAGCGGCGCAGGAACTCGCGCGCCAGCTGCGGAATGTCGCTGCGACGCTCGCGCAACGGCGGCAATTTGATCGGCACCACGCTGATCCGGTAGTAGAGGTCGGCGCGGAACTCGTTGCGCGACACCGCCTCCTCGAGGTTGCGGTTGGTGGCGGTGACGATGCGGACATCGACCTTGATGGTCTGATTGCCGCCGACGCGCTCGAACTCCTGCTCCTGCAACACGCGCAGGAGCTTGGCCTGGAACGCCGGCGAGATCTCGCCGATCTCGTCGAGGAACAAGGTGCCCTTGTCGGCCAGTTCGAAGCGGCCCTTGCGCGCGTTGATCGCGCCGGTGAAGGCGCCCTTCTCATGGCCGAACAGCTCCGACTCGAGCACCGTCTCTGGCAATGCGGCGCAGTTGATCTTGATGAACGGCCGCTTGGCGCGATTGGACAGTTCATGGATCGCCTTCGCCACAAGCTCCTTGCCAGTGCCCGATTCTCCGCGCAGCAGCACCGGCGCATTCGACTTGGCGACGACGTTGATCTTCTCCAACAATGCGCGCAGCGCCGGGCTGTCGCCGACGATGCCGTCGACCAGCACCTTCTTGCGATCCTTCGGCGCCGGCTTCAGCTCCGACAGCTCCTTCTGCAGCCGGTGGCTTTCCGCCATCAGCCGCTCGCGGTCACGCGCGACGACCCGATGAAGCTTGATGGTCTGGCCGATCAGGTTGGCGACCATGGTCAGGAAGCGAACGTCGGAATCGAGCCGGAACACGGCGCGGCCGTCCCAGACACGGTCGATCGTCAGCGTGCCGACGACGCGCTGGTCGATGCGGATGGGAACGCCAAGGAAGGACACGCGGGTGTCGGCACCGACGCCGAGCGTCACCGCGTCGACGGCGCTGAAGGCCGGATGATCGGCGACGTTCTCCGCGATCAGCGGCACGGCGGTGGCGACGATCTGGTCGATCGCCTTCTGCGGCAGCCGTTCGCGATAGCGCTGATCGCTGCCTTCGCTCCACCCGGCCCCCACCGCAAGATCGGGAATGCCGTCATCGGCGAGCAGCGACACCACGCCGTGGCGCATCTGCATGAAGGACTGCAGCAGGTTGACGACATTGGCGAGGGTGATCTCCAACCGCGTCGGCGCCGCCAGGATCTTCGAGATTTCGAAAATGCCCGTCAGGGCGATCTCGCTGAGCGGGATCGGAGCGGCGTTGGACCTGACGTCCTGAGCTTCGACCTGACGTGTTTCCGTTTGGACCATGGCCGCTTCTCTGATCGTCACGAACGCCTCGGTGAAGCCGCCCGTGATTGTAGATGTTCTAACATCCTCCCCCAACTGCAGATGATTGTCGTGCCTAACTTTGCTGCATTGCCGCAGAAGTAGTGTGCAACGGACAGAACAGAAAAGCTGCAGGCTTTCATGATGTTAACAAATGAGTTTGCACCCGTCACGATGCGTGCATTGCACGTCCGCGCGGGCGGCAAAAACGGTGCGCCTGCCGATTTCGCGTTGTCTTCTCGACACCTAATATCCGCGCATTCGTCTGCCTGTTTGCGATCGGATCGCAACGGACAACACTGAACACCAACTTTCCACCGTCGGCCCGCCGCTCGTCGCCTTCGGCTGCAAGCCATGGGTATGACGTGTTCACATCCGCGTGTCGGCCGCGCGCGGCTGTGATCAACCTAGAGGTGCTGCCCCCCGTTGATCTGGATCTCCTCGCCGGTCACGTAGCTCGCCGCATCCGAGCACAGGAAGAACAGCACCTTGGCGACCTCCTCCGGAGCGCCGATCCGGCGCATCGGGATCAGCGGCGAGAACCGCGCCTCGGTCTCCGGGGACACCATCTCGGTCTTGATCTCGCCGGGCGCGATGGCGTTGACGCGGATGCCATGCGGCGCGAAGTCGTGCGCCATCTCGCGGGTCAGGCAGGCGAGCGCCGCCTTCGAGGTCGCATAGGCGGTGCCCGCAAACGGATGGACGCGGGTGCCGACGATCGACGTCACGTTGACGACCGCGCCCTGCCCGCGCTTCAGCTCCTCGAACAGCCCGCGCGCGAGCAGGATCGGTCCGAGAAAGTTGACGTGAAAGACGGTCATCCAGGTCTCGACCGAAGTCGACAGAGAATCCAGCCGGCCGCCGTCGCCGGCCTTCGGAGAGATCGCGGCATTGTTGATCAAGGCATGCAGCGGCGCGCCGTCGAGCCGCTGCTTGATGTCGGCAATCGCGCGCGGGATCGCCTTGCGATCGCTGAGATCGACCTGGACGTGGTTGTCGGGACCGGCGTCCCACGGACAGCGAGCACCGTCGAACGGCTGGCGCGAGCAGGTGATGATGCGCCAGCCGGCGTCGGAGAACAGCTTTGCGGTCGCATGACCGATGCCGCGCGAGCCGCCGGTCAGCACGAGCGTTTTCTGCTCAGTGCGCGCGGGCCGCTCGGCGGCCGCCATGTCTCGATGGAACGGGCACGCCGCGATGGTCTCGGCCGCCGCCATGGCGGGCTCGCGGACGTCCTGGTCGAGATCGAGACTCACCTCATCCGTCCTGATCCTGCGCCGCAACGCCACCAGGACGCCGGCTGCCAAGCTTCGGCTGCTGCCTTTGCCTCAGACGTGGTCTGGGCGCAGGCTCCGCGACGATCGGAAATATCAGCGGTATTGCCATGCGCCGGTTGTGCAGATTCCGGGCCAGCGAAAACGGCGGGCAAAGCAGCCCTTTTCTGTCGGGTTCGCGACAGATTGGCGCGTTCTGGACACATCCAGCGTCGGCTTTGTGCTGCGTCCTTTGCAAGACCTTCAAAGAGCGATCGTTTTCAAAACGATGGCTGATGGTCCAACTCTTGCTCGACGGATTTGATCATTCGAACTGGAAGACGGCTTGCCAGCCGCACGACGACAGCCACGAGACGCCAACGCCGTATGAACCGGGACATGGGGACGAATGCAGTGCGCTTCGCCGTGGTCCTCGGGACCAACGACGTCGCGTCCGCGATCGGCGTGCATCTGCATCGTGCGGGCTTCTGCGTGGTGCTGTCGCATGATCCCAATCCGCCGGTCATGCGCCGCAAGATGGCGTTTCACGACGCGCTGTTCGGTGACACCGTCCGCATCGAGAACGTGACCGGCGAGCGCATCGAGAGCACGATGGAGGTGTTCAAGGCGCTCGGCGATCCCCGGCACGTCCTGGTCACCCCGCTCGGGTTGCTCGATCTCCTGCCGGTCCGTACCATCGACGTCCTGATCGACGCGCGGATGCAGCGGCGCGAGGTGACCCCGAATTTGCGCGGCATGACGCGGCTCTCGATCGGCATCGGTCCGGGCTTCTCACCATCAGCCAATTGCGATATCGCGATCGAGACCCGGCCGGACCGGCTCGGCCAGATCGTGCGCGAGGGCTGGACGCTGGCAACGGATGATGTCGGCGCGCTCGTCGGCGTCGAGCGCCTGGTGCGTTCGCCGCATGAGGGCCGATGGCATACCCCGATCGAGATCGGCACGCGCATCTACAAGGGCTTCGTGATCGGCCATCTCTCCGGCGCACCGGTCACGGCCCCTTATGACGGCATCCTGCGCGGCATCGTCCGCGACGGCAGCGACGTGTCGGCCGGCATCGCGCTCGCCGAGATCGATCCACGCGGCCGCCATGCGCAGTGGACCGGGATCGATGCGCAGGGACAGGCGCTCGCCCAGGCGACGCTGGCCGCAATACGGCTGCACGCCGCAAACTGCATCAGGACGAGCGCGAGCGTGCCCGCCGATCAGATCGTTTCGAACGATTCTGATTAGCCCGTATCCGGCGCGCCGGCCTTGGCATCCCGGTTGCTTATCGTTTGCAGGAGCGAGCAACAGCCATGATCATCTGTTCCTGCAACGTCATCAGCGACACGGCCATTCGCAACATCGTCACGGCGGCCGACATCACCTTCGGCTCGCCGGCGCAAGTGTATGATTGTCTCGGCTGCACGGTCCAATGCGGCCTCTGCTCACGCTCGGTGAAGCGGATTCTCGACGAGCGGCAGGGTGATAGGGCCGCTGCGGCGGTGTGGCCGGTGCAGGCCGAGCCTGCGCCGTGCGCGATGATGCCCGCCGCGTAGCACCGCACGGCTTATGACGTGCCGACGTCACGCACTTGTCGGATGTCGGACAAATGCGACAGCAGACGATGTGCACCGGTCTCAGATGAACGGCTTGCCGCCGGTGACGGCAACCGTCGTCCCCGACGTGTAGCTCGACAGGGGATCAGCGAGCATCACATAGGCGGTCGCCAACTCGGCCGGCTGACCGGCACGCTTCATCGGCACCTGCTGGCCAAAGCTCTTCACCTTCTCCTCCGGCATGGCCGAAGGGATCAGCGGCGTCCAGATCGGACCGGGGGCCACGGCGTTGACCCGGATGCCCTTCTCGGCCAGCAACTGCGCAAGTCCGCCGGTGAAGTTCTGAATGGCGCCTTTGGTGACAGCATAGGCCAGCAGACCGGGGTTGGGCATGTCGGCATTGATCGACGCGGTGTTGACGATCGCGCTGCCCGGCTTCATGTGCGGCACCGCCGCCTTGGCCAGGTAGAACATCGCATGGATGTTGGTGCGGAAGGTCAGCTCCCACTCCTCATCGGAGATGTCGCCGATGTCGCTGAAGGATGCCTGATGCGCGGCGTTGTTGACGAGAATGTCGAGGCCGCCCAGTTCGTCGACGGCGCGCTGGATGATGGCGCGGCAATGCCTGGCGTCCTGGATGTCGCCGGGCATCAGAATGACCTTCCGTCCCTCCTTTTCGATCAGCGTCTTCACCTCGCCGGCGTCATCATGCTCGCTGAGATAGGCAATGACCAGATCGGCGCCTTCGCGCGCATACGCGATCGCCACCGCCCGGCCGATGCCGCTGTTGCCGCCGGTAATGACGGCCTTCATGCCCGCGAGCTTGCCTGATCCCTTGTAGCTGGTCTCGCCATGGTCGGGCCGCGGCTCCATCCGGGCTGTGGTGCCCGGCATCGGTTGCGACTGCGGCGGAAACGGCGGCTTCGGATAGTGATCGGACATCGCGGCTCTCCTGACGAATGCTGCAACGTCAATCGCAGAACGGCATCAGCGTTCCTGCTGCCGAGCTCGGAGGCCTCAGCTCGGTCCGCGCGGGGTGCCGGGCAAACCGGATTCGTCTGGCGAACTATCGACGGGAGAACCATCGGCACGCGCGACGCAGCGCGTGCCAATGGGTCTTGCTTTAGTCGTTAGTGGGTCTTGGTCTCAGCCCACTTCTCCAGATCCTTCTTGGAATCGGAGCGCTGCTCCTTCTCCGGGTTTCCTGTCCATGGCTTGTCGGTCTGCTTGATCGATCCTTCATCGGTCCGCTGACGCGGATCGTCCTTCGGTGTTTCCTTGCTCATCAGTTCGTCCTTTGATCGTTTGAGGATCGCTAGCCGGACCCCCGCGCTACGTACGGCGTTCAACCCGGCAGCATCGGCGGCGGCGGCGCCGTCGCTTCGTCGTGCAACTGCTCGATCTCGCGGATCTCGTGCTCGGCCTGGTGCCAGAACTCATCCTCCCGGCCCTGCGGCTGCCCGGCCTGCTCCCACAGCGCGTGAGCGCGCTTGCGGATGCGGTCCTCGAGGCCCAGTTCGTCGATTTGTCCCATGGCTCGTCCCTGATTGCAGCAAGCTCTGTTCTCCTCGGACGCGAGGAAGGCGAAGACGTGCATCCGGCGCACGTCCTGCTTGGGCAATGGAGAACGTGGGGCGATGTTCCACGGCAAGGCCGTGCTGACGATGATGCGCCGCAGGCGACGACAGTTCCGGTGTGGCACTGTCAACGGTGAGGACGGGCCGTCGTCTCGTTCCGGCCTAAGCCGCGTCGGCCGGCACCATGGCCTCGATCGTGACGCCCGTGCCGGTGGAGGCCACCGTCAGCGTGCCGCCGAGCGCCAGCAGCCGCTCGCGCATGCCGGTGAGGCCGAAGCCGAGCTTGTGCTCCGGGCTGAATCCGCGGCCGTCGTCGCGGACGCGCACCCGCGTGTAGCTGCGGCGGTGGCCGGCCGTCGTCTGCTGCAGCGGCTCGATGGTGACGTCGACCGCGGTGGCCTCGGCGTGGCGGAACACGTTGGTCAGCGCTTCCTGCACCACCCGGTAGATCGTCAGCTCCGCCGTCTCATTGCTGCGGACGACCATGTCGGTGAACCTGGTCTCGATCACGACCTCCGGCCTTGACTCCTGCCACAGCCGCACCAATGCGCCGAGCGCCTCGCGCAAGCCCAGCTCGGCGAGACCCACGGGTCGCAGCCGCTCGAGGATGCGGCGGTTGAACTGCTGCACGGCGTTGACCTGGTCGAGGATCGCCTGGCCGTGCCGGCGCATCGCCGCGACGTCGAGCGTCGCAGCCTCCGGCAGCCGCATCAGCGCACTGGCATGGGCGCGCAGCGCGAACAGATGCGGCCCGAACTCGTCATGCAGCTCGCGCGCGATCTCCTTGCGCTCGTGGTCCTGCAACGACACCGTGCGCTCGGCCAGACGGCGCTTCTCCTCCACCGCCTCGCCGAGCGCGCCAGCGAGATGGTTGAGCTTGGCGCAGAGCGCCGCGAGCTCGGGCGCGCCGCCCGGCCTGACGCGGGTATCATAGGCGCCGGCCTCGATCCGGCTCATCGCTTCCGATAGATCCGCCAGCGGCGCCAGCGCGCGGCCGACCACGAGCATGGTGATCGCGAACAACGCCAGCCCGACCAGCGAGCCGACGACGAGCTGTGTGACGATGCCGTCCCAGATCTCCGCGATCTCGTCGTCGGGATGCGACGTGATCACCAGCGTGTCGCTCCGGCCGGCGACGATGACCGGCATGCTGACCGAGGTCTTGTCGGGATGCACCAGTGCGATGAACCACGCCGGCGCCGCGCGGCCGACGCCCGGAGAGGGCGGAGTCTGCGCCGGCATTCCCTGCCGTCTCACGCTGACGTGACGAAGCTGTCGGAGATCGCCGACGATCCGATCGAGGCGCGCGTCCGGATCGGGCGCGTCATTGACCTCGTCCATGATGGTCTCGACGAAGGCCCGTGTCAGGCGGATGACGCTCTGGTCCTCGGCCAGCACGCGCGGCGCCGCCTCCAGCACGAGACGGCCGATGTTGATGGCGAGGCCCAGCGTCAGCAGCAGCGCCAGCAGCACGTTGATGCGGGTCCGCAACGACCAATTCTGCCACATTCTCTCCGCCTCAAAGCCACCGGGTTTCACGCGTCCTCACATTGACAGACAAATCCGCCGGCGATCTAATTGCAACATGATGCCAGACCGCGCAGCATGCATCCATGATGCATCGCAACAATGACGCGAGTTGGAAGTCCGGGACCCCAAGGCCATGCGCGTACTGATCGTCGATGACCATCCCATTGTGGCATCGGGCTGCCGGGCCCTGCTCTCGACCGATCCGGACCTCGAACTGCTCGAGGCCGCCGATGCCGAGAGCGGCGAAGCCAGCTTCATCGCGCGCCGGCCGGACGTCTGCGTCGTCGACATCAACCTGCCGACCGTCTCCGGCTTCGAGCTGGCGCGGCGCATCCTCGCCCACGATGCCAACGCCCGGCTGATCATGTTCAGCATGAACGACGATCCGGTGTTCGCGGCGCGCGCCATCGACATCGGCGCCAAGGGCTACGTCTCCAAGAGCGGCGACCCGAACGATCTCGCCGAGGCGATCCGCGAGGTCGCGCGCGGCGGCAGCTATCTGCCGCCGGCGATCGCCCGCAGCATCGCCTTCGCGGGCGCCGCGGTCGCGCAGAGCCCGCTGGCGAAACTGACCTCGCGCGAGCTCGAGATCCTTCGCCTGCTCAGCGCCGGCAAGAGCCTGTCGGAGATTGCCTGGCTGATCCACTCGTCCTACAAGACCGTCGCCAACACCTCCTCGATCATCCGCCAGAAGCTCGGCGTGCGAACATCCGGCGAGTTGGTGCGTTTGGCGATCGAGAACGGCGTCGCTTGACTCGCCCCGATTGAACGACGCAGCTTGACACGCGTTGGCGGCACGCGCGCCAGCGGCCCGACATCATTGCCGAACAGGTGATTCCATGACCCTCACGACCGTCTCCCAGAACAAGTCCCATGGCGGCGTCCAGGGCGTCTACCGCCACGCCAGCCAGGAGACCAAGACCGAGATGACGTTCTCGGTGTTCGTGCCGCCGCACGCCGACGGCGCGAAGCTGCCGGTCGTCTGGTATCTCTCCGGCCTGACCTGCACCCACGCCAACGTCACCGAGAAGGGCGAGTTTCGTGCCGCCTGCGCCGAGCTCGGCCTGGTTTTCGTGGCGCCCGACACTTCGCCGCGCGGCGACGGCGTGCCCGGCGATCCCAACAATGCCTATGATTTCGGCCTCGGCGCCGGCTTCTATGTCGACGCGACGCAGGAGCCGTTCGCGAAGAACTACCGGATGTGGAGCTACGTCACCGAGGAGCTGCCGAGCGTGGTCGCGGCGAACTTCCCGGTCGACCCGCGCCGGCAGTCGGTGATGGGCCACTCGATGGGCGGCCATGGCGCGCTCACCGTGGCGCTGCGCAACCCGGACCGCTACCGCGCGGCCAGCGCGTTCTCGCCGATCGTCGCGCCCTCGCAGGTGCCGTGGGGCGAGAAGGCCCTGGGCGGCTATCTCGGCGCCGACAAGGCGGCGTGGCGCAAGCACGATGCGGTGGCGCTGATCGAGGATGGCGCGCGCGTCTCCGACCTGCTGGTCGATGTCGGCACCGCCGATCAGTTCCTGACGCAGCAGCTGCGCCCCGAGCTGCTCAAGGCGGCGTGCGAGAAAGCGAACATCCCGCTCTTGCTGCGCAAGCAGGAAGGCTACGACCACAGCTACTACTTCATCTCGACCTACATGGCCGATCACCTGCGCTGGCACGCGGCGCGGCTCGGCCGCTGATATCAGCCGCGGACGTGATTTGCCCGACGGGTGCGATGACGCGCCCGTCGAGGCGATTTTGTCTCCCCGGCGCCCGGATTACACGTGCGCGACGAGGGGGATTTCGCTCGGCGCCACAAGGCGATCCCAGTGTCCAGCCCGGCGGCGACAAAAATTTCACTTTCGTTTTTACGGAAATCGTGATTGTTTAGCCCCATCCCGCCTCGTCGAGAGGGCGTATCGCGGTCGTCACGAACGTGGAGGTGGGATGCGGTGGACGCCGGCGGCGCGCAGCATGCTCAGGGCATCACATGCCCCGTGAGAGCGTGCGGACGAACGCGTCACGGCGTACGGCCAAGTCGCGTGGTCCTGGCATCCCGATGCCGATGCCTCCGCGGCGGCGTGCTCACAGCGCGTCGTCGCGCACGGTGACCAGAAAGCCCGGCGCACCGGGGAGAACGCGAAGCAACCGTTAAGACCATCCGCGCAGGGAGGGCCGGGATGTCCCAGCCGAACCTGTGGTACCTGCCGCCTGCATTTCTTTCTGCAGGCGGGCCATGGGGGCGGCAGGCTCCCGGCCTTCCCTGCGCCTCTTGTTTTCCAAGGGGCGACCGACACGCAAAGCTCGGGCGTCATCCGCCGCGAGAATGCACCGTCATATCTCGTCGGCTACTGCGCCTGCGGCGCGCCGTAGTTCGGCGCCAGCAGGCGGTTGCGGACGAGCCAAGCCATGGTGCGCGTCCAGGATTCGTCGGTGTTGCCGCGCATATCCGCAGTCATCGCCGCGACCGGCTTGCCGGTGTGAACGTCGCGCAGATAGATGTTCATGTTGAGGATGAGATTGGAGACCTTCTGCACCGTCCCGGTGATGGCGAGATCGGCGCCGATGTCGCCCGCGAGCTTGACGTCGCAGCCGCCGCAAGCCTGCAGATTGCTGTGGTGCGCCGCATCGTTAACGGGAGCGATGTCGAGCACGCGAAAACGTCCGGAGTCATGTAGCGCCGCGCGCAGTTGCTCGGCCGCATGCGCCAGCCTGTTCTGCTCGTCCTGGCGCGGGCCCTGCACCTCGCCCTGCAGGCTGGTGTCGATCAGCTCGAAGTCGAACACCGCCACGTTGGTCGGCTCGGCATGCACTGATGTCGCAGACATCAGGATCAGGAACGCGGGGAGAACGGCAGGTTTCAAGGTCGTGATCCGAAATGACGCGACAGCGGCCAAAAGTGGGGTTGAAAGCTAGGCCAATTCGTTCATCTTGCAAGACGAAACCTCGCCGGACAAGGACGAGGGAACAATGGGAGGACATGTGGTCCTGGGAGTTCTGGCCCGATCTCTGATGGGCGCGATCGGCCTCATCGCCGCCGCAACTGCCGCCAGCGCGGCGGATCCGGTCGACATCGCGATCGGCTATCTCGGCCGCGCCAGCGTGCCGCAGACCTTGTCGCCGCTCGACCAGCCTGCGGCCGATGATGGCGTGGCCGGCGCGAAGCTCGCGATCGAGGACAACAACACCACCGGCAAGTTCCTCAACCAGCGCTTCACTTTGATCGACCGCCGCGTCAAGGATGACGAGGACGCCGCGCAGGCCGCCAATGAGCTCGCCGGCAAGACGGGATTCGTCCTCGTGGACCTGCCGGCAGATGCGCTGCTGAAGGTCGCAGATGCGTTGCGGGGCCGCGGCGTCACCCTGCTCAATGTCGGCGCCACCGACGACCGCCTGCGTGAGCAGGACTGCCGCGCCAACGTCATCCATGTCGCACCGACGCGCTCGATGCTGGCCGACGGCCTGGCGCAATATCTGGTCTGGAAGCAGTGGAAGCGCTGGCTGCTCGTCACCGGCTCGCACGACAACGACAGACTGTTCGCTGACGCGCTGCGCCGCGCCGCCACCCGCTTCGGCGCCAAGATCGTGGAGGAGCGCACCTTCGAGGACACCGGCGGCGCACGGCGCACCGACTCTGGCGTCACCTTGATCCAGCGCCAGATGCCGGTGTTCACGCAGAAGGCGCCCGCCTATGACGTGCTGGTCGCGGCCGACGAGAGCGAGGTGTTCGCCTCCTATTTGCCCTATCGCACCTGGGATGCGAGGCCCGTCGCCGGCTCCGCTGGCCTGCGTCCGACCAGTTGGGATCCTTCACAGGACCAATGGGGCGCCACCCAGCTGCAGAACCGCTTCATGAAGCTCGCGTCGCGCCGCATGGACGCCTTGGACATGCAGGCCTGGATGGCCGTGCGCATGGTCGGCGAGGTCGCCTCGCGCACCAACTCCGGCGACGCCAAGACGATGACCGACTACCTCAAGAGCCAGAACTTCACGATCGCCGCCTTCAAGGGCACCCGCCTCTCGCTGCGCGACTGGAACCTGCAGCTCCGCCAGCCGATCCTCTTAGCCGACGGCCGCATGATCGTCTCGGTCTCCCCGCAGGAGGGCTTCCTGCACCAGGTCTCCGAACTCGACACCCTCGGTATCGACCGCCCCGAAACCAAGTGCAAGCTGCAATGATGTCGGATCGAACCATGCTGATGAGAATGCCTAGTCCGACATGCCGGGCCGACATGCGTGCTGGTGTGGAGCCTTCCGCACACGCGCGTCCCGAAGGGCGATCGCAGCTTTGCAAGCGCTTCGGCACAGCAGTCAGCTTGCTCATCGCCGCACTCGTCATGGCCCATGCAGCCCCCGCCTTCGCCTACGTCGCCTTCGTCTCCAACGAAAAAGGCAACACCGTCTCCGTCATGGACACCGACACCTGGACGGTCACCAAGACCATCAAGGTCGGCCAGCGGCCGCGCGGCATCGCGTTCACGCGCGACGGCAAGTTCGTGATGGTCGCGGTCGGCGATGACGACACCATTCAGGTGATCGATGCCAAGAAGATGGAGGTGGTGGATACCCTGCCCTCCGGCCCCGATCCCGAGCTGTTCGCGCAGGACGCCGCCGGCAAGACGCTCTATGTCGCCAACGAGAACGACAACACCGTCACGGTGCTCGACCTCGAGAAGCGCGTCCGCATCGGCGACGTCCAGGTCGGCGTCGAGCCGGAGGGCATGATGCTCAGCCCGGACGGCAAGATCCTGATCTGCACCTCTGAAACCACCAACATGGCGCATTTCATCGACACGGCGACCCGCAAGATCGTCGCCAACGTGCTGGTCGATGCGCGGCCGCGCTATGCCGAGTTCAAGAGCGACGGCTCGGAGCTGTGGGTGTCCGCCGAAATCGGCGGCACCGTCTCGATCATCGATCCGGCCAAGCGTGAGGTCACCGGCAAGATCAAGTTCGCCGTCCCCGGCCTGCGCAGCGAGGCGATCCAGCCGGTCGGCATCGGGCTCACCAAGGACGGCAAGACCGGCTTCGTCGCGCTCGGCCCGGCCAACCGTATCGCCGTCGTCGACGGCGCCACCCACGAGGTGAAGAAGTATCTCCTGGTCGGCCAGCGCGTCTGGCACATGGAGTTCACGCCGGACGAGAAATATCTGCTCGTCACCAACGGCGTCTCCAACGACGTCTCGGTGATCGACGTCGCCGCGCAGAAGGTGATCAAGACCATCCAGGTCGGCGAGCTGCCCTGGGGCATCACGATTGCACAGCCATGACGACGCAAAACGCCCCCGCTCTCGACTCGACAGGCTCTGCATCGCAGACGGCGCCCGAGCAGGTCCCGGCGCTGTCGATCGCCGGCGTCAGCCATTCCTACGGTGCACGCAAGGCGCTGAACGACGTCAGCTTCGCCGTCCAGCCTGCGAGCTTCACCGCCCTGCTCGGCCTCAACGGCGCCGGCAAGAGCACGCTGTTCTCGCTCATCACGCGGCTGTTCGCGGTGCAGACCGGCCAGATCGGCATTTTCGGCCATGACATCGGCCGGACGCCGGGCGAGGCGCTGCGGCTGCTCGGCGTCGTGTTCCAGCCGCGCACGCTCGATCTCGATCTGTCGCTGACCCAGAACCTGCTTTACCACGCCGCGCTGCACGGCATCTCGCGCCGCGAGGCCCGCGCGCGCAGCGAGGAGCTGCTGGCGCGCATCGGCCTCGCCGACCGCGCCGGCAGCAAGGTGCGCGACCTCTCCGGCGGCCAGATGCGCCGGCTGGAGATTGCTCGCGCCCTGCTGCACCGGCCGCGCCTCTTGCTGCTCGACGAGGCCACCGTCGGCCTCGACGTCAAGGCCCGCGCCGACATCGTCGGTCACGTCCGTCAGCTCGTCGCCGAGCAAGGCATCGGCGTGCTCTGGGCGACGCATCTGTTCGATGAGATCGCCGCGACCGACGATCTCGTCGTGCTGCATCAAGGCCGCGTGCTGGCGCGCGGGCCCGTGCCGCAGGTCATTGCCGAGGCCGGTGCGACCGACGTCAACGCGGCGTTCGCGCGGCTGACGACCCAGGCCAGTCCGGCGCGGAGCTCCGAGCCATGACCGTCACCACCGTGCACGCCCCCCCACCCACACGCAGCGGCTTCTCGGCCGGCGAATACATCACTTGCCTCACCGGCATCGTCTGGCGCGAGGGCCTGCGCTTCCTGCATCAGCGCGAGCGCTTCGTCTCGGCGCTGGTGCGGCCGCTGGTCTGGCTGTTCATCTTCGCCGCCGGCTTCCGCCAGGTGCTGGGCATCTCGATCATTCCGCCGTACGAGACCTACATCCTTTATGAGGTCTATATCGCACCCGGCCTGATGGCGATGATCCAGTTGTTCAACGGCATGCAGTCGTCGCTGTCGATGGTCTATGACCGCGAGATGGGCAACATGCGCACCTTGCTGGTGAGCCCGCTGCCGCGCGGCTATCTCCTGTTCTGCAAGCTGCTCGCCGGCACCGCCGTCTCGGTGCTGCAGGTCTATGCGTTTCTCGCCATCGCCTGGTTCTGGGACATCACCCCGCCGCCGATGGGCTATCTGACGGTGCTGCCGGCGCTGATCCTGTCCGGCCTGATGCTCGGCGCGCTGGGCATGCTGATTTCCTCCGGCATCAAGCAGCTCGAGAATTTCGCCGGCGTCATGAACTTCGTAATCTTCCCGATGTTCTTCGCCTCATCGGCGCTCTACCCGCTCTGGCGGGTCGAGGAAGGCAGTCCCTGGCTGGCTTATCTCTGCGAAGCCAACCCCTTCACCCACGCGGTCGAGCTCATCCGCTTTGCGCTGTACGGCAAGCTGAACTGGGTTTCGCTCGCGGTGGTCGGCGGCTGCACCGCCGTATTCATGATCGGCGCGATCCTGGCCTATGATCCGTCGCGGGGTTTTGTCAGGCGTGGTCCCGGAGGCGAGGCATGAGGTCGAGAACGATACTGGCGGCCGTCGCCATCGCTGCGTCGGCCAGTGCTGCGCAAGCCGCCGATCCGCGCTATCCGGATTGGCCCTGCCCGCAGGCCAAGGTGCCGGAAATCTCCATCGCGGCGGTGTGGTCCGGCCCGCCGATCGACGATATCGGCGCGAGCTGGAAGGACGATGCGAAGGTGGCCGAGCTCGTCGCCAAGCTTGCCGCGCGCCGTATCCCGCTGGAGCAGGCGCAGAAGGACGTGGCCGATTTCCTGACCGGAACGTCCGAGGAGAAGACACGCAAGGGCAAGCTGCTGTTCGTCGGGCTGTTCGACACGCTGAACGCGCAGCGGACATCGGTCATGAACGGCCTCGAGCGCGTCATGCGCAAGCAGCGCGAGGCCGTCGACAAAGTGCGCGGCGACACGATCAAGCTGCAGGAGATGCAGAGCAGCGCCGCGCCGGATCAGGCCAAGGTCGAGGAAATGACCAACCAGTTGAACTGGGAGACGCGCATCTTCGAGGATCGGCGTCGCGTGATGAAGTTCGTCTGCGAGGTGCCGACCGCAATCGACCAGCGCCTGTTCGCGCTGGCCCGGGAGATCCAGCAGGACATGGAGTAGGCGTTTTGATGCGCTCTCGCCGCCCTCCCCGCTCACTCCTCAGGCCGCGGCTCAGGCTGCGTCTGCTGCAGCGGCAGGTCGGAGCGGCTCCAGCCGTCGGTCCCGTCGGGATACCAGGCGACGTTGCGATAGCCATAGGTCAGCGCGCGCCTGGCGGCATTCCACGACATCCAGCAGTCTTCGAGGCAGTAGAACACGAGCAGACGACCGAGGTCGCCGCCCGACGCGTGCGCCAGCCCGCGCTTCAGATAGTCCTCAGTCTGGGGCGCCAGCACACCATAGCCGGTATCGGGCAGCCACATGCTGCCGGGAATGTCCAGGCGCGGCTGCTCGCGCCACACCGTCCCTGCCGGCAGATTCTTCGGCTTGGGCGGGCGCGGCAGAACATCGACGAAGGCGGCCGATTTTGCGCGCCAGATCGCCTCGGTCTCCCGCGTCGACAGCACGCGCGCACCGGCCAGGGTCGTCGGCACCGGCGCGCGGTAGTTCTCGGTCCGGTAGCTGTCCGGCTCCGGCACGAGATCATCGGCTCGCACCGCCGCGGCGATCAGCAGCACGCCTGCCAACGCCGCCGCGGCGAGCCGAACGATCATGGCGATGTCTTCGCCGCAGCCTCGGCGGTGATCAGATGATTGCTCTCGTCCAGCAGCGGCACCCCGAAGTCCAGCAGGATCTTGTTGATCTCACCCTGGTTCTCCTGGATCAGCCTGTTGAGCTGACGGCGCCAGTTCTGGTCCGCGCCACGGACGCCCATGGCGATGCGATAGATCAGCTTCGGCCCGCTGGTCTCTTTCACCAGCGGCGTCACGTGCAGCTGCGGGCTCGCCTGCTTGGCGTAGTACCCGGCCATCGGGCCCCACAGCACGCCGGCATCGATATCGCCGGACTTCAGATCGTTGATCATCGCCTCCGCCGACGAATCGACGCGGGTGTCGATCATCAGCGGGTAGGGCTTTGCGGTCGGCATCAGCCCGGCCAGCGCCATGTTGGTCGCCGGCGGCGTGCCCGCCACGATGCCGATATGCTTGCCCTTGAGCTTGGCGTCCTCCAGCGTCGTCACGTCGGCGAGATCGGAGCCCGGCTTGGTCACGATCGCGTAGGCCGTCCGGTAGTAGGGACTGGTGCTCTGCACCAGGTCGTCCCCTTGGGGAAAGCCCATGATCACGTCGCAGCGGTGCGAGCCCAGCGTCATGCGCACGAATCCGGTGGCCTGCGGGAAGAACGTGTAGTCCACCTTCTTCTGCAGCTTGGCGGCAAAGAACTCGGCCAGCTTGTTCTCGAAGCCGTCGCCCTTCTCGTTCGAGAACGGCAGGTTGCGCGGATCGGCGCAGACCCTGAGCACCTTGGGATCGACCAGCTCGATCGACAGGTCCAGGCCATCATTGCTCTGCGCGAAAGCGGCGGCCGGTCCGAGCAGAGTGAGCCCCGCGGCAACGGCCAGCGAGCAGGCAAGTTTGTGACGCTTCGTCATCCGTATTTCCATCCCTATCGAACGCATCGCGGTATTTTTGAAAATGCTAGGCCGCCGGCCGCTCCGGTGCAACAGCCGCCGTCATCGCGAAGAGTTGACCCATTGCTGCACCGCAACGTCCATCGTCTGACGCACACCTCTCACGCGAGCAAGGCAAGCCGATGGTGAAACGACTGATCATCGCGATCACCGCCTGGGGGGCGCTGGCGCTCGGCAGCGCCGCTCTTGCCATGCCGCCGGAACTCGAGGTCAGCGAGATCGCGCCCGGCGTGTTCGTTCACATCGGCCAGACCGCGCTGATGAACGCGGCGAACGAGGGCGCCATCGCCAATGTCGGTTTCATCGTCGGCAACGACGCGGTCGCCGTGATCGACACCGGCGGCAGCGTCCGCGAAGGCCGCGCGCTGCTGGCTGCGATCCGCGCCCGTACCGCCAAGCCCGTGCGCTACGTCATCAACACCCACGCCCATCCGGATCACGCATTCGGCAACGCGGCATTCGAGGGCGACGGCACGCGCTTCGTCGGCGCCAAGAACCTGCCGCGCGCGCTTGCATTGCGCGGACCGCACTACATCGAGGCGTTCCGGCGCCTGATGGGCGCCGAGCTGATCGACGAGGTCCGTCTCGTCGCCCCGTCGATCCTCGTGGACGACGAGATGATGCTCGACCTCGGCGGCCGTACCCTCACGCTCAAGGCCTGGAGCACCGCGCATAGCGACTGCGACCTGTCCGTCTATGATGACCGGAGCCGGACCTTGTTCGCCGGCGATCTCGTATTCCTGCGTCACATCCCGGTGATGGATGGCAGCCTGCGTGGCTGGATTTCCGACATGACCGCGCTCGCGACCATCCCGGCCGAGCGCGTCGTCCCGGGCCATGGCCCTGTCAGCCCGTGGCCACTGGCGCTCAGCGACGAGCGTCGCTACCTCGACATATTGGCCCACGACGTTCGCGGGCTGATCAAGGCGGGCAAGCCGATCGCGGACGCCGCTGGGGCCGCCGGATCGGAGCGCGGCAAATGGGAGCTGTTCGACGACTACAATGCCCGCAACGCGACTGCGGCATTCTCGGAAATGGAATGGGAATGAGGGCGGCGACGCGCTATGATCGTTAATTCACCCGACTGCCCGAGGAGGATTGCGCCATGATCCGGCTCCACCTGCCGTCCACCCTGCTTCTCGGGGCATGCCTCGCGTTTGCCTTCGCACCTGCGAAGGCCGCTGATGGTTACGATCCCTGGCCGGGACTAGTCCAGGACATCTTCAACAACAAGGCGATGCAGGACGGCAGCAATGTGCTGTCGATCGAGATGCCGACGCGCGCCGAGGATGCCTCGGTGGTTCCGGTCACCCTGCGCAGCAAACTGTCGCCCGCCGACGAGCGCCGCATCAAGACCATCACGCTGGTGATCGACCAAAATCCCGCACCGATGGCGGCCAAGTTCACGCTCGGCGCGGACGCCAATGTGACCGCGATCTCGACGCGGGTCCGCGTCAACAACTACACGGATGTGCATGCGGTGGCCGAGTTGACGGATGGTCAGCTCTATGTGGTCAAGACCTTCGTCAAGGCTTCCGGAGGCTGCTCGGCCCCTGCGGCGAAGAATCCGGACGAGGCCAAGGCGCGCATCGGCCAGATGCGCTACCGGCAGTTCACGCAAAGCAGCGACGGCGCCACGAGCGGCATCCGCGAAGCGCAGGTCATGGTCGGGCATCCCAACAATTCCGGGCTCCAGATGGACCAGGTGACGCAGCTCTACATTCCGGCCTTCTTCATCGACCGGCTGACGCTGTCGCAGGACGGCAGCCTGGTGCTGTCGGTCGAAGGCGGCATCTCGATCTCGGAGGATCCCAATATCCGCTTCACCTACGTGTCGAACGGCGCCAAGCAATTCCGTGCGGAAGCGAAGGATACGCAGGGCCACGTGTTCGAGCACGACTGGCCGGCCGACGGCTCAGGAACTTGATGCGGCAGAGCGGCAGCGCTTCAGAAGCATCTCACTTCGGCTTCGGCCTGCGCCCGACGGAGATCGTTCAGCGCGGTGGCGGCCTGCTCGGACGTGCGGAACTGGGTGCCGAGAGTGCTGTGCACCTGGGACATGCTGAGGACGGTCTCGGCCGTGACGTAGCGCTCATAGGGAAGGATCGAGGCGATCACGTCGATCGAGCAGGAGCACTGCGCGATCGCCTCCCGGGTCTCGCCATTGGCCTTCATGCAGCCGAACACATATTCGGCCCGCGCAGAGGTCGGATAGTCGTTGAGATCCTCGGCGTGAGCCGACCCGCGCAGCGCGATCATGGCAATGAGGGTGGCGACAATCGGTCCTACCGGAACAGCACTACGCATCACAGTCCTCCGCGGCATCGCAGCCGAAGCTATGCTAAGAGAATGAGGCTGAAAAGAACACATCTCGAGGAAATGCAGACGGGCTCATGACGCAGATCGGTCGTTTGTTGATGGCGATTGTCGCCTGCGCCCTGCTGCCGGTCACGGCATGCTGCGCCGCCGAGACCGTCAAGGTTGCAGTGCAGAAGACCGGCACCTTCGCCTGGGAGCTGGCCGTGATCCGCGCCCGCCAGCTGGACAAACAGGCGGATATCGCGATCGATGCGGTCGAGCTTGCGAGCCCGGAGGCCGGCAAGATCGCGTTGCGTGCCGGCAATGCCGACATCATGGTATCGGACTGGCTGTGGGTGTCGCGCGAGCGTGCGCTCGGCGCCAAGCTGACCTTCTATCCCTATTCGAGCGCGCTCGGCGCCGTGATGGTGCCGGCGACCTCACCGATCAAGACACTTTCCGATCTGAAGGGACGCAAGCTCGCGGTGGCCGGCGGCCCGCTCGACAAGAGCTGGCTGCTGCTGCAGGCCACGCTCAAGCGCGACGGCGTCGATCTGAAATCGCAGGCAACCATCACCTATGGGGCACCGCCGCTGCTGGCCGCCAAGCTGGCCGACGGCGAGATGGATGCGGGCTTGAACTTCTGGAATTTCTGCGCGGCCCTGGAGGCCAAGGGCTTCCGCCGGCTTGCCGGGGTCGAGGACCTGCTGCCGCCATTCGGCGCCAAGGGCCGCACCGCGATGATCGGCTATGTCTTCGACGAGGACTGGGCCGCCAAGCATCGCGATCTCGTCGCACGCTTCCTAACCGTCACGGCCAAGGCCAAGGAGATCCTGGCGACTTCCGACGCCGACTGGCAAACGATCGCCCCGCTGACCGGCGCACAGGACGACGCCACCTTGCGCGCCTATCGCGACCGCTATCGCGAAGGTATTCCGCGCCGGCCGGTGGCCGAGGAAGAGGCCGACGCCCGCGTTCTCTACGGCGTTCTCGCCTCGATCGGCGGTCGCGATCTGGTCGGCCCCGCGACTGAGCTCAGTCCCGGCACCTACTACAGGGCGGATGCGAGGGATTAGTGCTGCGGCTGTTGTCCTTTGCGCTTCTGCTCGCCACCTGGTGGATTGCCGCGGCTGTCGCCGGCAGCGCCAAGCTGCCATTGCCATCGGCCGTGCTTGCGGTTGCGGTGGCGGAGGCGCGGTCCGGCGCGCTATTTCTACATCTCGGCGCAACGCTCGCCCGCGTCGCCCTCGCCTTCACTCTGTCGATGACACTCGGCTCGGCAATCGGCTTTTTGATGGGGCGCAGCCAGCTCGCCAACCGCCTCGGCGATCCCTGGCTGATCCTGCTGCTCAATCTGCCGGCGTTGGTGGTGATCGTGCTCGCCTATATCTGGGCCGGTCTCACTGAGGTCGCTGCGATCGCGGCGATCGCGATCAACAAGCTGCCGACCGCCGTCGTCACCCTGCGTGAAGGCGCCCGCGCGCTCGATCCATCGCTCGACGAGATGGCCAAGGTGTTTGCCTTTTCGCGCGGACGCATCCTCCGCCACGTCCTGCTGCCGCAGCTCGCACCTTATATTGCGGCTGCCGCGCGCTCCGGCCTTTCATTGGTCTGGAAGATCGTGCTGGTGGCCGAACTGCTCGGACGGCCCAACGGCATCGGCTTCGAGATCGGCGTCGCCTTCCAGCTGTTCGACATTCCGCTGCTGCTCGCCTACTCGCTCAGCTTTGCTGCCGTGGTGCTGGTGATCGAGGCCGTCATCGTCCAGCCGTTCGAGCAGCGCGCATCGAGGTGGCGGCTCCGTGCGGCTTGAGGTCGATATCAGGTCGAAGAGCTTCACCAGCGCCAATGGCAAGCGCCAGGAGGTGATTGCGGGCATTGCCTTTGCGCTGCAGCGGGGCGAGGTCGGCGTCGTCGTCGGCCCCTCCGGGTGCGGCAAGAGCACGATGCTGCGGATCCTCGCCGGTCTGGACAACGACTATCAGGGCCAGGTATCGCGGCCTGAGGGAGCCCGGCTGGCGATGGTGTTCCAGGAGCCGCGGCTGCTGCCGTGGCGATCGGTGGAGGACAACGTCCGGCTGGCAGCGCCCGGTGTCGCCGAGGACAGGCTGGCCGCGATCTTCGGCGTGCTCGAGCTCGAGGGACATCGCAGCCATTTTCCAGGCGAGTTGTCGCTCGGCCTCGCCCGCCGCGTCGCGCTGGCGCGCGCCTTTGCGGTCGAGCCGGATTTCCTCATCCTGGATGAGCCGCTGGCTTCGCTCGACGACGCGCTCGCCGCGCGGCTGCGCGAGGAGATTGCGACGCTGGTGGCCAACAGGCCGATGATCACGCTCCTGGTCACGCACAGCATGGACGACGCGGCGCGGCTCGGCGACCGGATCTTCCTGCTATCCTCGCGCCCCGCCCGTCTGCTGCATGCCGTCCCGATCGACCTGCCGCGCGCGCAGCGCAACAACGACACCGTTGCGGCGACCAAGGCCGATCTGGCGCGACTGGATTTTTCCGTGTCATAGTCATGGCAATCAAAGGACATCGGAAACCCAGGGAAATGCCATGAAACGCGGACTCGCCGTGACGGCAACCATTCTGTTCGCCATGCCGCTCGCAGCCGTCGCACAAAGCAAGGGCATCCGGCTCTGGAATCTGACCACCGCAACGATGACCGGCTTTCAGCTCTCTCCGGCCGGCCAGAACAACTGGGGTCCGAACCAGACGCTGAGCGACAAGGACAAGGAGCTCGATCACGACGAACGGCTGAAGCTCACCGGCATCGAGCCTGGGCGCTACGACGCCAAGGTGAGCTATGCCGGCGAGCGGCAGTGCGTCGTACGCGGCCTCGACATCAAGGCCGACGCCGTGATCTCGGTCGCGGACAAGGACCTCAAAGAGTGCACGAAGTAGGCAGCCAGCGTGCCGACGGCCAGGCCGGCCTCAGGCCTTGTCGTTGGTGTGCGGATATTCGCAGCGCCACCGCACTGCCGTCCATTTCGGGTGCTCGCCGATCCACTGCGCGATGTAGGGCGGCGCCTTCATCGCGCATTGCTGCAGAGAGGCGCCGCCATCTGCGAAAACGAGATGCTGCTCCTCGCAGGTGGCCGGAGACAGGACTGCGCAGACGGTGATGACGAGATCGATGGGGCTCATGGCTCGTTGTCCTTCGATAAGCCTGAAGCAACGTACCTGAAACTACGACATCCGGCTGCATCAGTTTCTCTTTGCGCAACAAATTATCCAGCGGAACCAAGGCTGGAACGACCATCCCCGGGCCAAGCCGGCCCTGACGCTTGATCCGAACCGGCAGATCGGCTGCAATGGACTCGGTCGATCGACCTCAAAAAGAGCGAATGCGGAGGAAGCAGATGCCCAAGGTTCTCGTACTCTACAAGACCCCCAAGAGCGCCGAGGCGTTCGACAAACACTACATGAACGTCCACGTGCCGCTGGCGAAGAAGATTCCCGGCCTGAAGAGCTACGATATCAGCCGCGGCCCCGTGAATGGGCCGACGGGCGCCACCAACATCCACCTCGTTGCCACCCTGGTATTCGATTCGATGCAGGCGCTGCAGGCGGGAATGGGCTCTGCCGAAGGCAAGGCGGCGGCGGGCGATCTGCCCAACTTCGCCGATGGCGGCGTCGATCTGTATATCTTCGACACGCAGGACGTTTGATCCTTGGACGGTCCTCAGGCCGTCACCAACGTTCGGCGGTGTGCCCGTCATACCCGATCGGCCGAGAGGCCGGTCGCCGGGACGATCTCGCGGGTCGTCTGCAGAATGGATCCGCCAAGCCAGTCCGAAGCAAATTTTGCTCTTCGTGGCTTGGCAGACCGCTACGCGCTACTTGCGCGCCGCACAGGCGTACATGTTGATTTCCATGCCAACCGGCACTTCGACGATCTTCGGTGTCTTCCAGGCCATTTCAAGCTCCCAAGTTCGACTATCATTGACTGACGCATTGCTCGCGCCGACGTCGAAGCTAGGACCGCATCAGGTGGAACGCAAGGCTCCGCAACCGTGGAGCATTTCCCAGCGGTTGGCGATCGATTGAACGAAACAAAAATCCAGCCGCCTGGCTGGACGCCGTTCCGCCTCAATCCTCGTAGGACGTGCCCCCTGAGCGGGACGGCAGCTTCGCTCACGCACCGCCCGGCTGCACATAGCAGAACACATATCGATTGCGGCTCAGGAAGATGATGCCGTGCCCCGTCGGATTTCCCTTGTCCCACTTCAGCTTGTGATCGGGGACCTCGATTTCGGTACCGACATCGATGTGCGGACGGCCACGCGGCTCATCGGGACGGTCATCGGTGATGATGACATAGGTCTTGCCGTCGCGGACATGGATCTCATCGGCAAAGTAGGCGTCGGCCTCACCGCAGCATGATGCCGTCGGGACATCGGGCTGCATCAACGCCTCGTACCATTGACGCAATGCAGGATCGACCGCTCCCCACTGACCGAGATCACGCGCACTCGCACTCACCCAAAGGCAACAAAGCATGCCGAGCCAAAGGATGGTTCGTCTCATCCGCCTACTCCTCTGTTGTCCCGGCATGATGCAGTGAAGCAATCTTCATGCCGCAACGCAGCATAGGAGCGGTGCCATCATGCCGAACTCGATCAGCGAGCAGCGACAACGGCTTGGCTGTTCCGTCCGAATCGAACGAGGAAGGCTTCCCGATGAGACGAGGGTCGTTGCCACCTTTTCGTATTGACGGTTCCTGATTTCGAGGGGAGTGTTGTTCCCGCAGCGTCAGAATAGGCGCGCATAAAAATCTCGGAGGAAATGAATGAAGCGGATCGCGCTGGCCGCAGGCCTCGCCATTTTTGCATCACATGGTGCAAGCGCGCAGAGCGCCGATCAGTTGGTCAAGGGTGCAACTGATACGGCAAACGTCCTCAACTACGGCATGGGCTACAATCTGCAGCGGTTCAGCCCGCTCACCCAGATCAACAAGGACAACGCCAAAAACCTGGTCCCGGTCTGGAACTACAGTTTCGCCGATGATCGCAGTGAAGAATCGCAGCCGCTGGTCTATCAGGGCGTGCTGTACGTCACGACCCACAATGCGACGATGGCCGTCGACGCCAAGACCGGCAAGCAGATCTGGAAGAGCAAGATCGACTATCCCGCCGAGACGCCGCGCGTGGTCTGCTGCGGCATCATCAATCGCGGCGCCGCACTGTACGACGGCAAGGTGTTCCGGACGACGCTCGATGCCAACGTGATTGCGCTCGATGCCAAAACCGGCAAGGAGCTGTGGCGCCAGAAAGCCGCCGATATCAAGGAAGGCTACTCGATGACCGTCGCGCCGCTGGTGGCCGACGGCGTCGTTTTGACGGGCATCTCCGGCGCCGAGTTCGGCACCCGCGGCTTCATCGATGGTTGGGATCCCGCGACGGGCAAGCATTTGTGGCGCACGCACACGGTCCCGAGCCCGGATGAACCCGGCGGCGACACCTGGAAGGGCGACACCTGGAAGCTGGGCGGCGGCTCGACCTGGATCACCGGCTCCTACGATCCCGAGCAGAACACCGTGTTCTGGGGCGTCGGTAATCCCGGACCGTTCAACGCGGCGGTGCGCCCGGGCGACAACCTCTACACCTGCTCGGTGCTCGCGCTCGATCCGAAGACCGGCAAGATGAAGTGGCACTTCCAGTTCTCGCCGAACAATCCGTTCGACTACGACGCGGTCGCGGAGATGGTGCTCGCCGACATGAACGTCGAGGGCAAGCCGACCAAGGTGCTGATGAACGCCAACCGCAATGGCTTCTTCTACGTGCTCGATCGCACCAATGGGAAGCTGCTCGCGGCCAACCCCTATGTGAAGGTGAACTGGGCCTCCAGCATCGACCTGAAGACCGGGAAGCCGGTCGAGACCGACGTGACGCGTGATGCGCGCGAGGGCAAGAAGGTCACGGTCTATCCGTCGATTCTCGGCGGCAAGAACTGGGAGCCGATGTCGTTCAATCCGCAAACGGGATTGGCCTATGCCAATACGCTCGTGTTCGGCGGTCACTACAAGACCGAGCCTGCGACCTACAAGGCCGGCGAGTGGTACCTCGGCATGGACCTGACGGATCTGTGGGATTGGCCGGAAGGGCCGCGCGGTCAGCTCAAGGCCATCGATCCGATGACCGGCAAGACCAAGTGGGAGCAGCCGAGCGACATCCCGCGCTTCTCCGGCGTGCTGTCCACGGCAGGCGGCGTGGTGTTCTCGGGCAAGCTGACCGGCGAGTTCGAAGCTTTCGACGCCGACAGCGGCAAGAAGCTGTGGCAGTTCCAGACCGGCTCCGGCATCGAGGGCCAGCCCGTCACCTGGCAGCAGGACGGCGTGCAGTATGTCGCTGTCACCTCCGGCTACGGCGGCGTCTACTCGCTGTTCTCCGGTGACGAGCGCCTCGCCAACGTTCCGGCAGGCGGCTCGTTGTGGGTCTTCGCGGTCAAGAATTGAGTGCGGATCGCCCGTGAGACAGACCATGTTCATGAGAACGGCGGCGGCCTTCGCCGCCGTCATGGCGACTTTGGCCGTGCCATCGACGACCGCCCTCGCCCAACAACAAGATGGCAGCGCTGCACACAGCCAGGTCGACCTCGGCAAGACGACGTTCGCTCAGAAGTGCTCGCACTGCCACGGGCCCAACATGGTGAACTCCGGCACTGTGACGCCCGACCTGCGCCGGTTTCCCGATGACCAGCCTCGTTTCGTCACCACGGTGAAGCAGGGCAAGAACGGCCGCATGCCGCCCTGGGGCGACATTCTCAGCGATGACGAGATCACCGCGCTGTGGGCCTACGTTTCGAGCCGGAGAGCGCAGTGATGCGCCATCTCTGCTGTTGGTTGGCCGCCTTGATGATTTCGACGGTGTCGTCAGCGGCTTCAGCCGCTGACGACGTGCTGCGCATCTGCCTCGACGAAAATCTTCCGCCGCTCTCGGTCCATCATCGTGGCAAGCCCGGCGGCGGCTTCGATGTCCTGCTCGGTCAGGCGATCGCCGATCGCCTCGGCAGGAAGCTCGAGATCCAGTGGTACGAAAGCAAATTGGACGAAGATTCCAGTCCAGCGCTGGAGGCGAATGCACTGCTATCGGACGGACGCTGTTCGTTGCTCGGCAGCTATGCGTTCACGCAGGACGGTTTGGTTGCGCCGGGCGTCAAGACGGCCAAGCTGCCGGACTTCGATGGCGCCACGCGCGACGACCGCCGTCGCCGTGTTCCGCTCGGCACGCTGATGCCGAGCAAGCCGTATATGTTCTCAACACTGACCGTCGTTCTTGGACCGTCCGCGAAACCGCGCCCGATCACCGACATCGGCGATCTGGCCGGGCTGCGGCTGGCAATCGAGAGCGGCACGTTGGCGGATGCCATCCTGATGACGTTCGACAAGGGACGGCTGATCGACGACATCACTCATTTGATTCCGGCGCGGGACGATCTGCTCGGCGCGCTCGAACAGGGCAAGTTCGACGCGACCCTGCTCGATAGCAGACGTTTCGATGCGTATCGGGCGGCTCATCCCGACACCAAGCTCGGCGGGTCGGGCTACAGCTATCCGATCGGCGTGAACCGAGGTTATGTCGGGCTGGCCAGTTCGGCCGAGCTCATCACATCGGTCGACAAGGCATTGACGGAGCTCGACGGCTCCGGGGCCCTGGCGAATCTCGGTCGGTCCGCCGGACTGACCTATCTTCCGCCGCGCGAGCCGGTGATTCTCGGCGATGCATTCCAGAGGATCATCCGGAGCGGCGCACGCTAGCGCGGTCGCTCCACGACCGCTCAGCGCGCCGCAGTCTTGTGAACCGACGATGGCACGACGCCGAAATATTTGCGGAAGACGCGGCTGAAGTGCGACGAGCTCGAAAAACCCCATGAGAACGCGACATCGGTGATGGTCTTGCCGCTCTGCGTCTCCAGCTCCTGCCGGCAATGCTGAAGCCGGGCCCGCCAGATGTAGTCGCTGACCGTCATCCCACGATCGCTGAAGACCATGTGAAGGTAGCGCTTGGTGCAACCCAGGGCCGCCGAAATCTGATCGATGCACAGATCGGGATCGCGCAGATGCTCGCGGATGAAGGCTTGAGCGCGGATATAGACCGCCTCGGGTCCCGCACGGTCCAGCATTCGATCGGCTTCGCGCAGCGGCAGCAGCAGCAGATCGATCAGCGACTCGGCGACGCTGGCCGCCGAGTTGGGCGACAGCCGGGTCGCCTCGTCGAACGCGGCATGGGTGACGTCATGCGCAATCCGACCGGTCCCGCTCCGCGCCGACAGCTTGTATGCCGGCATCTTCTCCGACCGGAAACCGCGCTCCTGCAACAGCTCCTTGGGCACGATGACAACGTCATGGCGCGTCAACGCGGGGCTGATGATCGTGTGCGGCGACGACACATCGTAGGCGAGGCAATCGCCGGGGCCGATCTCGATCTGGCGGCCATCCTGCTCGAAATAGGACGTTCCATAGGTCTGGAACAAGATCTTGATGTAGGGATGTGCCGCCTTTTGCGCACGCGCATAGGAATGCGCAATGCGGTGCTGGCTGGCCTCGATCTGGCAGAGCTTCAGGCGCGACACCGTCGTGAAATTGATGCGCCCCTCGAATGAGGCCCCCTCCAGCGGATCGACATCGAAACGTCCGCACAGGTCGGTCAGTGCATCTGACCAACGCTGGATCTGGCTCTTCGGCGAGAAGCCCGAAGTATTAAGCGAGCGGATCGTATCGGACATGTTTCATCCACCGATTCATGATCGAAACGCAACGGGTCCGCCGCAGGACGGCGAACGAGACTGCAGCAAGATTGCTCCCATTTTAAGGCTGCGGCTCTTTCGCGGCGCACTCGTTCCATAACGCGCCCTGTTTGATCCTCCGCCTTCATCTCTGTAAGGTCAAGGGAAACGTCAACCCTCGGTGGAACCGCGATGCTGCAAATTGATGCTGCGCAGCAAGAGTGGCCCTCATGTTGCGGACCAGCAAAGCAAAATCTCCTTCAAAAACTTCTATTCGCTTCACTCTTGAGCAAGCTCTTTTCTCTTTTGGGCAAGTTTCCCGGTTGGGAAGTGGATAATCAATGATGCCGAAAACGAATACTGGGCCGCGTGATGCGGAACCTCAGTTGAACCCGGGAGGAAAGACGATGCGAAGAGTGCTACTCGCAACATGTCTGACGTCAGTCGCGGCGCTTGCCGCGGGTGGCGCATGGGCCAGTGAAGAGCTGGTCAAGATGTCGGCCAACCCGAAGGACTGGGTGATGCCGGCGGGAGACTACGCCAATACGCGTTACTCCAAGCTCAACCAGATCACCGCCCAGAACGTCGGCAAGCTGCAGGTCGCGTGGACCTTCTCCACCGGCGTGCTGCGCGGCCATGAAGGCGGACCGCTCATCATCGGCAACCTGATGTATGTGCATACGCCGTTCCCGAACAAGGTGTATGCGCTCGATCTCGCGCAGGACAACAAGATCGTCTGGAAGTACGAGCCCAAGCAGGACCCAAACGTCATTCCGGTGATGTGCTGCGACACGGTCAACCGCGGCGTCGCCTATGGTGACGGCAAGATCTTCCTGCATCAGGCCGACGACAAGCTGGTGGCGATCGACGCCAAGACCGGCCAGCATGTCTGGACCGCCGTCAACGGCGATCCGACCAAGGGCCAGACCGGCACCTCGGCGCCGCTGGTGGTGAAGGACAAGGTCCTGGTCGGCACGTCCGGCGGCGAGTTCGGCGTCCAGTGCAGCATGACCGCTTACGACATCAAGAGCGGCAAGCAGGTCTGGAAGGCCTACTCCGAAGGTCCGGATGACCAGATCCTGTTCGATGCCAACACCACCGCGCTCGGCAAGCCGGTCGGCAAGGACTCGAGCTTGAAGACCTGGCAAGGCGATCAGTGGAAGACCGGTGGCGGCTGCACCTGGGGCTGGATCTCCTACGATCCGCAGCTCGACATGGTCTATTACGGGTCGGGCAATCCCTCGACCTGGAACCCGAAGCAGCGTCCCGGCGACAACAAGTGGTCGATGACGATCTTCGCCCGCCACGCCGATACCGGCGTCGCGAAATGGGTCTATCAGATGACGCCCCACGACGAGTGGGACTATGACGGCGTCAATGAGATGATCCTGTCGGACCAGTCGATCAACGGTCAGCCGCGCAAGCTGCTCACGCACTTCGATCGTAACGGCCTCGGCTATACGCTCGACCGTGCCAGCGGCGAGCTCCTCGTCGCCGAAAAGTTCGACCCGAAGGTGAACTGGACCACCGGCGTCGACATGGACAAGAACTCGCCGACCTACGGCCGTCCGAAGGTCGTCGATCAATACTCGACCGACAAGCAGGGTGAAGACGTCAATACCAAGGGCATCTGCCCGGCGGCGCTCGGCACCAAGGACGAACAACCGGCCGCCTACTCGCCGGACACGCAGCTGTTCTACGTTCCGACCAACCATGTCTGCATGGACTACGAGCCCTTCAAGGTGAGCTACACCGCAGGTCAGCCCTATGTCGGCGCGACGCTGTCGATGTATCCGCCGGCGGGTGAGACCCATATGGGCAACTTCATCGCTTGGGACGGCAAGACCGGCAAGATCGCCTGGTCGAACAAGGAGCCGTTCTCGGTGTGGTCGGGTGCGCTCGCAACGGCCGGCGGCGTGGTGTTCTACGGAACGCTCGAAGGCTACCTCAAGGCGGTCGATGCCAAGACGGGCAAGGAGCTCTACAAGTTCAAGACTCCGTCCGGCATCATCGGCAACGTCACGACCTACGAGGCAGGCGGCAAGCAGTATGTCGCCGTGCTCTCGGGTGTCGGTGGCTGGGCCGGCATCGGTCTCGCGGCGGGCCTGACGGATCCGACTGCCGGTCTCGGTGCGGTCGGCGGCTACGCAGCGCTGAGCAACTACACCGCCCTGGGCGGCGCGCTCACCGTGTTCTCGCTCCCGCAGCAGTGAGCTAGGCACCTGCTTCCGGCGCATGGATTTCGTCCATGCGCCGGTTCGCCTGCCCCAGAAAATTAAGGGAAGACGCCCTTGCGTAGAATCTGTTTTGCGGTCGCCACGGCTCTGATCCTGGCAACCGGCGGGATGAATGTCGCCGAAAATGCCTGGGCGGAAAGTCCGGGAGATCCTGCGGCCGTCAAGTCCGAAGACGGGAAGTACTTCGATAAGGATGGCAATCCGACCTACAAGGTGGGCGCCGACGGATCGGTCGACTGGTACACCTACTCCGGATACCGCCGCTATCATTCCGAATGCCACGTCTGCCACGGGCCCGACGGCATGGGATCGACTTATGCGCCTGCGCTGAAGGACTCGGTCAAGACCATGAGCTACGGCGATTTCATCGGTGTCATCGCCAGCGGCCGCAAGAATGTCAGCACGTCCCAGGAGAACGTCATGCCGGCTTTCGGCGACAATCCGAACGTGGCCTGCTACATGGACGACCTCTACATCTACCTGCGCGCCCGCGGCAATGACGCGGTGGGACGCGTTCGCCCGGCCAAGCACGAGGACAAACCGCCAGCCTATACGGAAGCGGAGAACTCCTGCATGGGCAAGAAATGACTGACGACGGGGACCGCGCCTGAACAGTTTCCCTGGGCAGCGTCGCGGGCTCAAGAGAATGAAAGAGGAGTTTGAGACATGAAGACGCGCGCCGCGGTCGCTTTCGAAGCCAAGAAGCCGCTGGAGATCGTCGAGGTCGACCTCGAAGGGCCGAAGGCCGGCGAGGTACTGGTCGAGATCAAGGCCACCGGCATCTGCCACACCGATGCCTACACGCTCGACGGTTTCGACAGCGAGGGCATCTTCCCCTCGATCCTCGGCCATGAGGGCGCCGGCATCGTGCGCGAGGTCGGCCCTGGCGTGACCTCGGTCAAGCCCGGCGATCACGTCATTCCGCTCTACACACCGGAATGCCGCCAGTGCAAGAGCTGCCTCAGCCGCAAGACCAATCTCTGCACCGCGATCCGCGCCACGCAGGGCAAGGGCCTGATGCCCGACGGCACGTCGCGCTTCAGCTACAAGGGCCAGGCCATCTACCACTACATGGGCTGCTCGACCTTCTCCAACTTCACCGTGCTGCCGGAGATCGCGGTCGCGAAGATTCGCGAGGACGCGCCCTTCGACAAGAGCTGCTATATCGGCTGCGGCGTCACCACCGGCGTCGGCGCAGTCGTCAATACGGCCAAGGTCACGCCCGGCTCGAACGTCATCGTCTTCGGCCTCGGCGGCATCGGCCTCAACGTGCTCCAGGGCGCGCGGATGGCGGGCGCCGACAAGATCGTCGGCGTCGACGTCAATGACAGCAAGGAAGAATGGGGGCGCCGCTTCGGCATGACCCACTTCGTCAACCCGAAGAAGGTGACCGGCGACATCGTCCAGCATCTGGTTGCGCTGACGGATGGCGGTGCCGACTACACCTTCGACTGCACCGGCAATACCACGGTGATGCGCCAGGCGCTGGAAGCCTGCCATCGCGGCTGGGGCGAATCGATCATCATCGGTGTCGCCGAAGCCGGCAAGGAGATCGCGACCCGCCCGTTCCAGCTCGTCACCGGACGCGTCTGGAAGGGCACGGCGTTCGGCGGCGCGCGCGGGCGCACCGACGTTCCCAAGATCGTCGACTGGTACATGAACGGGAAGATCGAAATCGACCCGATGATCACCCACACGCTCAAGCTCGAAGACATCAACAAGGGCTTCGACCTGATGCATGAGGGCAAATCGATCCGTTCCGTCGTCGTGTTCTGACCCCAAGCACGCAAAACTGAGGAGGATTGCGCCATGACTGTCCACATCCATCCGTCCGTCGATAACGGCGTCAAACAAGGAAGCGGCCATTTCGCCGGCGGCACGCTGGTCTGCAAATGCCACGACCGGCCGGTCAAGGTCGGCATCAAGGGCGATGTCGCGCATAACCACGCGTGCGGCTGCACCAAATGCTGGAAGCCCTCCGGCGCGACCTTCTCGGTCGTTGCAGTGGTGCCGCGGCAGAACGTCACGGTGCTGGAGAACGGCGACAAGCTCAAGATCGTCGATCCCTCCGCCGTCATCCAGCGTTACGCCTGCACCGGCTGCGGCACGCATATGTATGGCCGCATCGAGAACACGGGCCACCCGTTCTACGGCCTCGACTTCATTCACCCCGAGCTGTTCCAGGAGCAGGGTTCGGCCGCGCCGGGCTTTGCGGCCTTCGTCTCGTCGGTGATCGAGTCGGGCGTGAAGCCGGAACAGATGAGCGAGATTCGGGCGCGATTGAAGGAGCTGGGGCTCGAGCCCTATGACTGCCTGTCGCCGGCCCTGATGGATGCGATTGCCACCCACGTGGCGAAAGCAAAGGCGGCCTGACGGCCGCCACGTACCAAGCGTACCAACTGAAGCGTTCCTTCCTGAAGACTTGGTGCCTCGCCTGCCCCACGCTGGCGAGGCATTCTTTTTTTGTCGTCGTTTTGGTCTGGCGGTCGCCATTGTTGTCGGCGCATCGCCCATTGTTCCGCATTTGCATTGCAGCGGGCTGCACGCGCAGCGCTCGTCTGCTCTGACAACACACGCGCCTGTGTAGACCGATGCCTGTCCCGGTCTGCTATCATCAGTCGTTTTCCGACAACTCTCGATTGATCCGGCGCGTGCACGTAAGGACATGTGGTCCCGCGCGCGTCCACCAACGATCAGAACAGCGACCATTGGTCCGACAGAGCGAGGGCGAACATGATCAAGGTGAAAATCAACGGACAGGAGCAGAGCTGGGATGGCGATCCGAGCCTGCCGCTGCTGTGGTATCTGCGCGACGAGCTGGGTTTGACCGGAACGAAATATGGGTGCGGCGCAGCGCTGTGCGGCGCCTGCACCGTGATAGTCGACAAGGAAGCGGCGCGCGCCTGCATCACCGCAGTGTCGGATGTCGCGGGACGGGAGGTCACCACCATCGAAGGTCTGCATCCGACCGGAGATCATCCGGTGCAGAAGGCGTGGCGGCAGGTCAACGTGCCGCAATGCGGCTTCTGCCAGGCCGGGCAGATCATGCAGGCGGCCGCACTCTTGAACGAGAATCCCAAGCCGTCGCATGACCAGATCAGGGATGCGATGGCCGGCAACATCTGCCGCTGCGGCTGCTATCAGCGCATCGAGAATGCGGTCCATCTGGCCTCGACGGGGGTGTGATCATGAACATCATCGCAAATCCCGACATCGCAAAGTCCGCGTCTCGCCGCGGCTTCGAGCGGCATCTCAAGGTCGAGAACGTCTCGCGCCGTACCATCCTGCAGACGCTGGGCCTCGCCGGCGGGTTCGTGCTCGCGGCTCCCTTGCTGTCGCGCCCGGCGTTTGCCGCCTATGAAACCGGCGCCGGCAAGATGCCGCACGGCACCGTGGTCGATCCCAAGGTTTTCGTTTCGATCGCCCCCGACGGCATCGTGTCGATCCTCGCCCACCGCTCCGAGATGGGCACGGGCGTGCGTACCAGCCTGCCGCTGATCGTGGCGGAGGAGATGGAAGCCGACTGGTCGCGCGTGCGCGTCGTGCAGGCCCCCGGCGACGAGGTGAAGTTCGGCAACCAGGATACCGACGGTTCGCGCAGCACGCGGCACTATCTGCTGCCGATGCGACAGATCGGCGCCATGGCGCGGGCGATGCTCGAAGCCGCGGCGGCCAAGCGCCTCGGCGTGCCGCCGAGCGAAGTGAAGGCCGTCAATCATGAGGTCGTGCACAGCGCCAGCGGCCGCCGCCTCGGCTTCGGCGAGCTCGCGGCCGATGCAGCCAATCTGCCGGTCCCTGCGGTCGACACCGTGCAGCTGAAGTCGCCGAAGGACTTCCGTTATCTCGGCAAGGGCCAGGTCAGTATCGTCGATCTGCACGACATCACCGTCGGCAAGGCGCGCTATGGAGCCGACGTCCGCCTGCCCGGCATGAAATACGCGGTTATCGCCCGGCCGCCGGTCACCGGCGGCAAGGTCAAGTCGTTCGATCCGGCCGAGGCGCTGAAGGTGCCCGGCGTCGAGCAGGTGATCGAGGTCAAGGGCTGGCCCTGGCCGTCGAAGTTCCAGCCGCTTGGCGGCGTCGCCGTGATCGCGCGCAACACCGGCGCTGCAATCAAGGGTCGCGACGTGCTCAAGGTCGAATGGGACGACGGCGCCAATGCTGCTTACGACTCCGTCGCCTATCGCGCCGAGCTCGAAGCCGCCGCACGCCAGCCGGGTCTCGTCGTGCGCCAGGAGGGCGACGTCGAGGCCGCGCTGAAGTCGGCCGACAAGGTGATCACCGGCGAGTACTACCTGCCGCATTTCGCCCATGCCAGCATGGAGCCGCCGGTCGCGGTCGCCGACGTCAAGGGCGACAAGGCCGAGATCTGGGCGCCTGTGCAGAGCCCCGGCGGCACGCACGAGGATGTTGCCAAGACGCTGCAGATCCCGCCGGAGAACGTGACCGTCAACGTCACCCTGCTCGGCGGCGGGTTCGGGCGGAAGTCCAAATGCGACTTCGCGCTCGAGGCTGCCCTGCTGTCGAAGACGCTGGGTGCGCCGGTCAAGGTGCAGTGGACGCGCGATGACGACCTCCATCACGATTTCCTGCACACCGTGTCGGTGGAGCGCATCGAAGCCGGGCTCGACAAGAGCGGCAAGGTGGTGGCCTGGCGCCACCGCAGCGTCGCGCCGACCATCCTGTCGACCTTCGCGGCGGGCGCCGATCATGCCGCGCCGTTCGAGCTCGGCATGGGCCTCGTCGACATGCCGTTCGAGATCGCCAACATCCAATGTGAGAATCCCGCCGCCAAGGCGATGACCCGCATCGGCTGGTTCCGCTCGGTCTCCAACGTCCCGCGCGCCTTCGCCGTGCAGTCGATGGTCGGCGAGATCGCCCATGCCACCGGCCGCGACCAGAAGGACACGCTGCTCGAGCTGATCGGCACTCCGCGCGTCCTGAAGCTCGCCTCGGTGAAGGATCTCTGGAACTACGGCGAGCCCTACGAGAGCTACCCGATCGACACCGGCCGGTTGCGCCGCGTCGTCGAGTTCGTGGCCGAGAAGGGCAATTGGGGCCGCTCGGTGCCCAAGGGCCACGGCCTCGGCATCGCCGCGCATCGCAGCTTCGTCAGCTACATCGCCACCATCGTGGAGGTGTCGGTCGACGACAAGGGCAAGCTTGTGGTGCATCAGGTCGACACCGCGATCGACTGCGGCACCTTCGTCAACCCCGAACGCATCGCCTCGCAGCTCGAAGGCGCCGCGATCATGGGGCTGAGTCTCGCCAAATATGGCGAGATCAGCTTCAAGAACGGCCGGGTGCAGCAGCGCAACTTCGACGACCATCCGGTGGTCCGAATCGACGAGGCACCGCTGGTGACCAACGTGCACATCGTGCCCGTTGATGCCGACACTCCGCCAAGCGGCGTCGGCGAGCCGGGCGTGCCGCCATTCGCGCCGGCGCTCGCCAACGCGATCTTTGCCGCCACCGGCAAGCGCCTGCGGGCGCTGCCGATCGGCAATCAGCTCGCGACCTGAGCTTGCAGCAATCAGCAGATCATCGGCCGGAGCGATCCGGCCGGTGATCCCAGCGGAAGAAGCAGGATCAGTCAGCGCCCGTAGCGCACCGAGGCATAGCGGCCGATGACGGCGGACGGCGAGGTCTGCATCACCGCGCTGGAGACCGGCGTCACCGGCACCTTCCGCCTCACCGTGCGCAAGGACATGGACATCACCTGGCCGTTCGCCGAGAACGCCACCCACCTGATGTCGATCGGCCTCGACGAGGATCTCGATGACGCCGCCAAGCAGGCGGTGCGCGAGATGGTCGAGCACGTCTGCGCCCGCACCAACCTGTCGCGCAACCAGGCCTACATGCTGTGCTCGCTGGCCGGCAATCTGCGCCGTCACCCAGCTGGTCGACGGCAACAAGGGCATTCCACATGCTGCTGCCGAAATCCTATCTGTAGGCCCTCCGCTACCGGTTCACGAAGCGGTCGTGCGCGGTCAGCACGACCTGCCCGCTCGCATCGACCGCCTGGAAGGTCACATCGGCATCCACAGACTCGGGCATGGTCAGCGTCACCCGCAGCGCCTCCGAGCCGTCCGGCTCGACCTCGATCACATCCGCCGCCGCATGACCGACAATGGCGAGCGCCGCATCGATGCCGCTGATGCCGAGCTTGAAGCTCTGCACGGCGGACGACTTGTTGAGCAGCTTCACCGTGTAGCCGTTGCGCACCGAGCCATCCGACAGCCGCACCGACATCGGATCGCGATCGTGCTGCACCGACAGCACGGCGGTGGTCTTCGTGACGAACGAAACAGCGATCACGCCGGCGACAGCGACGCAGGCCAGCGCAAGCCCGATCGTCTTCGGCCGCACCAGCCGTGAGACACGCGGCTCGCCGACACGGCCACGCTCGATGTTGCGCCAGCTCTCGTAGTCGATCAGGCCGCGCGGACGGTCGAGCTTGGCCATCACGCCGTCGCAGGCATCGACGCAGAGGCCGCAATTGATGCAGGCGAAGCTCGGCCCCTGGCGGATGTCGATGCCGATCGGGCAGACCGCGACGCAGGCGCCACAATCGACGCAATCGCCGGCCGGCAACCCCTGCGATCGCGCCTCGGCGGCCTTTTTCGCCGACATCCGGGTCTCGCCGCGATAATCGCGATAGTTCACCGTGAAGGCTTCCGGATCCCAGATCGCGCCCTGCAGACGCGGCCACGGGCACATGAAGGTGCAGACCTGCTCGCGCGCGAAACCGGCGAGGCCATAGGTCGTGCCGGCGAACACCAAGGTCCAGGTCAGCGCGGTCGCCGACATCTCGCCATGGATGAGATCGCGCAGCAACTCCGGCGCGTCGGTGAAGTAGAAGATCAGGGTGCCGCCGGTGCCGAGCGCGATCGCCATCCACAGCGCGTGCTTGGTGGCGATCTGTGCGATGCGCCGCGCCGTCAGCGGCGCGCCGATGTTCTTCAGCCGCTGCCGGCGGTCGCCCTCGACGAGGCGCTCGACGAGGAGGAACAGGTCGGTCCACACCGTCTGCGGACAGGCGAAGCCGCACCACAGGCGGCCGGCCAGCGCGTTGACCAGGACGAGGATGAACGTCGCCAGCAGCATCGCCGCGGTGATGAGATAGAGATCCTGCGGCCAGATCTCGGCGGGGCCAAGGTAGAGCTTTCCGTGGGCGAAATCGAGCAGCACGGCTTGGCTCGGCGCATTCGGCCCGCGGTTCCAGCGCACGAACGGCGTGATGTAGTAGACGGCGAGCGTCAGAACGAGAATCAGCCATTTCAGCCGCCGGATTGGCCCCTTGACGCCCTGCGGAACCACCGGGCCGCCAGCACTGCGCAACGACCGTGCCGGGCCGCGGGCCTGACCCTGGCCCTTGCTTTGGCCTTGGCCCTGCGCCATGCGCCTCGTCTTGGCGTGATCGATCTCGATGGTGATGGCCACGGCTGCCCTCGTTCGCTCGGCTGATGCAGGGCAACGATAGGCGGCGGTGCCCGGCGGCTCTTTGTCGGGCCACAAACTTGCGAACGGGTGGCAGCGCCTGTTTGCGCGGGAACAACGATAGTTCCCGTCCGGCAGGCGATGAGAGGCGCGGCGCCGCGAGCGCCACGGCGGCAGTCGCAGCATCCGGAGGGATGGCTGCGGCTGCCGCGCTTGTTGGATAGCGCGCGTAGCGACGCTCGCTGCTCGCCTCTCCCCGCGTGCGGGGAGAAGGAGCGTACCGGCATTGCGGCGGCGACTTCCGTTCCAATCGGCAGCGTTAACATGCTGCACACGACGTGTGATCCAGCCCCTCCACTCAAACGATCTTGATCGACATGTCCGGCAGGCCCTCGAGCTTGCACAAGAGCACGTCGCCCTTGACGACCGGGCCGACATTCTCCGGCGTGCCGGAATAGATGATGTCGCCGGCCTTCAGCTCGAACGCCTCGGACAGTTTCGCGATCTGCTCGGCGACGTTCCAGATCATCTTGGTCAGGTCGGAGTTCTGCCGGACCGTGCCGTTGACCGCGAGCGAGATCGCGCCCTTGGTGAAGTGGCCGACCTTCGCCACCGGATGGATCGGGCCGAGCACAGCGGCATGATCAAAACTCTTGCCGATCTCCCATGGCTTCTTCTCGGCGGCCATGCCGTTCTGCAGGTCACGGCGGGTCATGTCGAGGCCGAGCGCGTAGCCATAGACATGATCGAGCGCGGACTCGGCGGGAATGTTGGTGCCGCCGGATTTCAGCGCCGCGACCAGTTCGACCTCGTGATGATAGTTCTTGGTCAGCGACGGATAGGGATGATCGGCGACCTCGCCGACCGCGACGTTCTGGATCGCGTCAGTCGGCTTCTGGAAGAAGAACGGCGGCTCGCGGTTCGGATCGGAGCCGCGCTCGATGGCATGCGCCGCGTAGTTGCGGCCGATGCAGTAGATGCGGCGGACGGGGAAGACGCCCTGCTCGCCGGCGATCGGAATCGTGGTCGCCGGCACGGCGAAGATCGGCTTCGGCCCGGCCTGTGCCGCGGCAGGGTGGGTGTCCGTCATGATCGCAGCCGCTGCGGCGGCGCTGCCGGCGACGAGAAGATCGCGGCGTGAGGTGTCTGCCATGGGTTTCCTCCTGGATCAGCCGTTGCGGCCGGCTGATTTGTTGGTGGTGGCGCGCCAGCATCGGCGCCCCGCTCAACTGATAAGCATATCCAGTATGCCAGCGCCACTATGCGCACGCGCCGTCGCTCTCGCGACGCAACACACGCCCGAAGCGATGCTCGAGACCCTCGCCGGAAACGCGAGGGCGCAGGGAAGGCCGGACCTCGACTGAGGCCCGTGGCCCGCCTGCGGAAAAAATGCAGGCGGCAGGAACCACAGGTTCAGCCGGACAGACCCGGCCTTCCCTGCGCGATGGGTGAACGTCTGCTCCGAGCTCTCCCCGGGGACCGGCTTGTTTGCTCCCGTCACCTGCGCAACCCATCAGGTCGGCAACAGGCTTGGCGCCAGCATCGGGGCGCCAGGACCACACGGCTTGAACGTCCGCGAGCTGACAGTCGTCTTGCGCAAAAGCGCCTGACAGACCCGCGGCCATCGCTCCCCGCCTCAACGTATCGTGACGACGCGTACGCCCCTCTGAATGAGGCGGGATGGAGGGAGGAAAGCATATCTTCCGATAAAACGAAAGTCGGAAATTTTTGCGCCGATATCTGGACAGAGGTGATCGCGCTGAGCGCGCTGCGGAATTTTCGTTTTCGGCACAGGCACGATCTGGATCATGAGAGGGGTTGCGGGGCGGCGCTTCTTGTCGCGCCCGAGGCCGAGTCGCCCGACGGGCACGCACCGCCATCGGCACGCGCGTAGCCGGATGAGCGCAGCGACATCCGGGGGGCCCCTACGCCTCGTGCGATCCCGGATATCGCTGCGCTCATCCGAGCTACGCTACAGTCGGGCGTCGCGAAGGACGACCGCAGGCGGGCACCCGGCACGTGATCTGCCGGACCTTCGCTCGCGTTTCCTCGTTATTCAATCCTGACGGCGCAACCGCCATGACCGAGCCGACACCACCGGGGAGACGCCGCATGCTGATCTGGCTCACCGGCATCGTCGTGCTCGCGCTGGCCGGCGCCGCCATCGCCGCGGGGCCGATCATGAGCCGGGTCGAACATCCCAGATACGACGTCGTTTCGCGCGATGGCAACTTCGAAATCCGCGCCTATGCGCCGATGATCATCGCGAAGGCCGAGGTGCAGGGCGCGCGCAAGCCGGCGATCGAGGAAGGCTTTCGCATCATCGCCGGCTACATTTTCGGCGCCAACCGTGCGAAGACGAAGATCGCCATGACCGCGCCGGTGCAGCAGCAGGCCAGCGCCACCATCGCGCCCGCCGATGGCGTCGCCAGCGACCGCTGGAGCATCAGCTTCGTGATGCCCTCGAACTGGTCGCTCGACACTCTCCCGCCGCCGGCCGATGCCCGGATCAAGCTGACGGCCCAGTCTGCGCAGCGCATGGTCGCGATCACCTTTTCGGGCTCCACCTCCGACGGCATCATCGCTGACAAGACTCGCCAACTGCGTGACTACGCGCAGCGCAAGGGGCTGACCGTCACCGGATCGCCGCTGCTCGCGTTCTACAATCCGCCCTGGACCCTGCCGATGCTGCGGCGGAACGAGGTCATGCTGGCGTGTAGTTGCTAAAGCGAGATGAGAGAGAGCGGCCTGATTTTGCAGTCAAGGTCGGCTCGCAACTGTCACCACGACGCGCGACGAGCTCCCTCTCTGGCTTTGCCGAGTCTCCTCCTCGGTCATTCCGGGGCGTGCGCAGCGCGAACCCGGAATCCATCCTTCAGCGCACGTCGCGCGGCTCGATGGATTCCGGGCTCGTCGCGCTGGCGCGCGCCGCCCCGGAATGACGCGAAGATCAAACGCGCCAGAACCCATGTCGTGACTTCAATCGGAGATTAGGCGCCTCACCCCTCGATGATCGCCACCGCCCGCGTCCATCCGGCCGAGGCGCGCTCGATCTTGACCGGGAAACACGACACCATGAACCCCGTCGACGGCAGTTGCTCCAGATTGTGCAGCTTCTCCAGATGGCAATAGCCGATGTGGCGGCCGGCCTTGTGGCCTTCCCAGATCAGCGCGGCATCGTGGGTCTCGGCGTATTTCTGCGCGGTGAACACGAACGGCGCGTCCCAGCTCCAGCCGTCGGTACCGGTCAGGCGCACGCCGCGCTCAAGCAGATACATCGTCGCCTCATAGCCCATGCCGCAGCCGGAGTTGACGTAGTTGGCCTGGCCGAAGCGCGCGCCGGCCGAGGTATTGACGACGACGATCTCGAGCGGCGACAGCGTGTGGCCGATGCGCTTGAGCTCATCCTCGACATCCCTCGCGGTCACCACATAGCCGTCCGGGAAACGACGGAAGTCGAGCTTCACGCCCGGCTGCAGACACCACTCCAGCGGCACCTCGTCGATGGTCCAGGCGCGCTCGCCGCGGTTCATCGTCGGATGAAAGTGCCAGGGCGCATCGAGATGCGTGCCGTTGTGGGTCGACAGATTGACCTGCTCGACCGCCCAGCCCTGCCCGTCCGGCAGATCCTCGGCCTTCAGCCCGTCGAAAAACTGCAGCATCCGCGGCAGGCCTTGCTGGTGATCAATGTATTGGATGGTCGGGTGCGCTCCCGGCGGATCGGCCGGCACGTCGTTCTGCAAGGGCACGGAGATGTCGATCAGTCTGCGGGCCATGGGCGGTCCTCTCTTGTCATCGTTCTTGGTTGTTGTCGTCGGCAGCAGGATCAGACGTCCTGCCGCTCGACCTTGTTCTTCAGGATGCCGATCTTCTCGACCTCGAGCTCGATCACGTCGCCATGTTCGAGATACCAGCCGAGCTCCAGGCCACAGCCATTGCCGACGGTGCCCGAGCCGATGAACTCGCCCGGCATCAGAGTCTCGTCCTTGCTGATATAGGCGATCAGCTCCTCGAACGAAAACAGCATGCCCTCGCTGACGCCGCGCGAGCGCACCTCGCCGTTGACCCGCGCCTCCATCTTCAGGCGATAGGGATCGCCGATCTCGTCCGGGGTCACGATCCACGGCCCCATCACGTTGCCGCCGTCAAAGCTCTTGCCTTTGGAGGGGCCGAGCCGGCCGTCCATCTCGATGCGCTGCGTGTCGCGCGCGGAGAAGTCGTTGAAGATCGTGAAGCCGAAAATGTGGTCGCGCGCCTTCGCCGCCGGAATATCCTTACCCTTGCCCCTGGTGATGATGCCGAACTCCAGCTCATAGTCCATCACCTTGCTGTAGCGCGGCCATTTCACCGTCGTGTTGGGGCCACGCACGCTGAAGCGGTTGGTGATGTAGAAGATCGGGACCTTGCGATAGACCTCGGGCAATTCGCCGAGCGGCTCGGCATCGATGCGCGCGAGCTCCTCCGCGTCGCCGCGCTGCCGCGCCGCGAGCTTTCGCTGGCCGCGCGGCGCCTGCAGGATGTGCAGCGGAAACGACATGCCGTCGCGCATCTGCCGCGGCTCCGGCACCGGGGCCAGCAGCTCGGTGCCGCCGACGTCGCGCGAGAGGCTTTCGTCGCTGCCATAGCGCTCGACCAGCGCGCGTGCTGCGTCGAGCGCAGCTTCGCCGGCATCGATCAACGCCAGCATCGAGCCGAACGCCGGATTGCTCTTGCCAGCGCGATCGGCGGCCGTGGTGAGGTCGAAAAGCTTGGAATCGCCGCCATGAACGACGCCGATCCGCTCCCCGCCTTCCGCTCGAAATGTCGCAAGTTTCACGCTGGCCTCCCCTTGTGTTCTATCTGAAAATATACAAACATAGAAAATATCGATAAACAAGAGGCGTCCGAGAGAGGGACGCCCGCGGGAGGAGTCAAGGATGCGTCATCGGATCATCAGTGCTGCGCTCGGATCGGTGCTGGCCACGCTTGTGCTCACATCTGCGACACGCGCCGAGAAGATCCAGATCGGCTGCACCGCCACCTCGGACTGCGCCTCGGCGATGGTCGCGGTCGATGAGGGTCTCTTCAAGAAGCACGGGCTCGACGTGGAGATGGTGCTGATCGGGATCAACTCGAACATCCCCGCGGCCATCCTCTCCAATTCGATCCAGATCGGCGGGCCGACCTCGACCGTGTTCCTCCAGGCCGCTGACGGTGGGCTCGACCTCGTCGCGATCTCCGGCGCCTCGATCATGACCAAGACCTCGAACGATGCGGTCGCCGCCTTCGTGCGCAACGGCGTCACCATCAACGGCCCGCAGGACTTCAAGGGCAAGAAGGTCGGCGCACCCGGCATCGGCGCGTTCCTTCAGGTGCTGTTCGTGAAATGGCTGGTCGAGAAGGGCGTCGATCCGAAGAGCGTCAACTTCGTCGAAGTGACGTTCCCGACCATGGCCGACACCATCAAGTCGGGAGGCGTCGATGCGGTGCTGACGGCGGAGCCTTTCGTGATGCGCATGACCAATGCCAATCTCGGCACGGTGGGCGCGCACTACGCGGCCGAGCTCGCCCGCACCGAGCCGATCATCTTCTATGCGGCCTCGCGCGAATGGGCGGAGAAGAACCCGGAGACCGTCAGGAAATTCCGCGCGGCCATCGCCGAGGCGGCGCCGGTCGTCAACAGCGACCGGGAGAAGGCCTCGGCCGCGATCGCCAAGTTCACCAAGCAGCCGCTAGAGCTGGTCAAGCTGACGACGCCCAACTACGCCGAGCCGGTCCTGAAACCCGAGCAGCTTGGTTGGTGGATCGACGTGATGTCCGCGCAGAAGATGCTGCAGAGCAAGCTCGATCTCAAGAAGCTGATCCTCGACTGATGACGGCACCACACCCGATCCCGCAGACCGAGCCGCCGAGCAGCGACACGCTCAGCGAGCGCGCCGCCGCGCTGATCGAGCGCGACATCGTCGCCGGCGTCCTCGCCCCCGGCTCGCGGCTTGGGATCGTCGAGCTTGCCAAGCGCTACGAGATCGGGCCGACGCCGGTCCGGGAAGGGCTGTCCCGGCTGGTGTCGCGCGGCCTGATCGTCGGCATCGGCCAGCGCGGCTTTCGCGTGGCCGAGGTCAGCCGCGACGATCTCGTTGACATCACGCGCATGCGCACTGTCGTGGAAAAAGAGGCCCTGCGGCTGGCGATGCAGAGCGGCGACGACCAATGGGAGGCCGGCATCATCGCCGCGCTGCATCAGATGCGCCGCTACATCCAGCGCATGCAGAGCGAGTTCCGCGAAGGCGCGCCGGAGTTCGATCGCTTGCACAAGGCGTTTCACACTGCGCTGCTGGGGGCCTGCGGATCACGGCGCCTGCTCGCCGCTCATTCGGATCTCTACGACCAGGCCTATCGCTACCGCCGCGTGATGATGCGCAGCTTCGAGGATGGCAGCGGCTTCATCAGGGAGCACGAGACGCTCGCCGACCTCGTGCTCGCGCGCAATGCCGCCGCGGCCCAAGCGCGGCTCGAGGCACATCTGCGCTCGACCGTCGATATCGTCTATCCGCATCCGAAGGGAGCCTGAGATGGCAGAGCCTGCCCTCGCATTGGTGCAATCATCTCCCTCGCCTGCGCGTGCGCAGATCGCCTTCGACAATGTCGCGCTGGTGCTCGGCGGCAAGACGATCATCGACACGATCAGCCTGGAGGTCGCGACTGGCGAGATCCTGTGCGTGGTCGGCGCCTCCGGCTGCGGCAAGACCACGGCGCTGCGGCTCGCCGCCGGCCTCTATCAGCCGAGCGGCGGCACGGTGCGTTTCGAGGGCGAGGCGATGCGCGCGCCGCGGCGCGAGATCGCGGTCGTGTTCCAGGATTATGGCAAGGCGCTGCTGCCGTGGCGCACCGCCGCCGGGAACATCTCGCTGGCGCTGGAGACGATCGGCATGCCCGCCATCAAGCGCGAGACGCGCATCGCCGAACTGCTGGCCAAGGTCGGGCTCGCCGGCCATGCGGCCAAATATCCGACGGAGATGTCCGGCGGCATGCAGCAGCGGCTGCAGATCGCGCGCTGTCTCGCGCAGGATCCGAAGGTGCTGCTGATGGATGAGCCGTTCGGCGCGCTGGACGCGATGACGCGACAGGGGCTGCAGGACGAGATGCTGGCGCTGGTGGCGGCGACCGGCGCCACCGTCGTGTTCGTCACGCATGATCTGGAGGAAGCGATCTATCTCGGCGATCGCGTGGTCGGCCTGCTGCCGCATCCCGGCCGCGTCGGCCTCACGATGCAGATCGACCTGCCGCGGCCGCGCGACCAGTTGGCGACGCGCGAGCATCCGGAGTTCCTGCGGCTGCGGCGCGAGCTGTTCGACTTCATCAAGGCGAGCGAATGACGATGCCGGATCGCATCAAGCCCGCCCTGCTGCCGTTCGCGGCGCTGCTCGTGTTCGAGGCCTGGATGCGGCTCGCCGGCGTGCAGAGCGACTCGCTGGCGCCGCCGAGCGCGATCGCGCTCGCCTTGCTGGGCGCGCTGACCGACGGCTCGCTGCTGGCGGCGACGCGCGACACGCTCGCCTCGGTGTTCGCCGGCCTCGCGCTCGGCGGCACCATCGGCCTCGTGCTGGGCATCGCGCTCGGCCTGTCGCCTATCTTCAACCGGTTGATGGAGGTCACGATCGAGGCGATCAGGCCCATTCCTTCAGTGGCGCTGCTGCCGATCGCGCTGATCGCGCTCGGCTTTGGCTATCGCATGGAGATCGCGATCGTCGCCTTTGCCTGCGTCTGGCCGGTGCTGATCGTGACGCGTGCCGCGGTGGGCGGCATCGAGCCGCGCCTGCTCGAGGTGGCGCGCGCGTTGCGGCTGACGCAGCTCGACCGTGTCACGAAGATCGTCATCCCCGCCGCCCTGCCCCGCATCATCATTGGGTTTCGCCTCGCCGCCGGCATCGCGCTGATCGTCGCCGTCACAGTCGAGATCGCGATCAATCCGCTCGGCCTCGGCGCCGGCATCATGATCGCGCAGCAGGCGCTGCGGCCGGACCTGATGCTCGCTTATCTCGTCTGGATCGGCGTCACCGGTTTCGCCCTCAACACTTTGCTGATGGCTGCGCAACGGAGCTTGTTCGGGCGCGCGGCTGTCATGGGAGAGCAGGCATGAGATGGTCTGCCATCGCCTGGCGCCTTGCCAGCTTCGCCGTCGCCGCCGGCATCATCGTGCTGTGGCAGTTCGCCGCCGATCAGCGCCTGATATCACCGGTGTTTCTTCCCAGTCCCGACCGCGCCTGGGCGGCGCTGCTGCGCGGCTTCACCAGCGGCGATCTCCTGACCAAGCTCACGGGCACCCTCACGCATATGGCCTATGGCTGGCTGCTCGCCTCCGCCGCCGGCATCGCGCTCGGCGCCATGATCGGCTCCTCGAAGACGATGCGCATCTACGTCGCGCCGACGCTGGAGCTGCTGCGGCCGCTGCCGGTCTCGGCGATCATTCCCGTCGCCATCGCCTTTCTTGGACTGAGCCAGGGCATGGCGCTGTTCGTGATCGCGTTCGGCTCGCTGTGGCCGCTGCTGCTCGGGACGATCCACGGCTTCGCCGCGGTCGAGCCGCGACTCTATGAAGTCGCGCGGGTGCTGCACATGTCGCGGCTCGCCGTGATCTTCAAGATCGCGCTGCCATCGGCCGCACCCGACATCCTCGCCGGCATGCGGCTGAGCCTCACGGTCGCGCTGATCCTCGCCGTCGTCTGCGAGATGCTCGCCGGTCTCGACGGCCTCGGCCAATGGGTGCTGCTGTCGGCGCGCTCGTTCCGCTCGGCGGATCTGTTTGCCGGCGTGATGCTGCTCGGAATCATCGGCTACATGACCGCGCTCGCGATGGGCGCGGCCGAGAGCCGGCTGCTGCGCTGGCAGCACGCGCGGCGGTGAGGCTCAGGTCGCGCGCGATCGCGGTGAAATATTGCCGGAGGCCGCTCAAGCCGGCTTCCAGGAGCGCGACGACCGCCCATGGCTCCGATTGCGGAGCCAGCACCTGACCCGCCCCCTGAAAGAAAGAGGCCGCCGACACACAAGGTGCAGGCGGCCCAAGTCCAGGGAGGAAACGCCCCAAGAAGGGCTAGGTTTTACTTACTAGATCAGGAGATTCGTGGGTATCCGGATGATACCGGAGGTTGTCATCGCGCTGACGGGTTCCTATCCCGACCGAGATACCGCCAGGTCACGCCGTCTGACGCTCTTCGTGGCGAACGCATTCCAGCGTGACCTTCTCGACATCGGAGTCGACCCACTCTGCTCTCCGTTCCTCCTCCTGCAGCGACTGTTCGAGCGGCGCGCGGGCGTCCTCGACGCCGGCGGCACAGCGAGAGCAGCGACGTGTGGGCGGCGATCTCAAATTTCTCGAATGCTTTGTTGGCGAAGGTGTTCTTCAGGAACTCGTCGCCGGACATCGCATGTCCGATGGCCGCCGAGAACGACTCCTTCTCAGCGCCACATGGTCGGTGTGACAAGATGCGCGCCATCGGACCGTTTCCGACCGAGAGCGCCACGGCTTTGTGCTGCCTGATCGACATTGGGCGCGGGATCGATTGCGGGCGCGTGGTCGAGCTGGATCACGGGAACCGCGGCGGAATGTTCCGGAGCGCTGCGCTGATCGCGCGCACAAGGGGAAGCGGAACTTACCGAATCACTCGGCTGGTCAACGGGGTCGTGCATGTGGCAGCTCCGAGCCCTGAAGCGGCGTTTACTAATCTCTTCCGAGACTAGGCGATATCAACTGCGTTAATCCATGCGCGATCTCGCCGCGTGCGGCCGATTCGCCCGCAACGCGACGAACCAGCGTGTGCTTGCCATCCGTTCATGGCTGCTCGATGACGCCTCCCGCACTGCACGCGAGATCGTGATGGGCGTTGCACCGGCATCAGCGCTCGCGCGCGCCGACGCGGTCGAGCAGTGCCGCACCGGTGCGAATGCCATTGTAGAAGCAGTCGATCGTCATGTTCTCGTTCGGCGCGTGATTGGCCTCGTCGGCATTCGCATAGGGAACGACGAAGGCCGGGACGCCGAGGATCTTGGTGAAGACGTAGTCCGGCAGACTGCCGCCAGTGCACGGAAATTCGAGGGGCGTGACGCCCTGTGCCAATCGAATCGCGTCGCGGATGATTGCGCCATAGGGCGAATCGAGCGGCACGCGCGAGGGCAGCATGCCGCCGCGGGGGATGAACTCGACCTCGGGCGCGTGCTTCCTGACATGGGCCTCGACCTTGGCCAGCACGTCGCCCGGCGTCATCGCTTCGACCAGGCGGATGTCGCATTTCACGACCGCCTCGCACGGCAGGACGGTCTTGCTGCCGGGGCCGCCATAGCCGCCGTGAAAGCCATTGATGGTGAGCGTCGGGTGGAACATCAGCCGCTCGTAGTAGCCGCGTTCTGCCGGCGCATCGAGGCGGCTGAGACCGAGGCTTGCCTTGGCGGCATCGAGATCGAGCGGCAAACGCTTCACCGCAGCGACGTCAAGCGCACTTGGCGGCACGATCGCGTCGTGGAGACCGTCGATCGTGATCTCGCCGGCGGCATTCTTCATCGTCGCAAGCAGATGCACCAGGGTCCAGATCGGATTCGGCACGATGCCGCCGAGATTGCCGGAATGAACGTCGCGGATGGCGTGCTTGGCGCGCAGCTCGAACGAGCACATGCCGCGGACGCCATAGGTCATGGTCGGCCGTCCCGACGCATGCATCGGGCCGTCGGCGGTGACCACGAAATCGGCCTTCAACTTCTCGCGATGCGTGGCGACAAACTCGGCAATGCGTGGGCTGCCGATTTCCTCCTCGCCTTCGAGCAGGAAGATGACATTGCACGGCAGCTCGCCGTGAACCTTGAGATGCGATTCGATCGCCATGAGCTGCGCGAAATGCTGCCCTTTGTTGTCGCCGATGCCGCGGGCATAGATGCGGCCGTCGCGGATGGTCGGCTCGAACGGCGGACTCAGCCACAGCTCCAGCGGATCCGGCGGCTGCACGTCGTAGTGCCCGTAGAGGAGCACGGTCGGCGCGCCCGGCTTGTTGTGCCAGCGTCCCAGCACCATCGGATGACCCGCGGTCGGCACCGCCTCGGCCTCGAGGCCGATCTCCCGCAGCATCCTCACCAGCAGCGCAGCCACCTCGGCAATGCCGACATTGTGCGCGCTGATCGAGGGATGGCGCACATAGTCCATCACGCGGGTGAGAAAATGCTCCCTCTCGGCGTCGATGTGCCGGAACACGGCAGCGAGACCGGCGGAAGGAGATGGAACGGTGCGGGCATCGCTCATGAGGTCGTCTTTCGTCGCGTGACGTTGCAGTCACACCATGTTCGATCGAAATCCCCTCAAAAGCAAATGACGCGCGGAGCGAGTCCGCGCGTCACCCTCGATCACATTTGTCCGAGCCGAGGCGTTGTGCTCAGCCCTTCAAGGCGGTGATGACGATCTCGATCAGCGCGCCGCCGCCGAGATCGGAGACGCCGACCGTGGCGCGAACCGGCAGATCGTCGCCGAAAAACTCGGTCCAGGCCGCATCCATCTCCTTCTTCTTCGACAGGTCGGTGACGAAGATCTGGCCGGAGACGACGCGCGACTTGTCGGTGCCGGCCTCTTTCAGGAAGCCGTCGATCTTGCCGAGAATATTACGGGTCTGCTCGCCCATCGACACCGAGGTGTCGTCGGCGATGGTGCCGCCGATGAAGACGAAGCCGTTGGCCTCGACGATGCGGTGATGAATGGCGGAACGGATCTTGCGGGTGATCGTCATCATGTCCTCATGTCGTTGACGAAGGGGTGGAAGTCTGAAAGCGCGCAATGCCGAGATCGCCGATGCGCGTCTGGGTGCCGCCGTGCACGATGAGCTCGGCCATCACCGCGCCGGCGCCGGGGCCGAGCTGGAAGCCGTGCGCGGAGAAGCCGAACTGGTGATACAGCCCCTCGTGCCGCGCACTCGGTCCAAACACCGGAATGTCGTCGCGCATGCGCGCCTCGATGCCGGCCCAGGCACGCACGATGGTCGCGCTGCGCATCACCTCGAACAGCTCCGCGACGGTGCGCGCACTCTCCGACAATTTGCGCCAGTCCAGCACGGTCTCGTTGCGGTCCTGGTCGGGCGTTGCAAGATGGCCCCCGCCGATCAGCACCGTGCCGTTGGGGAACTGCTTGAATGACAGTTTGCGGCCGCGCAGGATGACGACGGGATCGATGAAGTGCGCGACGGGAGACGTGATCATCAGCATCGGCGCGATGGTCTCGACCGGGACCGGCTCGCCGAACAGCGCGGCGATCCGTCCCGCCCAGGCGCCGGCGGCATTGACCAGCACCGGCGCGGCAAAGCTCTCAGGACCGACGTCGACATGCCAGAGCTTGCCGTCCTTGCGGATGTTCGTCGCGGCCACGCCCTCGCGAATGAGGGCGCCGAGCTGCTCCGCCTTGCGGCGGAACGCCGTCGTGGTGCGCGCAGGCTGCGCCGCGCCGTCCCGCCGCGACACCACGCCGCCCGGACAGCTCTCCGCCACCGCCGGCACGAGGCGGCGCAATTCCGTGCCGTCGATCAGCTCCTCATGGGTGAAGCCGCGCGCATTGAGATCGGCGACGCGGGCACGGCAGGCGTCGAGCTCAGCGTCGTTCTCGGCGACCAGCACCTGGCCGAAGCTTTCGAAGCCGCAATCATCGTCGACCAGCTCGCCGATCCTCTCCCAGATGCCCATCGAGCGGATCGACAGCGGAATCTCCGCGACGTCGCGCGCGAGCTGGCGCACGCCGCCGGCGTTGACACCGGAGGCATGGCGGCCGGCATAGTCCTTCTCGATCAGCACCGGCTTCAACCCGGCCAGGCATAGATGCAGCGCGGTCGAGCAGCCGTGGATGCCGCCACCCACGATGATGGCATCCTTCTTCACCGTCATCCGCGCACCACGGCCTTGGTGGCCTCTTCGGTCTTCGGCAGGCTCGCGAGCTCGGACAGCATGATCGGCTTCACCGGCGCGCGCAGCCGGTAATAGCCGATCTCCTGCGGGGTCTTGCCGCGCGCCTGCGCCATCAGCTCGGTGACGGTGAGGCCACACAGCCTGCCCTGGCACGGCCCCATGCCGGTGCGGCGATAGGCCTTGAGCTGGTTCGGTCCGGTGGCCCCGATCGCGACGGCGTCGAGCACGTCCTTGGCGGTGATCTCCTCACAGCGGCACACGATGGTGTCGCCTTGCGGGATACGGAACTGTTCTGCCGGCTGGAATAGAACGTCGAGGAAGACACGGCCACGCTCGGCGCGTTTCAACTGCGCTGAATAGTCCAAAACCTTTGCCTGGGGCCGAAGGGCCTTGATGGCGCTGGCTGCCGCGATGCGTCCGCGCCACAGCGCGGCCTGCGCACCGCCGATGCCGGCACCGTCGCCGGCAATCGCGATGCCCGGAATCGAGCTGTTGCCGCCGGCGTCCAGCACGGGCGTCCAGCACAGCTGCAGCTCATTCCAGCGATGCTCGACGCCGGCGGCCATCGCCAAATTGACGTTCGGCACCACGCCCTGATGCAAGAATAACAGCTCGGCCGGCAGCGTCTCGCGCTTGCCGCCCGCGGCGACATAGCTGACGGCGTCGAGCTTGCCGTTGCCGGTGGCAGCGAGCTCCGTCACGCCCGTGGTGACCGGCACCTTCGCGCGCACCTCGCGCATCATCGCCAGACCCTTGAGAAAATAGGACGAGGTCACGAAGGCGAAGGCGTGCGGCAGTGCTGTGATGTAGTTCGCGCGCGGCGTGGTGTCGAGCACGCGGTCGATGCGGCCGCCAAGCCGCAGGATCTGGGCGGCGAGCAGCCACAGCAGCGGTCCCTGCCCTGCGATCACCGTCGGACAATCCGGCACCAGCCCCGACGATTTCAGCACCGTCTGCGCCGCGCCCGCCGTCATCACGCCGGGCAGGGTCCAGCCGGGAATCGGGAACGGGCGCTCCTGCGCCCCGGTCGCGATGATGACCCGCCCGGCCTTGATGAAGGCCGAGCCGCCGCCGACGGAGACGCCGAGCTCGAGCTTGCGATCGAGGCTCCACACCGTGGCCCGATGGATGATTTCGGCCCCGCTGGTCTCGGCAGACTTTGCGATCTCGGCCCCGGACCAATAATCGGTGCCGAGCAGCGCTTCACTCTTCACCGGCGTCGAATTGATCGCGCGCCAGACCTGCCCGCCGGGACCAGCATTCTCGTCCAGCAGCAAAGTCGACAGGCCGGCGCCGGCCGTCGCGGTCGCTGCGGCCAGCCCGGCCGGGCCAGCGCCGATCACCACGACGTCGTATTGATCATGCTTCGGCGCCGCGCTCATTTGCCGATCTCCCGCTTGCCCTTCTGGATTTCGATTTGCATGCCCTCGGCGACCGGGACCAGGCAGCCCTGCCGATTGCCGACGCCATCGATGGTGACCAGGCAATCGAAGCACACGCCCATCATGCAGTAGGGCAGCCGCTTGGCGCCGCTGACCGCGGTCGAGCGCCTGACGTCGAGACCCGACGCAAGCAGCGCCGCCGAGACCGTGTCGCCTTCGCGCGCGGCGATCGCCTTGCCTTCGACATGGATCGTCACCGATCGCCTGGCGTCACCCTCTGCTCGCTTGAACATCATCATCTCCGCGCCCGTGCCGGGCCTCTCACTATCAGTAGTAGCCACTGCCGCCCGCTCCCGCCTCGCTATCGAAGCGATTGGCCGTGAAGGCGCCCACCAGCTCCGGCTCCAGCGCGCCGTCCTTGACCATGCGCGCGATGTCGAACGCGTGGTTCGCCGCGAGCGTCACGCCGGAATGGCAGCAGGCGACGAAGGCGCCTGGGTGGCTCTCCGACTGCTCGTAGATCGGGAAGCCGTCCTTCGGCATCACGCGGATGCCGGTCCAGCTCCTGACGACGTTGAGCCGCGCCAGATGCGGGAAGGTGCGCTGGGCGCGATCGGCCATGACCGCGTTGATCGGATGGTTCTGCACGCGATCGTCGAGCTCGTCCTCCTTGCTGTCGCCGATCATCACCGTGCCTTCGTCGGTCTGGCGGATCGTGGTCAGCGGATGCGGCAGGAACGGCATCGTGCGCTCGGTCACGACGATCTGGCCGCGCGTCGGGCCCATCGGCGCCGACAGCCCGACCATCGGCGCCAGGGTCTGGTTGGCATTCCCTGCAGCGAGCACCACCTTCGCTGCGCGTACCTCGCCCTGCGCCGTCGTCAGCCTGAACTCATCGCCCTCACGGGCAATCGCGCCGACCGCGCGTTCTGGCAGATAGTCGACGCCGAACTGCTTCATGCCGGCATGCAGGGCGCGGAAGGTGCGCAGCGAATTCACGTGGCCATCATAGGGACAGAAGCTGCCGCCGGAGACCTCCGGGCCGATCAGCGGCAACATCTTCTTCACCTCTGCCGCCGGCAGCATCTCCATCTGATAGTCGGCGGCGCCGACCTGATTGTGCATTCGCGCCACGAGCTGCGCGCGCTGCTCGTACTCGGCCTCGCCGAGGGTAAGGTGAAAGCCGCCGTTCTGCTGCAGCACGACGTCGAGCCCGGTCTGAGCCTTCAGCTCCTCGGCGAGCTTCGGCCACGCCTTGGAGCCGCGCACCGTCCAGCCGGTATAGGCCGGCATGCCCAGGCCCTTGCTCTGCACCCACACCAGCGCGAAGTTGGCGCGCGAGGCGCGTTTGGCGATATCGCCCTCGTCGAGCACGGCGACGCGCTGGCCGAGCCGGCCGAGCCCCCAGGCAATCGCAGAGCCGAGCAGGCCGCCGCCGACGACGGCGACGTCATAGTCTCTCATCGTAGTGTCTCCTATCGTCCTGCGTCGCCGCCTTTGGCGGTGAGCACGCGGTCGAGCCCGTAGAAGCGGTCGAGCAGGATCAGGACGGTCATGGTGATGGCGATGACGCTGGCCGATACCGATGTCACCAGCGGATCGATGTTGTCCTGGATGTAGAGGAACATGCGCACCGGCAGGGTCTCGGTGCCGGGCGTCGCCAGGAACACGGTCATGGTCAGATCGTCGAACGACTGGATGAAGGCGAGCATCCAACCGCTGACGATGCCGGGCAGGATCGCGGGCAAGGTGACGCGGCGAAACATCGTCCAGCCGTTGGCGCCGAGCGAGATCGCGGCCATCTCGATCGAGCGGTCCATGCCGGTCGCGGCCGCAAGCGTCAGCCGCAGCGCGAACGGAAACACCACGACGACATGGGCGATCACCAGCGCCACGAACGTGCCGCCGATGCCGACCGACGTGAAGAAGCGCAGGAAGGCGATGCCGAGCACCACATGCGGGATCATCAAGGGCGACAGGAACAGCGCCGACAGCGCGTCACGGCCGCGGAAGCGATAGCGGCTGATCGCGAGCGCCGCCGGCACCGCGAACAGCAGCGCCACGCACGACGACAGCGCGCCGAGCCACAGGCTTACGCCGAAGGCGTGGACGAACTCCGGATAGTCGGCGAGCGCCCTGAACCAGCGCAGCGAGAAGCTCGTGATCGGAATCGACAGAAAGCCTTCCGGCGTGAACGCGACCCAGCACACGACGAGTATCGGCGCCACCATGAAGACGACGAAGACGGCATGGAAGATCAGCGCCAGAGGACCGTTCCTGCTCATCGGAACATCTCCTGGTAGCGGCGCTCAATCAGCGCATTGGAGCCGACCACGATCAGGACGAGCGCGATCAGCAGCAGCACGGCAACCGCGGCGCCGAGCGGCCAGTTCAACGTGTTGAGGAATTCGTCATAGGCGAGCGTCGCGGCGACCTTGAGCCTGCGGCCGCCGATGATCGCCGGCGTCGCAAAGGCGCTGGCGGACAGCGAGAATACGATGATGGCGCCCGACAGCACGCCCGGCATGATCTGCGGCAGCACGATGCGGCGGACCACCGTCAGCGAGCTTGCACCCAGCGACAACGCCGCATTCTCGACCTGCGGATCCAGCCGCTGCAGTGCGGTCCATACCGCGAGCACCATGAACGGCATCATCGCGTGCGCCAGCGCGATCACCATGCCGGTCTCGGTGAACATGAACCGGACCGGTGAATCGATCAGGCCTGATGTCATCAGGAGCTTGTTGGCGAGCCCGTTGTTGCCGCCGAACAGGAGCGCCCAGCCGAGCGTGCGCGCAACCACCGAGATCAGCAGCGGGCCGATGATCACCAGCAGGAAGAGGCCCTTCCACGGCCCCTGCATGCGGTTGAGGATGTAGGCCTCGGGCACGCCGAACACCGCCGTGATCAAGGTCGCCAGCACCGCGACGCGGAAGGTGCGCCAGAACATCTCGGCGTAGTAGGGGTCGTCGAAGATCTCGATCCAGTTCTTCAGGATGAAGACTGGCTCGATGCCCTTGTACTGGCCCCAATCATGGAACGACAGCATCACCGTCATCGCCAACGGGATCACGACGACTCCCAGGAACAGCATCAAGGCCGGCAGCGCCAGCGAAAGGCCGGCGCGCGTCTCGGACGAGTTGGACGCGATGGTCGCGCTCATGCTGCAGCCTTCGCGGCGCGCAGGCTCATGTCCGAGACCTGCCAGACGAGATGCACCGCTGCGCCCTGCTCAGGCTGCGGTTGGCCGTCATTCTGCCGGATCACGATGGCGGGCCCGCATTCGGTGTCGCATTGGAACAGCCAGTGATTGCCCTGGAAGATGCGGCTTGTGATGCGCCCTGCAAGACCGGCGTCACCGAAGTTGATGCGCTCGGGCCGAACACTGACGGCGACGGAGCCGGCCACGCCGGCCGGCGCCGGCGCGCTCCAAGATCCCGCCACCAGTCTGGCCTGCCCCCCGGTGCGGTCCACGGTCGCAGCAAACTCGTTGGTCTTGCCGAGAAATTGCGCGACGAAGGCGGAGGCCGGCTGCTCGTACACCTGCTGCGGCGTGCCGATCTGCTCGATCCTCCCCTTGCTCATCACGACGATGCGGTCGGATAGCGACATCGCCTCGATCTGATCATGGGTGACGAGGATGGTCGTGGTGCCGAGATTGCGCTGGATCTGGCGCAGCTCGATCTGCATGTCCTCGCGCAGGCGCGCATCGAGATTGGACAGGGGCTCATCGAGCAGCAGCACGCTCGGGCGGATCACCAGCGCGCGCGCCAGCGCGACGCGCTGCTGCTGGCCGCCGGACATGCGGCGCGGATGACGGTCCTCATAGCCGGCGAGGCCGACCAGCGCGAGCGCCGCGCGCACGCGCTCCTCACGATCCTTGCGCGCGACCTTGCGCATCTCCAGGCCGAAGGCGACGTTCTCGGCCGCCGTCATGTGCGGAAACAGCGCGTAGCTCTGGAACACGATGCCGAGCCCGCGCTTCGCCGGCGGCATCGCGACCAGATCCCTGCCCTCGAGCCGGATCGCGCCGTGCGACGGGTCGAGGAAGCCCGCGATCATCTGCAAGGTTGTCGTCTTGCCGCAGCCGGACGGCCCCAGGAACGAGATGAACTCGCCCTTGGCGACGCCGAGACTAAACTCCTCGACCGCCGTGTTGGGGCCGAAGGACTTGCCGACGCGATCAAGCTCGAGGAAGGACATGCTTTGGATCCAGATGGGCGAGGAATGCTGGCGCCGCGCGCACGGTGCACTCCCCTCCCCCTTGCGGGGAGGGGCCGGGGGTGGGAGGCGGCCCGAAGACCATTGGTGTGGTCCCTCCCTCCCCGACCCTCCCCCACAAGGGGGGAGGGAGAAGACCGCCGTCGACGAGAGAGGCTCGCAACAAACGACTAGTCAGCGCTCGACTTCGCGATTCCAGCGCTTGGTCCATTCCTCGCGCTTCTCGTTGACCACGCTCCAATCGGGCGCATAGACCTTGGCGGCACGCTCGCCGATCGGCGCCATCGCGCCGACGCCCTCGGGCACGACCACGGACTTCACCACCGGGCCGTAGCCATATTCCTTCAGCATCGTGAGCTGGATCTTCGGATCGAGCAGCAGCTTGATAAAGCTCGAGGCCAGCGGCGAGACCCACGGCTTGGCGATCGGACACGCCGTCGTCAGCAGGCTCACGGCACCTTCCTTCGGATAGACGAAATCGACCGGGAAGCCGGTGTTGGCGAAGCTCTGCACACGGCCGCTGCCCCACACGGCGATGACGGCCTGGCCCGATTGGAAGAGCTCGGTCATCTTGCCCGGCGACGGCTCGTAGGCCAGCACGTTCGGATTGATGTCGGTCTTGAAGATCTTGAAGCCAGCATCGACGTTCGCTTCGCTGCCGCCGTTCATCTTGGCCAGCATCAGCAGGACGTTGAGGCCGTAGGTGTTGTTGATCGGCGGAATGACGAGCAGCTGCTTGTATTTCGGATCCTTGAGATCATTCCACGACGTCGGCGTGGCCCAGCCTTTCTCGGCGAACACCTTTTTGTTGTACATCAGGCCGGTGGCGACGAGACCGATCGCGACCGCCTTGTCGTCCTTGAAGCGCGCGACATCGAGGAGATCGCCAGGCAACCCGGTGACCTTGTCGCAGAAGCCGAGCTGGATCGCCTGGTACATCGGACCGTCATCGACGATGGCGACGTCGATCTGCTGATTGCCCTTCTGCGCCTGCAGCTTGGCGAGTGTGTCGGTGGAGTTGCCGGCGACGTATTCGACCTTGACGCCGTTGGCCTGCTCGAACGGCGGGATCACTTCCTCGCGGATGGTCTTCTCGAACGAGCCGCCGTAGCCGGCGACATAGAGCGTCTTCTGCTGAGCCCAGACCTGTGAGGCTGAAGCCAGGACGGCGACGCTGACCGCCATCAGGAGTTTAGGGTGCTTCATCGGACCGATCTCCATCATCTTGGATATGAGACGGTATTAAATAACCGCCCCAGGGAGATCGGGCTTGGCCGATGCATCCGCAGTCCAGAAAACCCGGAGCTGACGAGCCTAAAAAACGAGCCACCCCTCACCCTGCCAAAAAAGATCGCAGCAGAGGCTTTGATCGTCCAATGAATAATGGCACCCTGTTCATACGCAAATGTTATGGACTGGAGGACTGATGGCGCGGATCAACTCGCGGCAGGTCGAAGCCTTCCGGGCGATGATGCTGAGCGGCAGTGTGACCGAAGCCGCCAAGCTGATGGCGGTGACGCAGCCGGCGGTCAGCCGGCTGCTGCGCGACCTTCAGGCGCTGCTCAAGATGGAGCTGTTCGAACGGCGCGGCACCGGGCTGGTGCCGACCGCCGCGGCAACGGCGCTCTACATGGAGGTGGAACGCTCCTTCGTCGGGCTCGATCGCATCACTGCAGCAGCCGAGGAAATTCGCGGCCGGCGCACCGGCACGCTGCGCATCGCCGCCCTGCCCGCTCTTGCCAATGGCTATCTGCCGCGGCTGGCGGGCGGCTTCCTGCAGGAGCGGCCCAATCTCAATCTCGCTTTTTTCGGCGTGATCTCGCCGATCGTGATCGACTGGGTGCTGAACGCGCAATGCGACGTCGGCTTTGCCGAGGTGCCGATCGCCCATGCCGGCCTGCCGAGCATCAAGCTGCCGGCGCTGGCGCGCGTCGCCGTCCTCCCGGCAGGCCATCGGCTTTGTGCGAAGACAATCTTGGTGCCGCGCGACTTCGAGGGGGAGACCTTCATCTCGCTCTCGTCAGGCTCCACCAGTCGGCATCTGATCGATCAGATCTTCCATCGCGAGGATGTCAGGCGCGTGCTGCGGGTCGAGACGACGCTGTCGGAAATCATGTGCGGGATGGTGTCGTCGGGACTGGGCGTCTCGATTTGCGATCCGTTCACCGCGCGCGAATTCGACGGCCGCGGCGTGGTGATGCGGCCATTCACGCCGCGCATCGATTTCGAATTCGCCGCGGTGTTTCCGCCGCAGCGCAGCCCCTCGCCGGTGGCGCTGGACCTCGTCGAGTCGGTGCGACGGGCCCTGGAAGAGCTCGGCCGGGCATCAAGCGCTGGAGAAGCCGGGGAAGGCTTGGTGGGGGGCCTGGTGGGCGCACCTACGACCTGCTGATTGAGCGGCGTATGATCCGGTCCTTCGCCTAGACCAGGGTTCAACTGGTCAGGCCGCGGGCGCTTCAGCGATTGCGCCCCCAGGGCCGGTATCGCGCGGAAAGCGCCATGTCGACAGCTCCGCAAGCTCAGCTTCGGGCCGTTGCGCGACGATTTCGCCGCGTCCCAGGTAGAGACGGCCCGTATTGCCGTCGACGGTGATCCAGTCGCCGAGGGACACGACCGCTGCGCCGATACGTGCCTGCTGCGCTTCACCATCGACCCGGATCGCGGCGCAACCGACCACGCAGGGCTTGCCCATCTGACGGGCGACGAGAGAGGCATGCGCGGTGCGGGCGCCAACGGCCGTGACGATCCCGGAGGCCGCGGCGAAGCCGGCGATGTCCGCGGTGCTGGTGTCGTGACGGATCAGAATGACCGGATCACCTGCCGCCGCGAGGCGTTCCGCGGACGCGCTGTCGAAGGCCGCCCGACCCGTTGCGACACCGCCGGAAGCCGCAACTCCGACGGCTGCGGGCTGGCCGGCCGAAACGAGCGACGTCTCCGTGAGTGCCTCGACATCGATGCCTTCAAGTCTTCCCAGGGCCTCTTCCCGCGTGATCGATCCTTCGTGCACGAGGTCGACCGCGATGCGGAGCGCGGCGCGCGGGGTGCGCTTGGCGGCTCGTGTCTGCAGGATCCACAATCGGCCTTCCTCGATGGTGAATTCGATGTCCTGCACATCGCGAAATTCACTTTCCAGCCGCTTCAGAGTTGCACGCAGCCCTAGCGCCACATCCGGCAGCGCCCGTGACAGGGCCCTCTCGGTTTCCGGCGTCCTTCGGCCGGAGACGACGTCCTCGCCCTGCGAATCGAACATGACGTCGATGACCGGCTCGTCCGCTCCCGTCGAGGGATCGCGCGAGAATGCGACGCCCGCACCGGACGACATGCCGCCATTGCCAAACACCATGGCCTGCACCGTGACCGCCGTGCCCTTGAGCTGCTCGAGGCCCTCGAGCCGGCGATAGGTCCGCGCCCGTTCACTGGTCCAGGATCGATAGACGGCCCGCGCCGAGCGTTCCAGCTGCACCGCGGCATCTTCGAGCCATCCGTCATCATCGGCCTCTTCCAGGAGCTTGTGTTGGTCGCAAACCAGCCGCTCGAGCGCCTCGCTGTCCAGCTCACGCTCGCTGCTGACGCCTTCAGCGGCAATCATCTGGCTCAATCGCTCGGCGAGCGGGGCGGGATCGATCCCGATGACCGTTTCGGCGTAGCTCTCGAGCAGGCGCCGCCGGCAGTCCCAGGCCAGCCGCGGCCGCCCCGTTGCACGCACCAGACCGCGCACGGCGCGCGATGTGCAGCCGACATTGAGAACGGTATCCAGCATGCCCGGCATCGACCGCGCCGCACCGGACCTGACGGACACGAGCAGCGGATTGCGCGAGCAGCCGAACGACTTTCCGGTCGCCTGCTCGAGAAAGGCGATCCCTCCTTTCAGTCCGTCAACGAGCTGGCGCGTTGCCTGCCCCTTGCCGGCCACCACGTCGGCGCAGAGCTGCACCGGCAGCACGAACGCAGGCGGCACCGGCAGACCCAGCGCCGCCATCCGTGCGAGATTTGCCGCCTTCGCCCCGACCTCTTCGGCGCCAGGCAGCTCGCGCCGGCCATCCCCGATCCGCACCATCATCATCACTTCGTTCCCTAGGCCGAGAGGTCACTCATCGTGTAGCGCCGCAGCAAATGGCCGAAGCTCGCCAGGCAGTCGGTCGCGCGCTCGATCGCCCGCGCGAGCTCCAGAGCGCCAAGAGAGGCTGCCAGATCGAGCCCGCCGGAGAACACGCTCGCAGTGATTTCCCGTTCCTTGGCATCCGCCTGGTGCTCGGCATCCATCAGCCGGGCAACCGCCGCCAACGCATCTTCCGAATCTGCTCGGCGGCCTTCCTGGACCTCGGCAGCGGCGGCGAGACCCGACGCGGCGTGCTCGGTTGCCGACACCGCCACCAACGCGAGCGCCCCCAGTGCGGATCTGATCTCGGGCTTCAGCGCGCCCGGCGCCAGCGACGCAATGAACGCAGCCTGCTCCAACTCATCGATCGCCTGCTCGATCCGGTCGACCAGGTCGCCGATCACCGGCCGCGCAGCGAGCCGCGCGATTTCCGCACGCGCCTCGATGGCGATCCTGTCGGCCTTCCGCTCGATCCGGCCCGCCCGCTCCGCGAGCTGCCTGACCAACGTCGGCTCCGGCTCGATCATCGACACGGCCTGTTGGACCAGCGCCGCCACATCGCGCGCCAGGCCGATCTGTCGGAGCACCATCGCGAGCAATCCGCTATCGACGCGATCGAGATGCCTGACCAACTCGGCGCCGATCCGGTCCCGCGCCAGCCGTGACGACTGCCCCTCGCGCAAAGCCTCGGTCGAGACCTGCAGGCACGTCTTGAGGAAACCGATCGCGGCCTCGCGCCCCAGCACCTGGTCGAGCCGCTCGCCGAAGCCGATGCGCGTCGGTGCCGCGCTGCGCACGGCTGCGCCGAGCAGCTCGCTGCCGCCAAGCTCCAGAAAGCCGCGGTGACCGACACGCTGCCGCGCCGCCCATTCCAGGATACGAACCGCATCGGTCTTGGCGACCCAGCTGCGCAGCAGTTTGCGCGCTTTGTTCCAGTCGATCAGGAACACCAGCGAAGATCCGATGGCGGCGAGCAATTCGTCGCGATCGTCGGGCGCTCCATACTCACAAGATCCGGTGACGAGATAGAACGTCCCGTCGTCCTCGAGCCCCGCGGCGGCATGCTTGTCCAGGCCGCTCCATTTCAGCGAACACTCGTCGAACAGCGATACGAAGAACTTCGCGCGCGCCAGATGAACGTCGGTATAGGTGATGGTCACGGCTCTCGCCGTGACCACGATGACGATCACATGCGCATCGGTGGTGCCGATGTCGTTCTGGATGACCAGCCGGTCGCCCGCCCGGATTGCGGTCGTATCGAGCCCGGGATGATTGAACTTGAGCGGTCTCGTCTCGTTGAGCCCGCGCATGAAGCTCGCGATCGGTGCGCGATCGGCGTCCTGCACGCCGAAGACATGTGCGCCGGCGATGACCTCCTCCGAGTTGCTCGCGGCCAGACGGTTCAATGCCTTGTGCAGGTCCATCACCAGCCGATGCAGGCTGTCCGGTCCGTCATGCTCGACCCCGGTCAGCCGACCGACGCGGGCGATCTCGATCTCCGGCGTCGCTTCGAGGTGACCCGCGCTGCGGATCGAGGCCAGGCGTCTTTCGAACTGCTGACCTTCCGACGGATTGCCTGCGGCGGCGGCACCGATCATCGCGAGAATATCGCCCTCGATGCCCTTCAGCAGAGGAGCGAGTCCCGGTGCCACCACCTTGTCGTCGCCAGCAAGATGTGCGCCGCCGATCAGTGTGACGAGCGCCGCAGGCGCCAGCCCGGCAGCGCGGCTCTCCATCGCGAGATCAGGCACGTTCGCGCGCGGCTGTCTTGCATGTTGGACCGCGGCCTGCAGCGCGCTGAGGCGGAGCTTGATGCGATCGTTGGCGGCCAGTCCCTCTGCCACGAGCTGCGGCAGCAGGACGTCGGGTTGTCCGAGCTCTCTGACAATTTCAGTTTTCATCGGCGCACGTCGCTGTTTGATAACGGCCTCGTAGCAGCCGGCGAACGGTGCGGTGTTGCGCTGGATCATTCATCGAAATGTCACATGCGGCGATCAGCGCTGGAGCTCGGCAGTCCGCAGATTGCGCGCGTCTTTCCCAAAATGTCGCAGTCGTGCGATCGATGCCTTCGTCCAAGCCTGCGACGACCGAGCTGAACCCTTCGTCTGGATCGAGAAAAGGTTAGCCAGCGCCCCTTCAAAGGCTGACGTATCCCCCGGCTATGAGTCCGGGTACTAGAACTCGATCAGCACCTTCAGGGCGTGCGTACTGGCAGCTGCTCCGAAGGTCTCATAGGCGTCCAGGATCTTTTCGAACTTGAACCGATGGGTGATGAGCTTCTTCGCGTCGATCCTGCGAGATTGTACCGTTTTAAGCAGCATCGGCGTGGTGACAGTGTCGACGAGCCTTGTCGTGATCGCAATATTGCGGTCCCACAGTCGCTCCAGGTGCAAATCGACCTTGACGCCGTGAACACCGATATTGGCAATGACGCCGCCGGGCGCAACGATATCCTCGCAGACGATGAAGCTCGCCGGCACACCGACCGCTTCCATGGCGGTGTCGACGCCGCGACCGCCCGTCATCTCCATGATCTTTTCAACAGCCTTGCCATCCTTGTTGTTGATGACAGTTGTGGCGCCGAAGCGGGACGACATCTCCAGGCGATTGTCGTCGAGGTCGATCATGATGATTTCGGCCGGCGAGTAGAATTGGGCCGTCAGCAGGGCTGCCAAGCCGATCGGGCCGGCGCCGACGATCGCCACCGTCGAGCCGGGCTGGACCTTACCGTTGAGCACGCCGCACTCGAAGCCGGTCGGAAGAATGTCGCTCAGCATCACCAACGCGTCTTCTTCGGTTCCGGCCGGCACATGATAAAGGCTGGTGTCAGCAAACGGAGTACGCACGTATTCCGCCTGCGTTCCGTCGATTCGGTTGCCAAGGATCCAGCCGCCGTTCACACAATGGGAATACATTCCGCGCCGGCAATAGTCGCAGGTCCCGCAGGAGGAAATGCAGGAGATGATGACGTGATCGCCCGGCCTGAAGGCGGTAACGGCGCCGCCGATCTTGTCGACGATGCCGACGCCCTCATGGCCAAGAATTCGGCCGGGTACACAGGTCGGAACGTCGCCTTTCAATATGTGGAGGTCAGTCCCGCAGATTGTCGTCTTCACAAGCTTGACGATGGCGTCGGTCGGAGCCGAAATCTCGGGTTTCGGCCTTTCCTCAACGGCCTTCTTTCCCGGACCGTTATAGACGAGCGCCTTCATGACCATCTCCTCTGCGTCGCGGACGAAAAATTCGCAGAGGAAGCTAAATGGGCGACGATGCGCGAGCTTGATGTTGGTCAAACCTCTCCATCCGGCTGCATCACGATGATTTGTCGGAACCAAGATCCAGCATCGAGAGCCAATCCACCGCATGGCCGTTTGCCGCCGTACTAGGCAGCTAGGCGGAGCGCGTGCACATCGACCTCACCCATGTGATAGATATTGCCGCCTCATCTCCGCCGACGCTGCCCAAGGCACCTCGAACGCCGGACCGACGGGAATCTCGACCAACCTCTCGTTCCCTCGCTGGATAAGCAGGGCACTGAGGCCCTGCGCCTGCGCCAGCGCCTTGCTCTGCACCGGACCGAGGACCATGAATGCCGTCGCCCATGCGTCAGCATCCATGCAGCTTGCCGCGACGACGGAGACTGAGGCGATTGCGTTGTCGATGGGACCGCCGCGTGACCGGTCCATGGTGTGAGACAGACGTTTTCGCCCGAGATCGATCCAATGCCGGTAATCGCCTGAAGTAGCGACCGCCGCGTCCCATAATTCAATGACGCCAAGCGGACCGCGCCGTTCGTAGTCGGGCTTTTCCACCGCCACGCGCCACGGTGTTCCGTCCGCCTTGGCGCCTCGTGCTTTCAGCTCTCCATCCAGACTGACGAACGCATTGGAAATACCGAAGGCCTCGACCGTTCGCATCATCTCGTCCACGGCGAAACCCTTGGCGATTCCTGAAAGGTCCAACGTAGACTGCGCGTGTTTGCGCACCCTGCTTCCCGGCACATCCAGCTCTAGAACCGTATGGGTTGGCGGCAGTCGCTCACGAAGCGCCATCTGGATCGCGTCCTTGTCGGGAGCAGAGGCAGCAGGTCCGAAGCCCCAGGCATTGACCAGGTGCCCCAGGCCGATGTCAAAGGCTCCGCCCGATGCATGTCCGATCGTCACGCCCCGTTGCAGAACTTGCATGATCTCGGCAGGTAGGGATACCCAGACGCCCTGCGCGGCCGAGTTCAATCGCATCAGATCGCTGTCCGGCTTCCATGTGGACATCTGGCGGTCGACGCGATCGACGGCACGAGCCAGGGCGGCCTCCAGTGCGGCAATGTCGGTGTCAGGAAAAGCATAGACCAGCGCCGACCAGCGCGTTCCCATCGTGGCGCCGCTCAATGCGTGGCGAACAAGATCAGTAGACATCTTCAGCAAGCCTCCCCTGGGCCTTGAGCACCATGGGCGTCAGGCCGGTCGGCGCGAGCACATCAGCTATCGCCTCCGTCACGCCCGCCGCCATGTCGCGCCCACCACACACCATGACCTGCGCACCACCGGCGATCAGGGCACGAAATCGATCGGCGTCCTTGCGCAGCCGATCCTGCACATAGCCGCCGCCTTTCACGCGCGAGAAGGCGGTGGCCAGGCTCGTCAGCCGTCTGTCATTCAGCCAGCCGGCGATCTCGCGCTCATAGAGGAAGTCCGAGGCTGGATCGCGGCCGCCGAAATAGAGATGCATGGGCCTGCGCGAGAAATTGGCGCGGACCAATCCCGCCAGGGGACCAATGCCGGTGCCGGCGCCGATCAGGATGACCGGCTTTCGTCCGCGCGCCGGCCGGAAGGCTGGATTGGCCTTCACGAAGGCCTCGACGCTGTCGCCCGGCTCAAGCCCGTGAAGCAGGCCCGAGCAAAGCCCGCCGGGATGTTTGCGCACGCAGATCTCGACAAATCCATCGCTGGTCGAACTGGCCAACGAATAATAGCGCGGTGAGGTGCAGCCCGGCGGCACGATGCCTATGAGGTCGCCTGCCGTGAAGCGCGGCCAGCCGCCCCCTGCGACGCGCGCGAACATGCGGCTCATCGGCAGCGCGAAGCGCAGCACGCAGGTTGGCGCCTGCACCTCCGCGCCGTAGTCGACGCGGTCAACAAGCGTCAGGGTATGCGTGCGCGGCCGCTCAGGCACGTGCAGCAGCGCCAGCTCTTCGCCCATGACCTGCGACAGCGCCTCGCCCCATCGGGCGAATTCCTGCTCGGATTGGCGGTCGATCGTCTCGAGCGGCATCAGCGACGCCCAGCCCTTCCGCGCCAACGTCGCTTCGACGTCGTGAGCGAATTGGCAGAATTGCGGGAATTGCCGGTCACCGAAGCCGAGGACCGCGATTGGGAAAGGCGGCGGCTCTGTGATCCCGTCAAGGCGTTTGAGGAACACGCTGGCCGTCGCGGGAGCCGCGCCGTCGCCATAGGTCGCGGCCAGCAGGAACATGCGCCGCGCCGATGGATAGGATCGCAACAAGCTATCCATCGAGGCCGTATGAACCCTGTGTCCGCTAACCGTCAGGGCGGCGTGCAGCGTGCGGGCAAAGCCCCATGTGCTGCCACCCTCGCTCCCCACCAAGATCACGGTGTCGGCGTTCTTGGCGACAACGTTGTCAGCAATTGGAGCATATGCACGGCGCCGGCTCCACCACATCACAGCTCCGCTCAAGCCAAGTACCGGAACGTTGAGGGCACTGACGCCCAGCAGCAAGCCGAGCCACCACAGCCCTTGGCCGGTGTGCAGCATGTAGATGAATTCGTAGATCTGCCGGGCGATTGAATGGTCGTGCCAAGCCAGCAGGCCTCCGCCCGCGGGATCGACATATCCTTCGCCGGTCGCGGTGGTCAGGTGAAAGAGGTCGTCCGGGTTCGCCGGGTTGGGAAAAGTCAGCACTCGGAGCTGGGAAAGATCGATGCCGCGCAAGGCAGCGATTTGCTCGACGGGAAGAGCCGGGCCGCGGGTCGTCGCCGTCGGGAAAGCGGGCGCCTGCGACATGCCGTCCGAAATCAGTCCGAACGTGGTGAGCGACAGATAGAGCGCCGTCAGAGTTGACAGCAGAAGCCCACCAGCCGCCAGCCGGCCGAGGTCGGTATGTAGTCGCTGAATGCCATTGCCGCGCGCCCGGCTGAGAATCTGTCCCCATCCTCCCATGCGCCGGGCGGTCATCTGCAGGCCAGACAGCAGCAGGACCAGCATCGCCAGCGCGCCGGCGCCGGCGGCCACGCGCCCGCTATCGCCGAGAAAGAGCGAACGATGCAGGTTGGTCATCCAGCGTTCGAATGCCGAGCGCGTGTAGTCCGAAACAAATTCACCGCTCACAGGGTTCACCACGCTCGCGGCCGGGCCATCGTTCCCGGAATAGAAGGCGATGATCTTACCGGAGGGCAGGCGTTTGAGCTCCTCCACACCAGGATAGGTGCCGACGACTCGGCCAGCCAAAGCGGCGACGGTGACACTGCTTGGCGAAATTGCTTCAGCCCGATCCCAGGCCGGAATCGCCGACAGCACCGAACCGCTGATCGCGAGTGCCATCAGCGGAATGATGACGAAAAGGCCTAGAATCCGATGAATCCAGCGCAGCATGACATCCATCCCTGTCCATAGGCCTACATGGCGTAGGTGAAGGAGCGGACGTAGCTTCGGCCCGCCGCGGGCCGACTTGCTCCCGCGGATGTCAGCGGAACGACCACCTCGGACGGGCTGTCCCGCATGTCCTCGGCGGCGGCGTCGATGTGGAGCTTGTAGCCTGCATCAAAGAGCGCATCCGCGAGGTCCAGCGTGACTTTCAGCGTCCGGCCGGCACCGACGCTGGCACCCGTAATGCCGTTGATTTCGGCGGGGTTTCCGCGGGATCCTCGGTTCCAACCGCTGAGATGGCTGTAATATTTGGACTTTGAGCCCGCCACCCACAGCGTGCCTTTATAGGCGCCCGTGGAATCGGTCACGTAAAGCGCGAGATAGGCTCCGTTCCCGCCATAGTTGCTGAGCGTGGTGGTCAGCGTGACAGGACGCGCCATGGCGAGCCCGGGAGCGGTCAGCGCGGTGGTGACGGCAAGGACGGCGAGCAGCGATTTCATTGTTGGTCTCCAGCAGTGGCGTATTGATCGCACCAAGACTGAAGACCGCAGATGACGTGCTCCTGAAGGTCGATCGGAATCTGCTTCAGGCAGCCGTCAGGTTGGACCTTTTCAAAAACGGCAAACGCCCCGCAGCAGGCGGGGCGTCCTTGAACGCGATGTGTTCGTTCGCCTCAGGCAATGGAAGTCAATTGCGCCGACTCTCACCTTCTCTGATCACGGCTCCAACGAGATGGACTCCGTACCACGGCATCACTTGACTTCGGCCTTGGGGGCGGCACCGCCCTGAAAAAGCCCGTTGGAAGGCGGTACTCCCGCTGGCTCAGGGGCTCCCCCCGGCCCGGAGCGTCCACCACGCCGGGCACCGTCTTCCTCATCATCGCGGTTCCTGCCGTGCTCTCCACGCTTCTGTTTCACGCGGATCACGGCGAGCGATGCGGGATCCACCTTTGCCTCGATGTCACGACCGTTCTCGTCCTGCCCTCTAATCTCGAAGCATCCGTCGTCGATCTTGATCCTTCGCACGGTCCAGCCGCGCGCCTTTGCCATTTGCTCGACTGCTTCGCGCGGCTGCCATTGGGCCATGGGAACCTTGCAGTCGTCACTATCAGCCACCGCCAGACCCGGCGCCAGAGTGCCCATCAGAATGGCGACGATCACTGCTATCGCTTTCACGTTTCCTGCTCCCGTTCGAAGCCTCAACCTGTCGTCCTTGTGAGCCGGTTTCCTGACGGCGACCTGAAGACGCTGTGGCTTTTGCGCCAGGTCAACGTCAGATTCCCCTCTATGACTATCTATGATCCGAGATGGATGGGGGGTGGGCGGAATGAGGCGATGCGGATATTGCTGATTGAAGACGACACGATTCTGGGCGCTGCGGTGCGCGACCAGATCGTCTCCGATGGACACTCAGTTGACTGGGTTACCCGCCTTGATGCCGCGCAGGACCATCTGCGCAGCACGGCCTATGACCTGCTTCTGCTGGATCTGATGCTGCCCGACGGTCGCGGTATCAAGCTCCTGCGCGATCTCCGCACCGAGGGCACGGTGACGCCGGTCATCATCCTGACGGCACTCGATCAACTCTCCGATCGCATTGAAGGCCTCAACGCCGGCGCGGACGATTATATGATCAAGCCCTTCGATCTTTCGGAGCTTTCGGCGCGGTTGAACGCCGTCGCGCGTCGTTATTCCGGCAATCCGAATCCCCTTATCGGGATCGGCGATCTCCAGATCGATCTGGCCGCCCGCTCAATCACCCGTGCAGGAAAGAACATCAACTTGACAGCGCGGGAATGGGTGCTGTTCGAGACCTTCGTGCAGCGACCACGTCGGGTCCTGTCAAAGACCATTCTTGAGGAACGGCTCTATTCATTTGGAGAAGAGATCGAGAGCAACACCATCGAGGTGCACGTCAGTCGGCTTCGCAAGAAGCTCGGACACGACGTCATCGAGACGGTGCGTGGTCTCGGTTACCGACTGGGACACAGCGCATGATGCCGCCGCGCAGCTTGCAGTGGCGCATCTCGCTATGGCTAGGACTCGGCATCGCACTTCTCTGGATCGTCGCAGCCGTCGCGACAGCTCAAAGGCTGCGCCACGAAATGAACAGGGTTTTCGATAGTGCGCTCGAGGAAACAGCCCAGCGCATCCTGCCACTCGCAGTGCTCGACATCCTGGACCGCGAGGACGGCGACACCTCGCAGCGTATTGCGACCCTGAGGGAGCATGACGAGTACTTCACTTATATCGTGCGCGACGCGCGCGGGTCCGTGCTGCTGCGCTCGCACCGCGCTGACGACGCGATATTTCCGCCTTTCGCCAAGACGGGGTTCGTCGACACAGCGACCCACCGACTCTACTTCGACGCCGCGCTGCGAAACACGGTGACGATCGCCGTGGCAGAACCGCTTGCCCACCGTCGCGAGGTCGCAAACAAGGCTCTCCTCGGCCTGGCTCTGCCGCTCGGCCTCTTGGTGCCTCTCGGTCTTGTGGCGGTTTGGGGCGTCGTGCGCGTCTCGATGGCGCCGGTCAGGCGCCTGGGGAGGGGTATAGAGGCGCGTGGCAGCGGCGACCTGTCTCCGATTCCGGTCGCAGACCTGCCCTCCGAGATCGCACCGATTGCCGACGCTGTGAACCACCTCTTGGAAGGGCTTCGGCGTGCACTGGAAGCCGAGCGAAGCTTTACTGCCAACTCTGCGCACGAATTGCGTACACCGATCGCCGCCGCGTTGGCGCAGACACAGCGGCTGATCGCGGAGACGCAGGACGCTGCGGCGCAAAGTCGGGCACAGCAGATCGAGACGGCGCTGCGGCGACTTTGGCGACTGTCTGAAAAGTTGATGCAACTGGCAAAGGCCGAGGGCGGGCGCCTTCAAGCCAAGGAGACGATCGACATCGCCTCCGCGCTGAAATTAGTCTCAGACGAGATAATGCGCGATCCAGCCACGGCCGGCCGGCTTGTTCTCAATATTCCTGCCACGCCGGTTCTGTTGGATATTGATACCGATGCTTTTGCCATTCTGGCGCGCAACCTGATCGAGAATGGCCTCAAGCACGGAGCGTCGGACGCTCCGGTCACAGTGACACTTTCAAACATTGGCGTGCTCACGGTGACCAACGAAGGACCGCCGGTTCCGCCAGAGTTGCTGACGCGCCTGTCCCGCCCCTTCGAGCGCGGTCGTACTGATGCAGAAGGGTCCGGCCTGGGCCTGGCCATTGCAAGAGCCATCGCCTCCGGCGTTGGCGGCGAGCTTATTCTAACATCTCCGCTGCCTGGAGCGCAGAGTGGTTTCCAGGCCCGCTTTTCCCTCCAAGCCTTGGGCCCAGTTGAAGAAAGTGCGAGTAAAAAGGGAAAAAACCCCGGCGCGGTAGGCTCGACGCATTGCATGTGATGAGAATACGAAAAACCGGGCGCGTCCTCACCTGTCCACGACGGGAGGCCAGGCCGGCAGACCGACGGCCGCTAGGTCACTCCGGAAGGCGAGCAGCTGAACAGCGACGGCCGCCGCCGCGAGGTTCTCGGCATGGACATCGTCCCTCCGAGACATTCTGGACGGCGTTCCTGCACGTGCTCGCCCGCCGTGGGCTGTGCGGCGTCAAACTTGTGATCTCCGACGCGGATGAAGACATCAAGGCTTCAGTCAGCAAGGTCCTGTCCGCATCGCGCCAAGCTGCATTCGACCGATCCGATCGAGCGGCTCAATGGCGAGATCAAGCGCCGGCATCTTCCGAAATGACCGCTTGTCGGAATGGCTTCACGGGATCAGCCAATTCACGGGATCAGCCAAGAGTCCTTGAAAGGCTTGGTGGGCGCACTAGGGCTCGAACCTAGGACCCGCTGATTAAGAGTCAGCTGCTCTACCAACTGAGCTATGCGCCCGGATCTTGCATCCGGAGAAAGCCTTCCGCGAGAGCCGGTCGTTTAGCAAAGCGATTCCGAGATGTCCAGCGATCCCTGAGGATTTTTCGGCACTTTCGATGCAGAAAAACCGCCGGCGGGCGGCGGTTTTCCCCAAGTGAAATCAGACGGATCGTTAAACGGCTGTCAGAGCCGTCCGGACTCGCGGTCCTCCTCGGACCAGCCCATGCGGCCCATCGGTCCCGGGCCGAAACGATGCTCGCCGAAGCCCGGACCATCCTCCGTGCCGCCCTCGCCGCGCTCCATCCAGCGGTGATGGCGCGGACCGTCCGGTCCCATCATGCGCCCCATCGGCCGGGTCAGCATCGACAGCCGGCGCTTCTGGCCGTCGTCGAGCGTCTTGTAGAGCGGGTCGGCGGCGTCGGCGACCTTCTTCATCGCATCCGCCGTGACCGCCATGGTGTCGGCACGCTCGCGCAGTCGCGCCACCGGATCGACATCCTTGTCCTGCGCCTCGTCGGCGGCCTTCATCCGCGCGTTGGCACGATCGAACCGCAGCTTGACGAGATCGCGCACCGCGCTCTCGACCGGCGGCCACAACTTCTCCTGGTCCGCCGTCAGCTTCAGTCCGGCATGGACGGAAGCGATGCGCGCATCGAGCATGGCGGCGCGATCTTCCGGATTCATGCGCGCATGGTGCATGTGATCATGAAACCAGCCGCGCTGGGCGTAGACCGCGGTCGAGCCGGCGATGGCGAGCACGGCGACAGCGGCGATGGTGAACCTTCTCATGCCAACCTCCTTGGAAAGTCGGATCAGCATGAGCCTGCCGTTCCGCGCCTTCAACTTACAGTTTGGACAGAGTGTACGACCTTACGAAGATGTAATTGCTTCAAATACCTTTCTGTTTTTGCAAATCAGTTTCAGTTTGTTGCCGCGCCTCAAAGCATCCCCAGCATGCGCGGCAACCACAGCGAGATTTCCGGCACGTAGGTGACGAGCGCGAGGAAGCCCAGCATCGTCAGCAGCCAGGGCATGACGGCAATGGTCAGTTCGGTGATGCCCATCTTGGCGATGCCGGAGGCCACGTAGAGGTTGAGCCCGACGGGCGGGTGGCACATGCCGACCTCCATGTTGACCACCATCAGGATGCCCAGATGCACCGGATGGATGCCGAGCTTGACCGCGACCGGGAACAGGATCGGCGCCATGATCAAGACGATCGAGGTCGCCTCCATCACGTTGCCGGCGAGCAGCAGCAGGATGTTCACCACCAGCAGGAACACCGCCCAGTTGACGCCGGCGCCTGCCATCCAGTTGGCGATCTGCTGCGGGATGTTCTCGTTCGCCATCAGGAACGAGAACAGCACGGCATTGGTGATGATGTAGAGGATCATCGCGCTCATATTGGCCGAGCCGAGCAGCACCTTCGGCACGTCCTTCAGCGACATGTCGCGATAGACGAACACCGCGATGACGAAGGCATAGACGGCGCTGACGGCCGCGGCCTCGGTCGGCGTGAACTTGCCGGTGTAGATGCCGCCCAGCACGATCACGATCAGCAGCAGGCCCCAGATGCATTTGCGGAACGCGACGAGGCGCTCGGCCCAGCTCGCCCGCGGCATCCGCGGATAGTCGTTCTTCCAGGCGCGGTAGAAGGTGGTGAAGCCGAGCAGGCTCGCCAGCATCAGCCCAGGGATCACGCCGGCGATGAACAGCTGACCGACCGAGGCCGAGGAGACGCGATGGCCGGCCGGATCGAGCGCGATGCTGCCGCCAGTGGCGACCGCATAGACCACCATCACGATCGACGGCGGGATCAGGATGCCCAGCGCGCCCGAGGTCGTGATGACGCCGGCGCCGAAGCGCTTCGGAAAGCCCTGGCGAACCATTGCAGGCAGCATGATCGAGCCGATCGCGATCACCGTCGCCGGCGACGAGCCGGACACGGCGGCGAACAGCGCGCAGGCCATCACGCCGGCAAGGCCGAGGCCGCCATACCAGTGCCCGACCATCGAGGTGGCGAAATTGATCATCCGCCGGGCGACGCCGCCATGGGTCAGGAAGTTGCCGGCCAGGATGAAGAACGGGATCGCCATGATCTCGAAATTATCGATGCCGGTAAACAGCTTCAGCGCGACCGACTCGGTCGGCACGTTGGTCATGAAGAAGACGAAGGACAGCACGGTCAAGCCGAGCGCGATCGAGATCGGCATGCCCGTCAGCATCAGGAAGATGAGCAGGCTGAAGATGAGGAGGCTGCTCATCGCGCGGCCTCCACGCCCGTCGTCTCGATGCCCTCGACGGCCGCATGATCATGATGCGGTAGCTCGTCGTGGCGCAGATAGTGCCAGGCGACCTGCAGGAAGCGGAAGCACATCAGATAGGAGCCGAGCGGGATGCAGAGGTAGACGAGCCAGCTCGGCAGCTCCATGTCGGGCGTCACCTGGTCGGTCTGCGACAGGCCGTAGACGAACTTGGCGCCCATCGTGCCGATGATGGAGGTGAACAGCGCTCCGCAAAGCAGGCCGAACAGCACCGTCACCTTGCGCAGCGATGGCCGCATCATGTTGACGACGACGTCGACGCCGACATGGATGCCGGTGCGCACGCCGTAGGCGGCGCCGAACTTCGCCATCCACACGAACATGTAGATGCAGAGCTCCTGCGCCCAGGACATGTCGATCGGGAACAGCAGCGGATAGAACAGCGGCACGCCGACCAGATAGCGATGCAGCACCGCCAGGAAGATGATCGAGGTCGCCGCCGCGATCAGGAATGCGATCAGTATCTCCTCGAGCCGATCGAGGATGCGCAACAGAAAGCCCAAGTCCCCTACCCCCACAATCAAACGTCCGCGGCGCTTGGCTGCGCCGTCTGCCTTCTTGCGCGCCGAGTGCTTCACCCCCTCGATGCGCGGACCATGGCCCGCGCACCGCTCGCCTCACGCCATCAGTTGGTCGTGCCGCGCGTCTCCTTCAGGAACTCGTCGATCAGCGGCTGGCCGACGCGCCCCGCGACGTCCTTGTACACCGGCATCATCGCCTTGCGCATCGCCTCGTCCTGGGCCGGCGTCAGCTTGACCAGCTCGGTCTTGCCGGACTTGCGGATCTCCTCGAGCGCGTCGTCGTTCTCCTTCGCCGACTGGTTGTTGCCGTAGGCGGTCGCTTCCTTCATCGCCTTCTCGCAGGCGGCGCGGATATCCGGCGGCAGGCCGTCCCAGAACTTCTTGTTCACGACCACGACGTAGCCGATGTAGCCGTGATTGGTCAGCGTGATGTACTTCTGCACCTCGTGCATCTTCTGGGTATAGATGTTCGAGGGCGTGTTCTCCTGGCCGTCGACGACGCCGGTCTGCAGCGCCTGGTAGACTTCCGAGAACGCCATCACCTGCGGAATCGCGCCGAGCGTCCGGAACTGCGCGTCCAGCACCTTCGAGGACTGGATGCGGAACTTCAGGCCCTTGTAGTCGGCGGGATCGACGAGCTTCTTGTTGGCGCTCATCTGCTTGAAGCCGTTGTCCCAGTAGGCGAGCCCGATCATTCCCTTGGGCTCGAGCAGCTTCAGCAGCCTGGCGCCGAGCGGGCCGTCGGTCACCTTCCGCAGGGTGGCGAGGTCGGGCAGGATGTAGGGCAGATCGAACACCTCGAATTCCTTGATGCCGATCGGGCCGAACTTCGAGTTCGACGGCGCCAGCATCTGGACCGCGCCGAGCTGCAGCGCCTCGAGCTCTTCCTTGTCCTTGTAGAGCTGCGAGTTCGGATAGACTTCGACCTTGACCTTGCCGTCGGTGTATTTCTCGGCCAGCTCCTTGAACTTGTCGGCAGCGAGGCCCTTCGGGGTGTTCGAGGCCACCACGTGGCTGAACTTGATCACGATCGGATTGTCGGCAGCGAGGGCCGGGCCGGCCAGAGCGAGCACCGCGAGCGAGGCGGCGGTGGCGATCACATGGCGAAACTTGAAGTGCAAGGTGTCCTCCCGACGTTTCGGGGGACATTGCAATGACGCCCCCGCTTTGTATGCCAAGGACATTGTTAGCGGGTCGCCGGCCGGAATGCCATTGACCGTTAGCCGCAGAGGCGGGGATTCCCGTGCTGCAGCGCAAAAATGGTAGTGACTGTCATTCCGGGGCAGCCGCGCAAGCGGCTGAGCCCGGAATCCGGAGGTTATTGGCGCTGGCGCAAGCCAAGCTCGGGATTCCGGGTTCGACGCTGCGCGTCGCCCCGGAATGACGAAGCAAGGTTCGGCCCCAACCGACGATCGTGAGCTCAGCTCGCCGCTGCGGCCGCCGTACCCGCGCCCTGCGCCACGTCGCGCTGGCGCTTCATGACGAGCTTGTTGAGCGCACCCAGATAGGCCTTCGCAGATGCCACCAGCGTATCCGGATCCGCCGCGCGCGCGGTCATCGAGCGGCCATCCTGCGACAGGCGGACCGAGACCTCGGCCTGCGCGTCGGTGCCCTCGGTGACGGCATGGACCTGGTACAGCTCCAGCTTGGCCTCGTGCGGCACCAGCGACTTGATGCAGTTGAAGACGGCATCGACCGGCCCGTTGCCCTCGCTCTCCTCGATCTTCGTCACGCCGTCGACGTCGAGCTTCATGGTGGCGCGCTGCGGGCCACGGGTGCCGGCAATCACCGACAGCGACAGCAGCTTGATCCGGTCATGGGCACTGACCATGCCCTCGTCGATCAAGGCCTCGATGTCCTCGTCGTAGATGTGCTTCTTGCGATCGGCCAGCGCCTTGAAGCGGACGAAGGCGTCCTCGACCTGGTTGCCTGCCAGCTTGTGGCCCATCTCCTCCAGCTTGTGGACGAAGGCGTGACGGCCGGAATGCTTGCCCATCACCAGCGAGGTCTGCTTCACGCCGACCGTCTCCGGCAGCATGATCTCGTAGGTCTGCGCGTTCTTCAGCATGCCGTCCTGATGGATGCCGCTCTCATGCGCGAACGCATTACGGCCGACGATGGCCTTGTTGTACTGCACCGGGAACGAGGTCGCGGCCGAGACCACCTTCGAGGCGTGGGTGAGCTGCGTGGTGTCGATCTTGTTCCAGTACGGCAGCTTGTCGTTGCGCACGCGCATCGCCATCACGACCTCTTCCAGGGCCGCGTTGCCGGCGCGCTCGCCGATGCCATTGATGGTGCATTCGATCTGGCGGGCGCCTGCGCGGACGCCGGCCATCGAGTTGGCGACCGCCATGCCCAGGTCGTTGTGGCAGTGGACCGAGAACACCGCCTTGTCGGAGTTCGGCACGCTCTCGCGCACGCGCTTGAACAGGTCGTAATACTCTTCCGGCACGGCGTAGCCGACGGTGTCGGGGATGTTGATGGTGGTGGCGCCGGCCTTGATCGCAGCCTCGACGCAGCGGCACAGGAAGTCGAACTCGGTGCGGGTGCCGTCCTCGGACGACCACTCGACGTCGTCGGTGTGGTTGCGCGCGCGCGTCACCGAGGAGATCACCAGCTCGTAGACCTGCTGCGGGTCCATCTGCAGCTTGTACTTCATGTGCACCGGCGAGGTGGACAGGAAGGTGTGGATGCGGCCGCGCCTGGCCGGGCGGATCGCCTCCGCACAGCGGTCGATGTCCTTGGCGCCGGCGCGCGACAGGCCGCAGATCACCGCGTTCTGGGACCGCTTGGCGATCTCGTTGACAGCCTCGAAGTCACCGTCGGACGCGATCGGGAAGCCGGCCTCGATGATGTCGACGCCCATGCCGTCCAGCATGGCCGCGATGTTGAGCTTCTCCTCGAAGGTCATGGTGGCGCCGGGGCACTGCTCGCCGTCGCGCAGGGTGGTATCGAAAATGACGACGCGGTCCTTGTCGGACTGAACGGGATTGGACATCTGCTTTCCTCGAACTTTTCGGGTGGTGCGCGTGGCTTCCAGAGGCGCTGAAGGGTGTTTCGGTGTCGAAGCAGCCCCCTGAGTGCCCAGGCGCATCCCGCCCAGCCGGCCCTCAGGGGCAGCTAAGAAGCAGAAGCTCGATCGCGCCGATCAGGTCGGCGGGCTGCAGCGCGGCGAGCGCGATCGTCCGGGCGTCTGCCCCGGCGATGGCCTCGATCTCTGCGCTGCGAATCAGCATTGCCAAACCCTTTTGTGAGAACACGAAAACTGTGCGGCAAAACCGTTGACGGTTTGTTGCCGAGGTGCCCTCGACAGCGCTTTTACTGGGAATGGGAGGGTCTCGCAACGCCGAATAATGGTCAGGAGGGGTGACGTATTGGGGCGGGCCCGCGCCGCTCTCCCTATAAATAGTGTCATCCCGGGCAAGGCCGCCAACGCGCCAGCGTTGGTGGACGCCGACCCGGGATCCATACGCCGCGGCGGATTTGGCTGGGCGAGTTGGAGCGGCCGTCGTGCCTCGCAGATCTCCCTGGGGTTATGGATCCCGGATCGGCGCACGCGTGACCGCGCGCTTGTCCGGGATGACGGTGAGGGTGTGGTTGTCGGCATCTGCACCAGCACGCATTTCACGCTCCCGCGACACATCCGTGCCCGAGTTGTTCACCGGCATCGAACCCTCTTCCATCAGAGGGTGCAGGGAAGACCGGGCGTCTGCCGACACCCGCGGCCCCCGTGCGATAGAAAATGCACGGGGCAGGAACCACAGGATCGGCCAGGACATCCCGGCCTTCCCTGCGCAACGGCTTTACGGCTTACTTCGCGCTCTCCCTGGGGACCGGGCTTTCTTGCCCCCATCGTCCGCGCCGCGGCTTCACGCAACGGCACGAACTTGACCTCAGCATCGGGAGGCCAGGACCACACGACTTCGCCGTCCGCAAAACGCCGGTCGTCCACCGGCGCCTCACGGCCATCGCTCCCCGCACTCCACGTATCGTGACGACGCGTACGCCCCTCTTCGACGAGGCGGGATGGCGCATACAATCATGATTTCTGAAAAAAAGAAAGTAGAATTTTTGTGCATGATGCAGCGACACGGCCTGTGTTAGGCACGAGCCATGACCAACCGCCTCTTTCTCCACGGCGTCCCCGATACGCCCGCGATCTGGGGACCGCTGATCGCAGCGCTCGGCGCAACCGTCGCCGTGCCCTGCCTGCCGGGCTTCTGCGGCGAGCCGCCCGCGGGCTTCGCAGGCACCAAGGACGCCTACGCGGACTGGCTCCTGGCGCTGATCGAGGCGCAGCATGCGGCGTTCGGGCCGCTCGATCTGATCGGGCATGATTGGGGCGCGCTGCTGGTGCTGCGGGCGGCGTCGCTGCGGCCCGAACTGGTGCGCTCCTGGGCCATCGCGGGCGCGGCGCTCGATGCGGACTATCGGGGACATCTGATCGCGCGGATCTGGAACACGCCGATCCTGGGCGAGCTGTTCATGGCGCTGTCGTCACAACGCATGATGGCGCGTGCGTTCCGCCAGAGCGGCCTGCCAGCAGAGCTTGCTGCGCGCGAAGCCGCGGCATGGCAGGCACCGATGCGCCGGTCGATCCTCGCGCTGTATCGCTCCGCCAACACGCTTCGCTTCAGCGGTGACTGGATCGAACGGCTGGCGAATCTGCCACGCCGCGGCCTCGTGATCTCGGGCACGCGTGATCCTTACATGTCGCTCGACACCCTCAGCCGCTTCGCGCAGCGCCATGACGCCCAGCTCCATGTCGAGCAGGACGCCGGCCACTGGAGCATCGTCGAGCGGCCGCAGAGCATTGCCGCCTCGCTGCGGGCGCATTGGTCCGACCGAGAGGACCGATGAGGATGATTGCCGGCCACACATTCGCTGTCGTCCCGGGCAAGTCCGACAACGCGCAAGCGTTGGCGGACCTTACCCGGGACCCATACGCCGCGGCCGACGTGGCTGGGCGAGAACGGTCGGCCATCGTGCCTCGCACATCTCCCTGGGGCTATGGATCCCGGATCGGCGCGCGCGTTGCGCGCTTGTCCGGGACGACACCGGGTATGAGGCGAGCGCCGGTGGCAGTATGACGGCGCGCGGCGATCATCACGCAATCTTTGATTGATTGTCGCGCTCTGATAGCATGTCCTACACTCCGTTCGCCGGGGGAATGCCATGTTGCGTGTCAGGACCGGATTCTGGTTTGCCGTCGCCCTGCTGCTCGTCTGTCCGCTGACGCCCCACGCGGCCGCCGATGAGGCGAGCCGAGCCGGCTTTCCGCAATCCGACTGGCCAATCGCCACCCCCGAGGATGAAGGGATGGATTCGGCGGCCTTGGCGAAGCTCGTCGCCGCGGGCAAGACGTTCAGGTTCGACAGCCTGCTGATCACGCGCCATGGCCGCATCGTGCTCGATGCCAGCTACGCGCCCTACAAGGCCGACGAGCCGCACATCATCAATTCCGCGACCAAAGCCGTGGTCTCGACGCTGATTGCGATGCTGCTCAAGGACGGCGTGCTCGACAGTCTCGATCATCCGGTGCTCGACTTCTTCAAGGATCGCAAGATCGACAATGTCGACGCGCGCAAGCAGGCGCTCACGGTGCAGCACCTGCTCAACATGACTTCCGGGTTCGACTGGGACGAGGGTTATAGCGGCGGCGCCGAGACATCCCTCTACGAGATGGGCCGGAGCCCGGATTGGGTGCAGTACATCCTTGACCGGCCGATGGCGCAAGCGCCCGGCGAGATGTTCTACTACAACAGCGGCAACTCCCATCTGCTCTCCGCGATCGTCACGAAGCTCACCGGCAAGAGCGCGGAGGACTTCGCCAAGGAGAGGCTGTTTGGGCCGCTCGGGATCACCGAGCACGCCTGGTTCAAGGATGCCCAGGGAATTTCCGCCGGCGGTTTCGGGCTGGCGCTGAAGCCGCGCGACATGGCGAAGATCGGCTACCTCTATCTGCGGCGCGGCCGCTGGGGCGAGCAGCAATTGCTGCCGCCGGACTGGATCGAAGCCGTCAACCACGCCACCGTCAGCATGAATGCGAAGTTCGATCCGGGGCTCTCCTACGCCGATCAGTTCTGGGCCCTGCCGGACAAACACGTGTTCATGGCGGTCGGCTACCACTGCCAGGTCATCATGGTGCTGCCCGACCGCGACATCGTGGCGGTGATGACCGCGCGCGAGTTCTGTCCATTCCGCAAGCTCGCCAACACCATTTCGGCCACTGTGACATCTGACAGCGCCCTGCCTGCGGCGCCGGAAGCGGCAGCCGCGCTCGCCGCTGATGTCCGCGAGGTCGCGACGGAAACGCGAGGCCCGGTCGGAGCCGTGCCGGAGATGGCGGCTTCCATCTCGGGCAAGACCTACAGCTTCCCGCCCGGCCCGCTCGGCATCAACACGATCAAGCTGGACCTCACGGGACCGGAACCGCAGGTCACCTGGGACATCCCCTCGCGGGACCGCGCCGGAGGCACGGTGCATCTGCAGAGCCCGATCGGCCTCGATGGCCTCTATCGCAAGACCGCGCCGCCCCATCCCTGGCAGCCCTTCACCTACCGGGCCATGAAGGGCAGCTGGATCGACGCCACGACCTTCGTGATCGACGCCCAGTTCGTTGGCCAGGGCGAGGAGCGCAATTGGCGGCTCAGCTTCGACGGCGACAAGGTGACGTTCCGAACGAAGGGCCGCTACGGCAAGGACGTAGTGGTCGAGGGTCATGCGGCGCCATGAGTCCTCAGCTGCTCTGCGCAGCCTGACGAAAGTCGAGCGCAAATGCTGCAGCACTGATCGGCTCCGTTCGGCTGGGCGGAGACATGCCGCACGGCGAGAATCGGAACAGTTCTCATAGCGCTCTGCGTGCCGCGGACGGCGGATGCGATCTCCCGTCGTTTTCTCAAACAGATCATCTCGTGTATGTCTGCCCTCCCGCCGAGGCTCTCACTCCGCGGCGGGGGATCGTTTTTCGATTGCGGTGGCATAATGTTGAGATTGCTGGAGCGTCTGGGTCTCCGTTTCGAGGATGCCGTCGAGGAGCGGCGTTTCGTCGACCATTACGTCCGCGGCAGCACCGCCTGGACGCAGATCGCGATGCTGCTCGGCGCCCTCACCTTTGCCGGCTACACGCTGTGGGACTGGGTGCTCTATCCCGAGATCGTGCCGACCACGTTCGCGATCCGCGGCGGGACCGCCGCGCTGGTGCTGCTGCCGCTGACGGCTTTGCTGTCGACGCCGGCGCGCCGATGGGCCGAGCCGATTCATCTGGTCTATTGCGTGATCCCCGGCTGCGTGCTGCCGACGATCTACTGGGTGCTGCCGTCGGGCTTCACCTACTCCGCGGCCGGCATGATCATCGTCATCCTGTTCGTATCGACCATGCTGCCGTTGCGCACCGGCTCCTACGCGATCTTCTGTGCAACGAGCTGGAGCGCGCTGGCGGTGGCCGAGAGTCTTGCGACCGAGCCGCTGCCGCCCGGCCTGCGCTTCATCGATCATTCGCTGGTCGGCAATGCCTGCCTGCTCTCGCTCTATGCCGTCGGGGCGCGGGAGTACCAGGCACGCAAGCAGTTCCGCACCGCCGAGGCGCTGCAGCGCGAGAAGGAACGCTCCGAAGCCTCGTTGCGCGATCTGCATGCCACGCAGGCTCATCTGGTGCAGGCCGAGAAGCTGGCCTCGCTCGGCCAGCTCGTCGCCGGCGTCGGCCACGAGGTCAGCACGCCGCTGGGCCTCGCGCTGACCACGTCGACGGCGATGGAAGCCGATGTCGAGGCGATCGCCCGCATGCTCGGCGGCGGCCTGGTGCGGCGCTCGGATCTGGCGCGGGGGGTCGAGCGGCTGCAGCAGGGTCTGCACCTGACGACGCAGAGCCTGCACCGTGCCTCCGAGATGGTGCACAGCTTCAAGCAGGTCGCCGTCGACCAGGCCAACGAAACGCTGCAGACGTTCGAACTGCTGGGCTGGATGAGCGATCACGTCGCGAAGCTCCGCCCGCTGCTGGCGCGTCAGGGACTGACGGTCGTGCTCTCCTGCCCGGAGGGCATCGTGCTCACCAGCTACCCCGGCGCGCTCGGACAGGTCATCAGCACCCTCGCCTTCAATGCGGCGACGCATGCCTATCCTGGCGACATCAGCGGCGTCTTCACCGTGGAGGTCGCACGGACCAGCGATGACTCCGTGCGCATCGTTTGTGCCGACCAGGGCGTCGGCATGCGCGACCACGTGCGCGGCCGGGTGTTCGATCCGTTCTTCACCACGCGCCGCGAGAAGGGCAATGCCGGCCTCGGCCTGCACATCGCCTTCAACCTCGTCGCGTCCACGCTCGGGGGTCGCATCGAGCTCGACAGCCAGCCGCAGCAGGGCACGCGCGTGACGCTCGACATTCCGCTGATCGGGCCCGGCAAGCCGGCGGAGCTGGAGCTCGCCGCGGCACAATAGTCCCGGTCGATCGCGCGCATCGATGGGGCACGATGAGCGCGCATTCCGGCACGACGTATCCGATGCGCTGACAAGGGTCGGCGCCGAGTCCCGAAAAATGAGACCGACGGTGCTTCATTCGCCAAAGCGGGTGAAGAAGCGCCGCGCATGCGCAACGTCTGCACGTTCGTGCATCGGTCTGCGCACCCCATGATCAGTTCGCGCGCGAGGCCGCAAAGCTGCCGCGTGCGCGCGCAGGTCCGAACCAATTCAGAACATTTCGGCGCCGCGCTGCTTAGAGCAATTCAACTCAGCGCGGCGTGTTCATCGCTCGACCTCGTTGCTACACACCACGTCATGCAAGCCGTTCGCTTGAACGGCGCGACGTTGGAAGTGAAAGTAAACGATGACGAAGATGGAAGGCCGGCGCGATCCGCGCTCCGGCATGTGTCACACGATTGCGATCCTGAGTGCCCTGACCGCCGACCTGCTCTGCTCCTCCACAGTCCATGCTCAATCCGAGCTGCCGCCGGTGACGGTGGACTCGTCGACACCGAAGCGTAAACCTCAAGCCACCTCTGGCGCGCCACAGCGCCGCGCCCAGGCGCAGCCGGCACGGCGCGCCGCGCAACCACCGCCGATGCCGACGCGCGCCGAGCGCGCCGCAGCCGAGGCCGCGGTGCTCGATGCCGCCAAGCTCAACTATCGCGCCATGCCGAGCGCGACGACCCTGCGCAGCGGCGCCTCGCCGCTCGATGCGGCGCAGTCGGTCAATGTCGTGCCCGCGCAGGTGATCAAGGATCAGTTGCCGCGCAATCTCGACGACGCGCTCGCCAACATCTCTGGCGTCACCCAGACCAACACGCTCGCCGGCACCCAGGACGCGGTGATGCGGCGCGGCTTCGGCGACAACCGCGACGGCTCGATCATGCGCAACGGCATGCCGCTGGTGCAGGGACGCAGCCTCACCGCCGCGGTCGAGAGCGTCGAGGTGCTGAAGGGGCCGGCCTCGCTGCTCTACGGCATCATGGATCCCGGCGGCATCGTCACCACCATCAGCAAGCGGCCGGAGCTGTATCAGCACGGCTCGGTCACGCTGCTCGGCTCGGCCTATGCCAACGACAAGACCGGCGCGGACGGCACCGTGGACGTGACGGGCCCGATCGGCGATGGCGGGCTCGCCTATCGCTTCGTCGGCTACGGCGTCAGCGAGGACTATTGGCGCAATTTCGGCCGCCACCGCGAGATGCTGGTGGCGCCGTCGCTCGCCTGGTACGGCGACATGACGACCGTCCAGCTCACCTACGAGCATCGCGAGTTCATCAGCCCGTTCGATCGCGGCACCGCCTTCGTCAACGGCGCGCCGCTGGCGATCCCCGCGACGCGGCGGCTCGACGAGCCCTACAACAACATGTGGGGACAATCCGACCTCGTCCAGGCCTCGGTCGAGCAGAGGCTCAACGAGGACTGGAAGCTGACCGCGGCCTACAGCTACAACACCGAGACCTACAGCGCCAACCAGTTGCGCATCACCTCCATCGACGCGACCACCGGCGCGGAGACGCGCAGCAACGACGGCACCTGGGGCTCGCTAAGTCGGGTCAGCTACGGCACGTCTTACCTGCAGGGCGTCTTCTGGATCGGCGGCCTGCGCAACGAGGTGCTGTTCGGCGGCGACGCGCAATATCGCACGATCTATCGCCAGGACCTGATCCGTCAGAAAGTCTCGACGTTCAACATCTATAATCCGGTTTACGGACTGATCCAGCCGGGCACGACGATCTCGGCCACCGACAGCGACCAGACCGACAAGCTCGGCACCTACTCGCTGTTCCTGCAGGACACGCTGCATCTCACCGACAGGCTCGCGCTGGTCGGCGGCGTGCGCTACATGGACTACGAGCAGATCGCCGGACGCGGACGCCCGTTCAAGGCCAACACCGATGTCGCCGCCGACAAGGTGCTGCCGCTCGGCGGCGCCATCCTCAAGCTCAGCGACCAGCTCTCGCTCTATGCCAGCTACACGCAATCGCTGAAGCCGAACTCGACGATCGCCCCGCTCAGCGGCGGCGTCGTGCTCGGCTCCAGCATCGCGCCGGAAGAAGGCACGGCCTGGGAGGCCGGCTTCAAGTTCGACCTCGACAAGCGACTGTCCGGCACCGTCGCCGTCTACGACATCGCCAAGCGCAACGTGCTGGTGTCGCAGACCAATGCCAGCAACGTGGTCGAATACACCACCGCCGGCAAGGCGCGCTCGCGCGGCGCCGAGCTCGACGTCACCGGCAAGCTCTCCGATCACTGGAGCATGATCGGCAGCTACGGCTACACCGACGCAAGGGTCACGGAGGATCCGGTGTATGCCGGCAAGCGGCTGCAGAACGTCGCGCTCAACACCGCCTCGCTCTATCTCGTCTACGACTTCGGTACCGCCCTGCCCGGCCAGCTGCGGCTCGGCGGCGGCGCGCGCTATGTCGGCGACCGCGCCGGCGATGCCGCCAACAGCTTCGTGCTGCCGTCCTATGTGGTCGCCGACCTCTTCGCGACCTATGAGACCAGGCACCAGAACCTGCCGGTGATCTATCAGCTCAACGTCAAGAACCTGTTCGACAACGTCTACTACCCCTCGGCCGTGAGCGCGCTGAACGTCGCGGTCGGCGATGCCAGGCGGGTGTCGCTGTCGGCCACGGTGAAGTTCTGAGAAGGAGAAGCGTGCGTGACGTCCTTCCGCATCAAACCGGCGCTGCTGCAGATCCACTCTGTCCTGGGTCTTGCGGCCGCGCTGATCCTCTCCCTCTTGGGCATCACCGGCGCGATCATGGGTTTCGAGGACGAGATCCAGGCCGGTCTCAACGCCAAACTGTCCCACGTCGCGCCGCGTACGGAAGCGCCGCTTTCGCCCGCCGAACTGGTGGCGCGGCTGCAGGCTGATCCGGCGCTCGGCAAGGTCTCGGCGATCACGCTGTCGCGCGATCCCCTGGCGGCCGTGCGCGTCCGCTTCGCGCGCAATGAGGATGGCGGCCGGTCCTCCTCGCTGCTGGTCGATCCCTATTTCGGCCGCGTGCTCGGTGAGCCCCGCGGCGAGGCGTTCTTCACGACCGTGCGCCACCTGCATCGCTGGCTGCTGCTGCCGGGCGACGGCAATGGCGCCGGCCGCCAGATCACCGGCGCCGCGGTGCTCGGGCTCGTGGTGCTGCTGATCACGGGCCTCGTGCTGCGCTGGCCACGACGGGCCGGCAGCGCGACGCTGTGGCTCAAGCCGCAGCTCGGCCTGAACGGTCGCGGCCTGCATCGCTCGCTGCACAGCGTGATCGGCACGTGGGTGCTGCCAATCTACCTTGTGATGGCGCTGACCGGTCTTTCCTATTCCTACGCCTGGTACAAGGACGGCCTGACCTGGCTGCTCGCGCCGTCCTCGTCGCCCGCCCCGATGCCCGGCAAGGCCTCACGCGACGGCCGCGCAGATTCCACAGCGCAGGCCAAGCTCGTCGCGCTCGATCTGGTGTGGGCCACGTTGCGCGAACAGATCGGGGATCGCTTTGCCGTGATGCAGCTCACCTTGCCCACGGGCGTCGGCACGTCGGTGCGCGTGCGCACCTGGCCGAGCGAGGCGCACGACGGCAGGCGCGACGAATTCCGCATCGACGGCGCGACCGGCCGGCTGCTCGCGGCCGAGCGTTACGCCGACAAGACCGTGGGCGAGCGCGCCCTGGCGCGGATCCTGGATATCCACCGCGGCAGCATTCTCGGCTGGTCCGGCCAATTCGTCTTCATGCTCGCCGCCGCGCTGATGCCGCTGTTCGGGATCACCGGCGTGCTGCTCTACGTCTCGCGCAGACGGCTGCGCCGTCGGCCAGAGCCGGCACGGACGATCCAGCTCGCTCCGGGCGAATGAGGACGCGCGCTCAGGCCACCGCGCGGGCGTGCGACACGCGCCGGACGGCGTTGGCGGCGATGATCACGTGCGGCAGCAGCGACAGGCCGCCAGCAGCGCTGCAGCCATGAACGCGGCACCGGCAACCCAGTGACGGGTGAGAAGGTCCAGCATCACCTATGGATGTGCGAGTCGGCTGACTTGCCAAGCCGGGTTGTCCCGGAGCGACTCCGCCTGCCCTGGGAGGCTGCGGCCTCATGTCCCGTCGCAGCCTCCAAACCTTATGGGGCGCGGCGCGACCTACTTCAGCAGCACCAGGCATTCGCCGGCCGGCGTGGCGTTGGCGCGGGCGGTGTCGCGATCGAACTTGCCGGCCATCACCAGCGGCCTGACACGCTCGACGATCGCGTCCTTGACGACGCTGTCCGGGCCGATGGCCGGCGCGGTCACGTCGTAGATCTGCTTCGCCACCGGCGACAGCTTGGCGGCGCAGCTGTCGGCGGCGGCGCGGTTGCCGGCCAGCGCGGCCTGCGACAGAAGACATTGGGAGATGGCGATGATTGTGACAAACGGGAATGCGACGCGCAGCATGGCAATCAGTCCTTCGTTCAAATGAGGTTCAGCCCGGTGCAAGCAGGCTCGGCCCGGAGCCCATCCACTCATTGTCCGGCCGCCCGCATGCGGGCTCTGATCTAACCCGAGCCGGCGGCAACGCCTACTCGATTTCGCCCGTCCGCCAGCCAAGGTCCAGACCGTGCAGCAAGCTCCTGAAATGCTTCGAAAAACCCCGGTGCAGAAGCGCACGCGGCAGACCCTGGACGTGATCTTCGAGGCGACCGCTCAACTTCTGCAGAGCGGCGGCGGCAAGGGCCTGAGCACGAACGCCATCGCCGAGCGCGCGGGCTTCTCGATCGGCACGCTCTACAGCTACTTCAGGGACAAGACCTCGCTGTTGCGTGCGCTGGTGCTGCGCGAGTTCGCCCGCCAGGAGGCGCAGTTCGCGGAGGCGCTGGAGACGCATCGCGGGTTCGGCCGCGAGGCGATCGTGCGCGCGGCGGTGCGCCAGGGCTTTGCCCCGTTCGCCGGCCGTCACCGCGTGCGGCGCTATCTGCTCGGCCTGTTGGGCCATGACGCGGAGCTGCAGAAGGCGCTGCACGAGATGGTGGACCGCATGACCGAGCGGCTGATCGAGGCGGCGGGATTGCGGAGCGAGACGATGCCGGCCGCGCGCCGCTTCATCCTGGTGCGCGCTGCGCTGGGACCGATCCGGGCCGCCGTCATGCGCGAGCATCGCCTCGTCGGCACACGCGAGCTGGAGGACGAGCTGGTGCGGCTGATGCTGTTTCTGATGGAGCAGGACACGGCGCCGGCGCGATCGGTCTAGTCACGAGCGATCGCGCCGCGCAGCCGACGAACGCCGTGCGGGTCTGTTCGGCGCGGTCTCGGATGGCCGATGGCGGCGCAGATCGCGGATGGCGCGCGAGAGTTCCTGATCCGACATCGGATGCATTAACGGACCGGAGCGGCCGTCGTTCCCCACCGTGCTGCTCTCGCCATCGGCAGCTGAACCGCCGAACAAGCGCCGGACCAGGTCGAGGAACGCAATGTGGGGCATGACTGTTCTCCCGAGGCGGCGCCCGGTGACTTTTACCCGCATCTTCTGCGCTCAACTTTAGTTCGGAACTGCCGGCGGCATCATCTCATTTGATATGCGAGAGGACGACACGGGCACGATTGCGATGGAAGCGAACCGGACCGTCATCACCAAGCTCAAGGAGCATTCGCAGCTCTCGAACGACGACGTCGCCGAGATCAAGACGCTCAGCTTCGCCCCGCGCGAGCTGGTCGATCATGAGGACCTGATCCGCCAGGGCGACGAGCCGGACCGCTCCGTCGTCGTGCTGTCCGGATGGGTGGCGCGCTATCACCTGCTGCCGAGCGGCGCGCGGCAATATCTCTCCTTCCACATGCTAGGCGACTGGCCTGACGCCCAGGCGCTGTTCCTCGACCGCATGGATCATGCGGTCTGCGCGATTGGACCGGCCGCCGTGGCCAGCGTGCTGCACAAGGAGCTGATCCGGGCGATGAGCCGGCGCCCGGCACTCGGCTTTGCGATCTGGCGCGAGACCCTGATGGACGCAGCCATCTTCCGCGAGGCGATCACCAACAACAGCGCACGGAGCAAGCCGGCGCGCCTGGCGCACCTGTTCTGCGAGCTGTTCTATCGCGCCCGCGTGCCGGGCCTCGTGCGCAACGGCCAGCTGCGGCTGCCGGTCAGCCTGATCCAGCTCGGCGAGGCCTTGGGCATGGCGATTGCCACCGTCAACCGCACCCTGTTGGAGCTGCGCGCCAGCCGCGCCGTCGATTTCCGCAGCGGCACGCTGACGGTGCATGACTGGCCGCGCCTGAGCGAGATCGGCGAATTCGATCCGGCCTACCTGCACCTGACGAAGCAGCAACGCTGAGACGGCGGCCTTCAGCGCTGCGGCAAGGCTGGGCTAGCAATCGCCGCTCGCCAAAGTCTGTCGCGATGAGGTGCGGGCGATGGTCGTCTCCCGCACCTCTTCGATTGCGGCTCAGCGTCGGATCACGGGCCTCTGCGAGGCCGGCCGGGTCCGGCTCGGCCCGCCAGGCGCCGTGGTTGTGACGGGCTCTTGGTTCAGATGCCCTTGGTGATGAGCTTGACCGCGTAGGCGTAGGGCCCGTTCGGGCTCTTCTCAGCGATCCAGGCGCAGTGCCAGTCGGAGCCGTAGCGCTGGCCCGTGTCCCATCCCGAACCGCCGCCGTGCTCGTTGTCCCACGACCAGGCCTTGCGGTCCTTCTGCGGATCGGCGGGGAAGCTGCTGCCGTTGTAGACGCAAATCTGCCCCTGCTGCGCGCGGAAGGGTGCGTTCGTGCTCCACTTGAGCCACAGATTGCCCTGCTCCTCGTAGGACGTGAGCGACCACTGGAAGGACGCCGAGACGGTCTGCGGATTGGTGCTGGTGGCCGAGGCCTGCTCAATGACTGCCATGATAGTCTCCGTTCAAAATGTGATGAAAAATCTTCACAATACCGGCTGCCAAAAAGACAACCAAAACTTGCATATCTGATTAAACTCGCCTCGGCAACGAGCCTGCTCGCACAACGCCGTGATCGCGCGGAAGGCATGGCGTCCCAGCCACGGCTGCGAGTCCTGGCGCTCAGATGCAGAGACCGATGACCTTGATGCTGAGGTGGCAGTCCTTGGAGGCGGATGTCGGCGGCTTGGCGCCCCAGCGCGTCGCCGGCGTAGCGTTGCCTTTCTCGGATCGGGTCGCGGTCTGCGCGACGATGGCCTTGGCCTTGCTCTTCGGAGCGCCCTTCGGCTTGGCGGCGTCGTAGTCGCCGGCGATCACCATCGCCCAATAGGTGCGCTTGCCGCTGGCATTCTTTGCGCTGGCGATGCCGACCTTGGTCGCCTTGGGCAGCAGCAGATTCTTGCGATGACCCGCCGAGTTGATCCACTGTCCCAGCGTCTTGTCGAAATTGTCATAGCCGTAGGCGATGTTCTCGGCCGCGCGGCCGGCCTTCGACGGCGCGACGCGGCGCGTGAACGGGCCGAGCACCTCGTGGCTGAGATCGTCCTTGTCGGCCATCGCACGCGCCTGCTCCATCGCGATGCGGTCAAGCGTCGCGTCGCGCGTCACGCGGCCTTCGCCATGCGCGAGCCGGAACGCCGAGATCTGATCGGCCGGTGCGGCGTCGCCGGCAAATGCCGCATGGGCCGACAGCGCCAGCAGCGCTGCAACCAAAACCGCGCCAAAGCCGCGCAACGTGAAACGAAGCTCCCGCATGCTAGGACACGTACTCATCAATCCGGAGTGGGTAAGCGCAGCTCGACCGCCGTTTCGGTCCGAAGCGACGGACGTGCTGCACCGCCGCGGAACCACCCGATATGACAATGCCGGAATTCAGTCCAATGCGGGAGGTCGATACTTCTCTATTCTATTTCGACACTTTGTGCCAAGTCGGCGCCACCGTGCTGGCGGGCGCGGCCTCCGAGATCGAGAACGTCAGCCACGTGTTCCAGCCCGACGGCCGGTTGGCGGCGTCGAACTCGCCATATCCCTTCAGCCCCAGGAACGCCTGATTGCTGCCGATCTGGAAAATATATCCGATCTGCGGGCCAACGCCGAGGACGCGCGAGCGGAAGCCGCCGAGAACGGCGGGTTGACCGAAGTCGTCGGTAATCTGCTGATAGGCGTAGCCGACGAAACCGACGAAGACCTGCTTCGACAGGAACTGCGACACGCCCCAGTCCAGATGGAAATCGATGCCGCTCTGGTATTGGGTATCGGGATTCTTGAAATTGTAGGTCAAGCCGCCGACGGCCGAGAATTCCGTGCCGGTCGTCGGATTCAAATAAGTGTAGCCGCCGCCAAAGTCGATGGCGCCGTGACCGATGCCGATGTTGGCCAACCGGTTCCGACTGTAGTCGCCGACGGGAATATCGCCGGCGCCATATACCATGGTATTGTGGACGCCGTTATTCCACTTGAGCTTCACGGTCGGATAGAGATCTCCGTAAGAGACGAGTGCGTCTTCGAGGAATCCGGTGCGCGTGCTGACGATCGGACCGGCAACCGTCGTCAACGTACCGGCGATGCTCGCGGAATTTCTGCCGTAGACGCTGGCCAGCGTCGCCGACAACTGGCCGCCGAGTACGGGCGTCGCAAACGTGTAGGTCGGCGCGATGAACATCAGATCGGCCTGGCCGCGCAAAGCCAGATTGAGATCGATGTTGACGGTCGGAGAAAATCGTCCGACCTGGAACTCGCGCGACGCCGCGGCCGCGCCTGAGGCACCCACGCTCGTATGGTAGTAGATGGCAGCCACCGACCAGCCCGGCGTGGCAGGCGTTGCGGCGAGGCTGCCGTACAATCCCGGCAGCCAGAACGAAATGCCGCTCTCATCGGCATGGGCGACCAAAGGCGAAAACGAAGCGAACGCGGCGGACGCGAAAACGCCGCTCAGCCACAATCGCAGGAAGCCGGACCTGCGTCCCGATCTATCGCGCTGCAATCGTACCCCCCACGCTCCCATTTCAGGCGGCATGCCTGAGTTGTCGTCGACGACTACGGCTTGTAGTCGCTCATCCCAGGTCCGGTCTTGTCGTAGACATTGAAAAACTCGTCCGACATGATCGTAGCGATACCACTTTTGGGTACCTCGGTCAGATCTTTCTCAAGCGTCTTGATCCGGAACTTCCACCCGGGCGGGAGCTGCTTGAAGTTGCTTGCTCCTGCGGCAACGAATTGTTCGAAGGTATGCTGCGGCTTGAGGCCTAGCTGGAATCCCTTCATGATCCAGGTATTGCCCTCGGCATCGTCGAGAAGAAGCGCCAGGGCGCCCTTTTTCCAACCGAGCCCGCTCTCCCGCGCGATGGTGATCGGCTTGTACGGAGTGGTTTCCGAGACGCTCACGTTGCTGCCAAGGTTCAACTGGGCGACCCATGCGGTGGCGATTCCGTTGAACTCTCTTTGCTTTCCGACGGTGACCTCGACCCAATCCGGCAGCCAGATTTTCGGACCATTCAACGATGCGCCGAGCACGCCGAAGTCCTTCTTCATGGCCTCGAAATCAAGGCCTTCGACCAACATTTGCGGGGCAGTGTCTCTCGACGCGGGGATTCCCTTCGAGGTGAATATGCTGTTGTGGCAGGCGGCAACCACCTTCCCCGTCTTCGCATCGCGACCTGCGAGAAAGATCTCGATGAAACGAACCTTGCTGGTGTTATCGAAGCGCCTGCTGACAGCGCCGTTGCCGTCAGCGAGAACCTCGGGCTCCGCGGTGCTTGCATTTTGCGCGACCGCTCCCCCTAGGCTCGAGGCCAGAAGGATCGTCGCCAGAATGGCTGTTTTCATTGCCGCTCCTTCTCAAGGGACCGATCACTGACCTGGCGAGCGCGAAGAGCGCATCAATCGGACAGTCCCTTCTTCAACGCCGCTGCCTTGCGGGCTTGGACGGCTTCTTCAGTGTCGGCCTTCTTCATATCCACTAGATCAATCGTCACCTTGCCGATCTTGCCTGTGAACTTGAACGGCATTTTGTAGGCCTCGGTAACAGGCGTGCCTTCATCGGCGCCGACGTCAGCGCCTTCATCCGCGGAGTAGAAGCAGCATTGGGTTCGTTCGATCCGGCCGGTCGCGACGGTCTTTCCGTTCACGAGGATCGTGCCCACGCCACCCTTGCCCAGGCCGCCACCGTCATAAGCGAACTCAAAGCGCAGTGCGGCTTTGCCTGCCGGAAGAGCCTGCTTGGCGGTTACGGTGTATCGCTGCAGACCGAGAAAATTATACGTGTAGGTCGGCTTGCCGTCCTTCAGGTAGAAGCTCCAGCCACCGAACCGTCCGGCCTGGGCGATGATGACGCCATTGGCCCCGCCCTTCGGGATATCCAGATCGGCAGTAATGGCGTGCGATCGGTTCTTCAGGTTGATGAAGACATTCTCCGTCATCCCGATCATGCCTTCGTAGACCGTCAGGCTGGTGCGGCCGGCCATCAGGTCGGGACGTCCGACCAGCGCCGCGTTGGCGCGCTCCAGGGTGCGGTCGTCGAGCGGCAGCACGTTGTATTTCACGGCTTCCCTCAGGAACAGCTCCTGCATCTCCTTCAGCTTGTCCGGATTTTTGGCCGCCAGATCGTTGCTCAGGCTGAAGTCCGATCGCGCATCGTAAAGCTCCCAGATATCCTGCTGGAGCGGCCGCCGCGGCTTGGTTTCCCAGGCCGCCCGGTGCACCGTGCCGGCCAGCCAGCCGTCGCTGTAGATCGCGCGGTTGCCGAAGATTTCGAAATACTGCGTCGCATGCCTGCTCGGCGCCTTGGCGTCGGCAAAGCTGTAGGCCATGCTCACGCCCTCGATGGGAGTCTGGACCGTTCCATTTACGCTCTTGGGCTCGGGCAGTTTCGCTGCTTCGAGAATGGTCGGTACGATGTCGATGACGTGATGCCACTGCGGGCGAAGCTCGCCTTTCGCCGCGATCCCCTTCGGCCAATGGACGACCATGCCGTTGCGGGTGCCGCCATAGCTCGAGGCCACTTGCTTGGTCCAGGTAAACGGAGTGTCGCCAGCGACCGCCCAGCCGGCGGCGTAATGGCCGTAGGTGTTGGGACCGCCGAGTTCGTCATAGTGCTTCAAGACGTCCTGGACGGTTTCCTGCACTCCATTGAAATAGGTCATCTCGTTGTACAGGCCATTCGCGCCGCCTTCGGCGCTCGCGCCGTTGTCGCCGACGATGTAGAAGATCAACGTATTGTCGAGTTGGCCCGTTGTCTTGATGGCGTCGATCAGGCGGCCGATCTCTGTGTCGGTGTATTCGCCAAATCCAGCGAATACTTCCATCTGGCGCACGAACAGCTTCTTCTCGTCAGCGCTCAGCTTGTCCCAGTCCTGGATGGCGTCCGGCTTCGGGGCGAGCTTGGTATCGGGTGGCACCACGCCGAGCTTGATCTGCCGCGCCAACGTCTCCTCGCGCAGCTTGTCCCAGCCCTGATCGAACTTGCCCTTGTACTTGGCGATCCATTCTTTGGGCACCTGATGCGGGGCATGGGTGGCGCCGGGTGCAAAATACATGAAGAACGGCTTGTCCGGCGTCAGCGATTTCTCCGACCGCATCCAGTCGATCGCCTTGTCGGTCATGTCGGTCATGAAATGATAGTTCGGGTCCTTCGACGGCTCCACCTGGGTCATGCCATCGTAAATCAGCGGCGCCCATTGATTGGTTTCGCCGCCCATGAAGCCATAGAACTTGTCGAAGCCCTGGCGCGTCGGCCAGCGGTCGGTCGGGCCGGAGGGACTGACCTCCCATGCCGCGGTCTCGTGATTTTTGCCGAAATGCGCCGTGCTGTAGCCGTTCAACCGCAGCATCTCCGCGACGGACGCGACATTGTTGGGACGCTGGCCCGTCTGTCCCGGAAAGGTCGTCGCGGTTTCCGCGATCGATCCGAAATTGTTCATGTGATGGTTGCGACCGCTGAGCAGCGCCGCGCGGGTCGGCGAACAAAGCGCCGTGGTGTGAAACTCGTTGTAGCGGAGACCCTCGTTGGCGAGGCGGTCGACCGTCGGCATCCTGATTGGGCCGCCAAACGCGCTCGACTGGCCGAAGCCCATGTCGTCGATGAGCACGATCAGTACATTGGGTGCACCGGCCGGCGCCTTGACTTCAAACCGCGGCGGCGGCGTCGCATCGCGCGCATCGAATACGGTGCTGTGTGGAGGGTGCGGTTCAGGAATCGGCAGAACCGATCGCTCGGTCGGCAACACAGCACTCGGCGGAGCCGACTGTTGGGCCAATGCTGGAAGCACGAGTAGCGTCGTCAACGACAGCGCCGACACAGCCAACTTCACTATTTGCTTCATGATCACTGCCTTCAAATGAGACAATTTGACACGGCTTCTCGCTGCCGGAACAATTCCTGCCCGCAAATCGCGATCATCGGCGCGGGCAATGACGTTCGGCCAGCCCAACCGGCTCAAGGAGAAGCGAAAATTCTAGCGTCTGCCGACGCGATTGACCGGCCCGCCTCGATTCATCGGCGTTCCCCGCACGCGCACGCCTGGGGTCACCACGGCGCGCGCCACCGGGCGGGGCCGCAGCACGACGCCGGGCCTCACGACGCAGCCGACGGGATACTCGACATACTGACAATACACCACGGCACTAGCCCTTTCAGTGCTCGCGGCTACGAACCCCGTCACCAGCAACAGCCCTGTTAGGGCAATTGATAATTTCATCTTGGCATCCTCCCATCGGACAGCTCATCATCGGGGCCTCCGGGAGGCACGCCTTGATGCAGGTCAAGCGACCTTGGCAAACATTCCTGCATTTGCGGAAATGACCGACGGAGCAGCTTGATCGCAAGCTGACCAATTGGGCCGTGAGGTAAAAGCGTTGACACGCAGGCGGCCAAAAGCCGGCACGAAGGGATCGCGGAAGGGATCCGCCGCGGCCCCATCACCGGCTGCGCCGCAGGATCGGCTTGCTTCCGGCGAAACGGCCTTCTCCAGGCGCGCGACCTGGATTGCAGTAGCGGTCACGATCGCGCTCGTGCTGGTGGTCGGCATGGTTTTTCATCTCCTCAAGGCCGGCGGACCGGCCTCCGCGGCGCAGGCCTCATTCGTCGCCACCTATGTGGGCAGCGAAAGCTGCGCCGGCTGCCATCAGGCAGAAGCCAAATTATGGGATATTTCGCAGCACAAGGCCGCGATGGCGCACGCGACCGACAAGACCGTGCTCGGCGATTTCAACAAGAGCTTCGACTATTTCGGTGTGCAGTCCCGCCTCTTCCGCGATGGCGGAAAATTCATGATCGAAACCGACGGGCCCGACGGCAAGCTTGCCGTGTTTGAGGTGAAGTACACGTTCGGTGTCGATCCGCTGCAACAATATCTCGTTGAATTTCCAGATGGGCGCATCCAGGCGCTGCCGATCGCATGGGACGGCCGGCCCAAGGACAAAGGCGGCCAGCGCTGGTTCCATCTCCATCCCGAGGAAGAGATCAAGCACGACGACGTCCTGCACTGGACCAAGCTGAACCAGAACTGGAATTTCATGTGCGCGGAATGCCACTCGACCGGCCTGCGCAAGCATTACGACGCCGCGACGGATCGCTTCGCGACGACATGGGCGGAAATCAGCGTCGGTTGCGAGACCTGTCACGGTCAGGGCTCCGCCCACGCCGCCTGGGCGCGTGACAAGCAACGCTGGTGGCCGTTCGGCAAGCACGAGGACCCGAGCAAGGGATTGCTGGTCCGTTTCGACGAACGGCGTGGCGTCACCTGGCCGATCGATCCGCAGAGCGGAAATGCGATGCGTTCAGCCGCGCCGGCCGCGCTGCGAAAGGAGATCGAGACGTGCGGGCGATGCCACGCGCGCCGTGCCGGCTTCAGCGAGGACTGGACACCCGGCCAGTCGCTGTCCCAGACCCATGTTGTCGAGGCGCTGGCGCGGACCACTTATCATGCCGATGGCCAGATCCGCGATGTGGAGGAGCCCTATAACTATACGCCGTTCAAGCAGAGCAAGATGTTTGCGGCCGGCGTTACCTGCAGCGATTGTCACGAGCCGCACGGCGCAAAGCTCCGAGTCTCCGGCGAAGGTGTTTGCCTGCAATGCCATGCGTCCGAAAAATACGCCGATGCGAAGCATCGCCATCACGCGGGCGCCGATCCGGCGCCGACCTGCATGTCGTGCCACATGCCGGCGCGCACCTATATGCAGATCGACCCGCGTCACGATCACGCCTTCCGCGTTCCGCGACCGGATCTTTCGGTCACGTTGGGGACCCCGAACGCCTGCAACGACTGCCACAGCGACAAGCCGGCGCAATGGGCCGCCGCCGCGATCGAGCAATGGTTCGGGCCCGACCGAAAGGGCTTCCAGACCTATGGGCCCGCATTCCACGCAGCACGCAGCGACCAGGCCGACGCCGCCGCGCTGCTTGGCCTTCTGGCCGCGGACAGGAACGCGCCGGCCGTGGCGCGTGCGAGCGCGCTCGGCGAACTCGCCTCGCGCATCGCTCCGGCGAACATTGCGACCGCACGGGCAGGCCTGGCCGATCCCGATCCCATGGTGCGGATCGGCGCGCTGGACATGCTGGAAAACGTGCCTGCCGGCCAGATTTGGCCGCTGGTCTCGCCGCTGCTCACCGATCCCGTGCGTGGCGTGCGGATCAGGGTCGCCTCCCTGCTCGCTTCCGTTCCGACTGCAAGCCAGCCGCTGCCCGATCGCGCACACTTCGATCAGGCGGCAGGCGAATTCATCACGGCGCAGCGCGCCAATGCCGAACGGCCCGAGGCCCGCACCGCATTGGCAAACTTCCTGGCCTTGCGCGGACGGACCGGGGACGCGGAGACCGAGTACAAGGCAGCCCTCAGGCTCAGCCCGCACTATGCGGCGGCCGCCATCAATCTGGCCGACCTCTATCGCCAAATTGGCCGCGACGGCGACGGAGAAACTGTTCTGCGCGGAGCAATTGCGGCATCACCCACCGACGCGGCCGCGCATCACGCACTCGGCCTGACCTTGACCCGGCTGAAGCGGCACGACGAGGCGCTCGCCGAGTTGCGCAGAGCAACCGAACTCGAACCGGGTCGCGCACGCTATATCTATGTCTACGCGGTGGCGCTGCATTCCGGCGGGCGAGCCGACGAAGCAATGACGGTCCTAAAGGAAGCTCTGGAAAGCCATCCCAATGATAGGGATGTGCTGTCCGCTCTGGTTTCGCTCAGCCGCGCGACAGGCGATGCAAAGGCGGCGCTGGGCTACGCCGAAAGGCTCGCAATCATGACGCCGGAGGACCGGAATCTGGCGGCGTTCATCGGCGAGATCAGGCGGCAGATTGACAAGCCAAACTAAGATAGCTGGCTCTCCTGCCTTAGCTCACAAAGGGCGCCCGAGAACCTCAAATGGAGCGAGCGCGAAATCGACGCCGAAATGACTGGGGACGCAACAAAGTCGAACGGGTCTTCAATGAGATCAAGCACTGTCGGCGGATCGCAACGCAACCACCTCGATCGGGTAGACGTCGATCGCCGGCTCCTCATAGGGATGCGCAGCACGGATTGCCTGTAGCACGGCCTTCAGCCGGTCCTCGGCGCAGACGGTCTCGATGCGCTCCTCCTCGACCGTCTCGAGCTGGCCGACTGCGCCGATGGCCGGGTTGGCGCCTGCCAGCGGACGAAACCGGCCCACGCCCTTCGCGGTAAACGAACAGTGGTCGTAGTTGCCGATGCGGCCGGCGCCGGCCTCGCCCATCGCGTGGCGCACGGCGTCACCCGCCGCTTCCGGGACATAGACGACGATCTTGTAGGTCTTCATGCTGGCCTGGATCCGGACGTCGATCACACGGCCGTTACCATCGCGTCGCCGCCGGCGCAATTTTCAGCGGGTCACGGCGGGTCACAATCGCGCCAACGGCCGGCGCCGGTGACCAGCCATTCCGAAACACGCCTTGTGCGACGCAGCAAAGCCGATACGTATGGGTGCCCATTTCCGCATTTCCCTACACCATGGAAGGCCCGCGCCTTGGCTGATACCAGTGCCGACACCATCGAGATCGTCCGTCACCGGCCGATGGGCTTCACCGAATTCGTCATCGTGGTCGCGGCGATCATGGCGCTCAATCCGCTGGCGATGGACATGATGCTGCCGGCGCTGCCGAACATCGGCGCCTCATTCCACATCGACGTCGCCAACCGGCTGCAGACCGTGCTGTCGGCGTTCGTCATCGGCTTCGGCCTCGGTCAGTTCGTCATCGGCCCACTGTCCGACAGCTTCGGTCGGCGCCCGGTGCTGATCGGCGGCATGGTGCTGTATGCGGTCGCCAGCCTGTTCGCGATCGCCGCCCCGTCGTTCGAGCTGCTGCTGCTGGCGCGCGCGCTCGAAGGCCTCGGCACCGCGGCGACGCGGGTGATCGCGACCTCGATCGTGCGCGACTGCTATGCCGGCCGCCGCATGGCGAGCGTGGTCTCGCTGGCGATGATGGTGTTCATCGCCATCCCCGTGATCGCACCGTCGTTCGGGCAGGCGGTGATGCTGCTGACGCAGTGGCGTGGCATCTTCGTGGTGCTGACCTTGTACGGCATCGTCGCGCTGCTGTGGACCGCGGTGCGGCTGCCCGAGACGCTGCCGGAGAGCGAGCGCAAGCCATTCTCGATCGCCGCGATCACCGCCGCCTTCCGCAACACCCTCACCAACCGCCAGACGCTGGGCTATGCGCTCGCGGCCAGCGGCATCTTCGGCGCCATCCTCGGCTATGTCCTGTCCTCGCAGCAGCTATTCACCGGCGTCTATCATCTCGGCCACTACTTCCCGCTCGCCTTCGCCGCGATCGCGGTGACCATTGCGGTGGCCGGCTTCCTCAATGCCCGCCTCGTCGGACGGCTCGGCATGCGCATGATCTCGCACGGCGCGCTGGTCGGCAGCGTCGTCATCGCACTGGCATGCTTCAGCGCGGCCGTTCTCGGCATGCTGCCGCTGTGGCTGTTCATGCTGCTGTCGGCCGGCATGATGTTTACGTTCGGCCTGATGTTCGCGAACTTCACCGCCCTGGCGATGGAGCCGCAGCGGGCGAATGCCGGCACCGCGTCCTCGCTCTACGGCTCGATCACGACCCTGCTCGGCATGGCCGCCGGCGCCGTCGTCGGCCATGCCTTCGACGGCACCGCGCTGCCCTTCGCCGCGGGCTTCCTGGCCTGCACGTCGAGCGCGCTCGTCATCGTGCTGATCACCGAGAAGGGCCGGCTGTTCCACGGCTCCGGCAAGCCGGTCTAGATCTGATGCGGCCACCGCAGTCGCGATGCCAACTTTTTCGGCGCGGCGGCTGTGCACGCAAGGGCGGCTGCCGGGCCTCGACCGGAAGCAGGCAGCAGCGGGACCTTTAGGCCGCTTTTCAACCGAAGCTGACATTTACAAATGACCGAGTTCTGGACTAGAGTTTCTGAGCCCCACGCCCTGCCGTAAGCAGGCGTGAAGCCAGCCGCCGCGACGGATCACGGGCAAATATCGTTCAGACCGCCCTGCGCGCCCTTCCCCACGTGTTCCAATGCGAAACAAACCAGTCGCTTTCGGCGCTGGCGCTGCAATCGGCGCGCTAGGCGGTCTAATCGGCCTCGGCGGCGCGGAGTTCAGGCTGCCGCTGCTGATCAGCCTATTTCGTTTCCGAGGCCTCGAAGCCGTCATCTTGAACAAGGCCACTAGCCTGATTGTGGTGGCGGCCGCGCTAGCGTTCCGTGCCCGTACAGTGCCCTTTGCCGAGATCGGCGAACATTGGTCAATCATCGCGAACCTTCTCGCCGGCAGCCTTGTCGGGGCGTATGTCGGTGCTTCATGGGCTACGCGCCTGAAATCGGAAACACTCTACAAAATCATTGCAACGCTGCTGGTTGTTATAGCTGGCGTGCTGTTGTTCGTTCATGACGCTTCTGCCGGGGCTACCGCGCCGTTCGCCGGCTGGCGCCTGGTTGCCGCTGGCGTAGTGGCAGGTTTCATTATCGGCGTGATCGCTTCGCTGCTAGGCGTAGCCGGAGGTGAGTTTCTTATTCCCACGCTGATCCTGCTGTTCGGCCTTGACGTAAAGCTGGCGGGAAGCCTTTCGCTGGCAGTCAGCCTTCCGACGATGCTTGTCGGATTTGCGCGTTACAGCCGAGATCAGAGCTTCGTCGTGGTCCGAGACAATGCGTCATTCATGCTGGCAATGGCTGCCGGTTCTATCGTTGGCGCCTTTGTTGGCGGCCTGCTACTTGGCGTCGTCCCGAGTGCCATCCTCCTGCCGACGCTCGCCGCAATACTGTTGATTTCGGCGGTGAAGGTATGGCGACATGAGTAGGAATGGCACGTCTGCTGTCAGCCCGAAGCAGAAGAATTCAGCGTTCTTGAGACTTCGCCGCCCGAGCATACCAATGTGCTCCCAGCGCCTCGACGAAGCTGTCATCGACGATATGGACGAGGTCTCGCCGATCTCGCAGTACGCGCCATCCAAGGCAATGAACCATCGCGACAGCCAGCGCGTGAGTTGGTCGGCTGCAGCGGTTGCCATAGCATTCGGTCCTCTCTCAATGGGAGAAGTGGACCTCTGCTGCCGCACCAAGCGCGCAAGTTCTCAGATGCAGGGGCCCTGCCCGCGCTGCGGGCACAGCTTCAGCACGCTCGACAGCGTCAACAGCAGACGCGCGCTGCGCGTCGAATTGTCGGGTGCGCGGTAGCCGAGCGGCACGGCGACGCCGAGATCGGCGCGCCAGTCGTTCGGGAAGGTGAAGCGCACCCCGGCGCCCGCCGAGGTCAGCGCCACGCCGTCGGACGGCCGGAAGCCATCGTTCCAGGCGAGCCCGGCATCGAAGAAGCCGTAGAGCTGATAGCTCGTGAGATATTGCCAGTTCGGCTTCTGCTCGAAGCGGACCTCGAACGTGCCGGCAACGCCATTGTCGCCGCTGATCTCGGCGCTGCCATAGCCGCGGCCATAGGCGAGGCCGCCAAGATAGAACTGCTGCGAATTGTACAGCGGACCCGACGCAAGCTGGCCGGCGGCCGCGAGCTTCAGCGACCACGCCTCGGACAAGGTCTGATAGCGCGCGAACCAGCCGCTGAAGACCGAGAAGCTCGGCGAGGCGCCCGCGCGCGAGGCGAGTGGATCGTCGAGCCGCGTCGCGCCGAACGCGTTCAGTCCCTGCCGATAGGCCAGCGTGAGATAGCTGTCGCCGCCGACATCATCCTTCCAGCGGTAGTCGGCGGTGAAGGTCAGCGTCCGGATGCGATCGCGATACCAGATGCCGAACAGGTCACGCTCGGTCACGTCGCTGAAGGCGGCCGCGAGATTGAGCTTCAGCGAGGCACGCTGCGACTGGATCGGCGCGAGGCCGCCGCGCAGCTCGAGCGTCTCGGTCACGGTGTTGTCGTTGAACAGCCGTCTCCAGTCGCCCGGTCGCACCTCGCTATACAGCGCGGAAGCGCCGATATGCGCCCCGTCGGTGCCGACCGGCACGTCGTAGGACAGTCGCCCGAACGCGAGTTGGCGCGGATCGCCGGGAGTTGTCGACATGTTGGCCGTGAGCGTGTCGCCCGGCAGCAGATAGGAGTTGAAGGCGGCGGTGGCATAGCTCTGCCACGGGCCCACCGTCGACGATCCCAGATTGTCGATACCGGCATAGCCATAGACGTGCCAGGTCTGCAGCTCGATCACCAAGCGGAACCGGCCGGTGGTGCCGCCGATCTCCTCCAGGGATGAATCGACCAGACGAACGCCGCCGCGACCGTTGATCAGCAGCAACTGCCGCTCCAGGGTCTCGAGGCGGGACGGCTGCTCCGCCAGCACGGGGCCAAGCATCGGCCTGATACCGAACTCTTCCGCGCCGGCGCCCTTCAAGGCCACTTCGGTGATGCTGCCTTCGACGATCTGGATCCGCACCCGGCCATCGCGGATGTCCTGCGGCGGGATGATCGCACGGCTGAGATGATAGCCGGCGGTGCGGTACTGATCGCTGATCGCGGTCGCGATGGCAGCGAGGTCGGCCTGCGACACCGGCTTGCCGAGATAGGGCTGATAGCTCGCGGCGAGCTGCTCGGCAGGCAGCGCGGACGAGCCCGTCAGGGTGACGGCGCGCATGGTAAACAAGGGCTTGCGATCGCCGCCGCCCTGGGTCGCGAATTGCGGCGCCCGCGGCCGCGGCGGCGCCGGCTGCGTTGAGCGCGACTGCTGCTCGTCGAAATATCGCTCGGTCTGTCGCGGATCGAAGCTCGGTTGGCTGACCTGCTGCGCGTGGGCCGTCGCTGCAAACAGCGCCGCCGACAGGGAAATGCCGGCGGCAAGCGCGGCTCCATGCAGCCGTCGCGAGGCGTGCGGTATGATGGCCCTGTCGCGCCAACCCGCAGCCCTCCCAGTTCGCTCAACACAACCAGCGCGCATGGCTCGTTTTTAGTTTGTTAAGGTCAATGAAGCGTAAATGCGGGAAGCAAACACGGCTGCAACTCCTAAGGGTCTCTTGAAACATTTCGATTAGTTTCAAAAGCCGCCAACGACGCGAGTTCGTGCCATGTCCTTCAAGCGCTTCCTGATACCGGCGTTAGTCGCCGCGTGCCTTTTCGGTGCAACACCGGCCGCATTCGCGGCCGACGGTGAGCCGTGGCTGGTGAGCAAATCGTCCGGTGAGGTCTGGGTCACCACCCAGGGCGCAGCGCAGGTGTCGCTCGATCGCGAGGACCCGCTGAAGCCAGGCGATACGATCCGCACCGGGCCGACCGGCCGCGTCCGGCTGACACGCGGCGCCGAGACGATCGTCATCGCGCCGAACTCCGAAGTCGGCCTGCCCGCCGCGCCCAAGGACGGCATGGCGACGACCATCCTGCAGCGCGCCGGCTCGATCCTGCTCGACGTCGAGAAGCGCAATGTCCAGCATTTCGAGGTCGAGACGCCCTATCTCGCCGCCGTCGTGAAGGGCACGCAGTTCAGCGTCACGATCTCAGGCCGCAGCACCAAGGTCGAGGTCAGCCGCGGCCAGGTGCAGGTGTCGGATTTCAAGACCGGCCAGATCGCCCAGGTGATGCCCGGCCAGGCCGCCACCGCCTTTGCGACCGGCCGCTCCGGCCTCAGCCTGTCCGGCGCCGGCACCTTCAGCCCGATCGAGCACGGCCGCCCGCGCGCCTCCACGATCGATCGCGTTCCGGTGCCGCGCGACGGCCTGCATCCGCCGCGCGAAGCGAAGGGGAGCGTGATCCACGCACTGAACGCCAACGGCTCGGGCGCAACGGTCGTCGCACAGCAGCATTCTGCAACGGGCTTCGGCGGCACGAAGCCGGGTGTCGTGCGGATCTCGTCATCGATCGGCGAGGTCAACCTGAACATCCAGAAGGCGACGCGCGGCCTCGCCCATGGCGCCCACACGCCGACCGCCGGTGCAGGACGAAGCACCGCCTGGAATGACGCGCGCGGCAACAGCGGCAATGCGACGAGCAACTCGGCCACCGCAAGCGGCACGTCGGGAGACTCCTCGATCGCAGCCGCCGTCACCGCAGCGATCGGCTCACCGAGCGGCTCCGCCAGCGCCAATGCCGCCAGCAATGGCAACGGCGGCAACGGCAACAACAATGGCGGCAGTGGCAACGGCAACAACGGCCACAGCAACAACGGTAACGGAAACAGCGGCAACGGAAACAGCGGCAACGGTAACAGCGGCAACGGTAACAGCGGCAACGGTAACGGCGGCAACGGAAACAGCGGTAGCGGCAACGGCAATAGCGGCGACCATGGCAATGGCAGCCACGGCAACGGCAATGCCCACGCCTACGGTCACAACAAGAACTGAGGATCCGCCATCGAGCTTCACGCCGGCATGCGTGGTCATGGGGGAGCGCAGGCCAGCACGATTCCTGATGGCTCTGCGGTCGGAGTGGGATGAGATTGGGATCGCGAAAGCGGGCGTCGACGTGGCACGCAGTCATTGGGGAGAGGGCATGTTCAGGCGGTTCATGCCGCATATTCTGGTGGTCGTTGCGCTGCTGACGGTCGGCCTGTCAGGCGGCCACGAGCTGTTGAGCCAAGCTCTCGTCGATCTGCGCTTCCGCCTCGACAACCGCCCTGCCAGCGGCGAGATCGCGGTGGTCGCGATCGACCCGCGCTCGATCGAAGCCATCGGCGTTTGGCCGTGGCCGCGGACCCAGTATGCGCACCTGCTGGAGCAGTTGCAGCGCGCCGGTGTCCGCGACGTCGCCTTCGACGTCGATTTCAGCACGCCGTCCGACGCGGCCGGCGATCAGGCCTTCCTGAACGCGCTGCAGAATGCCAAGAGCTCGGTCGTGCTGCCGGTCTTCAGGCAGCTCGATGCGGCGGGGAAGGAAACCGCCATTCACCTCAACCGACCGCTGCCACAGTTCGAGCAGCTCGCATGGTCGGCCTTCGTGAACATCGAGGTGGCACGCGACGGTCGCGTCAGAAGCTACGCTTTCGGCGAAAATGATGAGACCGGCGGCGCGAAGACCTACCTGCAGTCCATGGGAGCGTTCCTCGCCGGAAGCGATGCGGTCAAGCACAGCTCGTTCCTGGTCGACTACGGCATCGATCCATCGTCCCTGCCGAGGGTGTCGTATGTCGACGTCGTCCGCGGCGACGCGGCGGCGCTGGCCAGGCTCAAGGACAAGCGGGTGATCGTCGGCGCGACCGCCATCGAGCTCGGTGATTATTACAGCGTGCCGAACGGTCGCGTTCTGCCCGGCGTCATGCTGCAGGCGCTGGCGGCCGAGTCCATCATTCAGCATCGCACCCTGCTCTCGACATCGACGACGGCCACAATGGCCGGCCTGCTGCTGATCGTCATCCTCATGCTGGCGAGCTGGCGGCAGCTCTCGGCGGCGCGGCGCGCGCTGCTGATCGCCATGATCAGCGTCCTGATCGAGGCCGCGGCGCTGCTGCTGCACGACCGCTATGCCCTGGTGCTCGACACCTCGCTGCTGCAGATCGCGCTGGTCGCCTATCTCGCGGCAACGGCCCTCGACGAGATCGGCTTCCGCGGCCTGCTGCGGCACGTTGCCGAGAGCCGCTTCGAGCGAATCGCGATGTCGATCGGCGACGGGCTTGTCTGCACCGACCGGGACCGGCGGATCACGGTGTGGAATCCGGGCGCCGTCGCGATCTTCGGTTACGGTGCCGACGAGATCATCGGCCAGCCCTTCGCGCGCCTGCGCGCCGACGGCAGCGACACGCATGACCTGTTTCCGCAGCAGGAGGCGGCGCTGCCGGCGACGTTGCTGCCCGGCGGATCCACGATCGAGTTCGACGGCCGCCGCAAGGACGGCGAGGTGTTTCCGGTCGAGGCGAGCTTCTCCGCCTGGCAGGGCGCCGACGGCCTGCAATACGGCGTGATCCTGCGCGACATCTCGGTGCGCAAGCGCGAGGCCGAGCGCATCCGCTACCTCGCCGAGCACGACACGCTGACCGCGCTGATCAACCGCAACACGCTGCAGAGCGAGCTCGCCGCCATGATCGAGACCGCGGATGCCGCGTCCGACCGCGTGGCGCTGCTGGTGATCGGGCTCGATGCGTTCCAGCGCATCAACGACATGCTCGGCCACGCCTTCGGCGACAGCGTCTTGCGCGCGGCGGCCGAGCGGCTCCGCACCGAGATCGGCAACATGGGCCGCGTCGCCCGGCTCAGCGGCGACGAGTTCGCCGTCGCCATTCCCTGCTCCGCCATCGGCGGCACCGTGGCCGAGCTCGCCGACCATCTGTCGCAGCTGTTCGAGGCGCCGCTGGACGCGGGCACGCGTCAGCAGCGCGTCAAGGTCACCCTCGGCGTCGCCGTGCATCCCGAGGGCGGGCACTCGGCAGACGAGTTGCTCAGCAACGCGCACCTCGCCCTCTGTCGCGCCAAGATGGACCGGCCGGGCAGCCATGTGCTCTTCGAGAGCGCCATCCGCCGCGAGCTCGAGCAGCGATTGACGCTGGAGGCCGAGCTTGCGCTCGCCGTCGAGCGGAACGAATTCGAGCTGTTCTACCAGCCGCAAGTGGAGCTGTTGAACGGCCGCGTGATCGGCGCCGAGGCGCTGATCCGCTGGCGTCATCCGACGCGCGGCCTCGTGCCTCCTGGTGATTTCATTCCGGTCGTCAACACCTCGCATCTGTCCGAGGCGGTTGCGACCTGGGTCATGGCCACCGCCTGCCGGCAGGCGCGGGAATGGCAGCTCGCCGGCCACGACATCCGCGTCGGCGTCAACCTGTCGCCGTCCCAGTTCCAGTCCGGCGACCTCGCCGCCTTCGTCAGCAAGCTGCTCACGTCGACCGGCCTGTCGCCGCGCCTGCTCGAGCTCGAAGTCACCGAGGACATCCTGCTGCACGACGAACCCGGCGTGCTGCAGACGTTCAACCGGCTGCAGGCGCTCGGCGTCAGCCTGGTGTTCGACGATTTCGGCACCGGCTATGCGAGCCTGAGCTACCTGAAGAAATTCCCGCTCGATGGCCTGAAGATCGACCGCTCCTTCGTGCGTGACGTGCTGACCCAGGCCGACGACGCGGCCATCGTCGGCTCGACGGTCAGCCTCAGCAAGCAGCTCGGCCTGTCCGTGATCGCCGAGGGCATCGAGAACGAGGCGACGGCGGAGTTCCTGCTGCGGCTCGGCTGCGAGCAGGGACAGGGCTATCACTTCGGCAAGCCGATGCCGGCCACCGATTTCGAGCGTCGATTCCTGGTGGCGGGCGACGCCGACCGGCGGCAGGCCGGCGCGGCGTGAGGCAATGCCGGGTGATTGCGGCTTTGGCTTCGCGTCTCAGCCGCCGCCCTTCTTGCCGCCCTTGCCTTCGCTCTCCAGCGCCTTCCGCACCGCCTTGAACTCCTCGCGCGAGGCGGCATCGACGCGCGGAAAATGCAGATCCAGGCTTTCCAGCGCGGCGACGATGGTCGAGCCGATGACGACACGGGCGAACCATTTGTGGTCGGCCGGAACGACGTGCCACGGCGCATAGGGCGTCGAGGTGTGGCGCACGATGTCCTGATAGACCGCCTGGTAGCGGGGCCACTTGGCGCGCTCGGTGATGTCCCCCATCGAGAACTTCCAGTTCTTCGCCGGCTCCTCCAGCCGGTCGAGAAAGCGCGCGCGCTGCTCCTCCTTGGAGATGTTGAAGAAGAACTTCAGGATCACGGTGCCGTTGCGCGACAAGTAACGCTCGAAAGCGGAGATGTCCTCGAAGCGCTCGCGCCAGATGTTCTTGGTGACGAGCCTCGGCGGCAGCTTCTCGGCCTTGAGGATCTCCGGATGCACGCGCGTGACCAGGCATTCCTCGTAGTAGGAACGGTTGAAGATGCCGATGCGGCCGCGCTCGGGGAGCGCGATGGCGCTGCGCCACATGAAATCGTGATCGAGCTCCTTCGAGGTCGGCTGCTTGAACGAGGTGACCTCGCAGCCCTGCGGATTGACGCCCTCGAAGATGCTCTTGATGGCGCTGTCCTTGCCCGAGGCATCCATGCCCTGCAGCAGCACCAGCACCGACCAGCGGTCCTGCGCGTACAGCTTCTCCTGGAAATCGGAGAGGCGCTGGCGGTTCTGCTCGATGATCGCCTCGCCCTGCTCCTTGTCGAGACCGCCCTTGACCTTGGTCTTGTGCGATTTGAGGTGAAATCTGTGCCCGCCATCGATCCGGAACGGCGAGATGAAACCATCGAGCTCATCGGCCAGCGTGCGCGGTTTCTTGCTCATGAGGACGGCTCTCCGGGGCTGAATTGCGTTTCGAGGAAGGCGGTCACGAAGCGCGGCATCGCCGCAGTCAGATCGCTCCTGCTTCGAACCAGCCGGATCGAGCAGAGTTCCGGCTCGTCCTGGGCCGCGAGATTGGCCTCGATGCGGCGCTGCAGAGCCTCGCCCATGTCGGAGGCGTCGAGCACGCGCATCAGCGCGATCGACGCGCCGGTCACGACACAGTCCCAATGCGCCGCGGCCTGATAGTCCGATGGCGCGAGCCCGGTCTCCTCCTCGACCTCCCGCGCGACGTTGGCGGCGAGATCGAGCACGCCGTTGTTGACGTCGGCGAGATCCGGCGTGCCGGCGGGAAAATACAGCCGGCCGGCATTGGCGGTATGCACGCCCATCTCGCCGAGCACGAAGGCGCCGTCGGCGGCACGCAGCGCGCCCATGCCGAAGCCGTTGAAGGCGGAGCGATCCGGAAAGCCCCAGTCGCGCCACGCCAGCAGGCTGGCGAAATCGGTCTCGAAATAGCTCGCTTCGAACAGGCCGTCCGCGAAGCGCGGGTTGCGCCCTAGCAGCACGCGACCGTTCCATAGGCCCGGCTTGGCGCGCCGGCATTCGGCGAAATGCGCCGCGATGTCGTCGCGGCGCTGTTTCGCGAACGGCCACTCCCACGGCTCGACCTTGAGGTCGAGCGCGGTGACGCGGTGGATGACGACCTCGGTCATCCCCCTACTTCGTGCCCTTCGCCTGTTCGACGAACTTGTTGGTGAAGGTCTTGCTGACGTCGACATTGGCCTTGGCGACGTCGGGCGAGCCGGTGCTGAACACCGCGAGCACGGCGTCGGCGCCCTTCGGGTCCATCTTGCCGGTCTGCGAGTACATCGGGATGGTGTTCTTCAGCGCCGCGAGATAGAGCGCCTTGTCCTTGCCGACCAGCTCCTCCGGCATCTTCGCCATGATCTCCTCCGGCGTATGCGAATGGATCCAGCCCAGCGTCGCCACGATGGCGTTGGTCAGCGCCTGCGTCTCCTTGTCATGGCCGGCAATCCAGGCCGCCGTCGAGTACAGCGCGCCGCCGGGATATTCACCGCCGAACACCTCCAGCGTATCGTGCTGGGTACGGGTATCGCTGAGGATCTTGAGATCCGGATGCTTGCCCTGCAGCACGGTGACCGAGGGATCGAGCATCACGGCCGCATCGATCTGGCCCTGCTCCATCGCGGCCACGGCGGTCGCGCCGAGACCGACGCCGATCACGGCCGTGCCCGACGGATCGAGGCCGTTCTTCTTCAGCATGTATTTCAGGAAGAAGTCGGTCGAGGAGCCCGGCGCGCTGACGCCGACCTTCTTGCCGGCGAGATCCTTGACCGAGCTGATCTCCTTGTTGTGCGACGGCGCCACGACGAGCACGAGCCCGGGATAGCGGTCATAGACCACGAAGGACTGCATCTCCTGCTTCTTGGCGGCGAGATTGACGCAATGGTCGAAATAGCCGGAGACGACGTCGGCGCTGCCGCCAAGCACCGCCTTCAGCGCATCCGAGCCGCCCTTGAGGTCGACCAGCTCGACCTCGAGCCCGGCCTTCTCATATTCGCCGAGCTGCTTGGCCAGCACGGTCGGCAGATAGCACAGGCAGGCGCCGCCCCCGATTGCGATCGTGACCTTGGTGGCGGCGCTGGCGAGACCGGTGCTTAGCGTCAGCGCCAGCAGCGCGCCGGTGACCTGGCCCAACATCTTGTTCATGTGTTTCCTCCGTTCATGTTGTTGGTCAGATTAGGCTTGTGTGCTGTGAATGAGAAGGCCGCCCCGAATTGCCGCTATCGTCCCGGCGAACGCCGGGACCCATACCGCGTGATGTCGCGGTTGGAGAAGACTGGTCATCGCGCATGCCACAAACGACGTCCTGTGGTTATGGGTCCCCGCATTCGCGGGGACGACAGCGGTGGGCGTGGAAGCACCGCGGCACTCACCGTCCATCCGCCGCATCCGGGCGCCACACCAGGAGCCGACGCTCCACCAGCGTGACACAGATGTCGATCAGGATGACGAACGCCGACAGCACGAACATGCCGGCAAATACGCCGGCGACGTCGAAGATGCCTTCGGCCTGCTGGATCAGATAGCCGAGGCCGGCCGCGGAGCCGAGATATTCGCCGACCACCGCGCCGACGACGGCGAAGCCCACCGACGTGTGCAGCGAGGAGAACATCCAGGACAGCGCCGACGGCCAATAGACATGGCGCATCAGCTGCCGCTCGCTCATGCCGAGCATGCGGGCATTGTCGCGCACGACGGTCGAGACCTCCTTGACGCCCTGATAGACGTTGAAGAACACGATGAAGAACACCAGCGTCACGCCGAGCGCGACCTTGGACCAGATGCCGAGGCCGAGCCACAGCGTGAAGATCGGCGCCAACACGACACGCGGCAGCGCGTTGGCCATCTTGACGTAGGGGTCGAACACCGCGGCCACCAGCGGCTTGCGCGCGAACCAGAAGCCGACCAGCACGCCGCCGAGCGAGCCGATCGCGAACGCCAGGATCGACTCCCACAGCGTGATCGCGAGGTGCTTCCAGATCGCGCCGGTGGCGAACCATTTGACGACCTGCGCGAACACGTCGACCGGGTTGGAGAAGAAGAATGGCGGAAGCCAGATGCGTCCAAACACGGGCACGGTGGCGAGCAGTTGCCACAGCGCAATCGCGATGATCGCGACGAGCAATTGCAGCGCGAGCAGACCGAGACGCGACATCACGCTGCTCCATGCGGTGTGGTGGGTACGAAGGTGAAGCCTCTCACGCCGCTCTGCTCCCCTCCCCCTTGCGGGGAGGGGTTGGGGGTGGGGGTGCCACGAGCACCAATCTTTGCTGGGTACCCCCCACCCCAACCCTCCCCCGCAAGGGGGGAGGGAGCGCACCGCCGTGGCCGAGAAGGAAGCGCGCGACAACTCAAGCCCTGCAAACGCCCCGTCACACTGCCTCCGCCTGCTTGTAGGTCTTCTCGACCTCGGCCTTCAGCGTCTGCCAGATCTCGCGGTGCAGCTCGTGGAACTCGTGCTTCATGCGCACCTCGAAGATGTCGCGCGGGCGCGGCAGCGTGACGCGCCAGTCGCCGATGATGCGCGAGGCGGGGCCGGCCGACATGATGACGACGCGGTCGGCGAGCGCGATCGCCTCCTCCAGGTCATGGGTCACGAACAGCACCGCCTTGCGGTCGGCATTCCAGAGATCGAGCAGCAAATTGCCCATGATCTGCCGCGTCTGCGCGTCCAGCGGCCCGAACGGCTCATCCATCAGGATGATGCGCGGATTGCGGATCAGCACCTGGGCAAGGCCGACGCGCTTGCGCTGGCCGCCCGACAGCATGTGCGGATAGCGGTTGCCGAATGCGCCAAGGCCGACCGAGGTCAGCCATTGCTGCGCCTTGGCGGCCGCATCCTTCGATGCTGTGCCCGCGACCTCCAGCCCGATCGCGACGTTCTCCAGCGCGGTCTTCCATGGGAACAGCGCATCGGCCTGGAACAGGTAGCCGGCGTCGCGATTGAGGCCGGCCAGCGGCTGGCCGAAGATCCGCACGCTGCCGGCCGCCGGCTTCAGCAGGCCCGCCGCCACGTTGAGAAGGGTGGATTTGCCGCAGCCGGTCGGCCCGACGATGGCGACGAACTCGCCGTCGGCGACGCTGAGATCCGCCGTCTCGACGGCGGTGTAGGTGCGTCCGCCGGCGAGACGGAATGCCACCGTCGTTCGCTCCAGCGCGACCGCGGCGGCCGTGGGCATCGTCACGTCCAAGTTCCTCCCCCGAGAATGGCCGGGACGGCTTAGCCGCTTGCGGGGCGAAGTTCAACGCGGCGGCCGGACGTGCTAGGTGTTCGGCCTGAGCCAAGGCCAACCGCTCCACAAGGCCGCATGCAGCGCACGCCGTTCATCGTCTATGCCAATGTCCGCAAGAGTTTCCCCGGCGCGGCAGGCGCCGTGACCGCGGTCGACGGCGTATCGCTGGAGATCGCCGAGGGTGAGTTCCTGGCAATCGTGGGCGGCTCCGGCTCGGGCAAGACCACGCTGCTGCGGCTGACCAACCGCCTGATCGAGCTGGACGGCGGCACGATCCGGATTGCCGGCGAGGATATCGCCGGCCTCGATCCTGTCAGCCTGCGTCGCCGGGTTGGCAATGTGTTCCAGAACGGGGCGCTGTTTCCGCACATGACGGTTGCCGCCAATATCGGCATCACCCCCAGGCTGCTGGGGACCCCGCCGGCCGAGATCGCCACGCGCGTCGACGAGCTGCTCGACCTCGTCCAGCTCGACCGCAAGGCGCATCGCGACCGGCTGCCGCACGCGCTATCCGGCGGCCAGCGCCAGCGTGTCGGCGTCGCCCGCGCGCTCGCGGCGCGGCCGCGCATCGTGCTGATGGACGAGCCGTTCGGCGCGCTCGATCCGCTGACGCGCGATGCGCTCGGCGGCGACTATCGCGCGCTGCACGACAAGCTCGCGCTGACCACGATCATGATCACGCATGACATCACCGAGGCGCTGCTGCTCGCCGACCGCATCGCGGTGATGCGCGGCGGACGCCTCGTCGAGGTCGGCACGCCGGCCGAGCTCGCGGCCAGCCGCGAACCCTACGTGACGGAGCTGATGACGACGCCGCGCCGGCAGGCGGCGCGGCTGGTGGCGCTGCTGCCCGACAGCGGGGCGGCATGAGCATCCTGTCGGATCCACGCTTCGCCGAGGCGCTGTCGCATCTCGCCGACTATCTCGGCAGCCATCTGCGCGTCAGCATCGCGGCGCTCGCGCTCGGCCTCGCCATCAGCTTCCCGCTCGCGCTCGTCGCGCGCAATCGCCCTGCCCTGCGCAATCTGCTGCTCGGCGTCGCCAGCGTGGTGCAGACGGTGCCGGGACTGGCGCTGCTGGCGCTGTTCTATCCGCTGCTGCTGGCGCTGGCGGCACTGAGCTTGCGCTGGTTCGGCCTGTCGTTCTCGGCCTTCGGCTTCCTGCCGGCCATGCTGGCGCTGGCGCTGTATTCGATGCTGCCCGTGCTGCGCAACACCATCACCGGGCTGAACGGCGTCGACGCCAGCCTGATCGAGGCCGCCAAGGGCGTCGGCATGACCGAGCGCCAGGCGCTGACGATGGTGGAGCTGCCGCTGGCGCTGCCGGTCATCATGGCCGGCATCCGCACCGCGGCGGTGTGGGTGATCGGCACCGCGACCTTGTCGACGCCGATCGGCCAGACCTCGCTCGGCAACTACATCTTTGCCGGATTGCAGACCCAGAACTGGGTGCTGGTCGTGTTCGGCTGCGTCGCCGCCGCGGTGCTGGCGCTTGCGGTCGATCAGTTGCTAGCGCTGATCGAGCATGGCTTGCGCACGCGCAGCCGCGCCCGCGTGGGCCTCGGCACCGCGACGATCGCGCTGATGGTCGGCGCCAGCCTGCTGCCCTCGCTCGCCGGCACGTCCGCGCGCTACGTGATCGGCGCCAAGACCTTCACCGAACAATATGTGCTGTCGGCGCTGCTCGGCGAGCGGCTGCGGGCGGCAGGCCTCACGGCCACATCCCGCGCCGGCCTCGGCTCCAGCGTCATCTATGGTGCGCTCAAGAGCGGCGACATCGATCTCTATGTCGAGTACTCCGGCACGCTGTGGGCGAACCAGTTCCACCACACGGAGCAGCTGCCGCGCGTCGCACTGCTCGGTGCGTTGAAGCAGGATCTCGCCAAGGACAAGGTCACCCTGCTCGGCGAGCTCGGCTTCGAGAACGCCTATGCGCTGGTGATGCCGCGCAAGAAGGCGGAAGCCCTCGGCATTCGCTCGATCGCCGACCTCGCGCGCCATGCCTCCGAGATGTCGATCGCCGGCGACTACGAGTTCTTCTCGCGCCCGGAATGGGCGGCCCTGCGCGACGCCTATGGTCTCGCCTTCCGCGCCCAGCGCCAGATGCAGCCGGACTTCATGTATGCGGCAGTCGCGTCCGGCGAGGTCGACGTCATCGCCGGCTACACCAGCGACGGGCTGATCGCGAAACACGACCTCGTCGTGCTCGACGATCCCAAGCAGGCGATCCCGCCTTACGACGCGATCCTGCTGCTGTCGCCGAAGCGCGCCGAGGACCACGCATTGCAGGATGCGTTACGGCCGCTGCTCGGCCGCATCGACATCGCGACCATGCAGCAGGCCAATCTGCGCGCTTCCGGTAGTGATGCACAGTCCTCGCCGCAGGCGGTGGCGCGCTGGCTGTGGAGCAAGATCGCGAAGTAAGCCCTGCCTTCGCAGCACGTCATTGCGAGGCGCGTAGCGCCGAAGCAATCCAGAGTCCTTGCGGAGCCCTGGATTGCTTCGCTTCGCTCGCAATGACGGCGGTGGTTGGCGCTGCGACCGCCGCACCAATCAGCTGGGCACGCTCACATCCCCGGCTCGATCGGCTTCTCCACCCCGCCGCCATTCTCGGCCCAGTCCTTGAACGCGCCGACGTTGAACACCTTGTCGTAGCCGAGATCCTTCAGCGTCTTGCCCGACAGCGCCGAGCGGCCGCCCGAGGCGCAATACAGGATCACGCTCTTGTCCTTGGCGAAATTCTTGTCGTGATAGGGCGAGTCCGGATCGGCGCGGAATTCGAGCATGCCGCGCGAAACGTGCACGGCGCCGGCAATCTTGCCGCTCTTCTCGACCTCCGGCGCATCGCGCACGTCGACGATGAGGGTGTTGCCCTTGGCGATTATGGCCTGCGCCTCGGCCGGCGTGATCTTCGGAACCGCGGCGTTGGCGGCTTCCAGCATCTGCTTGACTGATGTCGACATCGATTGGCCTCCCGGACGTTGAGGCGGCACCGGTAGCGGGCCTCCACCCGCGTCACAAGCCACGATCGGGCGAGCATCGCGCGTGGCCACCGCACGTCCGACATTTGTCCACATAGTGGACGTACAATCATTATATCTACAAATATATGGACTCTCCAAAATTCCTGGATCATTCTCCGCCGCATGCCCGCACCTCCACGATCCGCCCTCGCCGTCCGCAATCGCGCCCTCGAAACGATGCTGGCCGACAGCGCCGGCGACGCCGCCTTTGCCACCACGCTGGCCAAGGGCCTCATCGTGCTGGAGGCGTTCGGGACGGAATCTCCCGTGCTCGGAAACATGGACATATCGGTGCGCACCGGAATTCCGCGGCCTACGGTCGCCCGGCTGACCCACACGCTCACCGAGCTCGGCTATCTCTCCTTCGATCAGGACCTCGCGAAATATCGCCTTGGTGTCCGCGCGCTGCGGATGGCGCATCCGCTGCTCGCCGACATGCCGTTCCGGCAGCTCGCACGACCGTTGATGCAGGATTTTGCCGCCAGCGTGCGCGGCACCGTCTCGATCGGCCTGCTCGACGGCAACGCCGTGGTGTATGTCGAGACGGCGCGCTCCGGCGATGTCGGGCCGCACGTTCCCGACATCGGCATGCCGATCACCGTGGTCGCGACCGCGATGGGACGCGCGGCGGCCGCGATCCTGCCTCCAGCCGAAGCCGCGCGCTTCGACGCGCAGCTCGCCGCCGACGATGCCAAGCAATGGGCCAGCTTCCGCACGCTCTATTTCGACGGCATCACGCAATGTGCCGAGCGCGGCTTCTGCACCTGTGTCGGCGAATACATGCCCGCGATTCACGCCGTCGCTGCGCCGCTGCATTACGCGAACAGCTCCGGCCGCGCCTTCGCGATCAATTGCGGCATTCCCGCTTTCCGGCTGCAGCCGGGTCAGCTCGAGGCCGAGATCGGTCCGCGCATCACGGCGCTCGCCGCCAGCATCCGGGCGCTCATCAACGAAGCCGAGCCCGAGATCATCAGGCGCGCGCCGGAGCCGGCGCTTGCGGCCGAAGCCGGCTGAGACAGGTGCATCACGACATGGCCGGGCCACTCCAGGGTTTGCGCGTTCTGGACATCGCGACGATCATCGCTGCACCGTTCGCGGCGACGCTGCTCGCCGACTACGGCGCCGAGGTTCTGAAGATCGAGATGCCGGGCGATGGCGACGCTGTCCGCACCTTTCCGCCGTTCAAGGACGGCAAGCCGCTGTGGTGGAAGACCGCCAACCGCAACAAGAGCCTCGCGACGCTCGACCTGCGCACGCCGGAGGGGCTCGCGCTGTTCAAGCGGCTGCTGCCGCGCTTCGACGTCCTGATGGAGAACTTCCGCCCCGGCACGCTCGACCGCTGGGGCCTGACGAAAGAGGTGCTGTGGTCGATCCAGCCGCGCCTCGTCATCCTGCGCGCCACCGCGTTCGGCCAGGACGGGCCGTACCGCGACCGTCCGGGCTTTGCCCGCATCTTCGAGGCGATGGGCGGGCTCACCTACATCACCGGCGAGGCCGAGGGCGAGCCGACCCATCCGGGCTATCCGATCGGCGATGCCATCGGCGGCGCGTTCGGCGCACTCGGCGTGCTGGCAGCGTTGTGGAAGCGGGCTGTTGATCCCGAGGCGCCGGGCGAGGAGATCGACCTGGCGCTGACGGAGGCCGTGTTCCGGCTGCTCGACGTGCTGCCGGTCGAGCACGATCAGCTCGGCTTCAGCCGCAGCCGGATCGGCAATGCCAACGGCTACTCGGCGCCGGCCGCGGTCTATCGCACCCGCGACGATCGCTGGGTGACGCTCGCCGGCTCGACCAACGCGCTCTACGCCGCCAATTGTCGCGCGATCGATCGTCCCGACCTGATCGACGATCCGCGCTTCGCGAACAATGCCTCGCGGGTGAAGCATGCGGCCGAACTCAACGCGATCTTCGCCGCCTGGTGCGCCGCGCATGACCTGGATGATGTCGTCGCCCGCTTCACCGAGGCCAAGGGAACGATCGCACCGATCTACGCGATCGACCAGATCGCGACTGATCCGCAGGCGATCGCGCGCGAGATGATCACGCGCGTGCCCGACCGCGATTTCGGCTCGGTGGCGATGTCGAACGTCGTGCCGCGCTTTGGCAACGATCCCGCCACGCTGCGCCATGCCGCCGGCGACGTCGGCCAGGACAACCGCGAGATCTACCAGGGCTGGCTCGGACTATCAGACCAGGAGATGGACGATCTCGCCCGCAGGAAGGTGATCTGACGCGGCGCGAGCAAAGACGACAAGGCGCGGCGAAGAACGCGTCGGAGCAGCCCGGACAAGGGATGCAGCAGACAGGGAGACGCGCGATGAGACAACCGACGATGACGCGCCGCGGCCTGCTCGGTGCAGGGGCCGCGCTGGCGCTGGGCTACGGCCATCGTGCACGAGCCGAGGGCGATTGGCCGACCCGCATGGTGCGGCTGATCTGTCCCTATGGCGCCGGCGGCGCCAGCGACATCTCGCTGCGCCTTCTGGCGGCGGAGTTCGAACATCACCTCGGCCAGCAGTTCATCATCGAGAACAAGCCCGGCGCCGGCAGCCGCATCGCCAACGACCTCGTCGCCCGCGCCGCACCCGACGGCTACACCCTGCTCTACGCCGCCGCGCCCTACGTCACCGCCGAAGCGCTGTTCGGCAAGCTGACCTACGATCCGGTGAAGGACCTGCGCCCCGTGGCCGGCACCGTCGTTGCGCCGATCTTCCTGATGATCAGCGCCAACGCGCCGTTCAAGACGCTGGCCGAGCTGATCGCCTACGGCAAGTCCAAGCCCGAGGGCCTGACCTTCGCCTCGCCGGGCGCCGGCTCGCAGCCGCATCTCGCCGCCGAGCTGCTGTTCCGCGACGCCAAGGTGACCGGCCTCAACATTCCCTTCCGCGGCGACTCGATGGCCTACACCGAGCTGCTCGCCGGCCGCGTCGATGCGACGCTGACCGCGATCAGCACCGCGCTGCCCTACATCCAGGCCGGCCAGTTCCGCGTGCTCGGCGTCGCCGCCACCGAGCCCAGCGCGATCTATCCGCAGGCGCCGCCCCTGCGCGAGCAGGGCCTGCCGAACGTGGTCGCGTCGGGCTGGTACGGCTTCATGGCGCCGGGCGCGACGCCGCAGCCCATCGTCGACCGGCTGTCGCGCGAAATCCTCACCGATCTCGCCGCACCCGAGGTGAAGCAGAAGCTGCTCGCCCAGGGGCTCGATCCGCAGCCGCGCGACGCTGCAGCATTCGGCCAGTTCATCGCCGACGAAACCAAGAAGTGGAGCGCGGTCATCCGCGACGCCGCCATCAAGGCCGAGTGAGTTTCACAAAAGATATTCAGGGAGTGGATGTGATGAGGATTGGGACCACCGCGCTGGCCGCGCTTGCTCTGCTGTCGCTCGCGGCAACCGCGCCGGCGCTTGCCGCCGAGAAGAAGTACGATACCGGCGCCAGCGACAGCGAGATCAAGGTCGGGCAGACCGTGCCGCTGAGCGGCCCGGCGTCGGCCTATGCCACCATCGGCAAGGCGCAGGCCGCCTATATGAAGATGATCAACGACCAGGGCGGCGTGAACGGGCGCAAGATCAACCTGATCCAGTATGACGACGCCTACTCGCCGCCGAAGACGGTCGAGCAGGTGCGCAAGCTGGTCGAGAGCGACGAAGTGCTGCTGACATTCCAGATCATCGGCACCGCGCCGAACGTCGCCGTGCAGAAATATCTCAACACGAAGAAGGTGCCGCAGCTGTTCGCGGCCACCGGCGCCTCGCGCTTCACCGATCCCAAGAACTTTCCTTGGACGATGGGCTTCAATCCGAGCTACGTCGTCGAAGGCCGCATCTACGGCCAGTACATCCTCAAGACCCATCCCGACGCCAAGATCGGCGTGCTCTACCAGAACGACGATCTCGGCCGCGACTATCTCGCCGGCCTGAAGGCCGGGCTGGGCGACAAGGCCGCCAAGATGATCGTGGCCGAATCGTCGTACGAGATCACCGAGCCGACGATCGATTCTCACATCCTGAAGCTGAAGGACGCCGGCGCCGATCTGCTGTTCAGCGCCTCGACGCCGAAGCAGGCGGCGCAGGCCATCAAGAAGGTCGCCGAGCTCGGCTGGAAGCCGGTCCACATCGTCGACATCAATGCCAATTCGCTCGGCGCCACCCTGAAGCCCGCCGGGCTCGAGAATGCCAAGGGCCTGATCAGCGTCGGCTACGTCAAGGACCCGCTCGAGGAGGGCTTCAAGAACGACCCCGGCGTGCAGCGCTATCTCGCCTTCATGGAGAAGTACTATCCCGACGGCGACAAGGGCTCGAACTTCAACGTCTATGGCTACATCACCGCCGAGCTCCTGGTCCAGGTGCTGAAGCAGTGCGGCGACGAGCTGACGCGGGAGAACGTGCTGAAGCAGGCCACCCATCTCGACCATGTCGAGCTCGGCATGCTGCTGCCGGGCATCAGCATCACGACCTCGCCGACCGACTATCGCGTCAACAAGCAGTTGCAGATGATCCAGTTCGACGGCGCCCACTGGCAGAACATCGGCGGCATCGTCACCGACACGGCGGCGGAGTAGCAGCGGGCGTTGCAAACACGTTGCCCGGCCGACCTTGGCGTCGGCCGGTCACAGCCCCCGGATCAGCTCGGCGTCGATCAGCATGCGGTTGAAGCGGCGCGCCTCGGCGCCGTCGCCGCAGGCGTAGAACACGCCCTTGCAGCGGAGCATGATGTCCTTCTGCTCGGCGAAGGACGGATCGAGCGGAATGCCGGCGGCTTCGAGCGTGACCAGCGGCAGATAGGCGGCGTCGATCCGATCCATCACGACCGCGCTCTGGCGCGGCTCGAAATTGACGGCATCGACGGCGTAATAGGTCCGATAATAGCGCGGATCATAGCTCTCGAGCTTCTCGCCGATGCCGGCCTCGTCGAGCTTGGGATCGAGAATGTGCGGCGAGAACTCCGGCTGGTGATCGCCGTAGCGCACGATCAGGAACGGCTGGTCGCCGAAGCGCTTCTTCAGGCTGGCGAGGAAGCGCTGATAGTCCGTCGCGCTCATCGCCTGGCGGCGCAGATACTCATCGATCGAAGGCAGATTGCCGGGCGCTCGCCAGGATGGCGTCAGGTCGGGCCGGAACGTCGTCTCCCACGGGAAATGGTTGGCGGCGAGATAGACGAACATGAACAGCGGCTTTCCGCGCGGCCGGTGCTGCATCAGATCGAGCGCGGCATCGTAGAAGAAGCCGTCGGGCTCGACGCCCTTGGCGCCGAGATCGCGCGCGTCGAGGAAGCGGTCGACGCCGACCGTGGTCTGGAAGCTGCGCGCGCTCATGAAGGCGCCCTGCGCGGGATAGAGCGACACCGTGTCGTAGCCGCAATTGCGCAGCGCCAGCGGCAGGCCGCGCTCGACCCGGCCGGACGCGATCCGGGTCACGAAATAGGCGAAGCGGCCGAACGAGCGCGACGACAGGCCGGCAAGCACGTTGTACTCGGTGAACCAGCTCGGTCCGCCATTGCTCTCGGCCATGAACTGCCGCGCCTTGCCGTCGAACGACTTGAAATGGCTGCCATAGCCATCCGGCACCTTGATGCCTGGCGCCGAGCGGATGTCGAAGCTGGATTCGTCGTGGATCAGCACGATGTTCGGGCGCCGTCCGGCCGGATGACAGGAATCCGGGACGAAGGCAGCCAGACTTCGATCAGCCGTGGCGTCGGATTCCATGAAGCCGTTGGCGAGGAAGTCCGACACCGCCGTGACGCCGGAGCGGGCGAATTTCGACAGATAGCCGTCGTCATAATAGCCGCGCCAGGTCTCGTCGCGCCAGTTGAGCGAATACAGCGTGAGCGCGGCAAGGCAGGCGAGCTTGCCGGCCAGCGCCGGCAGCCGCGCGATCCGGAACGGATCCGCCCACCACAGCAGCCCCATCAGCGGCAGCACGACGGCGGCCGCCACCAGCACCGACAGCTTCAGGTTCGGGAAGATCGTGAACAGGAACGCCGCGCTGTCGTGATCGATCAGCATCACGTCGACGAAGTTCGCCGTCATCTGGACCACGGCGTGCTTGAGCTGCGACAGCAGCACCAGCACCACGACCATGGTCAACGCCAACGCGCCGGACACCGCAGGCCGCCGCAGCAGCACCAGCCAGAAGCAGTTCAGGATGCCCCAGGCCAGCACGAAGCCGAGCCGCGAGCCGAAATCGGTCTCGGTGTGCAGCATCAGGGCCAGCGCCGCGACATGCGGCGCGGCTACGGCGGACAGCCGGACGGCCGCGGAGCGTGTTGCGCTCGCCGCGGCGAGCGTGGTGATCGGTTGGTCGTTCGGGGTCAGTGACATCAGGCGGTCGAATGCAGGCGCCCTTCGCCGGCGCATGCCGACAGATCAAGGAAGCCTATCCTGTCATCCGACCGTAATGAAATCGTCACAAATCACAACAGCCCGGATTTACACGGAGGGCGGCGTGTCGTCTCGCGCCACGACGAGAGGTGGCATCACTGCCGTCCTCGCGTACCGATCCTCGCCCTTTTTTCAATTCTGGGTGCCGGTCTCGAGCAGCCGCTCGCGCACCAGACGCACCGCGCCGCGGCTCCATGAATAATTGGCGCCGAGGCGCAATCCGCTGTCACCGGCGGCGACGAGCGCGCCACTGTCGGCCTGGCGGACACGAAAGCCGATGATGTATTCAGTGCGGCCGATCCGCCGGACGATGCCGAGCAGCGATTGCTGGGCGCCGACGGCCCGGGCCGCCCGGGCCTCGCAATCGTCGCACTCACGCACGGGCTGCCCCGGCTTGATCTCGCCGGCCGCGTCCACCAGGCGATAGCGCCCGGACTGCGCCAGCAGCTGCCGCACCGCGTCGGTCGCCTCCTGCAGCCCCTTCTGGTCGGATTCGGTCTCGCCGAGCGCCGCGCCTGCGCTGGTGTCGTCGAGCTCGAACGGCAGCAGCGCCAGCCGGATCGGCTCCGGCGGCGCCAGTGCGTCACGGACCTGGCGCGAAACGAAGATCGCAGCGCGCTGCCAGGCCTCGTCGCTATCGCCGCGGAAGGTGAAGACCTTGTCGAAGACGACCCGATGGGAGGCGACGTCGATGGCCGCGGCGCGCGCCCACTGCACCAGCGTGGAGAGCTTCTGGACTCCGCCGGTGATCACGACGGTTGCGCCGGCCGCGGCCGCCATCTGCAGCCGGGCCTCCGGGGACGCATCGGTGGGACAGGACGGCGCGCAGGACGGGCTGACCGGCCGCAGCCGCGCGTCGGCGGCGACGTCGCTGCGGAGCGCGGCGATGAATGCATCCAGCCGCCGCTGATGCGCTGCGGTCTGATCGACCGGCTCGCCGGACGTGTCGAGATAGCTGAAATCGTCGACCAGCACAGCCGGGACATCGCCGGAGGCGGCGCGGACCGGGCCGGCCGCGAAAGCAAGCGCGAGAACGAGACAACGGACGACGCGACGGTTCGACATGGGATCCCCCTGCAGCGGTGTCTGGCGGTCCAAAGCTAGACGCAGCGGCGCTATGGCCGCAGCGGCCGCGGTCCCGGCGCGGCACGGGAAATTTTCACGACGGTGACGGCGACCAGGCCGCAGCGCTTTTGGCCCAGGCGGTTCTGCCGTTAAATGCCGGCGGGCAGGGCTACCATGGACGTGCCGAAGATGCGGACCCGCTACGACCTCAAATACCGTCTGACCCTGCGCATCTCGGTGGTCTCGGCGCTCTGCTTTGGGGCGATCTGCGCCTATGTGCTGTTCGACACCGACCGCTCGGTGCATGCGCGCAATGAGCGGATCGCCGAGATCACGGCCAGGACGCTGCAATTGCAGCAAAGCAAGATGCATTGGGTCAACAGCCCGCCGGCCGGCTTTCCCGACCTCGATGCGGTCGCTGCCGCCGCGATGCGACCGGGCCTGTGCATCGCCTATCGCGGCGTCGACGGCGCGATCGTGCAGCGCATCTGCGGCGGCGCCGAGGCGCAGACGGACGATCCGCCCCGCGCCTTCGCGATGCTGTATCGGCGGCTGTTCGATCCAGGCCGGGAAGCGGCACGGCCGGTCAGCTTTCGCGGCGAAACGACCGGCGATGCCGTCGTCTGGGCCGATGCCGGCGTCATGACCGCGGAGGCCTGGCGCGAGCTCAGCCGGCTGCTGCCCGTGCTCGGGACGGCGCTGGCGCTGCTGTGCATTCTGGCCTACGCCGCGCTGGCCCGCGCGCTGCGCCCGACCCGGCTGATCCGCGCCGGGCTGGAGCGGATCGCGGCCCATGATCTGTCGGCACGGCTGCCGCCGTTCGACCTTGCCGAGCTGTCGGCGATCCGCGATGCCTTCAACCAGCTCGCCGAGGGGCTGGAGACAGCGCTGGCCCAGCGCAGCGAATTGACCCGGCGCCTGATCGCCCTGGAGGACGACGAGCGCCGCCACCTCGCGCGCGAGCTGCATGATGAATTCGGCCAGTCGCTGGCGGCGATCCGGGCGCTCGCGGCATCGATCCGTCACAGCGCGGCGCAGGATTGCCCCGCTCTGGTGGGCGATTGCGACGGCATCGCGCGCACCGCGAGCGACATGATGGACCAGTTGCGCGGCGCGCTGATGCGGCTGCGTCCACCTGATGTCGACGAGCTCGGCCTCGCCGGCAGCCTCGAAGGCCTCGTCGCCGGGTGGAACAGGCGGCAGCACGGCCGCACCGTTTTCGAGATCAGCCTGTCGGGCGGCATCGACCGACTGCCCGGCATCATTGCCACCAACCTCTACCGCATCGCCCAGGAGGCGCTCACCAATGCCGTCAAGCACGCCGGAGCGACGCGCGTGCGGCTGCAGTTGACGCTTCAGGACGGGCCGGCGAGCGCGACCGTGCTCACCGTCGAAGACGACGGTCCCGCAGGTGAAGCTCCCGACAAGCCGGGCATGGGCCTGCTCGGCATGCGCGAGCGCGTCGCCTCCATGGGAGGCCAGATGAGCTTCGCGGCCACCTCCGGCGGTAGCGCGCGACTCCGCGTCGAGATTCCGCTGCCGGCCCTGCCCGACCTCTCGCCTACCCAGCCGCAAGCGGCATGCGCGGCATGACGGCGCCCGCCGGCACCATCCTGCTGGTCGATGACCATGCCGTGGTCCGCGAGGGCTACAGGTCGATGCTGCAGAAGCAGCCGGGGCTGCGCGTGGTCGCCGAAGCCGCCGATGGTGCCGAAGCCTACCGGCTGTTCAAGGAAGTCAGGCCCGATCTCGTCATCATGGACCTGACCATGCCGGGCGTCGGCGGCATCGAGGGCATCCGCCGCATCCGGCAATGGGATCGCAGCGCGCGCATCCTCGTCTTCACCATGCATGAGAATGCGGGCTTCGCGGTGCAGGCGATCCGCGCCGGCGCCCGCGGCTATGTCACCAAGAGCAGCCCACCGGAGACGCTCGTGCACGCCGTCATGGACGTGCTCGCCGGCCGCATCGCGATCAGCCCCGACATCGATCACGAGCTCGCGCTCAGCCGGCTGTCCGGCGAGCGGGCGGCCGCCGACGTCCTGTCCGCGCGCGAATTCGAGGTGATGCAGATGCTGCTGGCCGAACGGACCACCGACGAGATCGCGTCAGCGCTGCATCTCAGCCCGAAGACGGTTGCCAACCTGCACTCGCTGATCAAGGACAAGCTCGGCGTCGCCAGCGACATCGAGCTGGTACGGCTGGCGCTGCGGCAGGGCCTGCTGACCTGAGACCGCAGGGCTCACGTCAGCGCAAGGAATGTCAGGAGTCGTCGGTGTCGATCTGGGGCGTCGCGGCGGCTTCCGACGCTGGCTCCGTGACGGGATCATCGATCAGGTGAAACTCGCGCCCGAGCCGGCGCTGCACGCTCATCACGGCGCGGTCGACGTCGCTGATCAGGCTGTCGCCGAGAACGACATGCGGGATCTCCCAGTTGCGGCCGCTGCGCACGTCGAGCGCATGAACGGCCGGCACGCGTGCCGTCTCGCACCCCGGCTGCGCGCGAATCTCCTCCTCGACCAGGCGGGTCAGCTCCGCCTGGGTCTTGCCGATGGTCGTCATCGCCGGCATCAGGCCCTGGTCACCGGCGTCAGACCGAGCCGCTTGGCAATGATGCGATCGACGGTCCGCTTCGGAAGCACCCGCACGATCCATTGCCTGATAGCATCGGGCGCGATCTCGTAGCGCACCCTGGGCGCCGGCAGGGTCAAGGCGTCGGCCACCCGCGCGGCGATGGTCTCGGCCGGCAGCCCGGTCTTGCCGAGATGCAGCATGAAGCCACGAATCTTCTGCAGCGCCGGGAAGAACGGCGAGGCCTGGTACGCCGACAGGTCGACCTCCTCGGCCTTGGCCCAGATCGGCGTCTTCACCGCCCCCGGCGCGATGACGATGACGTCGATGCCGAACAGCATCAGCTCGCGGCGCAGGCTCTCGGATAGCCCCTCGACCGCATGCTTCGAGGTCGAATACGGCGCCATCAGCGGGTTGCCGTTGCGGCCCGCGACCGAGCTGATCATCACGATCCGGCCGCGCTCTCCCTTCATGGCAGGATCGGCGCCGAGCAGCGGCGCGAACGCCTGGGTCGCAATGACCGGACCGATGACGTTCACTTCCATCTGATGGCGAAACTGCTCGATCGGCAGCTCCGTCACCGGCCCCGCGACGGCGATGCCGGCATTGTTGACCAGACCGGCGAGCGTCTCGCCCTTGAGCGCCGCTCGCACCTCGCCGGCGGCCGCCTTCACCGCCGCTTCGTCGGTCACATCGAACAGCAGCGGCGTGAAGTTGGCGCCGAGCTCGCTGCGCAGACGGTCTGCATCAGCCTGCTTGCGAACGCTGCCGAACACGTGGAAGCCACGCGCGAGCAAGAGCTTCGAACAGGCGAAGCCGATGCCGGTGGACGCGCCGGTGATGACGACGGATTTCATGGCGACCTCAACGATTTGCGCGGCGATTATCGCACGGGATGCGGCGCGATGCTGGCGCTGATTTTTCGCGCGAGATCATCCCTCTTCCGAGCCCGCCCTGGAACACCGGGAGACCGCACGCAGCGCACGGCGCATCAGCAAAATGGCCGCGGCAAGAATGGGGTTTAAGTTTCAATGCTTGGGAGGATGACAGCTGACGTGAGATCGAGGGCAGCGAGCAAACTGGATGAAGGAAGGTCCGTGACCTTATGAGATCATTAACCTTTCCGTTTCGCTGGCCTGTCGTCGCCGCGTCTGCGGGGAGGTGTTCGGGCCTCATTCCATCGCCTGTCCGGCGAATCTCCGGAAGACCGCGCTCCAGCTCGTCGTCCCCCTCTACGCGTATCGCCTTAATTTTCCGTATCCGTGTTTCTCCGGGGTACTACGTCCTCCGACCCTAACGCGTTGTTATCGCCCGTGCCGAAAACTGCTCCGGCCGAGAGCCTTGCAGCGGGATCACAAGCGCGTCGCTGTCGCTCCGGCCATCCGGACAAACGAGCGCGATCGTGTCACAGCCAGAACAGCTCCCGCCTTCAGAACACTCCATCATCACCGAGCTCGAAGAGGCCGTCCGCAGCGGCTCCTCGGCGAAGCGCGTCAACACGCTGCGCCAGGTCACCAATCTGTTCCTGCATGACGGCGAACGCCTCACCGAGGACCAGATCAAGGTGTTCGACAATGTGCTGTGCATGCTGGTCTCGCGAGTAGAGACCCGCGCGCGGGCCGAGCTCTCCAAGCATCTCGCGCCGGTCGACTACGCGCCCGTCGAATTGATCCAGCAGCTCGCCCGTGACGACGAAATCTCGGTGGCCGAGAGCGTGCTGATGCACTCGAGCCGGCTGACCGAGCATACGCTGGTCGAGGTCGCGGCGACCAAGGGCCAGGATCACCTGATGGCGATCTCCAGCCGTCCGCATCTGACCGAGGCGGTGACCGACATCATCGTCGACCGCGGCGAGCGCCGGGTCATCCGCAAGCTCGCCAACAACCAGACCGCGCGCTTCTCCGATACCGGCTATTCCGGGATGATGGCGCATGCCGCGGATGACGACGAGCTGTCCGAGATCATCGGGCTGCGCGTCGACCTGCCCACCAAGCACCTGCGCGACCTCTTGCGCCGCGCCACCGAAGCCGTGCGCGCCAAGCTGATGTCCTCGGCGCCGCCGGCGTTGCAGCAGGAGATCAAGAAGATCCTCAAGGCCATCGCGGACGTCGCGCGCAGCGACGGCGGCCTGGTCGGCCGCGACTTCACGCTGGCCGAAGAGGCCGTCAAGCGCATGAAGGGGCTGAACGAGCTCAACGATGCCGCCATCGCCTTCTTCGCCGAGACCCGCCGCTTCGGCGAGGTTTCCGCCGCACTCGGCCTGCTCAACAACGTCCCGACCGAGATGATGGCCAAGGTGCTCGAGGGCCCGCGCACCGACATCGTGCTGATCCCCTGCCGTGCCGCCAGGCTGGCCTGGTCGGTGGTGGCGAAGATCCTGACCCATCGGCCGATCAAGCACGCCATCGACAGCGACACCCTGAAGCTCGCCGAGCGCGACTATGCCCGGCTGTCGCTCGACACCGCCCAGCGCACGCTGCGGTTCTGGATGGTGCACAACAAGGTCGAGAAGTGAGCGGGTGCTCACAAGACGCAATCCTCATCAGCAACGACTCGCGAGCCTCCTCATACTCCGCTGTCGTCCCTGCGAACGCAGGGACCCATACAGCGTGATGTGAATTGGCGGAAAATGTCTGGATCGTCGTCCTTCGCCACACGACCGCCGGCGGCTATGGGTCCCTGCGTTCGCGGGGACGACAGCTATGGTTGTCGCAGGCGGCCGGGCATCATCAAGCCGACCGGCCAGCGTTATCGCCAGGAGATCACCGGGCGCCGGATTGACTTTGGTGCGCCCGCACTCCTACGGTGATCGTGACGGTGCCCCTCGACCGGGGCTCAAAAGGGAATGCGGTGCCGGATGCGTCTCGCAAGAGACGTGATCGAAGGCCGCAGCTGCCCCCGCAACTGTAAGCGGCGAATCTCGCGTCATAGGCCACTGGGAAATCTCGGTCCCGGGAAGGCGACGTGGAGGTGACGACCCGCGAGCCAGGAGACCTGCCGTCAGCCGTGGTCACACGCGAGGATGCCGGTCGGGGCGTTATTGGCATCGTTTTCAGGCAGGTCTGCAAAGGTCTGCGTGAGACCTCGTTCGCGGTGACGTGCCACTGACGTCATGCCGAGGTCACTCGTGTCTCCCGTTCCCCATGCCAGGCGGCATCGCGCCGTTCTGTCGTCGCTCTGCGTCCTCGCGTCGTTTGCGCTGCTCGGTGCTTTCCCGGCAGCCGCGCAGCAATCCGCCTCCCCCAACCTTTTGCCGCCGGTCGAGGTTGACGCGCCGCGCAAGCCGGCTGCCGCAGGGCCGGCGGTGTCCGGCGGTTCTCCAACCCGCAACGCCGCGCGACGGCAGACGCCGGCTGCAAAGCCGGCAGCGCCGGCCAGCGCCCCCGTCGCCGTCAGCCCGACCGGCGTTGTGACGCCGGTCGCCGACGTCGCGAATGCGATCACCGTGGTGACCGACAAGGATATCGCCGCGCAGCAGGCCCGCACCGTGCCGGACATCCTGAGCTCGGTCCCCGGATTGAACATCGTGCAGGCCGGCGGCCCGGGCGGCCAGACCAACATCTTCATGCGCGGCACCAATGCCAACCACACCAAGCTCATCATCGACGGCATCGACGCAGGCGACGTCACCAACGGCAACGGCGCGTTCGATTTCGCACATCTGCTCGCCACCGACATCCAACAGCTCGAGGTGCTGCGCGGGCCGCAGAGCGGGCTGTACGGCTCCGATGCCATCGGCGGCGTCATCTCGGTGGTCACGCGCAAGGGCGACGGACCGGCGCGGGCAACCGCCTCGGTCGAGAGCGGCTCGTTCAAGACCTTCAACCAGACCGCGGGGCTGAGCGGCTCTCGGGACAATGTCAACTACGCAGTCAACGTCGCGCGTCTGCACGCCGGTGACGTTCCGGTGACCCCGTGGCAATTGCTGCCTGCGGGGCAGAAGGCGATCGGCAACGCCTACGACAACGTCACCGCCTCGTCCAAGCTCGGCGTCGATCTCAACGAGGCCTGGACGCTCAATTCGGTGGTCCGCTACACCGACGCCACCCTGCTGTTCACCGGCGACAGCGGCTTTCCCAGCTTTCCCGACGCCGCCCAGAGCAACCACACCGTCCATCAACTGGCGACGCGCGAGGAAGCCGTATGGTCGCTGCTCGGCGGCCGCATCAGGAACTACTTCGGCGTCAACTATGTGAACAACTGGTCGTCCGATCTGACGGCCGGCAATCCCGTCGCCGCGGTCGCGACCGGCGAGCGCATCAAATATGACTGGCACGCGGTGACCGAGCTCGCCCCGCGCAACAACCTGATCGTCGGCCTGGAGCAGCAGACCGAACGGCTGAAGACCACCGACCTTTCGGCCGAGAACGGCAACAAGGCCGGCTTCGTCGAGCTGCAGACCGAGTTCGCGAAGCGCTGGTTCGTCGTGGCGAGCCTGCGCAACGACGTCAACGACCAGTTCGGCGGCCATGGCACCTACCGGATCGCGCCGGCGGTGATCCTGCCGGTCACCGAGACCAAGCTGAAGGCGAGCTACGGCACCGGCTTCAAGGCACCGACCTTGAGCCAGTTGCACCAGGATTTTCCGGCGTTCAACTTCTTCGCCAATCCCAACCTCCGGCCGGAGCAGAGCACCGGCTACGATGCCGGCTTCGAACAGCCGCTATTCGACGATCGCGTCCGCTTCGGCACGACCTACTTCCACAACAGCATCACCAACCTGATCAATTTCAACGCGACCTTCACCTCCTACGCCAATGTCGGCCTCGCCACCACCGAAGGCACCGAGAGCTTCGTGACGGCGCGGCTCACCGATCGGATATCGCTGCGCGCGGACTACACCTTCACCCGCGCCGTCGACGCGGCTACCGGCCAGCAGTTGCTGCGCCGGCCGAAGGAGAAATGGAGCGCCACCGCCACCTGGCTGCCGATCGATGCGCTGAGCCTGTCGGCCACCTTGCTGCGGGTCGGCGACTGGCTCGATGTCAGCCGCGACGGCATGACCACCGGCCTCGTCGCACCCGGCTATACGCTCGTGAACCTGCGCGGCGACTACACGCTGTCTGACCAGGTCAAGGTGTTTGGCCGGATCGATAACCTGTTCAACCGTCACACCCAGAACCCGACCGGCTTCTTGGCGCCCGGCTTCGGCGTGTTCGGCGGCATCCGACTCGCGAGCTTCGGCGTGCAGTGACGCAGACCTCCCGAAGCGGCTGACAGCCGCCTCAAAACTGGACTACAATTGCAACAACAGGAGATGGTTCCATGACTCTCGACGTCCTCGCCCCCTCTGGTTCCGAGGCTCGCCTCGCGCCCGTCCCGCCGCGGCATGCAGCCGCGTTTTGTTTCGCGCTGCTGACGACCGCCTGTGCGCTGGCGAGCTTCGTGTTCGCCTGCGCGACGCCGTTTGCGGCCTTCGCCGTGATTGCGGCCGCCATGCTTCCGCTGCGCACGGCGCTGCCGGTGATGCTCGGCGCCTGGCTGGTCAACCAGGGCATCGGCTTCGGCGCCCTGCACTATCCGGTCGATGCCAATACGCTGGCCTGGGGCGCGATGATCGGCGCCGCCGCGCTCAGCGCCACTGCCACGGCCCGGGGCGTGCTGCAGGCTCTGCGCGCAAGCCCGGCTCCGCTCGCCTTTGCCGCCGCTCTGCTGGGCGCCTACACGGCGTATGAGCTGGTGCTGCTGGCCGCCACGCCCGCGCTCGGCGGTGCCGCGAGCTTCACGCTCCCGATCGTCGCCCGCCTCGGCCTGACCAGCGCCGCCTGGCTCGTCGGCCTGGTCGCTGTCAGCGAGATCGTCCGCCTGCTCGCGCCGCTGGCCTCACGCCGCGCGACGTCCTGAAACAGCCTAAGGACTCACCTACCAAACAAAAACGGCGGGCCTCGGCCCGCCGTTCTCAATTCTCAGCAAGTCCTGCGCGAACTCAGTTCTTCGACTTGTCGACCAGCGCGCCCTTCTTGATCCAGGGCATCATGTCGCGCAGCCGGGCGCCGACCTCCTCGATCGGATGCTGGGCGAGCTTGGCGCGGGTCGCCTTGAACGAGGTCTGGTTGACCTTGTTCTCCAGCATCCAGTCGCGTGCGAAGCGGCCGGACTGGATATCGCCGAGCACCTTCTTCATCTCCGCCTTGGTCTCGGCCGTGACGATGCGCGGGCCGGTGACGTATTCGCCATATTCGGCGGTGTTGGAGATCGAGTAGTTCATGTTGGCGATGCCGCCTTCATAGATCAGGTCGACGATCAGCTTCACCTCGTGGAGGCACTCGAAATAGGCCATCTCCGGCGCGTAGCCGGCCTCGGTCAGGGTCTCGTAGCCGGCCTTGATCAGCTCGACCAGGCCGCCGCACAGCACCGCCTGCTCGCCGAACAGGTCGGTCTCGCACTCTTCCTTGAAGGTGGTCTCGATGATGCCGGCGCGGCCGCCGCCGATCGCCGAGGCGTAGGACAGGCCGAGGTCATGGGCGTTGCCCGAGGAATCCTTGGCGATCGCGATCAGGCACGGCACGCCGCCGCCGCGCTGGTATTCGGAGCGGACGGTGTGGCCGGGGCCCTTCGGGGCGATCATCAGCACGTCGAGATCGGGGCGCGGGTCGAGCAGGTTGAAATGCACGTTGAGGCCGTGGGCGAACACGAGCGCGGCGCCCTGCTTCATGTTGTCGTGCAGGTGCTCGCGATAGATGTCGCCCTGCAGCTCGTCCGGGGTCAGCATCATCACCAGGTCGGCCCATTTGGCGGCCTCGGCGACTTCCATCACCTTGAAGCCGGCGCCCTCGGCCTTCTTGGCCGAAGCCGAGCCCTTGCGCAGCGCGATCGCGACGTCCTTGACGCCGGAATCCTTCAGGTTGAGCGCGTGGGCGTGGCCCTGGCTGCCGTAGCCGACGATGACGACCTTCTTGCCCTTGATCAGGTTCAGATCGGCGTCGCGATCGTAGTAGACACGCATTGTCGTTTCCTCTTTGAGATGGCCGGAATTGGCTGAAAAGTCAGACGCTTGGGTGAGGCACGGGCGGCTGCGCCCGGACGAAATCCGGCCCGTGTCTAGAGCATTTTGGGCGTGGTTGGAAACCCCGATCTCGCATGGCGGCCGCCTCCCTCATGCGTCCATGAAGACGGGATAGAGCGAGGCGAGCAGCAGCACGGCCATCAGAATGTTGAAGCCGCGCACCGCGCGTTCGGAACTCAGCAGCGGCCGCAGCGCCGTCCCGAACAGGGTCCAGGTGATGGTCGAGCCGATCGCCATCACGAAGCTGATCCCGACCTGCAGCGCGACATTGGCAGGGAAGCTGGCGATCGCGGCATAGGCGGTGATGGTGCTGATCACCATCACCCAGCCCTTGGCGTTGACCCACTGGAACAGCGCCGCGCCCCAGAACGACATCGGGCCGCGCGGCGTCGTGTCGTCATCCGGCTTGGCCGATCCGGAGAACGCGATCACCACGGCGAGATAGATCAGGTAGGCGGCGCCGAGATATTTCAGCACCTCCTGCAGCACCGGATAGGAGATGAACACCGTGGCGAGGCCGAAGCCGACGGCGCCGACCATGAAGGCGAAGCCGAAGCTGACGCCCATCATGTGCGGCACCGTGCGGCGGAAGCCATGGGTCACGCCCGACGACAGTAGCATGATGTTGTTCGGCCCTGGCGTGAACGCCATCACGAACGCGAAGGTGACGAAGGCGATGAGGAGCTGCTGGGACATTCTAATGAGTTCTCTCCGCACGACGACTCTTCACCCTCCCCTGGAGGGGGAGGGTTGATCGCGCATGCAATGCGCGATCGGGGTGGGGTGGGCCCCAGACATAGCTCCGGCGTGGAGGCATCACTCCACCCCGGCTCACATCGCAGCTTCGCGCGATGTGAGCCGACCCTCCCCCTCCAGGGGAGGGTGGCAGCGTGCCCACTTCACCGTCGTGCAAAAACATCAGCGCCTAGCCCTGCCCCGCCGGCTTCTGCAGCACGTAGGTGGCGTGCATCGGCGCATGGTAGTCGGCGGAGACCGTCACGAATCCGACCTCGGCGAGCATGCGCTCCATCACCCAGGCGAAGGTCGAGTTCTCGTCACGCATGTGGGTGATGACGCTGTCGCGAGCGAGGTCGTGGTTCTTGATGTTGAAGTCCGCCCACTGCTCGACCGAGCGCTCGGCGCCGTCGGGCATGCTGACATAGACAATGTCGCGCAGGAAGAACTGCGCGCCCGGCTTCAGCGCCGCGAAGATCCGCGCCAGCGCCACCGCCTTCCAGAAATCCGGCAGATGGTGCAGCGTGAACTCGCTGGCGATCAGGTCGTAGGTCGCAGCCTCATAGGCGAACGACAGCAGCCCCGCCGAATGCATCCGCACCGCGGTACGGCGGTCGCGGCTGTAGATCCGGGTCAGCGCCAGCATCGCCGGCGAGATGTCGATGGCGTCGACCACCGCGCCCAGCAGCGCCGCTTCGGTCGCCAGCACACCGTTGCCGCAGCCGATGTCGGCCACCCGCCAACCCGGCTTGACGCCGAGCATCTTCAGAGCTGCGCGCGCGCGCTCGTCGGCATCATCGCCCGAGCCATAGATCGAGGCCACGGCATGGTCGAGCCCGATCCGGTTGCGTTCGTTGTAGTACCAGTCGCGCGCCAGCATGGCTCACATCCCTTCCGATCCCCGCCCGATCGCCGCAATGCCGGTCCTGGCGACTTCCACCAGGCCGAGCGGACGCATCAGATCGATGAATTGCGTGATCTTGTCGGTATTGCCTGTGATCTCGAACACGAAGCTTTCCGTGGTGGCGTCGATCACCCGGGCGCGGAACGCATCCGCCAGCCGCAGCGCCTCGACGCGCGGCTCGCCGGTGCCGCGCACCTTGACCATCGCGAGCTCGCGCTCGATCGCGCGCTTGGTGAGCGTCATGTCGACGACGCGGTAGACCGGGATCATGCGGTCGAGCTGGTGCTTGATCTGCTGAATCACCATCGGCGTGCCGGTCGTCACGATGGTGATGCGCGACAGATGCTTCTGGCTCTCGGTCTCGGAGACGGTGAGGCTCTCGATGTTGTAGCCGCGGCCCGAGAACAGGCCGATGACGCGCGCGAGCACGCCCGGCTCGTTCTGGACCAGCACCGCAAGCGTGTGCGTCTCGTTCGGATCGTGACGCTCTTCCATGAAATAGGCCGATGCTGGCTGGTTCATTGGTGTCCCCTTGTTCCCTCTGCCGTCATGCCCGCGCAGGCAGGCATCCGGTCGACGCCGGCCGTCGTGAGACTCACGATCGCCGCGGCGTACTGGATCGCCCGGTCGCGCCGGGCGATGACAGTGGTTTGTGTGGCAGGCCGGGTGCGCATCATGCAGCTCCCGCTTCGGCATGAGCGGCCGCCGGCATCACCCAGCGCCTGAACAGGTCGAGATCGATGTTGCCGCCCGTGAGCACCAGGCCGACGCGCTTGCCGGCGAGCCTGCCCTTTTCCTGCAACGCACCTGCGAGCGGTGCCGCGCCGGCGCCTTCGGCGAGATTGTGGGTGTCGGTCCAGAGAATGCGCACGGCCTCGGCGATCTCGGCGTCGCTGACCTGCACGATGCGCGAGGCGCCTTTAAGAATGATCGCCAGCGCATCGGCATCGGGACTGCGGGTGGCAAGGCCGTCGGCGTGCGTATCGGCGCTGTTGGTCGTCACGACGGTGCGGGCCGCAAACGACAGCGCGTAGGACGGCGCCTCGGTCGATTGAACGCCGACGATCTCGGTCTTCAGGCCCAAGAGATCACGCGCCAGGATGCAGCCGCAGATGCCCGAGCCCTGCCCGATCGAGACGTAGAGCACGTCGAGATCGGGCGCGCTGCGGAACAGCTCCAGCGCGTAGGTGGCGACGCCGCGCACGAGATCGGGATGGAACGACGGCACCATGTGCAGGCCGTCGCGCGCGGCGTGGCGGCCAGCCTCCTCGCGCGCCTCCTGGAAGTCGCTGCCGTGCTCGATCAGCTCGGCGCCGAACGCCGCCATGGCGCGGTTCTTCTCGACCGAATTGCCATGCGGCACATAGATCGTCACCGGCAGGCCGTTGCGACGGCCGGCAAACGCAACGCTCTGGCCATGATTGCCGCGCGTCGCGGTGATCAGGCCGCGAACGCCGGGATGCGTGCGCTTCAGGTTGTCGACATAGACCAGCCCGCCGCGCACCTTGAAGGCGCCGGCCGGGGTGTGGTTCTCGTGCTTGACGACGACATGCGTCCCCAGCCGCTGCGCCAGCAGCGGCCACGCATGCGCCGGCGTCGCCGGCACCGCGGCCGCGACGATGGCGTGGGCGGCTTCGAGCTCGGCTAGTGTGAACACGGCCGCCTCCTGATCACAGCTGTCATGCCCGCGAAAGCGGGCATCCAGTACGCCGTCGCCGTCGTAGGACTCATGGTGGCCGCGGCGTACTGGATCGCCCGGTCCCGTCTTCGCCAAGGCTTCGACGAGGCCGCGCGTTCAGGGCGCGCCGAAGCTTTAGCGAAGGCGGCAAGCCGGGCGATGACAGCGGAGTGTTGGGTTGGCATCGCCCTCACGATCAGTCCTCACACCAGCGCCTTGCCGCCGGCGAACGCCGCGGCCGGATCGGACGCTTCCGCCGGCAGGATCATCTCGTTGTGCGCCTTGCCGGACGGAATCATCGGGAAGCAGTTCTCCAGCGCCGCGACGCGGCAGTCGAATAGCACCGGCTTCTTGACCGAGATCATCTCCTTGATCGCGCCGTCGAGATCGCCGGGCTTAGACACCTGCAGGCCGACGCCGCCATAGGCCTCTGCCAGCTTGACGAAGTCCGGCAGCGCCTCCGAGTAGGAATGCGACAGGCGGTTGCCGTGCAGGAGCTGCTGCCACTGCCGCACCATGCCCATGTACTGGTTGTTGAGGATGAAGATCTTGACCGGCAGCTCGTACTGCACGGCCGTCGACATCTCCTGCATCGTCATCTGCACCGAGGCGTCGCCGCCGATGTCGATGACGAGGCTGTCGGGATGCGCCACCTGCACGCCGATCGCGGCCGGCAGGCCGTAGCCCATGGTGCCGAGCCCGCCCGAGGTCATCCAGCGGTGCGGCTCCTCGAAGCCGTAGAACTGCGCCGCCCACATCTGGTGCTGGCCGACCTCGGTGGTGATGTAGGTGTCGCGCCCGCGCGTCAGCTCGAACAGCCGCTGGATCGCATATTGCGGCATGATCACGTCGCGGTTCGGCTTGAAGGCGAGCGAGTTGCGCGCGCGCCAGGTGGCGATCTGCTGCCACCACGCCTTGATGTCGGGCTTCTTCGCCTCGGCCCTGAACACCTGCAGGATGTCGGCGAGCACATCGCCGCAATCGCCGATGATCGGCACGTCGACGCGGATGTTCTTGTTGATCGAGGACGGATCGATGTCGATGTGGATCTTCTTCGAGTTCGGCGAGAACGCGTCGGTGCGGCCGGTGATGCGGTCGTCGAAGCGCGCACCGACGCACAGCATGACGTCGCAATCATGCATCGTCATGTTGGCCTCGTAGGTGCCGTGCATGCCGAGCATGCCGAGCCAGTTGGTGCCCGACGCCGGATAGGCGCCCAGCCCCATCAGGGTCGAGGTGATCGGGAAGCCCGTCACCTCGACCAGCTCGCGCAACAGCTTCGAGGCCTCGGTCCCCGCATTGATGACGCCGCCACCGGAATAGATCACCGGCCGCTTGGCGCCGGCCAGCAGCGCCACCGCCTTGCGGATCTGCGTCGCATCGCCCTTGACGCGCGGGGCGTAGGAGATGTGCACGTCCGACTTGCGCGGCGGATGATAGGTTCCGGTCGCGAACTGCACGTCCTTCGGCACGTCGACGACGACCGGACCCGGACGGCCCGTGGTCGCGACGTAGAACGCCTCGTGCAGCACTTTTGCGAGATCGTTGACGTTGCGGACCAGCCAATTGTGCTTGGTGCAGGGCCGGGTGATGCCGACCGTATCGCACTCCTGGAAGGCGTCGTTGCCGATCAGGTGCGTCGGCACCTGGCCGGTGATGCAGACCAGCGGGATCGAGTCCATCAGCGCGTCGGCCAGCGGGGTCACCATGTTGGTGGCGCCGGGGCCCGAGGTCACCAGCACGACGCCGGGCTTGCCGGTCGAGCGCGCATAGCCTTCGGCGGCGTGGCCGGCGCCCTGCTCGTGGCGGACCAGGATGTGCTGAACCTCGCTCTGCTGGAAGATCTCGTCATAGATCGGAAGCACCGCGCCGCCGGGATAGCCGAAGAGGTGCTGCACGCCGTGGTCGATGAGCGCGCGCACGATCATCGCGGCGCCGGTCATCTGGTTCGGATCGTGGCTCTTGTCGGTCATGGCAGGCTCCGGATCGCTTCTGTCAGCGGCTTGTCGTCTTGGTCGGTCGGGTCTAGCGGATGGCTTCGGTCAGTGGCTCGGCTGGTCGGTTCGACGGCTTCCGGGCAATAAAAAAGGGCCCTGGAAGGCCCTGCGCACCGCTCGGATCATGGATGGCCGCTAGCCATCCCCGGCGATGCGCCTGGGTACGACTACAATAAGGATGGCGGTAATAATGTTGCGCATGGTGCCGATCTAACTTCCCAAAGGTTGCGCGAAAGATAGCCAGCGATGCCCCAATGTCAAGGCAAAGCCGGCTCGTCAGCGCGATTTTGTAATGTTAACGCGGAATTTTCCGTTCGGCGAGCGGTAAATGAGCCCCCGGCCGTCACTCCGGGGCAACGTCTGCACTTCTCGTTCTAAGACCTCGGGGCATTCTCCCTCATTTTCAAGCGAAACCACATGAACTCTCGGGCAAGCTTACGAGAGTCCAGCAACTCAGTTAGGACGTGTTCAATATCTTTGGGGTCCAAAGAGCCAGCAATGGCATCATGAATCACCTGCTCATTTGCGAATCCACGGACATCCGCGAAATAGTTTGGACCCGGTATTCCCATACTTGTCCCAAGGCGGAAATGCTTTCGATCCTGGCCCGCAGCGCGACCATAAAACTCGAACTGCATCGATTGTCCGTCGTTCTTGGTTCCCAAGGGTGCCTCCTCCTCTGAGACCAACCACACACCAGGATGGTTGTTAGCCATGAGCTTCGCAAGGACGGGTAGCGATGTGGAGGTCCTTGCCCCGCATTAGTAGGGTTCACAGAACCTTAAGTCCCGTCCTCCCGCTGCGGGGCCTGGAATGATCGAAGCGTGCTGCGGGGCTCCCGAAGACGCCGTAGTTCTTCATCCAAGTCGACGCCGGGCCTCGAAATTGAGAATAGCCAACTGCCGAACGGTTCATCGTCATCGGCGGAACCAGCTTCCTCGCGCGCAAGCTTCTCCAGTATCTCAAACAGATAGGCATCCAAGCTGAGGCCCCGCAGCTCGGCCCTGCGGCGCAGCAAGCTCATTGTGGTCTCGTCGACGTCACGGATCAGAATATCTGCCATCGTGATCTCCTCCTTCACTCGGCTGACGCCACCCACGCCCGCGCCTGCTCCGGCGTCATCCACCCGAACTCCGGCAGCTGATGCCGGAACCAGGTGAACTGCCGCTTGGCATAATGGCGGGTGTCGGCCTTGCCGATGACGGCCGCCTCCTCCCGCGTGATCTCCCCGCGGAGATAACGGATCAGCGCCGGCACGCCGTGCGCCTTCATGGCCGGGAGCAGCGGATCGAGCCCGCGGGCCGCCAGCTGTTCAACCTCCTCCAGCGCGCCGCGATCCAGCATCAGATCGAACCTCGCGTCGATCCGCGCATAGAGCGTCTCGCGCTCCGGCGCGATGAACAGCGCCCGATAGCTGCCCTCCGGCAGCAGCGGCGGGGTGGTCTCGGCATGCCACTCGGCCAATGGCCGACCGGTGGCTTCGATCACCTCCAGCGCGCGGGCGACGCGGGTGCGGTCGCGCACGTTCAGCCGCGCGCCCGCCGCCGGATCGCGCCGCGCCAGCTCGGCATGCAGCGCCTCGACCCCGTCGCGGTCGAGCCGCAGGCGCACCGCGTCTCGGACCTCGTCAGGGACGGGCGGGACCGCCGCCAATCCCCGTGTCAGCGCTTTGAAGTACAGCCCGGTGCCGCCGATGAAAATCGGCAGCCGCCCGGCCGCGTGCGCCTCGGCAAGAACGACCGCGGCATCCCGGACATAGTGGCCGGCCGAGTAGTTCACGGCTGCGTCGACATGGCCGTAGAGCCGGTGCGGCACATCAGCCTCGTCGTCAGGTGTTGGCCGCGCCGTCAGGATTCTCAGGTCACGGTAAACCTGCATGGAATCGGCGTTGATGACGACCCCGCCCGCTTTTTGCGCAAGTTCCACCGCCAGCGCCGACTTGCCGCTGGCGGTCGGCCCTGCGATAAGCACGGCTTTGTTGATCCCTGGCAAAGTCACCTGATGTCTCTCGTCGCCACCTTCATCTGCAATCCCGCCGATCCCGCGCTTGATACCACGATCGTGGAGGCCTTCCTGGCCGTGCTGCCCTCGCCGGGCACGCCGCGCTGGCTGTTCGACGAGGTCGCGATCGACATCCCCTTCGCCCACGACGGCGAGGTCCACAAGCTCGAGGCGCGCCTGCGCGACCTGCGCGGCGACATGCCGATCGACATCGTCGTGCAGCCCGAAGCCGTCCGGCGCAAGAAGCTTTTTCTCGCCGACATGGATAGCACCATGATCGGCCAGGAATGCATCGACGAGCTCGCCGACTTCGCCGGGCTGAAGCCGCGTGTCGCCGCCATTACCGAGCGCGCCATGCGCGGCGAGATCGCGTTCGAGCCGGCGTTGCGCGAACGCGTCGCATTGCTGAAGGACCTGCCGGTGAGCGTCGTCGACGAGGTCCTGACCAAACGCATCAAGCTGACGCCGGGCGGCCGTCATCTGGTGATGACCATGCGCGCACACGGCGCCTATACCTGCCTGATCTCCGGCGGCTTCACGCTGTTCACCAGCGCCATCGCGGCCAAGATCGGCTTCCAGGAGAACCGCGCCAATGAGCTCGTCATCGATGGCGGCAAGCTCACCGGCGAGGTGCGCGAGCCGATCATCGGCCGCGACGCCAAGCTCGCCACCCTGATCGAGCTGCGCGAGTCGTTCGATCTCGACGAGATCGACACCCTGGCGGTCGGCGACGGCGCCAACGACCTCGGCATGATCGAGGCGGCCGGCCTCGGCGTCGCCTATCACGCCAAGCCCGCGGTCTCGGCCGCCGCCTCGGCCCGCATCGACCACGGCGACCTCACCGCCCTGCTCTATGCGCAAGGCTACACGCGCGATCAGTTCGTCGACTGACAGGGCCGCCGCCGTGGCGCGGATGTCAAACGACGCGTGCAAGCGAAGCGCAATACGGCGCCCTCTCCCCTTGTTGTGAGAGAGGACGCATTCATGGGCAGCCGCCAGGCCGTCATTGCGAGCGCAGTGGCGCAGCGAAGCAATCCAGAGTCGGACGCAAGGCTCTGGATTGCGTCGTCGCTTCGCGATCAGCGCAGCCTGCTGCGCGTGACATTTGATCAAAGTCTTGCGAACGCTCGGCGATCGCAATCGGACGCCGTATACGAATCGCCACCGCAAGCAAAGCCGTTACGAAAAGCCTGATCAGCACATCATTAGGATTTTATTTCAATCCTACGCACTCGCACGTAACTTCATTCCAATCTCATCTCAGATCGCAGATCAGATCATTCGCCCTCCGCATCAAGGCGGGGCGCGCAGTGTCGCTTTAACCGCATCACCAATCGATGAATTGTCAAATCATGCTGCAGCGCATATAAAGCTGACAAGGCTAGGGAGTGTCCAAGGAAACGAAAGCGATTGCACGCGATGCAATCGATCATCGTCACAAAAGGACCTCCCGATGACCATCAAGCACATCATTCCCGGCTCTCTTCTTGCCCTCGCGCTGCTGACCGGCGCGGCTGTCGCCGGTGAGCTGCCGAGCTACGAAGTCGGCGCGCTGCCGGCCACCCCGCACCAGCTTTCTGTCGTCGGTGCATCCGCCGCGCAGCAGACCATCGCCGCGGACAGCGCCGCCTCCCCGCACCAGCTCGCCGTGCTCGCCCAGCACCGTCGCAGCGCCGCTCTCGTCGCTCCGACCACCGTGGGCAGCGTTCGCAACTGAGCGACGCGAGCAACCCATCGTCACATAGGCAGCGCGCGTCTCGCTCGGCGAGGCCGCGCTCCCTATCCGAGAAAACGCGTGGCGTCGCGCGTGGTGAATATCCTGGACATCCGCTCCGCGGACAGCCCAGACGCCCAGCCCGCTGCACCTTTGGGTCTTCGAGGCCAACATCGCCGCTCTCCGCTTTCATGCCCCGCTCGGCGGCCGCGTCGTCGAGACCAGTCGCACGGACATTCCGGCCGCCGGCGGCAAGACCATCCTGCGCGTGCATTGGCCTGACGCCAAGCAGCTCGCCTAATTTCCCAACCTGGATCTCGCAGGGCGTCGCCGCGCGGGCCATGCATCACCAGCCATTGTCAGCCTGACGCCGCGCGCCGCGCCGATTGCCGGTCAAACCGCACATCCATAACCATTATATGCGCTATTGCGCAAATACGAAAATACGCATATATCGCCGCCATGTCCGATCCTGTCCCGCTGCTCGCCGCTCTGGCCGAGCCGACCCGTCTCGCCGCCCTGCGCATCCTTTGGGACGGCGGCGAGCATTGCGTCTGCGAGCTCATGCGGCAGCTCCGAGCCAGCGCATCGCGCATGAGCCGGCACATGTCCGCCCTCAAGGCCGCCGGTCTCGTCATCGACCGGCGTGACGCCCAGTGGGTCCGGTATCGGCTGAGCCCTGACCTGACGCCCGATCGCCGCGCCATCCTCGACGCCGTCATGGCGGCCATGCCTGAGCCGAACAGGAGCGCAGCATGAAAACCGAAGCTTCGACCTATCCTGACGGGTCGGCATCGGCTGCGATCTGGATCATGGCGACGGCAACTGCCGTCGCGATGTGGTTTGCGATCTACTGGCAGCTTGAGGCGCTCTCGGCATGGCTGGTGTCGTTGCTGCCGGTGCCCCGCGGCAGCCATCTGGAACAAGCCGCGCGCTTCTTCGTGTTCGACGCGCCCAAGGTGCTGATGCTGATGACGCTGGTCGTATTCGGCATGGGCGTCGTGCGCAGCTTCTTTTCAGCCGAGCGAACCCGCGCATTGCTCGCCGGCAAGCGCGAGGGCCTCGGCAACGTCGCGGCTGCGATCCTCGGCGTATTCACTCCCTTCTGCTCGTGCTCGGCGGTGCCGCTCTTCGTCGGCTTCGTCTCGGCGAGCGTCCCACTCGGCGTGACCTTCTCGTTCCTGATTGCGGCGCCAATGGTGAATGAGGTCGCGCTCGGCCTGCTGTTCGCGCTGGTCGGCTGGAGGATCGCCGCGATCTATCTGGCCTTCGGCCTGGCGGTCGCGATCGTGGCGGGATGGATCATCGGACGACTGCATCTCGAAGGCTGGCTCGAGGAATGGGTTCGCAACGTGCGCGCAGGACAGGCGGATCTACAGCCGGATTCACAGACCGTCGCCAATCGGATCCGGGCCGGGATTGACGCGGTGCGCGACATCGTCGGCCGCGTCTGGGCCTGGATCATCATCGGCATTGCGGCGGGCGCATTCATTCACGGCTATGTCCCGAACGACCTGCTCGCCTCGATCATGGGCAAGGACCAATGGTGGTCCGTGCCGGCCGTGGTGCTGATCGGCGTGCCGATGTACGCCAACGCTGCGGGCATCATTCCCGTCGTCGAGGCGCTGCTCGGCAAGGGCGCGGCGCTCGGAACGGTGCTCGCCTTCATGATGAGCGTCATCGCGCTTTCGTTTCCCGAGATGCTCATTCTGCGCAAGGTGCTGACGCTCCGGCTGATCGCTGTCTTCGCGGGCGTGGTCGCCGCCGGCATCGTCGCCGTCGGCTATCTCTTCAACGCCCTGTTCTGATGAAAGGACAAGCCCCATGAAGAACGTCAAAATTCTCGGCGCCGGCTGCAAGCGCTGTGTTCAGACCGCAGCAATGGCCTCCTCGGAAGCAAGCAAGCTCGGCATCGAGATCGAGCTGGAAAAGATCACGGACTTCGCCGACATCGCCCGGTTCGGCATCTCCTCGACGCCGGGCGTGGTGATCGACGGCAAGGTCGTCCATGCGGGCGGCCTGCCGAAGCCAGAAGACATGGCGAAATGGCTGTCGGCGTGATGGTGTTGCGTCCGCTGCTCGCAGTGGTCCTCCTGCTCGGCCCGGCTTTCGTGGCGCGCGCCGACGAACCCACGTGGACGCGCCGGATCATCGCGCCGGACACGGCGCTCAAGGCGGCACAGGCGGCGCTCGCCGGAGTGCCGCAAACGCGGCTGGCAGGCTACCGTGACCGTGAGCGATCCGTCGGGGCTCGCGCTGGTCACCCTGCGCGATCGTTTCGCCGGCTGGCATACGCTAGAGGCCGCGACGGGCAAGGCGCGGACGGCCGCGAGCTGGCGCGAGGCGACGAGCACGCTCGCAGCCCGCCTGGCACGACCGGATGCTCGGGAACGGGCCATCGTCAACGTTCCCGGCGTTGTCGTGGTCGGCGGCGGCATGCCAATAGAGGCCGCTGGCCAGCAGGTCGGAGCGATCGGCGTATCCGGCGCGCCCGGAGGCGACAACGACGACATCTGCGCGAACGCCGGCATCGAAGCCGTCGCTGCGGACATCGCGTTCTGAGCGCTTGTACCGGCGGATCTCGAACGAGGACGGCCAACGCCGATCATTTTGCCGGAGGATACCGCGTTGTCTGACACGATGCCTCAATTGGACGAAACCTCATTCCGTGCCATCGACCGCGCGAAGCTGCTGGAGCCTGCGCTCTCCTCCCACCCTCCGCGAATCCTGCTGCTCTACGGATCGCTCCGGCAACGCTCGTTCAGCCGGCTGCTGACCGAGGAAGCGGCGCGCATTCTCGTGCGCTTCGGCGCGGAGACACGGACTTTCGATCCGCACGGCTTGCCGCTGGTCGACGACGCCGAGCCGGATCATCCGAAGGTCCGCGAGCTGCGCGACCTCGTGACCTGGTGCGAAGGCATGGTGTGGTGCTCGCCGGAGCGGCACGGCGCGATGACCGGCGTGATGAAGACCCAGATCGACTGGATCCCGCTGTCGCTCGGGGCCGTCAGGCCGACGCAGGGCAAGACATTGGCCGTGATGCAGGTCAGTGGCGGCTCGCAGTCGTTCAACGCGGTCAATCAGCTTCGGGTGCTCGGCCGCTGGATGCGGCTGATCACCATCCCGAACCAGTCATCGGTGCCGAAGGCGTTCGCGGAGTTCGACGACACCGATCGCATGAAGCCGTCGTCCTACTACGATCGCGTCGTTGACGTCATGGAAGAGCTCGTCAAGTTCACACTGCTGACGCGCGACCGGGCGGACTATCTGGTCGACCGCTATTCCGAGCGCAAGGAAAGTGCCGAGGAGCTTTCGAAGCGGGTCAACCAGCGATCGCTCTGAGCCGGCGCCTGCCGTGGAGCGGCTGCCGCCCGTTTAATTCTGGAAAAAATAAATATCTTGCTATTTTACAGAATTCATGATTGTCTAGCGCCATCCCGCCTCACTGCGGAGCAACTGTGCTGTTGAGGTAGGCCGGCGAACGGCCGGCCTCAAGGCTGGCGCGAGACGCGCCCCCGCCTTCGGCGGCTGAAGGCCTTGACCCCGTCCGCTCGCCGTCCTGTTGGCTTGGCATGCACTCGGTCGTGGACCGAGCGCAGTGTGGCGCTCGATCAGTTCATCGCAACGCGCGGCTGCTTGGGATTCCATTTTTCGCCGCGGGCGATCATCGTGTTGAGGATGATGATCAGCTTGCGCATGCAGGCGATGAGGGCAACTTTCGGCTCTTTGCCCTTGGCGATGAGGCGTTCATAGTAGGTCTTAAGCACCGGATTATGCTGCGTCGCTGCCCCGAGGCAGGGAAGGAACAGGCCGTTTCTCACCCAGCGCCGACCTCCCTTGATGTGGCGCTCGCCTCGGCGCCTGCCGCTGTCGTCGTCGTAAGGGGCAACACCGATCAGGGCAGCGGCGATCCTGTCACTCACCTTGCCGAGCTCCGGCGCTCCTGCGATGAGGAGCGCGGAGGTCATGACGGCAAGCCCCGGCACACTTTCAATGATCTCGGCGCGCTCGGCAAATTCCGGCGTCGCCTTGACCCTGGCGAAGATCGCAGCCTCGAGCTTCGCAATCTGAGCCGCGAGCGTCTTCAACACCTGGGAATGGGCCTTCTGCGCCAATCCCGGCACAACATGCTCGGTCTGGTTCTGCAAACGGGTTTTCAGATCCATCAGATTCTTGCGCGCTTTCACCAGCCCCGCCAGTTCCTCGCGTGCAGCATCGTAGGTCTGGCTCGGTGCCTCGTCGAACGTCTCGGCGAACCAGGCGATCATCTCTGCGTCGATCGTGTCGTTCTTCGCCAATCGACCCGCCGACAAGGCGAAGCTGCGAACCCGTTTGGGATCAACGATCCGCACCTCTATCCCGGCCTCGCGCAGCGCCTTGGCCCATTCGCGCTCATAGCCGCCGCTGGCCTCCATGACGGCCTTGGTCACCTTGTGCTTGCGAAGCAAGGCCACCAGCTGGCGATGCCCAAGCGAACTGCTCGGGAATATCTGCCGTACTCCGAGTTTCCGAATGCAGCCGTCCACCTTGTCCTTGGCCACATCGATACCAGCGACACCATTTGCGATCTGTGTCATCATCCACTCCCTTCCTTGCCTTGTATGGGCTCGAAGCCCTTGCAACTGTTCGGGTTGAGGAAGATCACCGGAGCTGTCCCTCGCTCTGATACAGGCTCTGCCGCGTTTGGGGCGTACCGGGCTCAGATCCAGCGACGGGCGGTTTTGCGAGAACCGCCCGTTCGCGCATTCTGGCAGATCTGGCGTACACAAGGGGCGTAGCGCGCGATCGTCACGACACGCGAGGCGGGGAGCGGTGGCCGCGAGAGATCGCAGCATTCTCTTCAATGAGAGTGCGGACGAACGATCGCTCGCGGACGTGAAGTCGCAGCGTCCTGACACCCCGATGCTGGTGTCACGCTCGTGACAATGCTTCGCATTGCATTGGCAATGGTGGCCAACAAGCCCGGCGCACCAGGGAGACTGCGTATAAGCGTGAAGACCGCCGCGCAGGGAATGCCGGTTGAATCGGCTTTGCCTGTGGTACCTGCCGCCTGCATTTTTTCAGCAGGCGGGCCATGGGTGAGGCCTTCACCCGGCATTCCCTGCGCCCTCTGCATTTCGAGAGGGACGAACTGATTGCAGACCTCGGGCGCGATGCGCCGCGAGACTGCAAAGCTATGTCGATTGCTGTTTGAGCCGTGAATTCGCCTTGCGAACCGTCGTCGTCCCGGACAAGCCACGGCGCGCGCCAGCGCGTCGGGGCGCCGATCCGGGACCCATACGCCGCGGCCGTCGTGACGAGCAAACGGCCAATGATCAGCCCGGCCCAAACTGCTCTCTGGGGCTATGGGTCCCGGCTCAAGGCCGGGACGACAGCGGAGTGTGGAGCTGCCGTAGGGTGGGCAAAGCAGCCGTCCGCAGGGCGGCAGCGTGCCCACCGTCGTGCCGCGAACGCAGAGCCACATGGTGGGCACGGCGCGCGAGAGAGCGTCGTACCAAGCGTAGGTCACGGTGCGCCTTTGCCCCACCCTACGCACCGTACCCCGCGATGTGGAGGCGTGGACTCCTGCCCTACTGCAAACTCAACGCCACGAAGCGCAGCTCGCCGTCGGCGTTGGAGACGAGCAGCAGCACCGACTTCTTGCCGTCCTTCTTGAGCTGGTCGACGCGCTTCTTGATGTCGACGCCCGAGGTCACCGCCTCCTGGGCGACCTCGACGATGACGTCGCCGGCCGACAGCCGCTTCTCGGCGGCATCGGAGGCCTGGTCGACGCCGGTGACGACGACGCCCTTGACGCTGTCCTTGATCTTGTAGCGGGCGCGCAGGTCCTTCGACAACGCGGCGAGATCGAGCCCGAGCGCCTTCTGGGTCACCGGCTTCTCGGCCGGCTCGTCCTTCTTGATCGCCGCCTGCTGCACCTTCTCGGTATCCTCGAGCCGACCGAGCTTGACCTTGAGCGTCTGCTCCTGGCCCTTGCGGATGACGATGACGTCGACCTCCTTGCCGACGGCGGTGTCGGCGACGATGCGCGACAGGTCCTTCGGCTCCTTGATGTCATGGCCGTCGAACCTGACGACGACGTCGCCCGGCTCGATGCCAGCCGGCTTGGCCGGTCCCTTGTCGTCGACGCCGGCGACCAGCGCGCCGCGCGCCGGCTTGATGTTGAGGCTCTCCGCGATCTCGTCGGTGACGCCCTGGATGCGCACGCCGAGCCAGCCGCGGCGCAGCTCGCCGAACTGGCGCAGTTGGTCGACGACGCCGGCCACGGTCTTCGACGGCACCGCGAAGCCGATGCCGATCGAGCCGCCCGACGGCGAGATGATCAGCGTGTTGACGCCGATGACCTCGCCCTCGAGGTTGAACAGCGGGCCGCCGGAATTGCCGCGGTTGATGGCGGCGTCGGTCTGGATGTAGCTGTCATAGGGTCCCGACGAGATGTCGCGGTTCTTGGCCGAGACGATGCCGGCGGTGACGGTGCCACCGAGGCTGAACGGGTTGCCGATCGCGACCACCCAATCGCCGAGCCGGAGCTTGTCGGAGTCGCCGAACTTGACCACGGTCAGCGGCCGCGGCGGCTTGAACTTGAGCACCGCAAGGTCGGTCTTCTTGTCGACGCCGACCAGCTCGGCCTTGATCTTGGTGCCGTCGTTGAGGATCACGTTGATCTCATCGGCATCGGCAATGACGTGGTTGTTGGTGACGACAACGCCCGAGTCGTCGACGATGAAGCCCGAGCCCAGCGAGTTGGTGCGGCGCGGCGAGTTGTCGGCACCGCCCCGGCCGCCCGGACCGCCGCGGCGGTTCTTGAAGAAGTCGTCGAAGAACTCCTCGAACGGCGAGCCCGGCGGCACCTGCGGATTGGCGTTCCGCCCCTCGGACGAGCCGCCCTTGGGCTCGACAGTCTGCGAGGTCGAGATGTTGACGACGGCGTCGATCACCTTTTCGGCGACATCGGCGATCCCCTCCGGCCCCCGCGCCGAGGCCGGGGCCGGCGCGAGCGCCCAGCCCGCGGCAAGAACCGCCGCGGTCAGAATCGGGCGCAGTCGACGGCTGAAAGCAAGGGTTGCGGTCATCGGGCGGATCTCCAGAAAAGTCGGCAAATTCAACCGTTACAGTGCGCCGGAACCGGCGGGGGACGCAAGCACGCCGGATCGGACCGCAGATTCATCATTGAGGGCGACCTAATACGGCAAAATGGCGCAGCCATCGCCTCACAATGGCGTTGGCCGGCCGGCGGACCGTCGTTTGCCGCGGCCGCCCCTCGTTCGGCGAACGCGCAAACGCACAACAATCCGCCGCTCAGATCGGTCGCCGGATCACCCAGATCAGGACCAAACCGGCCACCGCGGAGCCGATGCCGACCGCGCGCAGCACGTTGTCGGGCGTGGTCATCGCGGTCTTCATGGCCCGCCGCATCCACTCCGGACTGGCCGCGAACATCAGGCCTTCGAGCACGAACAGGATACCTAATCCGATGAGGAAATCGGAAAACGCAATGGACCTCATCGGACCCGGACCTCCCGTTCGACCTTCTTGATATGTAACGGGGCGAAGCAACGGCTTCGCCCCGTCCATGTCAACTCCTATTCGCCCGGATCAACCGCCCTGGGCATCAGGCAGGTGCCATCAGGGCTTGGGCGCCGGCACCGCGGCGGCCGCGGTCGAGCCGGCGGTGGACGACGTCTCCGCCGCCGGCTTCCCCGAGGGGTTGGCGAAGTAGCGGAAGAACTCCGAATCGGGCCGCAGCAGGAAGCGGGTGTCGCCGGATTTCAGGCCGTTCTCATACGCCGTCATCGAGCGATAGAAGGCGAAGAAGTCGCGGTCCTTGCTGTAGGCCTCGGCGAACAGCCGGTTGCGTTCGGCATCGCCGGCGCCGCGGGTCTGCTCCGCCTGCGAGTTGGCCTCGGCGACGATCACGGTGGCCTCGCGATCGGCCTTGGACCTGATCTCCTGGGCCTTCTGGCCGCCGAACGCCCGGAACTCCTCGGCCTCGCGCTGCCGCTCGGTCTTCATCCGGTTGTACACCGCTTGGCTGTTGGCCTCCGGCAGGTCGGCGCGGCGGATGCGGACGTCGACCACCTGGATGCCATAGGCGTCGGCCTCCTTGTCGAGCTGATCGCGGATCTTGCGCATCAAGCCCTCGCGCTCGTCGCGCACGACTTGCGTGAAGGTGACCTCGCCGAGCACGCGGCGCAACGAGGCGTTGAGCAGCGTGCCGAGCTGGACGTTGGCGGTCTGGATCGAGCCGACGCTCTGGTAGAATTGCAGCGCGTTCTTGATCTTGTAGCGCGCGAAGGCGTCGACGACGAGCCGCTTCTGGTCGAAGGCGATCACTTCCTGCGAGGGGTTCTCGAGGTCGAGGATGCGCTTGTCGATCGAGATCACGTTGTCGATGAACGGCGCCTTGAAGTTCAGGCCAGGCTCGGTGACGACGTCGACCGGCTTGCCGAACCGCACGACCAGCGCCTGCTCGGTCTGCTGCACGGTGAACAGCGAGCTGTAGCCGATGACGACGAGCACGAGCACGGCGACGAGCGCGACGATGCCTGCAACGGGGGACCTCATCGGACGCCTCCCTGCTGAGCGGCCGGCGCCGTACGGCGCGGCAGGAGATCGCCGAGCGGCAGCAGCGGCACGGGGCCGCCGGAGGCACCGCTGTCGAGCACGAGCTTCTCCGAGCCGCCGAGCACGCGCTCCATGGTCTCGAGATAGATCCGTTCGCGGGTCACGTCGGGCGCCTTCTTGTACTCGTCATAGACCTTGAGGAAGCGCGCGCTCTGGCCCTTGGCCTCGGCGATCGCCTGCTCCTTGTAGCCTTCGGCGACCTGCAGGATCTGCGCGGCGCGACCGCGCGCATCCGGCACGACCTTGTTGGCGTAGGTCTGGGCTTCATTCTGGAGACGCTCGAGGTCGGCACGCGCCGCCTGGACGTCGCGGAACGCCTCGATCACCTGGGCCGGCGGATCGACCTTCTGCATCTGCACCTGGGTGATCTGGATGCCGGAGCCGTAGTTATCGAGCGTCTTCTGCATCAGCTCCTGCACGTTCTGCTCGATCACGGTGCGGGCGCCGGTGAGAATCGGCTGGATGTTCGACCGGCCGATCACCTCGCGCATCGCGCTCTCGGCCACCGCCTTCACGGTGCCCTCGGGGTTCTGGATGTTGAACAGGAAGTCGGCGGCGCCCTTCGGCTTGATGCGCCAGAGAACGGTGACGTCGACGTCGACGATGTTCTCGTCGCCGGTCAGCATCAGGCTTTCCTCGGGGACATCGCGACCGCCGCGGCCGCGCCGGCCGGGATCGTCATTGGCGGTGATGCCGATCGAGATCGAGTTGACGCGCAGCGCCTTGGGCAGCAGCACGGTCTCGATGGGATAAGGCAGGTGATAGCGCAGGCCCGGCTGCTCATCGCGGACATATTTGCCGAAGCGGAGCACAACGCCGAGCTCCTCGGACTGCACGCGGTAGATACCGGAGGCGAGCCAGATGATGATGGCGCCGAGCACGATCAGCAGGACGCCGGCGGTGCCGAAGCCGCCACCGGGGATGAACTGCTGCAGCCGGTCCTGGCCGCGCCGCAGAAGATCTTCCAGGTCGGGCGGCCTTGGACCGACCGGTTGCGGTCCCGAGCCCCAGGGCCCCTTCGGACCCTGACCCCACGGGCCTCCGCCCTGATTCTTCCACGCCATCGATCGATCTCCTCCGAGAGGCTGAGTGTGCACCAACGCCGGCCCCGACGGTCGCCGGGTTATAAGGGACGGCCCCGCCCCTTACAACGTAGCGCTCCAGCTAAGCCCGAACCGGGTTTTGTCAATGTAAACAGGGCCGGAAGCGCCGGTTTGCCGCGGCCTCAAATCCGCCACGCGGCCAAACAACGCGACTTCATCATTAACGGACGGTCTTGAACGGCCGTCGCGCCGGTCCCACCGGCAAACGCTCACCGCCGCCGGCGATAGGTGACGTAGGAGAATTCGGCCTGATCGTCAGGCCCCGAGGCATGGCGCTCCCGCGCCACCTCCTCCCATTGCGCCGCGTCGATCGCCGGAAACACGGTATCGCCCGGCGGGCTCGCATGCACCTCGGTGATCTCCAACCGGTCGGCGATCGGCATCGTCGCAGCAAAGAGCTCGGTGCCTCCGATAACCGCGATCTCCGCGGCTGAACGCCGCAGCGCATCACCACGCGCGATGCCGAGCGCTTCATCGACGGTATGGGTCACGATCGCGCCCGGCGCGCGAAACTCGGCATCGCGGGTGACGACGATGTTGGTGCGGCCCGGCAGCGGCCGGCGCGGAAACGAGATGAAGGTCTTGCGGCCCATCACGATCGGGCGGCCCATGGTCATCGCCTTGAAGCGCTGCATGTCACTCTTCTGCCGCCACGGGATCGCACCGGCGGCGCCGATGATGCCGTTGTCGGCGACTGCGACGATCAGCACGATCTCGATCACGGCGCCCTCTCCGCGAGCTGAGCGAGCGCCTCGCCCATGACCTTGCAGAGCTTCCAGTCGTCCATCAGCTCGGCACCGAGCGACTTGTAGAAGGTGATCGACGGCGCGTTCCAGTCGAGCACCGACCATTGCAGCCGCGCCCAGTTGCGCTCGACACAGGTGCGAGCGAGATGGCCGAGCAGCGCCTGGCCGATGCCGTTGCGGCGAAACGCGGGGCGAACGAACAGGTCCTCGAGATAGATGCCGGGCTTTCCGGCGAAGGTGGAGAAATTGACGAACCAGACCGCAAAGCCCGCGACCTCGCCGTTCCACTCGGCGATGTCGCAGAACAGCGTGGGATGCGCGCAGAACAGCGCCGCGGCGATGTCCGCCTCGCTGGCTGAAACCTCGTGCGAGAGCTTCTCGTAGTCGGCGAGCTCCCGGATCAGCGCGAACACGCTTCCGATGTCGTCAGGCCGGGCGCTGCGGATCGACAGTGGCATGCGTCAGACCGCGACCTCGGCCTTGATATGCGGATGCGGATCGTAGCCGGCGAGCGCGAAGTCCTCGTAGCGGAAGCCGAAGATGTCCTTGACGTCCGGATTGAGCGTCATGGTCGGCAGCGGACGGGGCGCGCGGGTGAGTTGCAGCCGCGCCTGCTCGATGTGGTTGGAATAGAGATGCACGTCGCCGAAGGAGTGCACGAATTCGCCGGGCTTCAATCCCGTCACCTGCGCCACCATCATCGTCAGCAGCGCGTAGGAGGCGATGTTGAAGGGCACGCCGAGGAACACGTCGGCCGAGCGCTGATAGAGCTGGCACGACAATTTGCCGTTCACGACGTAGAACTGGAACAGGCAATGACACGGCGGCAGCGCCATCTTGTCGACGTCGGCTGGATTCCAGGCGGTCACGATCAGCCGGCGCGAATCCGGATTGCGCCTGATCATGTCGATCACGCCTCCGATCTGGTCGATATGGCCGCCGTCCGGCGTCGGCCACGAGCGCCACTGATAGCCGTAGACGGGGCCGAGATCGCCATTGGCATCGGCCCACTCGTCCCAGATGGTGACGCCGTTGTCGTGAAGGTATTTGATGTTGGTGTCGCCCTTCAGGAACCACAGCAGCTCGTGCACGATCGCCTTCAGCGGCAGCCGCTTGGTGGTCACCAGCGGAAAGCCGGCCGCAAGGTTGAAGCGCATCTGGTGGCCGAACACCGACAGCGTGCCGGTGCCGGTGCGGTCGTGTTTCTCGGCACCGTCGGACAGGATGCGTTCGAGCAGGTCGTGATACTGGTGCATGGTGCGCGCTGGCGGCCTTTCGCAGAAGGCGGCGAATTTAACGGCAGGAACCGCCCGGCCCTAGCCTCGACTCGGCCCGGTCGCCAATTATACCCCGAAAATTGTCGGCCGCCGCCGCAAATGACAAGGGCGGAACCGTCCGTTTCGCCCTGCCCCTTCCGCCTCGATGGTCGTCTCGCGCTAGCTCGCCGGCTTGAGCACCGCGGTCCATTTGATGATTTCCGCCTTCACCAGCGCCGCCAGCGCTTCCGGCGTGCGGTCCGCAGCACCGGGAATGACGCTATCGAACTCAAGCAGGCGCTTGCGGACGCCCTCGTCGTCGAGCGCCTGGGCAGCGGCGGCGTTGAGCTGGCCCGCGAGGTCAGCCTTCGCTTTCCACGAAAACCTCGTCGCGCTTGCGGCGCAGCGTCGGCAGCACCGCCAGCACCAGCAGCCCCGCGGCAATCGCGAGCAGCACGGCGGACAGCGGCCGCGTCAGGAACACCGACCAGTCGCCGCGCGAGATCAACAGCGCGCGGCGCAGGTTCTCCTCCATCAGCGGCCCCAGCACCATGCCGAGCAGCAGCGGCGCCGGCTCGAAATCATGCTTGATCAGCCAGTAGCCGACGAGGCCAAACGCGCCCGCCAGGATGACATCGACCGGCGCGTTGTTGACGGAGTAGATCCCGATCGCGCAGAAGATCACGATCGACGGGAACATCAGCCGGTACGGCACGCGCAAGAGCCGCACCCAGATGCCGACCAGCGGCAGGTTGATGATGATCAGCATGAGATTGCCGATCCACATCGAGGCGATCATGCCCCAGACCAGGTCGGGCTGCTTCTGCATCACCTGCGGGCCCGGCACGATGCCGTGGATGGTCATCGCGCCGACCATCAGCGCCATGACCGCATTCGGCGGAATGCCGAGCGTCAGCAGCGGAATGAAGGAGGTTTGGGCCGCCGCATTGTTGGCGCTCTCCGGCGCCGCGACGCCCTCGATCGCACCGCGACCGAACCGCGACGGATCTCGCGCGAGCTTCTTCTCCAGCGTATAGGCCGCGAACGAGGCGATCACCGCACCGCCGCCCGGCAGGATGCCGAGGATCGAGCCGAGCACCGTGCCGCGCAGGATCGCCGGCGTGGAGTCTTTCAGATCCTTCCGGGTCGGCATCAGGCCGGTGATCTTCTTCTGCACGAGGTCGCGGTCCATCTCCGCGCCGGCATCGAGATTGCGGATGATCTCGGCAAATCCGAACACGCCCATCGCGACGGTGGCAAAGCCCAGGCCGTCGGCGAGCTCGGGAATATTGAAGGCCATGCGCGAGACGCCGGTCTCGATGTCCGAGCCGACCATCGACAGCAGCAGGCCGAGCACGATCATTGCGATCGCCTTCAGCACCGAGCCCTTCGCCAGCACGACTGCGAAGATCAGGCCCAGCACCATCAGCGAGAAATACTCGGCTGGGCCGAACGCCAGCGCGAGCTTGGTCAACGGCGCGCCGAGGATCGCAATCAGCACGGTGGCAACGCAGCCGGCGAAGAATGAGCCGATCGCGGCAATCGCCAGCGCCGGACCGGCACGGCCCTGCTTCGCCATCTGGAAGCCGTCGAGCGCGGTTACCACCGACGTCGCCTCGCCAGGAATGTTGACCAGGATCGACGTCGTCGAGCCGCCATACTGGGCGCCGTAGTAGATGCCGGCCAGCATGATCAGCGCGCCGACCGGCGGCAGGCCGAAGGTGATCGGCAGCAACATCGCGACGGTGGCGATGGTCCCGATGCCCGGGAGAACGCCGACCAGCGTGCCGACCAGCGCGCCGATCAGGCACATCAGCAGATTGATCGGCGACAACGCGACGGCGAAACCGTGGGCGAGATTTGCAAACAGATCCATCACGCCCTCACTGCAAAAGGAAACGCGGCAACAGCGGCATCGGCAACCCCAGCACGTAGGGGAACAGCAGCGCGCAGCCGCCGGTCAGGCAGATGCCGACGATCAGGGCCTCGCGCCAGCGCGTCTCGGGGCTGCCGATCGCCGCGATCAGGAAGCTTGCAAGCCCCGTGACCAATAGTCCGAGCGGGCGAATGGAGACGGCGAAGGTCAGGATCGCGAGCGAGACGAACAGCGGTCCGCGCCAGTGATAGGTCGCAAGCTGCGCGCCTTCACTCACGACGCCGATCACGGCCACGGCAGCTCCGAGCCCCAGCAGCAGCAGACCGAACATCCGCGGCGCAGTTCCGGCACCGAACGAGAAGCCGCGCATGCCCTGCAGATCGCTGGAGGCCCACAGCGCGAACAGCGCGATCGCCATCAGCACGACGCCGCCGAAATAGTCCTGCGGCGCGCGTGGACGTACCATGAATGTGAACACCGCGACCGCGATCAGCGGATAGGTGTAGATGAGAGCCAGCAGAATATCGGAAGACAGCGAGGTCTTGCCGCTTGCGGCATATTGCTGCGCCAGGCTCGGGATCGCCATTGACAAGGCCGACGCATGGGCCGCAATGACCTGCAGCGGACCGCGTCCGGATAGTGGCGCCACGAGACCAGCCAAGGCGATCAGCAGTTCGATGATCTGTGGCGCGAAGGCAAGGACCAGAATGATCGATGCGCCGGTTGCGCTGCGGGCAGCCGGCATGCCCGCCGTTTCGCCCGACAATTGGCCCGTGGTCTCGGCCATGCCTCGCCCTCCCCGATCGGCCTTGATGGCCGGCACTGTTTTCGTTCGGCGGCCCGGAGCAAACCGGTCGCGCTTCTATTTTGCCTAGCGACTTTCCCTAGAGAAGGCCAGCAAAACCAAGACAGCCGCCCGCGGCGAGCAGCCAGAGCGGATTGAGTCGCGTCATAGATGCAACGACTGCGGCAAGGACCGTCAGCGCGAACGCCCGCCACGTCTGGTCGGAAGCCTGACCGAGAATCCATGCGCTCGCCGCCATCAAGCCGATCGACAGCGGCACCAGCGTCGCCTGCAGAATGGCGGGCCAGCGCGCATCCCGCGCATTCGAGAGCCAGCGGCTGACAAAATAGGAGAGCACGGCGGTGGGACCGCACATCGCGATCGTCGCGACCGCCGCACCTGCCACGCCTGCAACCGAATAGCCGATCAGGGTGACGATCAGAACGTTGGGCCCGGGCGACAATTGCGAGAGTGCGAACAGATCGGCGAACTGTTTGTCCGTCATCCAGTGCCGGGCCTCGACTGCAACACGTTGCAGTTCGGGAATCGCCGCCACTGCGCCGCCAACCGCAAACAGCGAGATCAACGCAAAGGTCCAGAACAGCTGGAACAGCGGATTGTCGTCCCCGCTCATCGTGCCCGCCGCGTCTTGGCATAGGTGACGGCAAGGCTGAGCGGCACGGCCACCAGCAGAACCTCCTGAAGCGGCAGGCGCGCCAACCCGATCGCCACGAACACGCCGGCCACGACGACGAGGCCCGCCAGGTCGATCTTCTTCAGGAGCGGCGAGATCATGCGAAACACCACCGACGCCAGCAGGCCCACGGCCACGCAGGACACGCCAGCAAGCCCCCGTCGCCACGTGTCGGCTTGTCCAAAATGACCGTAGATGGCGCCGAGAGAGGTGATCAGCAGCATCGGAGGCCCGAGCAGGCCGGCAAAGGCAGCGAGTGCGCCGGGGACACCGCGCAACCGCGCGCCGAACACCACGGAGAAATTCACGATGTTGGGTCCGGGCAGGAAATGGCAGAGCGCGAAGGTCGCGTTGAACTCCTCCGCCGTCATCCAGCGATGCTCATCGACGATTGCACGCCTGGCGAACACCAGCACGCCCCCAAAGCCCGACAGCGACATTTTCGCGAATGCGAAGAAGAGCGTGCGAAGGTTGGGCGGGTGTTTGGCGATGTCGGCCGCGGGAGAGGCAACCCGCGCAACTTCGGAAGGCATGCCGCACTGTAGGAGGACAAAAACCAGAATGCCAAGGTTGAACCAGAGGGTTCCCGGCAGCCGCCCACATTTTTGTCGCGTGCCGCGGCGTTTCGGCCCTGTGCATCCGCCGGCCGGGGGCCTATATAGAACCTGCCGGCTTGCCGGCTATGGAAATAAATCGCCGTCGAAATAAACCATTCGGACCCGGGGGCGGTACCCGGCGCCTCCACCAAAGCCCATCGACAGATGGGTTTTGGCGGGGGCGAAATAGGATCGACGAGGGCGTAAAGGGCGAGCTTTTTCCCGGTATTGTTCCGCCGTTATCGGGCTACTGCAATAGTTGCCAACGACAACTTTGCTCCGGTTGCTCAGGCTGCGTAACGCAGTTTGAAAGACCACCTTAAAGTCCTAACGGGTTAAGCTCCGTTAGGCGGGGTTCGGAGGCACCTGGCAACAGAAGCCTCCACTTTCACGTTCCTCCGCTTTAACCTGTCTCCGCTTTAACCCATCTCCGCTTCAGGGCCGTGCTGTCCCCAGCTTTTTGGCGCGGCTTCGATTCATTCCTTCGTTGACCGGACTTCCGCCAGCTTCTACCCGTTCCCATATCTGGCGATCGACCGGCATGGCTGCTGACCTCAGCGCCGATGCCGGGTACGATGTGATTGACGCGAGTCGGGAATGCTGCTGCCTTGCCGGGCGCGGCCGCCCGAAGCGTCGGGCGCAGCCCTACACGACACAGGACCGATCATGGCGACGGATCATATTCGATACGATGTGCTGGCGCGCGACGCGTTGCGCGGGGTGCTGCGCCGGGTGCTGAGCGACGCTGCCGCCCATGGACTCCCAGGCGAGCATCATTTCTTCATCACATTCGTGTCCAAGGCCGAGGGCGTGAAGCTGTCGCCGCGGCTGCTGGCGCAATATCCGGAGGAGATGACGATCATCCTGCAACACCAGTTCTGGGATCTGGTGGTTTCGGAGGATCGGTTCGAAGTCGGCCTGTCGTTCGGCGGCATCCCTGAGCGCCTCGTGGTGCCGTTCCACGCCATCAAGAGCTTCTTCGATCCGTCCGTACAATTCGGACTGCAGTTCGAGCCGTCGGAGGCGATTGCCGAGACGCCGGCCGCGCCGAAACTGCCGGCCGCGCCGGCGCCATCGGCCATTGCCGGTCCGTTGCCTGCGACGCCGGCCGAAGCCGGCGACGACAAGCCGCTGCCGCCGGCCACGCCAGGAGAAGGCGCCGAAGTCGTGCGTCTGGACCGTTTCCGCAAGAAGTAGGCGCATTCGCCCCGCGCGGAACGACGGTCGGATCACTAGATTGAAGCATGCTCGAACCGGTCGACGCCGGTTCGCAACCAATGACGGGCATGCTTCATGGCACATTCAGCTAGTTCATCATCGCACGGATCGACGCGCACGGAGACCGACAGCTTCGGCCCGATCGAGGTCGCCGCCGACCGCTATTGGGGCGCGCAGACCGAGCGCAGCCGGCAGAATTTCCGCATCGGCCACGACCGCATGCCAATCGGCATCGTGCGCGCGCTCGCGCTCGTGAAGATGGCCGCGGCGCAGACCAATCGCGAGCTCGGACTGCTCGAGCCGCGCATGGCGGACGCCATCGTCCAAGCGGCGCAGGAGGTCATCGACGGCAAGCTCGACGACCACTTTCCGCTGGTCGTCTGGCAGACCGGCTCGGGCACCCAGAGCAACATGAACCTCAACGAGGTGATCGCCAACCGCGCCAGCGAACTGCTCGGGGGCGAACGCGGGACCAAGAAGCCCGTGCATCCGAACGATCACGTCAACATGAGCCAGTCGTCCAACGACTCCTTCCCCACCGCGATGCACATCGCCGCGGCACGGGCGATCTCGGGCCATCTGGTGCCGGCGCTGTCGGAGCTGCTGGCGGCGTTGCGCGCCAAGCAGGACGCGTTCGCGGACATCGTCAAGATCGGCCGCACCCACACCCAGGACGCCACGCCGCTCACGCTTGGCCAGGAGTTCTCCGGCTACGCCGCGCAGGTCGAGAGCGCGATCGCAAGAATCGAGACGGCGGCGCGAGATCTCTTGCCGCTGGCCCAAGGCGGCACCGCCGTGGGCACCGGCCTGAACGCGGATCCGAAATTCGCGAAGCTGTTCGCCAAGCATGTTGCCGACATCACCGGCTGGCCCTTCACCAGCGCCGCCAACAAATTCGAAGCGCTCGCGTCCAACGACGCCTATGTGTACGTACATGGCGCGCTCAACGCGGCGGCCACCGGCCTGTTCAAGATCGCGAACGACATCCGCTTTCTCGGATCGGGCCCCCGCTCGGGATTGGGGGAATTGATCCTGCCGGAGAACGAGCCCGGCTCCTCGATCATGCCGGGCAAGGTGAACCCGACGCAGTGCGAAGCACTCACGATGGTGTGCTGCCAGGTGTTCGGCAATCACACGGCGATCACCATGGCCGGCAGCCAGGGGCATTTCGAACTGAACGTCTACAAGCCATTGCTCGCACATTGCATGATGCAGTCCGTACAATTACTAGGTGATTCAGCGCGTTCATTCAGCGAACATTGCGTGACGGGAATTCGCGCCGACGAGAATCGGATTCGAGAGCTGATGCAGCGCTCGCTGATGCTGGTGACGGCGCTTGCGCCGAAGATCGGCTACGACAATGCGGCCAAGGTCGCCAAATCAGCGCATCAGCACGGCACGACGCTGAAAGAGGAAGCTTTAAGGCTCGGTTTCGTGTCTGAGGACGAATTCGACCGCCTCGTGCAACCCGAGAAGATGACGAGGCCCGGACGACCCTGACGGTAGTCCCGTAGTACTACGGGGGGTGATGCAATTCTCGCCGTTAACCCCTAAAGGATACTCTCGACTACAAGTTCTGCTGCGTTTGGTGAGTAAACAAATCCCGCTCGCAACGACGCGACTGGCCCTCGAACTATCAGGGAGCGATGACGTGATTGTCTGGAGAACGCCTGGGCTCATCCGCGCAATGCGCATGCTCTCGTCACGACGTCGATGGCTTAGATGATTGGAGCAAGCATGGGTGATGTCATCAACTTGAAACGTTTCAGAAAGCGCGTGGAGCGCGATGAAGCAGCGAAGGTCGCCGAAAGCAACCGCGCTCGCTTCGGCAGGACGAAGTCCGAACGCGCAAATGACGCGCAACGCGACAAGCGCGCGAACGAATTACTCGATCAACATCGTATCAATGGCGAGGACGCGTGATGAAGTCGCCCGTCGTAAAACGTTCAATCGTGGTTGCTGGCCACAAGACCAGCGTCAGCCTCGAAGAGGCCTTCTGGAACGGCATGAAGGAGATTTCGGGTCTCCGTAACATGACCTTGTCCGAGCTGGTCGGAGAGATCGACAACAATCGCCAGCAGGGCAACCTGTCCTCGGCGATCCGGCTGTTCGTGCTCGACCACTTCAAGAGCCGCGCCGCAGCTTCTTCCGGCCTCGAGCCGAAGGCGGCGGTGGACGCCCGGCACACGGCAGCCGCCGCGGCTCCTTGAGGCAGATCAGACGGCGGTCCGCCCGGCCTGTTTAAAATCGCTCTAAGATGCAGCGGCATTTAACATGCCGCGCTTGACCTCTTGGCACGCGATTGAAAATACAGGCTATGAGCGAAATCTGCGATACAAGGCCGCCTCAGCCGCTCGGTCTCGCCCGGCGAGGCTATACCGGAACAATCCAGCATCTGGCTGCGGGCGGCGCGAGCTCGTCCCTGCCGGACGTCGAATTGGAGAGCCGGCTGATCGAACTGGGCTTCGTCGAGGGCGCCCGGGTCGAAATTCTGCATGAGGGGATCGTCGGGCGCGATCCGATCGCCGTGCGTGTCGACAACATCACCGTCGCGGTCCGCCGGCGCGAGGCCATGGCCGTCATCGTGGCATAGGCCGCGCGGAAAGCGTCGTCATGGAAAGCCCTCTGCTGCATCTGGCCCTGGTGGGTACGCCCAACAGCGGCAAGACCTCGCTGTTCAACGCGCTGACGGGAAGCCGCCAGAAGGTCGCGAACTATCCTGGGGTCACGGTCGAGCGCAAAGAGGGCGCCTTCGTCACCCCGCAGGGCCGCCAGGTCTCGCTGGTCGACCTGCCCGGCACCTATTCCTTGCGCGGTCGCAGCCCTGACGAGGAAATCACCAGGGATTTCGTGCTGGGACGTGCCACCGGCGAGGTCCTGCCCGATCTGGTGTTGTGCGTCGCCGACTCCACCAACCTCAGATTGACGATCCGACTCCTGCTCGAGCTCAAGAGCACCGGCCGGCCGCTGGCGCTCGTGCTCAACATGTTCGACATCGCCAAGCGGCGCGGCGTCACGGTCGACGTCCCCGCCCTGTCGCTAGCGCTGGGCGTGCCGGTGGTGACGTCGATCGCCGTGCGCAAGGGCGGCACCGACGACCTGCTGCGGCTGACCGACGAGCTCCTCGCCCGGGCGGCCGCGGCCACCGGAGAGCGCGCCAACACCTGGCGTCCTCTCACGGTCCCGGAGCTGCGCGCCACCCAGCGCGAGGCCGACCGTATCATCGCAGAGACGGTCAGCTTGCCCGAGCGGCCCGATACCTGGACCGCCCGGATCGATGCCATCGCGCTGCATCCGGTCGGCGGCCTGCTGATCCTGCTGGCGATCCTGTTCGTGATGTTTCAGGGGGTGTTCGCCTGGGCCCAGCCGCTGATGCAGGTGCTGTCGGCGGCTTTTGACGCGCTCGGCCAGCTCGTTCACGACGAGCTTCCCGAAGGCCTGCTGCAGAGCTTCCTGCAGAACGGGGTGATCTCCGGCGTCGGCAGCGTCATCGTGTTCCTGCCGCAGATCATCATCATCTTCCTGTTCATCCTGCTCTTGGAAGATTTCGGCTACATGGCGCGCGCGGCGTTCCTGATGGACCGCATCATGGGCGGCGCCGGGCTGCATGGCCGCGCCTTCATCCCGCTGCTCTCGAGCTTTGCCTGCGCCATTCCCGGCATCATGGCGACGCGCGTGATCGATAACCGCCGCGACCGGCTCACCACGATCCTGATCGCGCCGTTGATGACCTGCTCGGCGCGGATCCCGGTCTATACGCTGATCATCTCGGCCTTCATCCCGCCGACCAAGGTGTGGGGCCTGGTCAACCTGCAGGGCCTGGTGATGTTCGGGCTCTACGCCGCCGGGATCATCAGCGCGCTGCTGGTGTCGTTCCTGGTGAAGTTCTTCCTGATGCGCGACTACCAGCCGGCGCCGTTCATGCTGGAGCTGCCGGACTACAAGATGCCGCGGTTGCGCAGCATCGCGATCGGCGTCTACACCCGCGCCAAGATGTTCTTGCAGCGCGCCGGCACCACGATCTTCGCGATGATGGTGCTGATCTGGTTCCTGGCGTCGTTCCCGCAGCCGCCGGAGGGGGCGACCGAGCCCGCGATCAATTACAGCCTCGCGGCGATGATCGGCCAGGCGATCGCCCCCCTGCTCTCGCCGGTCGGCTTCAACTGGCAGATCGCGGTGGCGCTGGTGCCCGGCATGGCCGCCCGCGAAGTCGCAGTCGCCGCGCTCGGCACCGTCTATGCGATCGAAGGCGGCAAGGAGGCCGCCGAGCAGATCGGACAGGTGCTGGCCAGCAAATGGAGCCTCGCCACGGCACTGGCGCTGCTCGCCTGGTACATCTTCGCCCCGCAATGCGCCTCGACCCTCGCCGTCATCCGCCGAGAAACCGGCAGCTGGCGCTGGATGGCCGTCACCTTCTTCTACATGTTCGCGCTCGCCTATGCGGCCGCGTTCGCGACCTACCACATTGCGGTCGCGATGGGCGCGGGCTGAGCCCGCGCCCTCCGCGTCAGCGCGCGGCGTCGACATGCAGCGCGAAGCCGCGCGCGTCCGGCGCGCCGAGCTCGGGACGAAGCTGCATCGACGGGATCAGATAGTCGCCGTGGTTCTGCCGCCGGTACGGAATCGGCTGATCCGTGAACAGCGTCCGCATGCGCTCGCGCAGCCGCTCGGCGATCGCGGCAAAGCCGGCATCATCGAGCCGGTTGACCCGGTGCGCCACGAACGCCGGCAGCACGTCGAAGCCTGGATAGAACAGGATGCCGTGGTTGATCGGAAACAGGAGATCGTCGATCGGCCCGTTGATGCCGCGCGCCGAATAATGCTCCTCCCAGCCGCCGGTGGTCACGACCAGCATCGCGCGCTTGCCGGCAAACACACCCTCGCCATAGCGGTTGCCCCAGCGCTTGTCGCTGTGCTCGCCGACGCCATAGGTGAAGCCATAGGAATACACCCGGTCGACCCAGCCCTTGAGGATCGCCGGCATCGTGAACCACCACAGCGGAAATTGCAGGACCACCGCGTCGGCCCAGAGCAGCTTGTCCTGCTCGGCCCTGACGTCCTCGGTCAAGGTGCGGGTCTTGAAGGCCTCGCCAGACGCGGTGGCGACGTTCAGAGGCCCGTCCGGCGGCAAGAGCGGGAAGTCGGCGCGGTCGGTGGCCGACTTCCAGCCCATCGCGTAGAGATCTGAGACCCGGATCTCGTGGCCCTGGGCCTTGAGCTCGGCGACGGCGACCTCGCGCAGGGCGCCGTTCAGCGAGCGGGGTTCGGGATGGGCGAAGACGAGCAGCACGTTCATGGCCTGGATCCTTTGCTGGAACAGCCGGAACATAGACGCGCGCCAACTTATCCACTATATGGCGTATATCGATAACGTTATGCTGTTTTATGGATAAATCAGACATCAGCCTCATCAACATGCGCAGCTTCGTCCGGGTCGCCGAGCGCGGCAACCTGTCGGCCGTGGCGCGCGAGCTCGGGCTGGGCCAGTCCACCATCTCGCGTCACCTTCAGGAATTGGAGGATGCGATCGGCGTGCCGCTGCTCAGCCGCACCACCCGGCGCGTCACCCTGACCGACGAAGGCAGCCGCTACTACACGAACTGCGTCCAGATCCTGCGGCTTATCGAACAGGCCGGCGACGAGGCGCGCGGTGCGCGCGGCGCTGCCAGCGGCATCATCCGGATTTCCTGCACGGCGGCCTTCGGCATCCTGCATGTCGCGCGGCTGGTCTTCGCGTTTCAGGATCGCTATCCGGACATCGCGATCGATCTCAATTTGACCGACGAGCGCATCGATCTCGTGCGGGAGGGTGTCGACATCGCGCTGCGTCTCGCCCCGCTCAACGACAGTTCTCTGAAGCTGCGGTCGCTCGGCTACTCGCACCGGCTTCTTGTCGCCTCGCCGGACTATCTGGAGAAACGCGGCACGCCGCGCACGCCGCAGGAGCTGATCGGGCATGACGGCATCCGCATGACCAACGTCGCGGGCAGCGAGTCGCTCGTCGTCATGGGACCCGACGGAGAACGCCATGAGGTGCCGTTCAGAGGCTGCTTCCGCACCAATCACGGACTCGCGGTTCGAGAGGCCGTGCTGTCCGGGCGCGGAATCGGCGGGAGCCATGCGTGGCTGGTCGACGACCTCATCGCGGCTGGCAGGCTGACGGTCATCCTGCCCGACCACCGTCTGCCATCGACTCCCCTCAACATGCTGATCGTCCCGGAGCGCGCCGGCATCGCGCGCGTGCGGCTGCTGATCGACTATCTCGCCGAGGAGATCGTCCGCCTGCCCGGCATCCGGCCCGAGCCCTGAGCTACAGCCGCGGCATCGCGTCCGGCCGCACCTCGCGGGCCTGCGCCGCCAGCCGGATCGCGGCATTGGCCGCACCGAAGCCCTGATAGTTGCGCCGCTGCACGATCTCGAAGAAGAAGCGCTCCTCGAAGATATGGGTGTAGACTTGGAAGAACTCGGCGTCGCCGTCGCGGTCGTACAGGATCTCGTTGGCACGGAGCGCTGCGATCGTCTCGGGCGCAAGATCATACTTGGCTTCGAGATCGTCGTAGTAGTTATCGGGAATGTCGAGGAAGCCGGCGCCGCGGGCGCGCATCTCGGCCACGGCTGCAAAAATGTCGTCGCAGGAGAACGCGATGTGCTGGACGCCGGAACCGAAGAACTCGGAGATGAAACGCGAGGACAAGGTGCGCGTCGCCGAGGAGCCGTTGAGGATGAAGCGCAGGCTGCGATCGCCGTTGACGATCGCCTGGCTCTGCACGAGGCCTCGGGGGTCGGCGATCTCCATCTGCGGCAGCCGCGAGAAGTCGATGATCCCGGCATAGAACAGCAGCCAGGACAGCATCTCTTCATACGGCATCGACTGGGCGATGTGATCGACCGCGACGAGACGGTCGGTGCTCCTGTCGCTGGCGACAGCTTCGAAATCGACGTCCCAGTGCCGCCCGTGCGTATCCAGGAAGTACAACAGGCTGCCGCCGACGCCGTGGATCGCCGGAATTTCCAGTTCCCCCGGCCCGACCGGCTGCGTGAAGGTGCGCGTCTTCAAGGACTGCGCCCGCGCCATGGCACGAGCGGCGCTGTCGACGTCCAGCGCCAACGCGCAGACGCCTGCCCCATGCGTGACGTAATGCGAATGCGCAAAGCTGGCCGGCTCGCAGTTGATCACCAGCTCGATTGCGCCCTGGGACCAGCGCTGCACCGCCTTGCTGCGATGACGCCCCGTCTTGCGGAAGCCAAGCTGCCCGAACAGTCTCGCCAGAGACTCCGCTTTGTCCTCGCTGACCGCGAATTCCACGAAGCCGATGCCGTGGCTCCTGACCCGAGGCTCGAAGCGCGGCTCCGGCTGGGCGGGCATCTTCCCGGCGAGGTCATCCTGCAACAGCAGCAGCGAGCGCATGCCGTCGAGCGCGGTGCGCGGCGCCGAGCCGGCGCGGAACTGATCGTTGAAGATCTCCAGCGACAGCGGCCCCGTATAGCCGGTCGCGGCCACCGCCTCCATGAACGCCCCGACCGGCAGATCGCCTTGCCCGGGAAAGCTGCGGAAATGCCGGCTCCAGGACAGCACGTCCAGTTCGAGCTTGGGCGCGTCGGCCAGCTGCACCAGGAAGATCTTGTCGGCGGGAATGGAGCGAATCGCGTTGGTCGGCAGCGCCGGTGCGAGCGCATGGAAACTGTCGAGGATGACGCCGATGGCTTTGTGATCGGCGCGGCGCACGATCTCCCAGGCATCGCGATAGTCATGCACGTGACGGCCCCAGGCCAGCGCCTCGTAGCCGACGCGCAGGCCACGCTTCGCGGCGCGCTCGCCGAGCTCGTGGAAATCGGCGGCGGCGCGGTCGATGCCGCCGAGCGAGGCCGGCGACACGCTGCTGCAGATCAGCAGCAGATCCGTGCCCAGCTCCTGCATCAGGTCGAACTTGCGCTCGGCGCGGATGAAGTTGCGCGCGCGCTGCGGCTCCGGCATGCCCTCGAAATCGCGGAACGGCTGATAGGCGCAGATCGCAAGTCCGAGGTCGCGGCACATCTGCCCGATCTCGCGCGGCCGCATCCCGAACGCGACCAGATCGTTCTCGAAGATCTCGACCGTATCGAAGCCGGCGGCAGCGATCGCCTTGAGCTTCTCGTCGAGCGCGCCAGAGATGGAGACGGTTGCGATCGAGCGCTGGTTCATGCCGCCGTCTCCTCCATCGCGCCGCCCAGGAACAGCTGGCCGATGCGCGGATCGGCCAGCACGCGATCGGCCTTGTCGATGATGCGGGTGCGGCCGAGCTCGAGCACGATGCCGTAGTCGGAGATCTCCAGCGCCGAGCGCGCATTCTGCTCGATCAGGAGCACCGAGACGCCGCGGTCGCGCAATTGTTTCAGCATGTCGAAGGTCTGCTGCACCATCAAGGGCGACAGGCCGATGGAGGGCTCGTCGATCAGCACCAGCTGCGGCTCGAGAAGCAGCCCGCGCGCGATCTCGAGCTGCTTCTGCTCGCCGCCCGACAGGGTCGAGGCCTGACGATCCGCCTTCTTGCGCAGCACCGGAAAGACGTCGAGCGCCGCCTCGACGCGGGCGGTCAGATCGAGATCGCGCGAAGCGGCGACGCCGCCAAGCTCGATGTTGTGACGCACCGACAGCTCGCCGAAGATGTTGCGGCCCTGCGGGATGTAGCAGATGCCGGCGCCGAGCAGCGCGCGCTGGCTCAAGCCGGTGACGTCGCGGCCCTTGAAGACCACCTTGCCTTCGCGCAGCTTGAGCAGGCCGAAGATCGCCTTGAACACGGTCGACTTGCCGGCGCCGTTCGGACCGATGACGGTGGTGATCGAGCCCGCCGGCACCGAGAAGGTCGTGCCGTTGAGGATCGTCATCTTGCCGTAGCCGCCGACGAGGTTCTGGACATCGAGAATGGGATCGCTCATCGCCGGCTCCCTCAGTGTCCGAGATAGGCTTCGATCACGGCCGGGTTGGCCCTGATCTCGTCGGGTTTGCCGATCGCAAGCACCTTGCCTTCCGCCATCACCATCACGCGCGAGCATAGCGACATCACGAACTCCATGTTGTGCTCGATCACGACGAAGGTGGCGCGGCGCTCGCGATTGATCGCGATCAGCCGCTCCTTGAGGTCGCCCAGCATGGTCGGGTTGACGCCGCCTGCAGGCTCGTCGAGCAGCACCAGCCGCGGGCCGCCCATGAACGCCATGGCCGCATCGAGCAGCTTCTGCTGGCCATAGGACAAGCCACCGGCCGGCTCGTTGGCGAGGTGCTCCAGCTTGAAGAAGCCGATCATCTGATCGGCGGTCGTGGTCAGGCCGGCATCCGACGGACCGAACAGGCGCGACAGCATGCTGCCGCGATGCTCCTGTCCCGCAAGGATCAGATTGTCGCGCACCGACAGTTTCGGGAACACCTGCAGCAACTGAAACGTGCGGCTGACGCCGAGCCGGTTCAGCTCCGCCGGACGCTGTCCAGTGACGAGCTTGCCGTCGACCCTGACCTCGCCGGCACTCGGCACCAGCTGGCCGAGGATACAGTTGAACAGGGTCGACTTGCCGCAGCCGTTGGGGCCGATCAGGCCGAGGATCTCGCCCTCGTGCACGTCGAAGCTGACGCCGTTGACGGCGGTGATGCCGCCGAAGCTCTTCTTGACGTCGCGTACGTCGAGGACTGCGGTCATCGCGCGGCCTCCAGCTTGGATTGGGCCGCGGCCCGCAGCGCGGAGGCAGCCTGGGTTCGCCGTGAGCTGAGATAGCGATCGATAATGCCAAGGATGCCGGTGGGCGAGTAGATCAGCAGCAGGATGACCGCCACGGCATAGAGCATCAAATAGTAGCCCTCGGCGAAGCGCAGCCACTCCGGCAGCAGCACCGCGATCATGGCACCCAGGAACGGCCCGAGCATGAAGCCCGAGCCGCCGACGATCACCATCATCAGGAGGTCGAGCGAAAGCTGCAGGTTGAACGGCACCGGGTCGACATATTGCGTCAGCGGCGCATAGAGCACGCCGGCAATGCCGCCGAGCACGGAGCCGATCGCGAACGCCATCAGCGTGTAGCGCCTGGTATCGATGCCGAGCGATTGCGCCCGGATCGGATTTTCGCGCAGCGCCATGAAGGCGCGGCCCCAGGGCGAGCGGATCAGCCACCACATCGCGAGCGTCACGAGGCCGAGGGAGCCGAGACAGAGATAGTAGAACGGCAGCGGCTTGCGGGTCGGGTAGCCGAAGATCTCGGGGCGCGGAATGTTGCTGATTCCGTAGATCCCGTTGGTGAGCCAGCTCTCGTTACGGAACACGAGGAACGCCAGCGTCGAAAACGCGAGCGTGACGAAGGCGAGGTAGTGATGCTGCACGCGCAGCGCCGGATAGCCGAGGAGCCAACCGACGATGAAGCAGATCACGATGACGAGGCCGAGCGCGGCAATCAGCGGCCAGCCATGCGTGGTCAGGATCGCCGCCCCATAGGCGCCAATGCCGACGAAGGCGCCCTGCGCCAGCGACACCTGCCCGGCGTAGCCAAGCGTGAGGTTCAATCCCATCGCGGCGATGGTCATCACGGCCCACTGGCTCAGGATGTACAGGCCGTAGCGGTTGAAGTTCATCGGGACGATGATCAGGCCCGCGATGATGACGAGACCGAGCGCGACGAGAAGCAGTTTGCTGTGCTTGCTCATACCGTACGCTCCTCGGCGCGTCCGAGCAGGCCCTGCGGCCGGAACAGGATGACAAGGATCAGCAGCACCATCGGAACGGCGGCGCGATACTGAGTGGAGACGTAGGCGGCAGCGAGGTTGTCGACGACGCCGATCAGGAGACCGCCGGCAATGGCGCCGCGCACCTGGTTGAAGCCGCCAACGATCGCGGCGATGAACGCCGCCTGCCCGAGCACCTCACCGCTGGAAAACTTCGCGAGATAGATCGGCGTGATCAGCAGCGAGGCCAGCGCGACCAGCACGGCATTGATCAGAAAGGTCAAGAGGATCATACGCTCGACGGGCACGCCGATGATGCGCGCCACCGTGGGATTCTGCGCGGCCGCCTGCATCTGATGGCCGAGCGAGGTGCGGTTCAACAGCGTGGTCAATCCGACGACCGCGAGGATCGCGACTGCGAGCACGCCGAGGCTCTGCAGCGAAATCGCCCGGCCCAGGACGGTGACGTCACCTACCGGCACGATCGAAGGGAAAGGCGATGCCTCGGCGCTGAAGAACTGCTTCACCGCCTCCTTGATCCCGACCGCCAGCGCCATGGTGGCGATCGCCAGCGGCAGCACGCCATGCCGCAGCATCGGATCGACCAGCAGCATCTTGAAGGCGAGACCGAGCAGCAGTGCCGACAACAGGATGCCGACGAGAACCGCGAGCCAGAACGGCGCGCCGAGATGCATCACCGCGAGCATCAGGAAGGCCGGCAGCATCACGAACTCGCCCTGGGCGAAGTTGATGGTCTGCGAGGTCTGCCACAGCAAGGTGAAGCCGACGGCAACGAGCGCGTAGATGGCGCCGGTGGCGAGACCCGCCACGATCAGGTCGAGCAGATTGGACATCGTTTCCCCCTAAGCCTTTGGGTGACGGCGGCACTGGCGTCCCCTCCGGCGCCGCCGGTCGACCGTTGTCCTCAGTTGAGCTTCGGCAGCACCTGCTTCACGACCTGCTTGCCTTCGACCACCTCGACCAGGAAGCCCTGGCGATCGATGTCGCCGTTCTGGTCGAACGTGACATCCATCAGGATATTCGGCTCGGTCGAGGTCTTGATGGTCAGGCCGTGCAGCGTGTCGGCGAAGGCCTTGGAATCCACCTTGCCCATCTTCTCGGTCGTGGCCTTGACCATGTAGATCGCGAGATAGCCCTTGAGGCCGTTGTGATCCGGCACGTAGTTGTACTTCTTCACGAAGCGGTCGCGGAACGCCTTGATGGCCTCGATCGGTGCGTCGGTGGTGAGACCGACATGGCCGCGGGCGCCGTTGGCGGCATCGCCGGCGAGCTCGATCACCTTCTGGCCGACCAGCGTGGTCTCGCCGATCAGCGGCGCGGTCACGCCCTGGCGCTTGATCTCCTTGAGGATGCGCGCGCTCTCTTCCTCGTTGACATAGATGAAGACCGCATCCGGCGCCGCCGCCTTGATCTTGCTGACGTCGGCGGCGAAGTCGGCCTGGCCGGCTTCGGTCGAGAGGTCGGCCGCGACCTTGATGCCGAGACGGTTGAACTCCTTGGTGATGACGTCGCGACCGCCGCGGCCGAAATCATTGTTGACCCAGACCACCGCGACCGACTTCGCCTTCAGCTCATCGTTGATGTACTTCGCGACCTTCGGCATCGACGATTGCTGGCCGAACGAGGTGCGGAACAGGAACTTGTTGCCGGCCTGCGTGAGCTCGGCCGCTTCGCCGCCCATGATCTGGGTGATGCCGGCCTCGGCCGCCAGCGGCGCCGTCACCTTCACCGAGCCGGAATAGCCGGGCCCGAGCAGCACGTAGGGCTCGCCATCGAGCGCCTTCTGCACCTGCGCACGCGCAACGCCGGGGTTCGACTGCGAGTCGGCATGGCTGACCTCGATCTTGCGGCCGAGGATGCCGCCCTTGGCGTTGATTTCCTCGACGGCGAGGTCGATGCCGTTCTTCCAGTTGTTGCCGACGGTCGCGCCGCCGCCGGAGAGCTCGGCGACATTGGCGATCTTGATGGGGGCGCCGGATTGCGCGAAGGCGGCTCCGGACAGCAGCACGGCTGAGCACAGGCCAGCCAGGGTGATCGATCTCACGTTGTTTCCTCCTCTGCTTTAAACGCTTGTTTGCGTTTCTTGCTTGAACGACTAGTCCGGCGCGTATTGGCCGGTTTGCTCAGGCGGCGTCAACCGCCGGATATCTCTCCGCCATGTGGTTGTCGAACGCCGCCCCCATCGCCTCGGTCGACGGTGCGAGACCGGTGAACAGCTCGAACGCGTCGGCGGCCTGGTAGATCGCAAGCTCGCGGCCGAGCAGAACGCGCGCGCCCTTGGCCTTGGCGGCTTTCAGCAGCGGCGTCCACAGCGGCGAATAGACGGCATCGGCGACCCAGAGATCGGCACGCAGCAATTGATCTGGCACCGGCGTACCGCGGTTCGGCAGCATCCCGATCGGCGTGCCGTTGACGACGCCCGCTGCCCCCTGCAGCGCCGCTTCGACGCTGTCGACCACCGTATACGCTCTGCCCGCCGGCAACAGGCTCGCGAGCTTTTCGGCACGGGCGCGCTCGGTGTCGTAGATGCGAAGGCCTGCGACGCCGAGGTTCGCAAGTGCGAAGGCGATTGCCTTGCCCACCCCGCCGGCTCCGACCAGCGCCACCGCACCCTGGTTGGTCTGCGCCGCCAGCGGCGCCACCGCGCGCTCGAAGCCGGTGGTATCGGTATTGTGGCCGATCAGCCGGCCATCGCGCACGACGACGGTATTGACGGCGCCCATAGCCGCCGCCTTCGGCGCGAGTTCGTCGAGCAGTTCGACCACAGCTTCCTTGTAGGGATAGGTCACATTGACCCCTGCAAAGCCGAGCCGGCGCACGCCTTCAAGCAGCGTCGCCAGACCCGCGCGATCGGCACCGGCCACCTCGATCAGCTGGTAATGGCAGCGGACGCCGAGCGCCGCCGCAGCATATTCGTGCATCGCGGGAGACGCCGAATGCGCGATCGGCGCACCGATCAAGCCGGTCAGGAATTTGCGGGCTTTGAGCGCGGAAAGATCGGGCACGTTCGCTTTTGTCTCTTGCTGCTGTGACGTGCGAGCGTCGCACGCGCGGATTTCGATGCAGACGATAGCGCGTTCGCTCGCTAACACAATTACTCAAATATCGGCTGAACCTAACATCATGTTATTTTTTGCCGCCGCCGGATTTCGCCGGTTTGGCCACCTGACGTCGGCCGGGCTCCAGCGCGCGCATCTCCGCGCGCAGGCAGTCGATGAAGTGTTCGGCGTAGAGCGACAGCGGCGTGCCGCGCTTGACGGCGATGTAGGTGTCGAACCGCGTGGGCTCGGCAATCTTGATCAACTCGATGCCGGGATAGCCGCCATGCGCGACCGTAAACTGGTCGATCACCGCAATGCCGAGCCCGGCCTTCACCAGCGCGCAGACCGTGGTGCCGAAGCGCGCCTTGATCGAGATGATGTAGCTGAGTTTGTTGCGCGCGAAGATCTCCGCCATGATCCGGCCGTAGGGGTCGTTGGGATCGATGCCGATCAGCGGATAGCGCGTCATCTCGGCAGCCGACACCTGCTTGCGGCCGGCGAGCTCGTGTCCCGGCGGCACGATGCAGAACAATTCGCCTGAGGCCAGCGGCAGGAATTCGAGCCCGGAATGATCGAGTCGGTAGCTCATCGCCACGCACTCGCCCTTGCCCAGCATCAGATAGTCGATCGCTTCCTCGATCTTGAGAATGTTGATGTCGATGCCGAGATCGGGATAGCGGCGGCGGACGCGCTCGATCGCGCGCGGCACCATCACCTGGGAAATGCTGGGCACCGAGCCGACGCGCAGTTCCGACAGCGCGCCGCGGCCGATGTTGGAGATGATGTAGCTGAGATCGTCGACCTTCTCGTAGACGCTGTTGATCTGCTCGAAGATGTTCTGCGCCTCGGGGGTCGGGAAATAGCGGCCGTTCTGGCGCTGGAAGAAACGGATGCCGAGCGAGCGCTCGGTGTATTTCACCAGACGGCTGACGCCCGGTGCCGACACCTTCAGCAGGCGCGCGGCGCCGTTGATGGTGCCCGTCACCATGACCGCGCGGATGACCTCGACCTGTCGCAACGTCATCATCGGCGCGGTCCCCGCACGCCGTCAGCCGGCATCATGGACTGCCCGGCGGCGTCAGCACGACCGGCGGACGCGGCACGGGCCTGGGGCGCGGCGGCAGCGCACCCGGCGCGGGCTTGATCTCGACCGGCGGCGGCAAGGGCGCGACCTGCGGCTGGCTCGATGCCACCGGTGCCGCCGGCTGAGGCGCGGGAGCGGAGAGCGGCGGGGTCAGCGGCGGCACGACGGCGCGGGGACCGCCGAGCTTGGCGCGCGGCTCACGCCGCGGATCACGCCCGGGCAGCGGCACGTCGGCCGCGCTCGGCGCGGCCGGGCCAGCCTCGGGTACACCGGGCAGCGACGCGGTGGACGACGGATAGGCCGGCGGCACCTCGCCGCGCGCGATCGCATCCAGACGCCGCGTTTCGCGATCGATCGCACGCACCGCGAGCCACGACGACAGCGAGGTGACGTCGACCGCGCGCGTCAGCGCCCCGGACGTGCCGATCACGAACAGCTGGATCTCGGGACGGCTGTTGGCGTTGCCGACGGTGTTCGCGCTCAGGCTGGCGCGAATGTCGGCCTGGTCGGCAGGAATGTCGAAGCCACCGGACACGACGGCGCGGGCGCCCTGCGCTTCGAGCGTGGTGGCGCCGACACGCAGCCGGCCATCGCGGATGATGAAGGGGATCTGAGCAGACGCGACCGGCAACGTCCCCGATGTCAGCACCGGCTCGATCACCTGCCGCAACTTGCCGTCGTCGTTCACCTGGCCTGCGTCGGCCGCGCGCAACGCCGCATCGAACGCCCGCGGGTCGAGATTGGGGAGCGCCGCATTGTCGAGCGTCACCGTGCCATTGCCCGAGAGCGCGTTGACCAGTGCCTGCACGCTGCGCCCTTCGGCGGCGAGCGTCATCTGCGCCGAAACCTTGCCGGTCGGCATCTTCAGGCTGTGATAGCGCAGCGCGTTGCCGTCGATGCCGGCGAGCTCGACGCGGCCGTTCAGGACGAGACCATTCGCGTTGGAGCGCGCATCGACGGTCGCGGTGACGTCGCCGCCGCCGAGCTTGCCCTTGAGGTTCTCGATGCTCAGCGACTGACCGTCGCTCTTGATGGCGCCGCCCAGCGGACGCAGATCAGTGCCGTTCAGAATGGCGCCGCTGAGGGCCTGGAACGAGACCCGCCCGCGCCATCCCTTCAAGAGACCTGCGCCGAGAGGCTCGGCCTGCTCACGCCCGGCTGCGCCGACCAGCACCGAGAACACTTGCGGCACGTCGAGCGCGTCCAGCCCGAGCTCACCATCGATCTGCTTGTCCTCGTCGAGCACCAGGGCGAGCCGGCCGCGCAGCCGCGATCCACCGACCGTGCTGTCGATGTCGTCGAGCGTCACGCGATTGTTGGAAAGACCGAGACGGCCGAACAGGCGGATGTTCTGCGCCGCCGGATCCTGCGGCTTCAATCCGAACAACGGCGACAGATTGGCGCTGCGCAGGCGCAGATTGACGTTGGCCTTGGCGGTGTCCCCCCAGGGATCGACGGAGCCTTGCGCATCGCCATCGAGCCCGGCGCCGGACAGCTTCGCATTCACCCGCAGCGGCGTGCGCCAGCTGCCGGTCACGCTGGCGTCGAACTGGGCCGGACCGTTGCCGGCCGCCGCGACGCGATCGAGCCCGAGCAGCGCCAGCACGACATTGCCCTGCTCGGCCGCGACGCGGCTCTCGATCCCAAGCTCGGTTCGATCGATCGCGTCGACCTCGAAGCTGCGCAGCGCCGCCGCCGACGGTTTGGCCGTCAGCGTCGCCGAGCCCTTGAGTTGCGGCGCATCGAGATCAAGCACCGCCTTGGCCTGGCTGCGGTCGGCATTGGCAGGATCCTTGGCGAGATCGAGCGTGAGCTTCAACCGGGCAGCGCCGGCAGGCGTGCCGAGTGCATCGAAGCGCGCGGCGATCTGCGGCGCGAACGGCTGCACCAGCGCCGTGATCTCCTTGAGCGAGCCGGCCATCGAGGTCACGACCAGCCGCCCGGTCGCGTCGGCGCGATCGAAACGGCCGGAGCCCTCGCTCGTCACGCCGCCGCTCTGGCCAAACTTGATCTGGTCGATGGCGATGGTCTTGGGATCGTAGGAAAAGCGCGCGGTGAGCGGACGCAGCTCCTGGCCGCTGAGCTTGGCGCGGCCGACGTCGAGCGCCACGGTGGCCTCGGCGGGCCACTCGCCGGTGACGCCGACCAGCGACCGGGTCACGGCCATCGCCGCGTCGAGGTCGAGCCGGTCGCCCTTCAGCACCGCTTCGAAACGCGAGCCCGGCCCGGCCGACCGGTTGACGAGAGCGACGCGTCCATCGACGGAGCCGCCGTCGATATCGGCCTTGAGGCTGTCGATCGCGATCCGCTCCGGCGCCACGTTGAGGTCGCCGCGCAGCCGCAGCGGACGCTGGGTGCGGTAGCTGCTGTCGCTGCGGCCCTGCAGCCAGGCCACCAGCGTGTCGGGCTCCGACGATTCGAGATCGAGTGCGCCGGTGAAGCCCGATGTCACCGAGGTCGAGATGCCGATGGTCCGGAAGGTCAGCCGCGTCGAACCGGGCGCGCGCAGATCGACCTTCTCGAGGCTCCATGCCGACGGCTCGTTGTGCAGGTCGGCGGTGAAGTTCTGCACCGGGCGGCCGGAGAGCATGATCTGCTCGGTCGCGAACTGCACATTGGCCGGCATCGGCAAGGTCGGCAGTTGTGCAATCCAGTTGCGCAGCGCCGGCAGCACCAGCGCGGGCGCAATCGCCCGCCGGTCCTTGACGTCGTCACCGCCGGCCAGGAGCTTGTCGGCATCGAGCTGGCGTGCGGACAGTGAGGCTTTCAGCACGGGGGCGGCGCCGAAACGGACGTCGCCGCTGCCCGCGAATTTCAGTGAGCGATCCTCCTGGCCGAAGCTGACCTCGATCTGGTCGAGCTTGGCCGTCGCCTGGTCGCCGACGATCTTGGTGGCGATGCGCCAAGGCGTCGCGCCGGCCTGGTTCAGCGGACGGGTCTTGGCCTGTTGGACCTGCTTTGCGGACGGCTCCTTCGCAGACTGGGCGGGCTTGTCGTTGTCGGCGCCCTGCTCTTTCGGGGGCGACGACAGCGTCAGCGCGCCCTCGAACTTCGGCGAGCGGTTGGGAAAGCTGATGAGGCCTTCGATGTCGGCCATCACGGGACGCTCGCCCGGGTCGATGTTGAGGTGGACGCGCAGGCCGTTGGAGTCCTTGTCCTGGCTCGACGACACCCGGAACGGGTAGCGGCCGCCGCGGATCGACACGGCGCCGTCGCCGCGCAGGGAGCCAGCCAGCGAGCGCACGTCGCCGGAGAAGACGATGTCGGTCAGCTCCAGCGTCGAACGGCTGGCTGCGTCGTGCAGGGCGACGCGGCCGGTGAGATTGAGCCGGTCGATCGCGAGCGCGGCCAGATTGAAGCGGCCGGAGGCAGCCGGCAGGTCGACCAGGCCCTTGGCATCGAGGCCGAGATCGGCGGCCATGCCGCCGATGGTGAGCTCGTTCGCCCGCCATTCCCCGCGCATCAGATCGCCGAGGCTGAACTCGACGTCGAGCTTGTCGGCGCGCAGCTTGCCGAGATGGTTGGCGCCACCGAACGTGACCTGGCGCAGCCTTAAGGTCGGCGTCGGTAACAGCCGTGCATCCAGCGCACCGGCGACCCGCACGGGCACGCCAATGACCTGGCTCGCCTCGGCCTCGAACTGCGGCCGGAACTGGTTCCAGTCGACGAAGTACGGGCCGATCAGCGCAGCAAGGAGCGCAAGGATGAAGGCAATCGCCAAGCCGAGCAGGGTCGTCTGCACGGGGTCTCCCTCAAAGGACAACGCTCCGGTGTCCCAACCTTAAAACCAATGCGGCCGCGGCCCACTGGCATCGATACCGGAGCGCTGCATCATATAGGATTAAGTATGGCGAAGTCACAGCGCTGTCGGCCTTTCCGGGGGCGTTGCACAACTCCGTTAACGAAGATGGTTACCAGTGGGCCGGCAGCCGCTTGAGGCCGCGCAGCACGAAGGTCGGCCGCCATTCCGGGTTGTCCGGATCGTCCAGCTTCAGCTCCGGCAGCCGCCGCAGCAGGGTTCCGATCGCGATCTCGGCCTCGATCCGGGCAAGCTGCGCGCCCAGGCAATGGTGGATGCCGCCGCCGAACGACAGCGGCTTCACGTTTGGCCTGGTGATATCGAGCTGTTCCGGATTGTCCGGATACACGGCGGGATCGCGGTTGGTCGAGCCGAGCAGGCACAGCACGCTCTCGCCCGCAGGAATCCGCCGGCCGCCGAGATCCTCGATATCCTCGAGCGCGACCCGCCCGGTGAGCTGCACCGAGGAATCGTAGCGCAGGAACTCCTCGATCGCGTTGGTGATGAGCGCCGGCCGCGCCTTCAAGAGCGCCAACTGGTCCGGATTGCGGTGCAGCGCCAGCAGGCCGTTGCCAATCAGGTTGACCGTGGTCTCGTGCCCCGCGCCGAACAGCAGGATGATGTTGGCGGTGAGCTCCTCATGGCTGAGCTTGGCACCGTCCTCCTCGGCCTGCAGCAGCTGCGTCGTCAGGTCGTCGCCGGGATGTTTCCGGCGCAGCTCGAACAGGTGCTGGAAATACGCCTTGGACACGGCATTGCCGGCGTTGCCCTCGGCGATCTCGGCCTTGGACAGCGGCACCGGCTCGAGCAGCCGGCCGCCCTCGCGCGAGCTCTTGTAGAACGCCTCGCGATGCTCCTCGGGAATCCCGAGCATATCGCAGATCACGGTGACGGGCAGCTTGAACGCGAAGTCCTCGATCAGGTCCATCCGGCGCTGCGGGATCACCTGATCGAGCGTGCGGTCGACGATCTCCTGGATGCGCGGCCGCATGTCCTCGACCCGCCGCGCCGTGAACGCCTTCACGACCAGGCCGCGCAACCGGGTGTGGTCCGGCGGGTCCTGCTGCAGCATCCAATGCCGCATGCTCTGGAACACCGGCTCCTGCATGATGTCGGGACCGTAGCGCCGGATCGAACGCGCGACGAAGTCCTTGCCGAAGCGCTTGTCGCGCAGCACCAGGCTCGATTCCGCGTGCCGGCTGGCGAGGAACGCGCCGAACGGCGTCACATGCATCGGATCGTTGTCGCGCAGTTGCGCATAGAAGGGATAGGGGTCGCGGATGAACTCCGGCGACAGCGGATTGAACAGCGGCGCAGCCTTGGCGGCCTGGACATGCTCGTTCATGTGGTCCCTCCCTTGGATTGGCCGATTAGCTCACGGCCGCGCGGCGATGGCAAGTCGGCCGGATCACACATCACGCCGTGGCCCCTGCCGTCCTTAACCTGTGCAATTGGCCGGCGACGAGGCGGACCCTGCGGGGTGCCGCGATCCAGATCGCCGCCGCCGAGACGAAGGCGCCGAGGAAGGCGATCACGAAGCCCGGCGTGTAGCTCAGGGTGTAGTCATACAGCACGCCGGTCACCCACGGCCCTGCTGCGCCGCCGCACAGCCCGATCAGCATCAGCGTTCCGAAGATGCTGCCGAAATGCGCGCCCTGGAATATTTCCAGCGCGACCGCGCCCATCACCGAGGTCAGGCCGTAACCAAGCGCGCCCTGCGTCGCCACCATGACGTAGATCAGCACGAGCGACGGCGCGGCCTTGAGCGCGATCAGCGCGGCGAAGCAGATCGCGAAGCCGAGACAGCCTAATCCCCACACCGCCTCGCGCCCCAGACGATCCGACAAATGGCCGAGCGCGATCTGGCCGGGAATCCCGAGCAGGCTGACGGCCCCGAGCGCCCACACCGCGACGCTCGAGCTGAAGCCGATCTCGAGCAGGTATTTCGTCTGGTGCACCTGCACCGCGTACCAGACGTAGAGCCCGAAGAAATAGCCGAGCGCGAGCCACCAGAACCGGCCCGTGCGCAGCGCGCGCGACAACGTCCAGTCGGTGCCGGCCCAGGCGGCATCGACGATGTTGGAGACCGGCTTGGCCGCATTGGCGAGCGGCGCGACGTCGCCGTCGGGACGCAGGCCGATCTCCTCCGGCTTCTTGCGCAGCAGCAGATTGATCGGCGCCAGCACGACCAGCACGACGATGCCCATCGCGGTGCAGGCCGTCCGCCAGTTGGTCTGCGCGATCATATGCTGCACCCACGGCAACAGCGTCATCGAGCCGATGCCGACGCCGGCAAAGGCGATGCCGATCGCCAGCCCGCGGCGGCGGATGAACCAGTTCGGCAGGAACAGCGACTGGCCGGAATAGCCGAGGCAGACGCTGCCGGCGCCGACCATCACGCCGATGGTGATGTAGAGATGCCAGGGCTGCGAAGTCAGCGGCGCCAGCAACAGGCCGCCGGCCATCAGCGCGACGCCGAGTTCCATGACGGCCCGCGGGCCGGTGCGATCCATCAGCCGTCCGATCAGCGGACTGACGATTCCGGAGGCAACGAAGCCGAACGAGAACGCGCCGGCGGTGACGCCGCGGTCCCAGCCGAATTCGGCGAGGATCGGCGGATAGAACAGCGAGAACGCCGTGCGTGCATTGACGCCGACGGCCATCGTCACGAAGGTCACGGCGACGATGACCCAGCCATAATAGAACGGCAGGCGCATTGTTGTTTCACTCCCTGGTGCATCCTTCGCATCATCTGCATGCGGAGGGGTCAAGGATTTTCTACGCCGCGCCATCCCGTGTCAGTTACCTCCGAGGTCATGTGTGCGGCGCACAGATTGGAGGCAGCTCCTCTCCGCCGTCATTGCGAGCGCAGCGGCGCAACGAAGCAATCCAGACTCGTGCCGCGGAGAGATTCTGGATTGCTTCGCTGCGCTCGCAATGACGATTGTGGCGATAGCTTGAATCCGTCGATCGAACGCGCATCTATAATTCCGCGGCATGACATGCCCGGGCTGTGCAACGTCCGTTCACCCTCAATCAGGAGGGCGCAGGGAAGGCCGGGCGCTGGCCGCGCCCGTGGCCCGCCTGCTCAAAAAAATGCAGGCGGCAGGTACCACAGATCCTATGGGGCGGCGGGTGGTCAAGAAGGGTTAGGATTGGATTTCCGAACCATCCGGCCCTCGGAGGATCAAGATGATCAAGCTCGATCGCACTGACACACCCGCCGCGGCGGAGCATGCCACGGTTTACCTCGCGTTTGAACTGAGCAAAGCGAAATGGAAGCTCGGCGTGCTGCTTCCTGGCTCGCAGAAACTGAGCCGGTACACGATCGGCGGCGGTGACTTGGCCGCCTTGGCGGCCCGGCTTGCGGACATGCGCAAGAAGGCTGCGGCTGCCGCGGGCGGCCGGCCGGTGCGCATCCTGTCATGCTACGAAGCAGGCTTGGATGGCCACTGGCTGCACCGATGGCTGAGCGGACAAGGCATCGTCAATCATGAGGTCGACCCTTCCAGCATCGAGGTGAACCGTCGTGCCCGGCGCGCCAAGACCGACCGGATCGATCTGGAGAAGCTGATGCGGGCGTTCCTCGCCCATTTGCGGGGCGAGCCTCGGGTCTGCAGCATCGTCCACGTGCCAAGCGTCGAGGATGAGGATCGCAAGCGCCGTACCCGTGAACGTGATCGCCTGATCCAGGAGTGCACGGCTCACAGCAACCGCATCAAGGGACTGCTGCACGGCCAGGGCATTCGCGACGTCCACCCGCTCGATCGCTCGTTCCTGGAAAGCCTTGCCAGCCTGCGCACTGGCGACGGTCGTCCACTGCCGGTGCGGCTCAAGGAAGAGATCGTGCGCGAACACGAGCGACTGTGCCTGGTGGCACGGCAGCTCAAGGAGCTCGAGGCCAAAAGCAAAGCCGAGCTGTGCGCCGCTCGGCCCGGCTCGCCGGAAGCCAGGATCATGCAGCTCATGGATCTCAGGAGCATCGGCCCGGTCGGCGGCCAGAAGTTGGTCAACGAGGTGTTCTATCGCGACTTCGACAACCGTCGTCAGGTCGGCAGCTACTTTGGTCTCACCGGCACGCCCTATGACAGTGGCGAGCGCAGCCGTGAGCAGGGCATCAGCAAAGCCGGCAACCGGCGCGCCCGTGAGCTCGCGGTCGAGCTGGCGTGGCTATGGACCGTTCATCAGCCGGACAGCGCACTGACACGCTGGTTCCGCGAGCGGGTGCGCGACATCAAGGGACGCATCCGGCGAATTGCCATTGTCGCTCTGGCACGCAAGCTGATGGTGGCGCTGTGGCGCTATCTGGTGACCGGCGTTGTTCCCGAAGGCGCCGTGCTGCGTCCAACTTCGTAAACGGCTGCGCGCGCCATGACAGCCGACGTGAGCCAGGACCGACGCGTGACCGTGCTGAACCGGGGGCATAAACCTCCCGCTCTCACAGAGGGGTCCCGTCTTGACTGGGCCTTACCTTCCCCCGTGCATGAAAGATCAGGGTACCGGGCCTCGCGCCCGACCGGATACAAGGTGATGCGGTCGTTCCGCATTGTCGTTCACGGCCCAATCCTCGCATCACGTCCGGCCTGCCATCGCGACACCGCGCGTTGCGGGCGCGCCATGATGGCGCCAAGCTCGGCGCGCTCAAGGCCGCTGACGCGCCGCCTCCGGCGGTGGCCTTCGGCCAGCCTTGACCGCGCCTCTCCTTGGCGCCAAAGACCGCCCCCAACAAACGACGCCCCTCTTGACAACTTACTCCCCATACAAGGTTCAGCCGAGATCACCCGGCCCTCCCTGCGCGATGGTCTTCACGCTTATATGCAGGCTTCCTGGCGCTCGGCTTGTTGGCCGCCATGCGCGACAACGCGTTTCACGCGTTGCGCGGTGATACCAGCGTCGAGGTATCAGAACCCTGCAACTTCACGTCCGCAAGAGCATCGTTCGTCCGCACATCGAAAAGGACATGCTGCGAGTTCTCGCGGCCACCGCTCCCCGCCTCGCGTGTCGTGACGATCGCGCGCAACGCCCCTCCGCAAGTGAGGCGGGATGCGCGGAAGGATCGCGGTGATTTGCCCGACGACACAAGCGAAATCACCTGCGACATAGTAACCCGACGGGCAGGCAACGCTCCGCCATCGCTCGTGATTAGTAGAAGACGTCAGCCAATATCGAGATTTCGGGTTCAAGGCGAGCGGCCATCCCCCCGGAATGACGGCGGCTTGGACATTGCAGAACTAATGAGTTCAGCGGCTCACGCCGCTGCCCTCGCCTCGTCGACGCCATGGAACGCATAGACATCCATGCGCAGCACGCCGTAATTGGCGCTGTTGTGCAGGCGCTCGACGCGCCCGCCCTCGCCGGCCGCGCCCATCGCTGCGAACAGCGGCAGGAAGTGCTCGTCGGTCGGATGGTTGTCGCGCGCATGCGGAGCGAGACGGCGGTAGTCGACGAGATCGTCGACGCGGCCTTCGATCGCGGCGTTGTGCACCCAGTCGGCGAAGTCGACCACCCAGGACGGCGCGGGGTCGTCGATGTCGAGCCGGCGCTTGCGGAATTCGCCGAGATTGTGGGTGAAGCTGCCGCTGCCGATGATCAGCACGCCTTCCTCGCGCAAAGGCGCCAGCGCGCGGCCGAGTTCGAGATGATGCCTTGGACCGCGCTCGGTCTGGATCGAGAGTTGCAGCACCGGAATGTCGGCTTGCGGATACATCAGCAGCAGCGGCACCCAGGCGCCGTGATCGAGGCCGCGCGCGCGGTCGATGCCGACCGGCAGGCCGGCCGCCTGCAACCGCGCCGCCACGGCGTGCGCGAGATCGGGCGCGCCCGGCGCGGGATAGCGCAACTGATAGAGCTCACGCGGAAAGCCATAGAAATCGTGGATCGTCTCGTTGGCAGCGACCGCATTGACGGTGGGGATGTCGGTCTCCCAATGCGCCGAGATCACCAGGATCGCCTTCGGCCGCGGCAGGCTGTGGCCGAGACCGACGAGGAAGTCGCGGGCGGCCGAATCCGTGAGCGGCAGCATCGGCGAGCCGTGCGACAGGAAGATGCTGGGCAGGGTCATGTCATGGCTCCTGGTTCAATTGGTATCTCAGGTGGCGCCCCAAACTACAACTGTCGTCCCGGGCAAGCCCGAGCGTCGCATCGCGACGTTCGGGCGCCGACCCGGACCCATACCGCGTGATGTCGCGGCTGGAACAGACTGGTCGTCTCACCTGCCCCAAATAGCGCCCTGCGGTTATGGATCCCCGCGTTCGCGGGGATGACATCGAGATTGGGGCGATGGGCAACCGCCCCTCACCATCAATGCGCGCTGCGGAGCTGGCCGCCGGCAAGGCTACTCCGAAGGCCGCCGAGGGCGTAGGCGCCGTCGCCGAGCAGGGCCTGGACCACCAGGGTCACCGCCCAGAACGCCGGATACTCCCAGCCGCCCTTCGGATTGTTGAAGAAGAACCCCGCGGAGCCATGGACGGTGAAGATGGCGCCGAGCAGGATCGGCACGGCGGCGAGCGCCACCCAGCGGGTGTAGATGCCGAGGATCAGCGCGATGCCGGCGAGGATCTCGGCCGTGATGACGAGGTAGGCGAGCTCGGGCGGCAGGCCGATGCTGCCGAAGAATTTTGCAGTGCCGGCCGGGCTGAACACGAACAGCTTGAGGCTGGCATGGGCCAGGAACAAGCCACCCAGCGTCAGGCGAAGCAGCAGGGCGGCGTAGGGTGCAGTGCGCGAATCGATCATCTCGGGCTCCCAATGGATAGTGCCGAGACATAGATCATTCCCTGGGAGACGATAATCTGGCCGCCAGGAAAGACAGCTCAAACCATTGAGGTGAGGTGGCAGGCGGTTCGTCGTGGACGTACCGCCTTACGCACCGACGCCACGGCGCCTCGAATGCCGACGCCCCGTTCGTCCACCGTTGCATGACGCCGACATGCCTCCGGAAACCGGGGGCACATGCCGCCGCTCCCGATCAGAACCGGTAGCTCGCGCCAACGCGGATCAGGTGGAGTTCGTTCTTGAAGTCGGCACGGTTGCCGTCGCGATTGAACAGCGTCACGTTGCCGTAGTCGGTGTAGACATATTCACCGCGTCCGACCCAGTTGCTGGTGAAGGCGTATTCGACACCGACGCCTGTCGTGAGGCCGGCTTTCACCTGATCCTCCCACACCACCTGCTCGCCGGCGTTGCGGCCCTTTTGGATATTGTTGGTCAAGTTGGCGATGCCGACACCGAGCGTGCCGAAGACCAGCAAGCGGTCGAACGCATAGCCGGCGCGCGCGCGGACCGAGCCGAACATGCCGTATTTGGCGTAGGACGAATCGTTGTCGAAGATGTCGTTGCTCTGCGACGCGGTGGACCGGCCGAGATCGACCTCGGCGCCGACCACGAAGCGATTGGCGAACTGATAATTGTAGCCGCCATAGAGGCCGAAGGCCACGCCATCAGCGCCCTCCTCGGCATGGCCGTGATTGTTGTTGCGATAGAAGTCGATGGTCCACAGCCCGTGCGCGCCCCCGGCGAATGCGCCGGCATAGAAGCCGGTCCAATTGTAGTACGGGGCATCGTAGACTGCTACGGGCCGCTGGACCCTGAAATCTCCTGCCTGCGCGACCGTGCCGGCAAGCAGGACGCCACAGGCGGCAACAGCAAGAGTGTACACTGCTTTCATCAACCCATCCTCACAAACTCAATACATGTGCAAGCGAGTGCATCCCCAGAAGGCGCTCGCGCGGGGCGGAAACTGAAAACGAAGTCGGGCACCAAGTTGACCCGCTTTGGGTCAGGAAGTGATCAAATGCGGCATTGTTCGGGACTGCACTGTGGCGCGGCAACTGATACCGGCGAGAACCCGAATTTGTTGCGACATCTTTTCACTTGCAGTGCGATGACGCGAAGGCAGCGCGACTGATTCGCGCCATCGTTATGACGGACGCCCACCCCCGCCCCCGTCCGCAAGAGTGACGATTCCCCGCACCTCACGAGTCTGCTAGCGAGACACCTCACACCCGGCGAGTGAGGCTGAATGCTGGACCGTCTGACTGGACTGGAAGTGATGTCGCGGATCGCCAGTTCTGGCAGCCTGTCGGCGGCCGCGCGTGCGCTTGGCATGTCGCCAACGATGGTCACGAAACATCTGGCAGCGCTGGAGACGCGACTCGGCACCAAGCTGTTTCACCGCACCACGCGCCGGCTGACCATCACCGAGGCCGGACGCCGCTATCTCGACCTTGCCGAGCGGGTGCTCGGCGATTTCGAAGCGGCCGAGAGCGCGATCGCGGCCGACCGCGTCGAGCCGCGCGGCCTGTTGCGGCTCAATGTCCCGCTCGCCTTCGGCACGCGCCAGATCGCGCCGCTGCTTGCAAGCTTCGCCGCGCTCTATCCCGGCGTCAGCGTCGAGCTCGGCCTCAACGACCGGCTCGTCGACCTGATCGAGGAAGGCTGGGATCTCGCGATCCGCATCGGCACGCTCAAGGATTCCAGCCTGGTGGCGCGGCGGCTGGCGCCGTGCCGGATGATGGTCTGCGCGGCGCCGTCCTATCTCGCCGCCCATGGGACGCCGCGCACCACGGCCGATCTCGCCGACCACAACTGCCTCGGCTATACGCTGGCGGCGGCCGGCCCGTCGCGCTGGCGCATGGGCGGCAAGGCGGCGGTCGACGTCACCGTGAGCGGCAATCTGCGCGCCAACAATGGCGATGCGCTGCTCGCCGCCGCCCTGGCCGGACAGGGCGTGATCTACCAGCCGACCTTCATCGTCGGCGACGAGATCCGCGCAGGACGGCTGGTGCCGCTGACGCTCGACGTGCCGCCCTCGGACCTGCTGGCGGTGCATGCCGTCTACCTGCCGGATCGCACGCCATCGGCCAAGGTGCGCGCCTTCATCGACCACCTCGCCGCGGCGTTCGCGCCCGAGCCACCTTGGGATCGCGATCTTGCGTGAGCGGACGAACAGCTCGGCCGCGATGCACTCGGAGACATCGACATGAGCGAGCAACCACGCCACGACGGCAATCATCATTGGCCGATGCTCCGCTCCCTGCGAGGCTGGCGGATCAGCGCCCTGCCCGCCGATCTCGCCGCCGGGCTGACGCTGGCGGCGATCGCGATTCCCGAGCAGATGGCGACCGCCAAGCTCGGCGGCTTCACGCCCGAGACCGGCTTCTTCGCCTTCATGGCGGGATCCCTGGGGTTCGCGCTGTTCGGCGCCAACCGCTTCCTGTCCTGCGGCGCCGATTCCACGATCACGCCGATCTTCGCCGGCGGCCTGGCGCTGCTCGCGACCAGCGGCACGCCCGAATACGGCAGCCTGGCCGCGGCGCTGGCGCTGCTGGTCGGGGTCATGCTGGTGCTGGCCGGCGGCTTCAGGCTCGGCGGCATCGCCAACGTGCTGTCGGTGCCGGTCACCGTGGGCTTCCTGGCCGGCATCGCCGTGCACATCATCGTCTCGCAATTGCCGGGCGTGCTCGGCCTGCCGTCACCGAGCGGGCCAACGCTGGCGCGGATCGCCACCTTGGCGGGCGAACTCGGCAAGGCCAACGCGTACACGATGCTCATCGGCTTCGGCGTGCTCGCGACCATCACGGTCTGCGAGCGGATCAGCGCCCGCATACCCGGCGCGCTGATCGCGCTCGCGGCCTCGACCTTGTTCGTGGTGTCGGCCGGGAGCGGCGTGCCCGTCATCGGCGAGATCGCCGGCACGGTGCCGATGCCGTCCGTGCCGCTGATCGGACCGGAACAATGGGCGAAGCTGATCCCGCTCGCCTTCCTGATCGCGGTCGTGGTGATGGTGCAGACATCGGCGACGACGCGCTCGTTCCCTTCCGATCCCGATCGGTCGGCCGATGTCGACCGCGACTTCCTCGGCGCCGGTGCCGGCAGCCTGCTCGCCGGATTGTTCGGCGCGTTTCCGGTCAATGCCAGTCCGCCGCGCACCGGCATCGTGGTCGAGACCGGCGGCCGGTCCCAGGTCGCGGGCCTGCTCGCCGCCGCGATCGTGCTGCTGCTCGTGCTGTTCGGAGCCCGACTGCTTGCGAATGTGCCGGAAGCGGCGCTCGGCGGCGTGCTGCTGTTCGTCGCACTACGCATCATCCGCGTCGCGCAGATCACAAGCGTCTATCGCGCGTCCAAGGGCGAGTTCCTGCTCATCCTGGCGACCGCGGTGGCGATCGTCGCGCTGCCAATCGAGCAGGGCGTCGCGCTCGGCATTGCGCTGTCGCTGCTGCACGGCATCTGGAGCACGACACGCGCCCACCTCATCGCCTTCCAGCGCGTGCCGGACACGACGATCTGGTGGCCGGCGCATCCGCAGATCAAGGGCGAGGAGCTGTCCGACATCGCCGTGGTCGGCTTCCAGGCCCCGCTCAGCTTCCTCAATGCAGCGACGTTCCGCGCCGACATGCAGCGCCTGCTGCGCAGCCGCAAGCCGCGGCTGGTGGTGTTCGAGGCCAGCGCCATCGTCGAGATCGATTTCACCGCCGCGCAGACCCTGCGCGACGTGATCCATATCTGCAACGAGACCGGTATCGTGTTCGCGGTGGCGCGGCTGGAGTCGCTGCGGTCCCAGGAAGCCTTCGAACGGTTCGGCCTGTACGATGTGCTGCCGCGGGATCGCGTGTTCCACAGCGTCGATCACGCGCTGCGGAAGCTGCGCAGCAGTGCCTCGGATGTGCACGCTTGAGGGAATGGCGGCACGAGCGCCGCCGTGGTCGACGACGACTCCGGGGCAAGCGGACGCTTGCGCTCTGCGCAGTGACCTCGTGATACAAACCGTTACACGTTGCGGCGACGGTCGACATATGCCCGCTAAATTCATCGGCGAGACAACCGCCTCACGAGGCCCGGCGCGTCGGCCGCGGCGAGAGAGGAATCATCGATCATGCACAAGCTGCTTCCGCTGCTGTTGATAGTCATCTCCAGCACCGCCGCCCAGGCTCAGGACAGGAGCGCCATGCGCCAGGCCTGCGGCGACGATGTGCGTACGCTCTGTACTGGAATCATGCCGGGCGGCGGCCGCATCAAGCAATGCATGATCGAGAAGTTCGACAAGCTCTCCGACGGCTGCAGGACGGCGCTGAAGGACGCAAAGGCGCAGCAAGGCGGCAAATGATGCCGCCTGCGACGAAAGCCAGCAGGACGCGTCGCTGATCGTTCATGTTCCTTGCAGCGAATGTCTGCTAGAACACCGCACGACGGCGACCAAACTGCAGCGATGCGCCACATGATCAGCAGAGCTGCATCGCGCGATCGGTGTCATGGAGATCTCTGTGGTACCAGGAAGAGGTTTCGCGGCGTCGAGAAAATTGCGAAACCAAAACCTGTCCGACGACGTCTAAGGACTACACTGCTTCGAAACCAACGAGAGGACCGCACTGCAATGCGCAATCTGTTCACCTCCGCCCTGCTCGCCGCGACCGTCATGTTGGGCGCGTCGGCCGCGCAGGCCTTCACGCTGCCGGCCCAGCCGGCTGCTCCGGACAGCAATGTCGAGCGCGTCGCCGGCGGCTGCGGTCCCGGCTGGTTCCCGGACCGCTGGGGCCGTTGCCGGCCCGCCCCGCGCGTCTATCGCCCCTATGGCTATGGCGGCTTCGGCCCGCGCACCTGCTGGGTGCGGCCGACCCCGTGGGGACCGCGCCGCGTCTGCCGTTGATCTGAACGGAAACAAAATGCCGCCGCGTGTCGAACGCGGCGGCATTTTCTATTTGGCGAATCGTCACGCGATCCGACATCTCCCCGCATGGAGGGAGATGTCAGCAGCGGCCCTGCGCGCCGGACCCAAATCCGAAACTCAGCTCGGCTTGGATTGCCAATCAGCGCGCCGGGATGATCTTGCCGGGATTGAAGATGTTCTGCGGATCGAGCGCCTGCTTCACCGCGCGCATCGCATCGAGCGCTTCCGGGCCGAGCTCGGACTCGAGATATTTCTGCTTGCCCTGGCCGATGCCATGCTCGCCGGTGCAGGTGCCGTCCATGGCCTGCGCGCGCTCGACGAGGCGATGCATGAACTCGTCGCCGCGCGCCATCTCATCGGCATCGTCGACATCGCACATCAAGGAGCAGTGGAAATTGCCGTCGCCGACATGGCCGACGATCGGCGAGGTCAGCTTGAGACGCGCGAGATCCTCCTCGGTCTCGGTGACGCAATCGGCGAGCCGCGAGATCGGCACGCAGACATCGGTCGCGACCACGCCGACGCCGGGCCGGATCGCCTTCACCGACCAATAGGCGTCGTGACGCGCCTGCCAGAGCTTGGTGCGGTCCTCGGGCTTGGTGGTCCAGGCGAAGTCGCCGCCGCCGCACTCGCGCGCGATCTCGGCGAAGTTCTTCGACTGCTCGGCGACCTCGGCCGCGCTGCCGTGGAATTCGAGCAGCAGCAGCGGCGTCTCCGGCAAGGTCAGCTTGGAATAGGCGTTGCACGCCCTGACCTGCGCGGCGTTGAGCAGCTCGATGCGCGCCATCGGAATGCCGGTCTGGATCGCGAGGATCGTCGCCTGGCAGGCGCCGCGCACGGTCTCGAACGAGCACGACGCCGCGGCGATCGTCTCCGGGATGCCGCGCAGGCGGATGGTCATCTCGCAGATGATGCCGAGCGTGCCCTCGGCGCCGATGAACAGGTGCGTCAAATCGTAGCCGGCGGCGGACTTCTTGGCGCGGGTGCCGGTCTTGATGATCTCGCCATCGCCGCGCACGACCTTCAGCGCCAGCACGTTCTCGCGGATGGTGCCGTAGCGCACGGCATTGGTGCCGGAAGCCCGCGTCGAGGCCATGCCGCCGAGCGAAGCGTCGGCGCCGGGATCGATCGGGAAGAACAGGCCCTGGTCGCGCAGATATTCGTTCAGGGTCTTGCGGGTGATGCCGGGCTGGATCACGCAGTCGAGGTCCTCGGCGTGCACCTCCAGCACCTTGTTCATGTCGCGCATGTCGATACAGATGCCGCCGGCCGGCGCATTGACCTGGCCCTCCAGCGAGGTACCAGTGCCGAACGGAATGATCGGCACACCCAGTGGCGCGCAGATCCGGACGACGTCCTGGATGTCGGCCGTCTCCTGCGCCAGCACCACGCCATCCGGCGGCTGCGTCGGCAGCCAGGTCGTGGTATGGCCATGCTGCTCGCGCACGGCCTGCGAGGTGATAAGCCTGTTGCCGAAGCGGGCCGCGAGCGCGTCGAGCGCACTTTTCAGCGCCTCCGGCGCGGGCCGCTTCAAATCGTGATGGGGGATCGTCGTCGCCACTGCTTCCTCCGAGAGTTGGGCGGACCGTGACAAAGGACGATCAAGGGGTCAAGGGAGCAAACGGAAGAGCCGATGAGCGATAATGCAGTGCCCGCAGCGCAAGGCGCCGGACCGTTTCTGTCACAGGTCATGCAGATCGAGCCGCAATGGATCGACTACAACGGCCACCTCAACATGGCCTATTACAACGTGATGTTCGACCGCGCGATCGACCAGATCTGGGCCGAGCTCGGCATTGGACCTGCCTACATGACGGAGCGCCAGGGCTCGACCTTCACCGCCGAATGCCACGTGCGCTATTTGCGCGAGATTCATCTCGGCGATCCCGTTGTGGTCGCGGTCTGGCTGATCGCCGCCGACGAGAAGCGGCTGCACACCTTCGAGGAGCTGCGCCATGCCGAGGAAGGCTGGGTCTCCGCCACCTCGGAGAACATGTCGGTGCACATCGACATGACCAAGCGCAAGGTCGCGCCGTTTCCGCCGGACATCCAGGCCAACATCGCCCGCGTGCTGCAGGCGCATGCCACGCTACCGCGGCCCGACGGGCTCGGCCGCGCCATCGGCATGCCGAAGAGATGACGGTGACCGGCCGCCGCTACGCCGGCAGGCCGGCGTCGGACAATCCCTCGAATACCCGGGCCGAATAGGCGTCCGGCAGCGGCGGCATGCCGCGCTGGACCTCGGCCAGGGTCAGGTCCGGATAGCCGGCACGCAGCGCCTGCAGGCTGCGCAGGGCTTCCGGCCGCTCACCCGCCAGCACGTGGGACGGGCACATGGTCCGGTGCACCCACAGCGACGACGGATGCTCGCGCAGGCCGCGCTGCTGCCAGCGCGCCGCCTCCGCGTAGGTGCCGGCGGCGAAATGCGCGCAGCCGATTCCAATGAGGGCGTTGAAGGCGAGCGGGTCCTGCGGCGCGAGATCCAGCGCAATCCGAAAGCGCTCGATCGCCGACGCGGCATCGCCGCGATAGACATCGAGCCAGCCGCTGCGGCTCCAGGCCCAGGCGGCACCGCCATCCAGCGCGAGCGCCCGGCCCACCACCTGCTCGGCCTCGGCGAGCTCATCCAGCAGGGTGAGCGCATTGCCGAGCACGCACAGCACGGTCGCATCCGCGAGCTCGGTCGGCACGCGCTGCGCCAGGGCGCGACCAAGCTGCCGATCCTGCCCGGGCGCGGTGCCGAAATGATAGACCGCGCGCTGGCCGTAGGCCCAGGCCGCGAGCGCCGTGGCCAGGGCATGACGGGGATCGCGGGCGATGGCCTGATGCAGCAGCTCGAGCGCACTGCGGTTGCCGTCGGCGTCGAGCGACAGCACGCCGGGCATGGCGCGCAGCGCGAGATCCTGCGCGGTCAGATCCTCGTCCGGTTTGCGCAGCGCCCGATCGATCTCGGCGCGGCGCAGGCTTTGCAGCAGCGATGCCGCCACGCGGGCGGCCAACCGTTCGTGACTGTCGGCCTCCCACCGCAGCATGACCTCGCCGCGATGCGCCCATATCAGCCCGCCGCTGTCCTGGTCGATCAGCTGCAGCAGCAGCCGTGACGCGCCATCCCGACCGTGGAGCGACGCGTTCATGCGGTAGCGCGCCGCGCGCGGCTGGGTCGTCACGGCAAATCCCGCGCGGGTCAGCGCCAGCGTGAGCTCGGCCGCGAGGTCGTCCGCCAGCTCGCGCACGCTCGGATCGGTGGCGATCATGGCGAAGGCGATGGTCGGCCGGTCGCGTACCGGCGCAATGGTGGTGCGCGACGCGGCGAGCTGCGCCATCAAGACCGCCTGCCGCCTCAGGGTTTCCGACGGCGTCTCGCCGTGGCAGCGACGATAGCCGGCGGCGAAGCGGCCGTAATGCGGGAAGCCGCAGCGCAGAGCGACGTCCATCACCTTCTCGCCGGCGCGCCCCTGCAGAAACTCGACACGGGCGCGCGCGTAGCCGAGCTCCTGCCGGACCATTTGCGGCGACCGGCCGATCGACCTGACGAACTGGCGCTGCAAGGTCCGTCCGGAAACGCCGGCAATCTTCGCCAGATCGGCCAGCGTCCAGCGCCGCCCGAGGTCGTCATGCATCGCTTCGAGCGCGCGGCGTACGCTGCGTGGCAAAGGCTGCCGCGCCGCCAGGGGAACCTGATCTCCGTCCATCATGCGACGACGTCCAATTGCCTATGGGTCATCGGCGGCGCTCGAAAAGTTCACGATCCGGATGGCCGTGTCGCGATCTGGATAGCGCTGCCCGAGCCCTGCCGCGTACGTCTCCACACATCAGCGCGCGCAACAGCGCTGCATTCTCCGGAGGAGACCATCATGACCGCATCAGCTGCAATTCAGGCCGGCGTGACCGCAGAGCCGGATTTCACCGCGCTCAAGGCACGCCAGCACAGCGCGTGGTCGTCCGGCGACTACGCCATCGTCGGCAACACGCTGCAGATCGTCGGCGAGGAACTCTGCGAGGCGCTTGACATCCGCGCCGGCCAGAAGGTGCTCGACGTGGCCGCCGGCAACGGCAACGTCACATTGGCTGCGGCGCGGCGCTGGTGCAAAGTCGTCTCGACCGACTACGTGCCTGCCCTGCTCGACCGCGGTCGCCAGCGTGCCGCCGCCGACGGCCTGTCCGTGCAGTTCCAGGAGGCCGATGCCGAGGCGCTTCCGTTCGGCGATGGCACGTTCGACGTGGTGGTCTCGACATTCGGCGTGATGTTCACGCCCCGGCAGGAGCGCGCCGCCGCCGAGCTCACCCGGGTATGCCGCAGCGGCGGCAAGATCGGCCTGGCCAATTGGACCCCCGACGGCTTCATCGGCCAGTTGTTCAAGACGCTCGGCAAATATCTGCCACCGCCCGCCGGCGCCAAATCGCCGGCGCTGTGGGGCACCGAGGCACGCATCCGAGAGATGTTCGCCGATGCCGCCGACATTCGCTGCCATCGGCGTCATTTCGCGATGCGCTACCGCTCGCCTGAGCATTTCGTCGACGTGTTCAAGACCTACTATGGTCCGGTGCTCAAGGCCTTCGCTGCGCTTGATGGCGACCGCCAGGCCGATCTCAAGCGCGACATGCTGGCGCTGATCGGGACGCTCAATCGCGCCGAGGACGGCACGATGGTGGTGCCGTCGGAGTATCTCGAAGTGGTCATCATCAAGCGCTGAGATCGTCAGCTCTGCACCACCCAGTCGGGCAAGCGGTCGAACCAGGGCTGCACCTGCTCGAGCTGGCGGGCGAGCTGCAACAGCCGTGTCTCGTCGCCGAGCCGGCCCGTGAACTGCACGCCGAGCGGCAGGCCGTCGGCGGTCCAGTGCAGCGGCACGCTCATCGCCGGCGTGCCCGTGAGATTGGCGAGCTGCGTGAACGGGACGTATTGCAGGCTGTCGCGGGCGATCTTGTCGATCATGCCGTCGAGCACGCCCGAGCGCGTCAACAGCCCGAGCAGGCCGATGCGGTCGAGCATGTCGAGCAGGGTCTGCTCGGCGGTCGAGGGATCGCCCTGGCCGTGCCGGATCGGCGGATGCGCGAGCGTCGGCGTCAGCAGCAGATCGTAGCGCAGATGGAAGCGGGCAAGCGCGCGCGCGAAGCCGTTCCATTTCAGCAGCTGCGCGGTCAGCGCGCCCGCCGAGATCGCGCCGCCCAGCGTCGACAGCACCCGCGTCAGCAGCTCGAACTCCTCGCGCTTCGCGCCCTTGCCGCGCGCATCGGCCACCAGCGCCGCGACCTGGCCGAAATAGATGTGCAGGAACGAGGTCGCGAGCGCGGCGCCGTCGATGTCGGGGGTGGCCTCCTCGACCTCGTGACCGAGGCCCTGCAGCAGCTTCACCGCGTTGTCGACCGCGAGCTTCGCTTCGGCGTGCACCTCCGTGCCGATCGGCGACGCCGTCGTGTAGCCGATGCGCAGGCGGCCGGGATCGTGGGCAACCGCATTGGCGTAGACCACGCCGGGCTCGGCGGTGAGAAAAGGATCGCCCGGCTCACTGCCCGCGATGACGTCGAGCGCGAGCGCGGTGTCGCGCACGCTGCGCGAGAGCACGCCTTCACAGGAGGCGCCGAACCAGTACTCGCCGAAGCCCGGGCCCGACGAGACCAGGCCGCGCGACGGCTTCAGCCCGAACAGGCCACAGCAGGCGGCGGGAATGCGGATCGAACCGCCGCCGTCATTGCCGGCGGCCATCGGCACGACGCCCGAAGCGACCGCCGCCGCAGCGCCGCCGCTGGAGCCGCCCGGCGTATGCGCGGGATTCCAGGGGTTGCTGACGCGGCCGAAGGCGCGGGAGTCGCTGACGCCCTTCAGCGCGAGCTCCGGCAGGTTGGTCTTGCCGAAGATCACGAGGCCGGCTTCGAGATACCGCCTGACGACCGAGGCATGCTCGCCGGCGACGAAACCGGACAGCGCCTTGCTGCCATAGGCCGTCGGAAGGCCCGCATAGTCCTGGGCGCAGTCCTTGATCAGGAACGGCACGCCGGTGAGCGGGCCGTTGGCAGGCTTGGCGAGCTGCGCACGGGCCTCGCGCTCCATCAGCCTGCAGACGGCGTTGGTCCTCGGCTGGGCCAGCTCGTGCTGCGCCAGCGCGAGCTGCAGCAGCTCCGCCGTATTGGTCTCGCCGCCCTTCACCGCGGCGGCAAGCGCCGTCGCATCGCGCCGCACATAGTCCCGGACGTTCACATTGCCCTCCCCCGTACTGCAATTCGCCGCCGTCATCGTAGCTGATTCTGGTTGCAACAGAGGCGCAGTTGCGCCGAACGCGGCATCAATCGGGCGCAACGATGGCAATCGTGGCGGCACGATGGTCGACCCTGGTCGACCTGACGGCCGGATTGCGCAGCTTGGTCCCGAATCTAGTTAATTTGATTCAGATCATTCGTCGCGTCTCTTGTGCCGACCTAACCTTACGCATCGTTAGTTGCGTAGAGTTGACGAGAGAGCGATGGGACGCCTCGCAAGCCTGCTGAGCCGAGCGCACGGTCCGCATGAGGATGCGGCAGCCGTTCCTGTGACCACCGCCGACTACTTCATCCTGCTGTCGCGCGCGATGGAGAATCTGCCGGATTCCTCCCCCGAGCGCCGCGCCGAAGTCTACCAGTCGGCACGCCAGGCGCTGGTGACCCAGTTGCAGGCGATGGATCCGCCGGTCTCGCGCTCACGCATCAAGGCCGAGCAGCGCGCGCTCGACGATGCGGTTGATACGATCGAAACGCGCGCGCTGACGGCGCCGGACGGCAGTCCGGAACAAACGACGACGCTGGTCCCGGACGACGCGCTGCATCCCTCCTCCTCCATTGCTGCACACCCCGACATTCCGACCGCTTCCGTTTCAACAGCTCAAGATGACACCCAGGATCCCGCCATGGCTCAAAGTCAGTTTCATTCCAAGTTTGCCCCGCGCGCCGTCGAGGAGAAGCCGATGTCACGACTCGATGAAATCAACCGGGTGCTGCGCAAGCTGCAGAGCGACTCGTTCGGGGTCGAGGCCTGCGCGCTGATCTCGGAGGACGGGCTGATGATCGCGAGCGTGCTCGCGGCCGACATGGAGGAGACGCGGGTCGCCGGCATGACCGCGACCTTGCTGTCGCTCGGCGGCCGCGCCGCCATGGAGCTCGGCCGCAGCCATCTGCAGGAGGTCATCATCCGCGGCGAGTCCGGCTATGCCGTGCTGGTCAGCGCCGGCCGCGGCGCGCTGCTGCTCGCGCTCACCAACGAGAACAGCAAGCTCGGGCTCACCTTCTTCGACATGCGCGAAGCCGTCCGGTCGCTGCAGAAGGTGCTGTAGCGCACCGTCGTCCAATGAGCCGGCGCGCGGCGACGACGCGGCGTCGGCGGGAGTAGTTTCATGGCCAATACCGTCCTCTATGACGACGGCGTTCACAAGAACATCCTGCTGGAGGATTTCGGCGCCGGCGATCTCGCGGTGCAGGCGAACCAGCATCTCATCATCCACGACCGCGTCGGCATGCTGCTCGATCCCGGCGGCCACAAGGTCTATTCGAGGGTGCTCAGCGAGACCTTCAGCCAGCTCTCGGGCGGGCGGCTGAAATATCTGTTTCTGTCGCACCAGGACCCCGACATCGTCGCGGCGATCAACGGCTGGCTGATGACCACCGATGCCGACGCCTACATCTCCGAGCTATGGACCCGCTTCGTGCCGCATTTCGGCTTCGACCACATCGTCGCCCACCGGCTGAAGCCGATTCCCGACGAGGGCATGGTATTCGACCTCGCAGGCAGCAGGCTCTACGCGCTGCCGGCGCACTTCCTGCACAGCGAGGGCAATTTCCAGCTCTACGATCCGATCTCGAAGATCCTCTACAGCGGCGACCTCGGCGCCTCGATCGGCGTCGACTACACCGTCGTGCGTGACTTCAAGGCGCATACGCGCTTCATGGAAGGCTTTCACCGGCGCTACATGGTCTCCAACCGCGTCATGAAGGCGTGGGCGCAGATGGTCAGCACGCTCGACATCGAGATCATCGCCCCGCAGCACGGCGCGCTGTTTCCGGATGCGACGATGTCGCGCCAGTTCATCGCGTGGTGCGCAGGGCTCGAATGCGGCATCGACCTGATCACGCCGAAATTCAAGGTGCCCGTGGGCTGACATGCTGGCGCCTTCCCCGAACTCCGTTCCGCCGTCGCCCGCAATGCGCGTCGATGCGTGCGCCGTGGCCGGCGAGGAGGCGCCGATCTGGCTCGCCGCGGCCTTCGCCGTCGCCGGCACCCTGATCGCCGTCATGTCCGCAGCGCTCTGGCAGCAAAGCACCGCCACGCCGCCGATCGCGACGGCCGCAATGCCGGTGACGGCCGTGCCGCAGCGCGACGACCGCGTTGCCGACGCGGCGCCCAAGCAACGGGAGGCGCGGATCGTCGAACCGGCGCCGATCATCGCGCCGCCGACGCCGCCCGCAATCGCTCCCGTCGTGATCGCGCCACCAACTCCGCCGATCGCCCCGGCAGCGCCCCCGGAGCCCCAGGGCACGACGAAGCCCCCCGCCGAGTGCTTCGCCCCGCTAGCGGTCGGCTTCGAGCGCGGCAGCGCGCGACCGAACCCTGCCGACATGAAGCGGTCGCTGGCGATCCTGCAACGCGCGCTCGCGCGCCACGGTGAGGCGACCATCATCATCGAGGGCCATACCGACGCCAGCGGCACCGAGGATCTGAACGTGCTGCTGAGCTATTCGCGCGCCAAGGAGATCGCGGCCCAGTTGAAGCGCGAGGGGCTCTCCGCGCAGCGGATGTCGGTGCGCGCGGCCGGCGCCGGCGAGGCGCGCGGCGATGCCCAGGCGGTCGCGGGCGACCGCAAGGCCGTGCTGCGCATTGCGGGCGTCGACGATTGCAGTCAACTCACAGCGACGAAGCGACCATGACGATCTATGCCATCGTGAGCGGCCTCGGCGCCGCCATTCTCCTGCTCACCTCGGGCTATTTGTTCGGCGCCCGCCAGGGCGCGCTGTCCCGCGAGCTGTTGCGGCGGCAGGTGCAAATACAGGCGGCCAGCCTCGACCAGTTGCAAGAGCAGAGCAGCCACGACGCCATCGAGCGGGAGACCAGCCTGCGCAGCGCGATCGAGGATGTGCTGGCGCCGCTGGTCGAGCGTGAGCGTATCTCGCTGGATCTGGCGCAGCTCGCGAGCCGGCCCGGCCGGCGCCGCGAGCTGGTGCCGCTGCTCGACCGCATCGCCGAAGTCGGCCGCTTCCAAACCGTGCTGCTCACCAACGAGGAAGGCCTGCCGCTTGCGGCCAATACGACTGCCCACCGCACCGAGCAGCTTGCGGCAGCGGCGACGCGGCTTGCGCTGGTGGCGGAGAAGATCGCCGACGAGACCCACATCGCGCCGTTGTCGGTGATGCTGCGCGACGCCTCCGAGGCGACGACGCTGTGCCGGATCTTCCGCGTGCAGGACCAGACGCTCACTCTGACCGCGCTCTCCAACGATGCGCGCCTCGCCTCCGTTGCGCTCGATCCCGCGCTCGCCAAGGTGCAGGTCGCGCTGACTGCGCCGGCCTGACACCTCCCCAAGACGCAGAGGGCGCAGCACCTCTTGCGAGGCACTGCGCCCTTCGCCGACCTCAGGGATGAGGCCGACTACACGCGGCTGCGGCCGCGGGCGAGGCCCACGACGGCCGAAACCAGAAACAGCACGATGGCGATGAAGAAGATGATCTTGGCGATCTCGATCGACGCACCAGCGATGCCGCCGAAGCCGAGGATGCCGGCGATCAATGCGATAACCAGGAAGGTGACAACCCAGCCTAACATGACACGACCTCTGTCTCTCGATTGCGGTTCAAAGCGACGCGGAGCTTGCGCCGTTGCCAGGACAATCGTGGCTCGGAACAAAGGTTCCGGGCGCGCGGGCCGCTAAAAATTCGCGATTGGCCGGAACAAGCGCCCATGGAGGCTGGAGCGGCGTCCGTCTGCCCCGATTTAGGGCTGTAAAACGCCCCCGCCGGCCCCATATAGCCGTCAATCCCTGCTATGAGGGCTCCTTCCTGCAGACCTCGTGATGCCGTCGTATGATGCCATCAGAGGGACGAGACTGATTCGCTGATGACCGAGCCCAACCGCGTGAGCCCTTTTCCTGCGCCTGACCACCAGCCCGTCGCCGGCGGCATCGCCGCGCGCGCCCGCGCCGCCGCGACCGGTGGGGCGCGCTATCTGGCGGGCCTCAATCCGGAGCAGCGCGAGGCGGTCGAGACGCTCGATGGCCCGGTGCTGGTGCTCGCCGGCGCAGGCACCGGCAAGACCCGGGTGCTGACCACGCGCATCGCGCATATCCTGAGCCAGGGGCGCGCACGGCCGAGTGAGATTTTGTCGGTGACCTTCACCAACAAGGCCGCGCGCGAGATGAAGACGCGGCTTGCCGAGATGCTCGGACAGGCGGTCGAGGGCATGCCGTGGCTCGGCACTTTCCACTCGATCTCCGGCCGCATTTTGCGCAGCCATGCCGAGCTGGTGCAGCTCAAGTCCAACTTCACCGTGCTCGACGTCGACGACCAGATCCGCCTGCTCAAGCAGTTGCTGCAGGCCGAGAACGTCGACGACAAGCGCTGGCCGGCGCGCATGCTGGCCGGGCTGATCGACGGCTGGAAGAACCGCGGCCTGGCGCCATCCCAGGTGCCCTCGGGCGAGGCCGCCGTGTTCGCCAACGGCAAGGGCGGCAAGCTCTATGCGAGCTATCAGGAACGGCTGAAGATCCTCAACGCCGCCGATTTCGGCGACCTGCTGCTGGAGAGCATCCGGCTGTTCCGCGAGAACCCGGACGTACTGCGGCAGTACCAGAGCCGGTTCAAGTTCATCTTGGTCGACGAGTATCAGGACACCAACGTCGCGCAATATCTGTGGCTGCGCCTGCTGTCGCAGGCGCCGTCGTCCTCTGGTTCGTCATTGCCGGGCTCGACCCGGCAATCCATCGCGTCTTCGGAAGAAGATGGATCACCGGGTCACGACGCTGCGCGTCGGCCCGGTAATGACGAGACGGGTGTTGCTGCGCCCAGCTCCGCGTCTCCTCCCAAAAACATTTGCTGCGTCGGCGACGACGATCAGTCGATCTATGGCTGGCGCGGCGCCGAGGTCGACAACATCCTGCGCTTCGAGCACGACTTCCCCGGCGCCAAGGTCATTCGCCTGGAGCGCAACTACCGCTCCACGGGGCACATCCTCGCCGCCGCCTCGCATCTGATCACGCACAACGAAGGCCGGCTCGGCAAGACCTTGCACACCGAGGACGTCGAAGGCGAGAAGGTCACCGTGACGGGGGCCTGGGATTCCGAGGAGGAAGCGCGCGGCATCGGCGAGGAGATCGAGGAGCTGCAGCGCCAGGGCGAGCATCTTAACGACATCGCGATCCTGGTGCGCGCCTCCTACCAGATGCGCGAGTTCGAGGACCGCTTCGTCACGCTCGGCCTGCCCTATCGCGTCATCGGCGGCCCGCGCTTCTACGAGCGCGCCGAGATCCGCGATGCGCTGGCTTACTTGCGCGTCATCAACTCGCCGGCCGACGATCTCGCCTTCGAGCGCATCGTCAACGTGCCCAAGCGCGGGCTCGGCGACGCCACCGTGCAGATGCTGCACGACCACGCGCGCAAGCGCCGCATCCCGCTGTTCGAGGCGGCGCGCGCGGTGGTCGAGACCGACGAGCTGAAGCCGAAGGCACGCGGCTCGCTGCGCGGGCTGATCCTGCAGTTCGAGCGCTGGCGCGCCCAGCGCGAGGTCACGTCGCACACCGAGCTCGCCGAGATCGTGCTCGACGAGAGCGGCTACACCGAGATGTGGCAGAAGGACCGCTCGGCCGATGCGGCCGGGCGACTGGACAACCTCAAGGAGCTCGTCCGCTCGATGGAGGAGTTCGAGAACCTGCACGGCTTCCTCGAGCACATCTCGCTGGTGATGGACCGCGAGGGCGCCGCCGACGAGGAAGCGGTGTCGCTGATGACCTTGCACTCGGCGAAGGGGCTGGAATTCGACAACGTGTTCCTGCCGGGCTGGGAGGAAGGGCTGTTCCCGAGCCAGCGTACGCTCGACGAGCAGGGCCGCGCCGGGCTGGAAGAGGAGCGCCGCCTCGCCCATGTCGGCCTGACCCGCGCGCGGCGTCGCGCCAAGATCTATTTCGCCACCAATCGCCGCATCCACGGCACCTGGACCACCACGATCCCGTCGCGCTTTCTCGACGAGCTGCCCGCGGCGAGCGTCGAGATCACCGAATCGAAGGGGGGCTCGGGCTGGGGCGGTGCGGGCGGCTACGGCCCGTCGCGCTTCGACAACGTGGAATCGTTTGGTTCGAGCTATTCCACGCCCGGCTGGCAGCGCGCGCAGGCACGTCGGCCGGGCGCAGCGCGCGGTTCGTCGGAGGGCGGCTTCAAGGAAGAGCCATCGCCGTTCTCGGGCCGTGATCCGTTCGGCGGTCATTTCGGCCGCGGCAAGCGCGGACCGATGACCATCGAGGGCGAGCTGGTGGCGAAATCCACCGGCACGACGTCGGAATTCACGCTCGACGACCGCGTCTTCCATCAGAAGTTCGGCTATGGCCGCGTCGTCAAGATCGACGGCAACAAGCTGACCATCGCCTTCGACAAGGCCGGCGAGAAGCACGTCGTCGACAGCTTCGTCCAGCGGGCGTGATCCGGCGCGACGGCCGCGCCGCCGGGCGGCCGTTGCCGCGCGTCGCAATCGAGCTTCACACTTCGCCGTTGTTTGGCCTTGACCATGGCAGCGTGCATCGTATGAGATGCAATCATGGTCCGAGGATACATTCTGTTGAGTGTTGCGGTCGCGCTGTGTGTGCCCTCGCTGGCGGCGGCGCAGACGATGAGCTTTGGCGACTCCGCGGGGTTGATCGCGTCCAGTTGCGGCGCTGACATCACCGCCAATTGCCGCGGCGTCAACCTCGACTCCAACCGCCTCAAGGAATGCCTCTCGCGCAACCAGGACGTGGTCTCCGCGCAGTGCAAGGCAACCTATTTCAAGGCGTTCGAGGCGATCCAGAAGCGGATCGCCGCGCGGGTCACGGTCGCCAATGCCTGCCAGCGCGAGATCGTCAAGCTGTGCGGCGGCTCCACGAAGGAGACCAGCAAATCGATCCCGTGCCTGATGACGACCAACGGTGTGAGCGCGCGGTGTCAGCAGGCGATGGGCGAAGCGGGGTATCGCTGATGCGGCGGGCAGCGAGATCACTGCTGTCAGGGCTGATCGCGGCTTCGCTGGCGGCCGCGAGCGCGCCCGTATGGTCGCAGGAGGTGAGTCGCGAGGACATCGTGCGCCAGCTCGGCCGCTTCGAAACCGCGCCCACGCTGGATCTGCCGGCGCTGAAGCAGCAGACCCAGGAGCGCTCCAGGATCCGCAGCCGCAACGAGCCACCGCCGCAGAAGCGTCCGCCGATCGCGCCGGAGCTGATGAATCTGCCGGCCTTGAACGTCGACATCCAATTCGACGTGGACACCCCGATCGTGCGTCCGGAATCATACCAAGCCGTCGGGCGGATCGCCGATGCGATGGTGTATTCCGACCTCCTGCCCTACACGTTCCTGATCGTCGGCCACGTCGAAGCCAACGGCAAGCGCGAGTCGAATGTCATCCTGAGCCAGCGCCGCGCCGACGCGATCCGCGACATCCTGGCGAACACCTTCAAGATCTCGGTCAAGCGGCTGCAATCGATCGGACTTGGCGAGGAGCAGTTGCTTGACCCGTCCAAGCCGACCGCCGCCGTCAATCAGCAGATCCAGGTCATCCCGATCGCAAAAACCGTCGAAGAGGCCGCAGCGCCGCCTCCGCCCCCTGCTCCGGCGACGCCCAGCAGGCAGGCCCCCCGCAAGCATCGCAATTGATGCAATTGGGACCTGCGCGGAGGCCATGAACCCGGAGCGCTGCCGGTGCGACTGTTGTTTCAGCAGGTTGCCGGTGCGCTCTCCGGCCGGCGCGAATGGAACCCGTTTTCAAGTCGGCGCTCTGCCCGGCGATGCCGCCGGGCCGCGATTGCCGGGTTTGTCGATGCAGCCGCTTGATGGTATAGCCCCCTCTTTGCGGCCGTCGATTGAGCGGCGGTCGATCTCATTGACGAGCGAGCCAGCCATGAACGCCATGTTCCGACGCCAGATGGTCGACTACGTCGAATATCATCGCGATCCGCGCAACGGCCTAATGCATGTGTTCGGGATCATCCTGTTGTTCCTGGGCGCCGTGCTGCCCCTGAGCTTGTGGCATTTCGACGCGCTCGGCATCCGGATCGGCCTCGGCGCCGTGCTGGCGCTGCCCGTCCTGCTCTACTGGCTGCTGCTCGATGCCGCACTCGGGGCCGGCATCCTCGCCTTCGCCGTGCTGTTCCTTGCTGCGGCCATGATGATCGCCGATCACGTCCATGGTGTCGCCTTCTGGGCGCTGTTTGCCGCGCTCATCATCTTCGGCTTCGTCTCGCAGGCCGTGGGCCACAAGGTGTTCGAGCGCAACAATCCATCTCTGCTGGATCATCCGGCGCATCTCTTTCTCGGTCCGATGTTCGTGATGGCGAAATTGTACATGGCGTTGGGTCTGCGGCCTTCGGTGGCCGACCTCATCGCGCCGAACTGGTCGCCGGATCGGCTCGCATCGGACCGGCTTCAAGGCGATCAGCACTCGCGTCCCTAAATGAAAGTCCTCGTCACCGGCGGCAGCGGTTTCATCGGCCATCACCTCGTCTCTGCGCTGACGACGCGGGGCGCCGAGGTGCGTGTGCTCGACATTCGCTGCCCCAGCCACATGATCGCTGACGTCGAGTACATCGAAGGCTCGGTGCTCGATGCGGGCCTGGTGAAGCAGGCGGTCGCCGGCGCGGATCAGGTCTATCATCTGGCCGGACTGCCCGGCATGTGGATGCCGGACCGCGAGGACTTCTTTCGCGTCAACTGCGTCGGCACCGAGACCGTGCTGGCGGCGGCGCGTGCCGGCCGGGTGCGCCGGTTCCTGCACTGCTCGACGGAATCGATCCTGTTCGACTATCCGGGCTCGACCGGCGCCGCCTCGGCGCCGACCGCACCTCCGGCCGACGCGATGCCGGGCGCCTATACGCGCTCGAAGGCGCTCGCCGAGGCTCGCGCCATGGCAGCCGCCGCGGACGGCTTCCCCGTCGTCGTGGGCACGCCGACGATGCCGATCGGCCCGCATGACAGCAACCTGACACCGCCGTCGCAGATGCTGCGCCACTTCCTGGACAGCCGGGTCCAGCTCTACCTCGACTTCATCGTCAACCTGGTCGACGTCCGCGACGTCGCGGCGGGCCTGATCCTGGCGATGGAGCGCGGCAGGGTCGGCGGCCGCTACGTGTTCGGCGGCGAGAGCCTGCGCCTCAGCCTCATCCTCGATCTGATGGCGACGATCAGCGGCCGCAAGCATGTCGCGGTCGCCGTGCCCGGCCGGCTGGCCGAGCTGTCGGCGGGCATGCTCGAGTTCGTTTCCGATCACCTCACCAAGCGCTGCCCGTCCGGCACCGCCGAGGGGGTGCGGATTGCCCGCGCGGCCTCGGATCTGTCGATCGACAGGGCCAAGCGCGAGCTCGGCTACGCCCCGCGCCCGATCGAGCCGAGCTTGCGCGAGACGATCGCCTTTCTGCTCGATTCCGAGCCGCGAAGGCGGCTCGACGACAAACAACACCCTTTTCGCACCGCGGCCGAATAGCTAAGAGCAGCCGGTCCCAGGTCTCACAACGGTTCCAAGACATGTCCGGCGATGCCAGCCCCATCTCGTCGTTTGCGTTCAGCGGATGGACCACCACTTGGCCCACCTCGCTGCTTGCCATCATCTGGCTGATCTGGCTCGCGAGCTGGGTCGGCGCCTCGTTCTGGTCGGGGCAGACCCGAAAGCATGTGACGGTGATCAAGACCAGCCGCTATCACGCGCTGATCGTGCTCGGCGGCATCCTGTTCACGCCGTGGACCTCGCGCCTGCTCGGCGAGAAGCCGTTCTGGAATCCCGGCGAGACCGGCGTCTACCTGCTGACCGTCGTGACCCTGGCCGGCATCGCCTTCACCTGGTGGGCGCGCATCCATCTCGGTCGCTTCTGGTCCAACGCGATCACCCACAAGGAAGGCCACAAGGTGATCGATACCGGCCCCTACGGCATGGTCCGTCACCCCATCTATACCGGGCTGATCCTCGGCATGATCGCCACCGGCATCGCGGTGGGCACGGTGACCGCCGTGCTCGGCGCCGTCCTGATCTCGCTCGGGATGGCCTGGAAGGCGAAGATGGAAGAGGTCTTCCTCGCTCAGGAGCTCGGGCCGGATTACGTCACCTACCGGCAGCGCGTGCCGATGATCATTCCGTTCCTGCCGCCGGGCTGAAGCGCTCAGCGCCTGACCTGGGCTTCCGACGGCAGCTGCGGCGGCTGGCTTGCCACCTGCGGCAGCAGATGGCGTGGCAGGATGATGCGCTGGCCTGGGACCAGCGGCTGGGCGGCAAGGCCGCGATTGGACTGCTGCAGAGCCCAGAGCGGAACGCGATAATTGGTGGCGATCTGGTCCAGGGTCTCGCCCGGCCGCACTGCCAGTGCAGTGCCGCTGTCCCACAACTCCACGGAGGCTTTCGGCGGCACCAAGTAGCGCAGCGGCACCGGGTCGGCCTCGGCAGTGGCCGAGGTCTGCGACAATTGGCTGATCATGGTGACCAATTGGGCGTGCACATCCTCCATCTTGTCGATGTTGATGTGCGTAACCTCGTCATGATCCTTCATGTCGAAGCTCGCGTAATGACCGCGAAAGCCGGGCTCGGGCTTGACGTCGCCGCCGCCGAGAATGTTGTCGGACAGGAACAGGTTGATGAAGCGCTGCACGTTGGGCGGCACGCTCTTGGTCGCATGCGCCGGATCGACGGTGACGACGAGGGCAACCGGGATGTTCTGCTCCTGCAGTGTGATCGCGATGCGGACGCTGCACAGCCCGCCCATCGAATGGCCGATCAGCACGATCGGGCCCGGCTCCTGGCGGTAGTTCTTGGCCACCTGGAGCGCGATCAGGTCGCACAGCGTGAATTCATAGACACTGGCCCGGTAGCCGGCCTGCTCGATCTTTTCGGCCAGACGGTCCATCCCGGTCGAGAACAGCGGCCCGAGCGCGCCGCGGAACAGGTACACCCGCGGCGGCGGCAGCGGCTGGCTGATCTCGGGCGGCGCGGGGGGTACCGCGCGGATCGCCGCGGGGGTTGCTGCCGGGGATGCCTTGGCTGATCTGGTCGGCGCGGGGGCGGAAGCAGCACCGGGCTGGGCGGCCTGCGAGATGCTCGAGGCGGCAAGTCCGGCGAGGAGAGGTGCGGTAACGAGGATCGCGAGCAATCTCCTGCCGGCAGCCGCCTTGGCTGGGCCGAGCCACCGCCTCGCGATTCGCGCCACGCTGGTCATTCGCGCTCCCGGGAAAGCTCTCAAGCTCAGATCAAGCAGGGTCGTCTCCCCCCCTGCCATACCGCTTGTCGCCGCCGAATGGGAGCATTTTGGGGCGCGCGCCCGGTGACGCGGCCGCCTATTACCGGTAACCGGTGACGTTGGCAGCCCGCTGCGGGGCGGCCATGCGGGTCGGCGGCGCCGCCGCCGGGCGGCCCCGACCGCCGAACACCACGCCGTCGATGGCACCGATCACCTTCTGCTGCATGATCTGGTTCTTTTCGATCGTGACGTGGCCGACACCGGGAACCGACTGAACGTCGACATTCTCGAGCTTGCCGCGGAAGCCGTCGTCGCGGCGGACCGGCTCACCGGCGCCGCTGGCGATGTAGAAATTGATGTAGCGCTCGGCGTTGCCGCCAACGAGCTTGGTCTTGAACACCGAGTCGAGCCCGATCGCGAGCTTCACGGGCACGCCGAGCTGGCCGAGCTTGTTGATCATGTCAGGCAGCGCCGTCGCGCCCGAGGAATGGCCCACCAGGATGATGGTCTTGATCCGGCCGGCGCGATAGGCGGCCGCCGCCTCGTCGGCGAGCGACGACCACGACACGAAATTGGCGACCGTGTTCGGAATGCCCTGCGAATCCAGCTTGGCGGCGATGTCGTCGAGCCCGAGCGAGAAGATGTTGAGCACGCCGCGCAGCAGATAGACATGCGTGGTGCTGGCGGCACTCGCGGCCGCCGGGCTCGGCGCCGCCCGCACCGATCCGGTGCCGAGCGGCAGAGCCAGCGCAACGGCCAGCGCCACCATGCCAAAGCAGCGCGCCGAGAGGCTGCGCTTGCAGGTGGGTCGAACGGTGCTGGCGCGTGGCGTCATCGGTCCTTCTCCGCAGCGGAAATGTCGAGACGGCGCGACCGTACCCAAGATGCTCGCGGACGCAACATCGTCGGACATTGCGGGGCGCGTTCCTCCCCCAGACGTGGCTGCGCAGCAACACTCACCGGCGTCGGCCACGGAAAAGCCCAACAAGCGACACGATCGAGAGCGGCGCGCGCGATTGCGGTAACGCACCGCCGTTCCTATCTGAGCGCTTCGCCCGCGCCTGCGCCCCCTCCTTCGCGCAGCTCCCTGCCCTTTTCGAATCCCTCGGATCGAATTCCCTCGTGATGCCTCCCGTCATTTCCGTTACCGGCCTGTCGAAGACCTATTCCTCGGGCTTCACCTCACTCAACAATGTCGATCTCGCGATCGAGCGGGGCGAGATCTTCGCGCTGCTCGGGCCCAACGGCGCCGGCAAGACGACGCTGATCAGCATCATCTGCGGCATCGTCAATGCGTCTACGGGCAAGGTCGCGGTCGGCGGCCACGACATCAACCGCGACTATCGCGCCGCGCGGGCGCTGATCGGGCTGGTGCCGCAGGAGCTGCACACTGATTCGTTCGAGACCGTATGGGCCACGGTCAGCTTCAGCCGGGGACTGTTCGGCAAGCCCAACAACCCTGCCCTGATCGAGAAGATTCTCAAGGACCTGTCGCTCTGGGACAAGAAGGACGCCAAGATCATCACACTGTCCGGCGGCATGAAGCGCCGCGTGATGATTGCGAAAGCGCTATCGCATGAGCCGCAGGTGCTGTTCCTGGACGAGCCGACCGCCGGCGTCGACGTCGAGTTGCGCAAGGGCATGTGGGACGTCGTGCGCGAGCTCAAGGCCGCCGGCGTCACCATCATTCTCACCACGCACTACATCGAGGAAGCCGAGGAAATGGCCGATCGCGTCGGCGTCATCAACAAGGGCGAGATCGTCCTGGTCGAGGACAAGGCCAAGCTGATGGCAAAGCTCGGCCGGAAGCGGCTGAGCCTGCATCTGCAGCACCGGATCGAAGCCGTCCCCGAGGCGCTCGCGCCCTATGATCTCGCGCTGTCGGACGACGGCTGGCGGCTCGCCTATGACTACGATACCAAGGGCGAGCGCACCGGCATCACCAGCCTGCTCGGCGATCTCAGGACCGCCGGCATCCGCTTCGTCGATCTCGAGACCAAGCAATCATCCCTGGAAGACATCTTCGTGAGCCTGGTGCGGCAATGAATTTTCGCGCGGTCGCCGCAATCTACAAGTTCGAAATGGCACGCACCTGGCGCACGCTGCTGCAGAGCATCGTGTCGCCCGTCGTGTCGACCTCGCTCTACTTCGTCGTGTTCGGCGCCGCGATCGGCTCGCGCATCAGCCAGGTCGAGGGCGTCAGCTACGGCACCTTCATCGTGCCCGGCCTCGTGATGCTGTCGGTGCTGACCCAGAGCATCTCCAACGCCTCGTTCGGGATCTACTTCCCGAAATTCATCGGCACGATCTACGAGATCCTCTCGGCGCCGATCTCGCATTTCGAGATCGTGCTCGGCTATGTCGGCGCGGCCGCGACGAAATCCATCATTCTCGGGCTGATCATCCTCGCCACCGCCGGCCTGTTCGTGCCGCTGCACATCCAGCACCCGGTGTGGATGCTGGCGTTCCTGGTGCTGACGGCCGTGACCTTCAGCCTGTTCGGGTTCATCATCGGCATCTGGGCCGACGGCTTCGAGAAGCTGCAGATGGTCCCGATGCTGGTGGTGACGCCGCTGACCTTCCTCGGCGGCAGCTTCTACTCGGTGAACATGCTGCCGCCGACATGGCATTCGATCGCGCTGCTCAACCCGGTGGTCTACCTGATCTCTGGCTTTCGCTGGAGCTTCTACGAGATCGCCGACGTCAGGGTGGAAATCAGCGTCGGCGTGACGCTGCTGTTCCTGGCGATCTGCATGGCGATCATCTGGTGGATCTTCAAGACCGGATACCGGCTCAAGCATTGAGCCGGCATCGGGGGCGGCGTTCCAGCTCAGCGGTAGCAGTGGAAGCGGCCGTAGCCATCGCGGTATCCCCGGCAGTGATAGTGCCGGTGGTAATAGGAGCGGTGTGGAATGCCGAGCACGCCCTCGACGGCGCCCACGGCTCCGCCGACACCCGCACCGACCGCGCCTCCGACGACGCCGCCGACCGGGCCGGCGATGCGGTTGCCTTCGTGGGCCCCTTCATGGGCGCCACGGATGATGCCCTGGGCATGGGCGAATTGCGGCAGCGCCAGCCAGGCCAGCGCCAGGATGACCAGCGCGAGCGCGGCGAGCAGATATGTCAGCTTCTGCGGCGCGCGATCGTCGAGCACCGCCGTCTTGGCCTTCATCGTCAGCATTTTGAATCCTGGAAACCGCATGGAGGAATCCTTGAAACGCGGATGCGGCCAAAAAGTTGCGCGGTCGTGACGAATTGGACCGATTAGAGAGGTCCTAAGCGCCGGAATGAAAGGCCATCCGCGGGTCGCGAAAATGTCAGCGCCGATGAACGCGGGGAGCCTTTGTCCGGTCCCTGCCCGCCATTAAGGTTGAGGGTGCCCTCGGCTGGAACAAAGCCCGCAATTCCGACATAGTGCAGACCGAGGCGATGACCTGGGCGTTGTCGAAGTCCCGTTTGAGGTCTCTCCACAGTCGAGGGCCCTGGAGGCCAGAGGTTAGATGCGTACCATCCTTTTTGCAGTTGCCGGCTTCGCCTTTCTGTCGGCCACGCCAGCTCTGGCCAAGATCGACATCACCGTCGACAAGAACAACCAGATCATGACGGTCGCCGTCGATGGCGTCGAGCGCTACCGGTGGCCGGTCTCGACCGGCATTCCCTCGCGCGAAACGCCCAATGGCTCGTTCCGCGCCTTCCGCATGGAAGCGGATCATTTTTCCAAGGAGTTCGACGACGCGCCGATGCCGCACTCAATCTTCTTCACCAAGGTCGGCCACGCCATTCACGGCACCGATTCAGAGGGCCGGCTCGGCACCCCCGCGTCTCACGGCTGCGTCCGGCTGTCGAAGGCGAATGCCACGACGCTCTACGACCTGGTGCAAAAGGACGGCGTGCTCAACACCACGGTGACCCTGACCGGCTCGGCCGAGGTGGCGCTGGCGCGCAATCCACGCCGCGGCACCGCTGTTGCCCGCCGCGACGTGCCGCAGCAGTATGACGACAGTGGCGAGCCGGTCGTGCTGACGCCGCAGCCACAGATGCTGCCGGGACGCCAGGTCGTTCCGCAGCAGCGGCCCGATGACGGCTACATCTATCCCGCCGACGGCAGCGACAACGGCGTGCGCTATCCGGCGCCGCGCGGCACGGCCCGGCGCGTCTACGACGCGCAGGCCTATCCGCAGCAGCAGTACTATTACCAAAACGGCAATCCGAGCTACGCGCAGCCGCGCTATTACCAGCCGCGCTCTTATTATCAGCCGCGCGGCTACTACACCTATCAGGACTGATTGCGCATTGATCGTCGCGGCCGGGCGCTGTTACGCAGCGCATCGGCGCCTCCTCACTCGGCGTTGACCCGCTCGAGCGAGGCGGACGCGCGATCGGCGCTGGCCTGCCCGCGGGCCGTCGGCATGCGCGTGCGCCGCTGCACGAAATACTGATCGGCCAGCACGCCGATCAGGATCACCGTGCCCATCACGGCGAAATTGAGCGAGCTCGGGATGCCCAGCAGATTGACCAGGTTCTGCAGCATCTGCAGCAGGATCGTGCCGAGCACGACGCCGATGACCGAGCCCTCGCCGCCGCGCAGCGAACAGCCCCCGAGCACCGCCGCGGCGATCGCATAGAGCTCGTAGAACGAGCCGTGCACCGCCGGCGAGATCGAGCGGGTGTACATCGCGAGCAGGACCGCGGCCAGCGCTGTCAGCCCGCCGCAGATCACATAGGCCGCGATCGTGACCCGATCGGACCGGATGCCGGAGTAGCGCGCCGCCTCCTCGTTCTTGCCGACCGCGTAGAAATAACGGCCGTACACCGAGCGGTGCAGCACCAGCCAGGCGATGCCGGCCACGATGACGAGCGCCACGACGCTATGCGGCAGCGGAAAGCCGAGGACATCGGTGCGGCCGGCGGCCAGCCATTCCAGCGCCGGGAAGCTTGCGCCATAGCCGAAGCCGGCGGTGGCATCCTCGGTGTAGTAGCGCGCCGCGCCGCGGTAGATCAGCAGCCCGCACAGGGTCACCACGAAGGGCTGGATGCGCATCTTGGTGACCAGCGTGCCATGGACCAAGCCGATGGCGATGCCGCCGGCGAGGATGAGGAACAAGGCGGCGATCCAGTCGACGTCCCGGTTGACGATGAGGTCGATGAACAGCACGCCGAGCAACGCGATCACCGAGCCGACGGCGAGCTCGATGCCGCCGACGATGATGACGAAGGCCTCCGCGATCGAGAAAATGCCGAACATGCCGACCTGGTTGGCGGTATTGGAGAGGTTGCCGACCAGCAGGAAGCGCGGGTTGATGAAGGCCACGACGGCGCCGACCACCAGGATCAGGATCAGCAGGCTGAGATCTTTCTTCTGCACGGGCGCCCTCGCTCAGACGGTATGGCCGACGGCGAGCTGAAGCACGTTGTGCTCGCTGAACTCGTTGCGGGCCAGGAAGCCCGAAATCATGCCTTCATGCATCACTGCGATCCGGTCGCTCACCCCGATCACCTCCTCCATGTCACTCGAGATCATCAGGATCGCGACGCCGGAATCCGCCAGACGCCGCAGCATGTCGTAGATCTCCTGTTTGGCACCGACATCGATGCCCCGGGTCGGCTCGTCGAAGATCAGGACCTTTGGCCGCATCGACAGCCATTTGGCGAGCACGACCTTCTGCTGGTTGCCGCCGGACAAGGTGCCGACCGAGACCTTGACGTCGGACGCCCGGATCTTGAGCCGTTCGCGCTGCCGATCGGCATTCTCGGTCTCACGCCTGATGTCGACAAGTCCAAAGCTGAGATAGGAGGCGAGATCCGGCAGCGAGATGTTCTCGGCGATCGACAGGTCGAGCAGCAGGCCGCAGGCCTTGCGGTCTTCCGGAATGAGATAGATGCCGCGATCGATCGCCGCGCGCGGCGTCGAGATGCGGATCGGCTCGCCCTCCAGGCTGATGCCCCCGGCCAGCAGCGGCTCGACGCCGAAGATGCCGCGCGCGAGCTCGGTGCGGCCGGAGCCGACGAGACCTGCAAGCCCGAGGATCTCGCCGCGCCGGAGCTGCAGGCTGACGGACTGGTTGGGATAGGTCGCGGTCACGGCCTCCACCACGTCGAGCACGGCTTCGCCGGGCGGCGCGGCCGGCGGCACGTAGAGCGACCGCAGGTCCCGGCCGATCATCAGCCGGATCATCGCGGCAGGACTGAGCTCGTCTCGCGTCAGCGCGCCGACCATGCGGCCGTCGCGCAGCACGATGGCGCGATCGGCGCATTGCATGACTTCGTTCAGGCGATGCGTGATGAAGATGACGCTGACCCCGTCCGCCTTCAGGCCGGCGATGACCTGCATCAGCCGCTCGGTTTCCGACAGCGTCAGGCTGGAGGTCGGCTCGTCCATGATGACGCAGCGCGCGTCGAGCGACAAAGCCTTGATGATCTCGACCAGCTGGCGCTGCGCCAAGGACAGCTCGGCGAGCGGCGTATCCGGCTCGAAATCAGCGGCGAGGCGCGCGATCAGCGGACGCACCTTGGCCCGCAGCGTCTTGCGGTCGATCAGCCGCAGCGGGCCGCCATAGACCGGCTCGCGGCCGATGAAGACGTTGCCTGCGACATCGAGATTGTCGAACAGGTTCAGCTCCTGGTGGACGAAGGCGATGCCGGACGCGATCGCGTCCGCCACCGTGTAGCTGGTCCGCGCCACGCCATCGATCCGGATCGTGCCGCTGCTCGGCTCCACCACGCCGCCGAGCACGCGCATCAAGGTCGACTTGCCGGCGCCGTTCTCGCCGACCAGGGCGATCACCTCGCCGGGCGCGACCGACAGGCTGGCGTGGTCGAGCGCGACCACGCCAGGATAGGTCTTGCCGATGTCGATCAGCTCAAGGAAGGGCTCGCGCACGCCGGCCGTCGCGTCACTTCTTCAGCATCTGCTTCATCTGCGCCATGAAGTCGTCGACGTTGGACTTCTCGATCACCTTGCCGGGCACGATGATGATGCCGTTGGCCGGAACGCCGGACTTGTCGCCCTGCACGACCTTCGCCATCAGCTTCATGCCCTGATAGCCCCACTCGAACGGCTGCTGCACTACCGTGCCCTCGATCGCGCCGTCCTTCACGCCGCCGAGCGTGATCGGATCCTCGTCGAAGCCGATGACCTTGATCTTGCCGAGCTTGCCGGCCTCCTTCAGCACCTCGTAGATGCGCGGCGTGTTGTAAGAATAGAAGCCGACCAGACAACTGACGTCCGGCATCGCCGCCAGGATGTCCTCGACATTGCGCTTGGCCCGGGTCTGGTCGATCTCGTCGCCGCGTACGTCGACCAGCTCGACCTTCGATCCCTTGATGGTCGCCTTCACGCCTTCGATGCGCTCGCGGGCGTTGTCAGCCCCGAGCAGGCCGACGAAACCGACGCACTTGCCGCCATTCGGCAGCGCCTTCAGCATCAGCTTGCCGGCATCCTTGCCGAGCTCGGTATTGGAGGAGCCGATATAGGCGATGCGCTTCGATTGCGGAGCGTCGCTGTCGGTGGTGAAGAGCACCGTCTGTGCGGCAATCTTGTTGAGGTGCTCAGTCTGGTTCTTCGGATCGACGGCGCTCACCATGATTCCGGCAGCCCCGGCCGCGACGAGGTCATCCAGCATCCGCTGCTGCACGGCGGCTGCCGCCTGCTCGGGATATTTGAGCTGCAGGTTGTAGTTGGGCAGCTCGCCTTGCGCCTTCTTGACGCCAGCTTCGGCGATCTTCCAGAAGTCGGACGCGCCGTTGACGACGAAGGCGAGGACCTTCTTGTCCGCGGCTCCCGCGGAGCCGAGACCGAGCGCCATCGACAACAAGGCAGACGCACCGGCAATCCAAAGACGCTTCATTGAACCCCTCCCATGTGAAGCCGGCCTGCTTTGATGCGGCCGGCATTTTGTAGTCGAACGATATCTAGTCGCGAACAATCATCTCTCGTCCGAACCGCTGGCTCCGCCCGGACGAACAGCACCTCGATCTGGACAGCGTCCGCGCGATCGTTCGCTCAGGGCGAGACGACCAGACCGGTCCCTCACCGCTCAGTTTGCGATCCAGCTCGACTGCGCGTGCGTGCCCCAACCCACCCATTCGAAGACGCGCAAAGTACCGACTTCAAATGAGGGGCGCACCTCAAGGTAGCATGGTCATGACGGGCACGCAACAGAGGCCCGCGCAGAATGCGCGTAACCACTGCGTTTTGCGATGCGGTACAGCAAAGTCGGCGATCAGACGCTCGCGAAATCGATGCGGCAATGCAACCGAGGCCCGCCACTGACGAGGCGCGCACCTCTTTGGGCGCAGACGCCATCATCAACGACGATCCGGGCCCGGCGACGTCGAACGGCGGCAGTGCCCCTGTTACTCGCCGTCGCGCAGCCGCCGATACACGGCGCCGAGAATGTTCGAATAATCGTCGGTCCAGACCCGCTCGCCGTCGGTCGGCTCGGTTTCGGTCCACTTGTCCGAGGAGGCCAGCTTGCCGACGTCGGCGTCCTCGCGCGCGCTGATGACGACGTCGGTGGAGAAGATGTACTCGTCGTCGCGCCCGGAGTCCTCGTTGTAGACCCAGCTCTTCAGGTCGTTGGCGTCGGCGATGCCGACGACGACGCTCTCCAGCTCCAGATGCCGATTGGAGACATGCATCACGACGGCGCCCTGCGGCGCCAGCTTCGCCTTGTAGATCGCCATCGCCTCCTCCGTCGCCAGATGGATCGGAATCGCATCCGAGGAATAGGCATCGACGATGATGAGATCGTAGGCGCCGTCCGGCTCCTTGGCGAAGGTCAGCCTGGCATCGCCGATGACAGGCTTGAAGTCCGGCGCGCAGTTCCTGATGTAGCTGAAATATTTCGGATCGCTGGCCGTATCGATCATGGTCTGGTCGATCTCGAAGAATTTCCAGATCTCGCCGGGCTCGGCTGCGCAAGTGAGCGTGCCGGCGCCAACGCCGATCACGGCGACCTTGAGCGGCGCGCCCTTGCGCTCCCGGATCGCGGTGATGGCGCGGCCGATGCCGCCGTCCTTGTGATAGTAGGTGATCGGCTCGGGCCGCCCCGTCACCTTGGAGCCGTCGGCGTTGAGATATTTCTGCGCGCCGTGGATGGTCGTGCCATGCATCAGCACGTGATAGTGCCCGTCGGAGGTCACCACGATCTTGTGCACGCCGAAGAAGCTGCGCACCGTCTCGACGCGGCCGTCATCGGCCGGATAGGCGCGGATCAGGACGAGCGCGAGCGCGGCCGTCGCGAACACCTTCCAGCGGCCACCGTTCAGCAGCAGAGCGAGCAGCACGGCGAGCACGCCCACGGCGCCCGCGACATAGACGCGGTGGTCCTCGAGATAGGTCGTGAGCTTGCCGGTCATTCCGGCGGGCACCAGCAGCGCGAGGGCAATGACCGCGAGCAGGAGCCAGTACCAGCGCGTGATCCGTGGCAAGCGCTCATTGGCCGCCGGCCGGCACAGCGCCGCGAGCGCCAGCAGGATCGGATATTCGGCGACCCAAGAAAAGGTGAAGGGGGCGATCAGGCCGGCGAACAGGCCGCCGACCATGCCGCCGAACGACAGCGCGACATAGAAGCCGGTGAGATACTTGGCCGGCGGGCGCGTGCGCGCGAGCTCGCCATGGCAGGCCATGGCGATGATGAAGAAGCAGAGCTGATGGCCGCCGAGCGTGAGCGCGAGATTCTGCTCGCCGCCAAAAGCGAGCAGGACGACGACGCCGGCGATCGCAAGCGGCTGTAGCGCCAGCATCCATTTGTGCGGCAGCAACGGCCGCGACTGGAACACCAGCACCCAGGTCAACAGATAGAGCGACAGCGGCAGCACCCACAGCAAGGGCGCGGCCGCGACATCGGTGGAGATATGCGCGGTCACCGCAATCAGCAGGCCGGAGGGCACCGCGGCCAGGAAGATCCAGCGCAGACGCAGCAGCCAGCGTGGCGCCGGGGCATTGCTGTCCCCGGTGTGCAGCAGGCTCGTGACGATCACCGGCGACCGCAGCAACAGGACGCCGCAGCCGGCGATCAGCGCGATCAGGAGGCCATAGCCGCCGGTCCAGATCAGGTTCTGCACGCGCAGGCTGAAGATCGGCTCGATCAGCAGAGGATAGGACAACAGCGCCAGGAAGCTGCCGATGTTCGACGATGCATAGAGGAAATACGGGTCCGGCGCGGCCGGATGACCTGAGCGCACGAACCACGCCTGCAGCAGCGGATTGTTGGCAGCGAGCGCGAAGAACGGCAGGCCGATCGACACGGTGAACAGGCCGAGCAGCCAAAGCCCGTAACCGGAGCTGGGCGGGTCGCCCCAGCTGCTCGCGATCGACAGCGGCAACGTCAGGATGGCGAAACCGAGCAGCAGCAGATGAATCGCGATCGGGAGCACCCGGCTGGGCAACTGGGTGAGAAAATGCGCATAGGCATAACCCGCGAGCAGCAAGGTCTGGAAGAACACCATTGCCACCGACCACACCGCCGGCGAGCCGCCGAGCCGCGGCAGCACCATCTTGGTGAACAGCGGCTGCACCGAGAACAGCAGCAGCGCGCTGACGAAAATTGCGGCGGTATAGACGACGAGCACCAGCCGGTTGCGTGCGGCAGAGGGCTGAGCGACGGCGGCGGGCGAGGCGATTGAGGTCATGACAACTCCGGCAGCGGCGCGGCCGGCATCAGATGCCAAGACCGGACCGCGATGAGCAGACGAGACATAGCGGATCGCAGGGCGGTATGGCGAGGAGCTGAGGCAAAATGGAGTTTCCCTTGACGTCGCAGCCATCCGGCGCGACAGCACCAGCCGAGGTTCCCGGTGCGGGTCATTAAACAGGGCTTTTTGAAGCTGACATGAATGAAACCGAGGTCATCATCATCGGTGCCGGCCATAATGGCCTGACCTGTGCGGCCTACCTCGCGATGGCGGGCCTGCGCGTGCATGTGGTCGAGCGCCGCAAGGTGGTCGGCGGCGCCGCGGTCACCGAGGAGTTTCATCCGGGCTTCCGCAACTCCGTCGCGTCCTACACCGTGAGCCTGCTCAATTCGCGCGTCATCTCCGACCTGAAACTGCACGAGCACGGGCTGGAGATCGTCGAGCGCCGGGCGCAGAACTTCCTACCCTCGCCCGACGGCCGCTATCTGCTGACGGGCGAGGGTCGCACGCTGGCTTCGGTTGCGCGACTGAGCGAGCGGGACGCCGACGCGATCGGCCCGTTCTCGGCACGGCTCGAGGCCATCGCGGACGTGCTGCGCAGCCTCGTGCTGCGGGCGCCGCCGAACCTGGTCGCCCAGTTCGGGCTGTCGGCGATCCGCGAGGCCTTCAACGCGCTCGGCACGGCCAACACCCTGCGCGCACTGTCGCTGGAGCAGCAGCGCGATCTGCTCGACCTGTTCACACGCTCGGCCGGCGAGATGCTCGACGAGATCTTCGAAACCGACCTGGTGAAGGCGCTGTTCGGCTTCGATGCCATCGTCGGCAACTATGCCAGCCCCTATGCCGCCGGCTCGGCCTATGTGATGTTGCATCACGCCTTCGGCGAGGTGAACGGCAAGAAGGGGGTCTGGGGCCATGCGATCGGCGGGATGGGCGCGATCACGCAGGCGATGGCCGGGCGCCTGAAAGAGCTGGGAACGCTGGTCGAGGTCGAGGCCGGCGTGCGCGAGGTGATCGTCGAGCGCGACCGCGCGGTCGGCGTCGTGCTCGAGGATGGCCGCACCATCCGCGCCCGCCATGTCGTCGCCAACGTGAACCCGAAGCTGCTCTATACGCGCCTGGTGCCGGCCGGCGCCGTGCCCGCGCCGTTCCTGAGCCGCATCAGGAACTGGCGGTGCGGTTCGGGCACGTTCCGCATGAACGTGGCGCTCGACCGGCTGCCCTCGTTCAGCGCGCTGCCGGGCGACGGCGACCATCTGTCCGCCGGGATCATCCTCGGCCCGAGCCTCGGCTACATGGACCAGGCCTATCTCGACGCGCGGGCGCATGGCTGGAGCCGCGATCCCGTGGTCGAGCTGCTGATTCCCTCCACCCTCGACCCGACGCTGGCGCCCGCGGGCCAGCACGTCGCCAGCCTGTTCTGCCAGCATGTCGCGCCCGAGCTGCCGGACGGCCGTTCCTGGGACAATCATCGCGACGAGGTCGCCGACCTCATGATCGCGACGGTGGACCGTTATGCACCGGGCTTTGCGGCCAGCGTGCTCGGCCGGCAAGTGCTGTCACCGCTCGACCTCGAGCGCCAGTTCGGGCTGATCGGGGGCGACATCTTCCACGGCGCGCTGACCCTGAACCAGTTGTTCTCGGCCCGCCCCATGCTCGGTCACGCCGATTATCGCTCGCCGCTGAAAGGGCTCTACCATTGCGGCTCGGGCAGCCACCCCGGCGGCGGCGTCACCGGCGCCCCCGGCCACAATGCGGCCCAGGCGATCCTGTCCGACCATCGCGCCCTGTTCGGCTGAGGATAAGGGGTGGAAAGGCGGGTGGGCGTCCGTGTGGACAAGCTGTGGACGCGCAGTGGATGAACGATCCAATAAGCAGTGCACGGCCGTGTGGGTATGCTGTGGACCTGCTTTCGAGATTCCCCCACCCCAAAAGCAGAAAAACCGGGCGCTGAGGCCCGGTTCTTCGAGAACGCCGTGTCAGGCGGATTACTTCAGCGACGTGTTGATCGACTCGAACTTGCTGCTGAGCGAGCTGCCCAGGCCGTTGACGGCGGCAATGATGGCCAGCGAGATGCCGGCTGCGATCAGGCCGTATTCGATGGCGGTGGCGCCAGATTCATCACGCAAGAACTTCAGCAGAGTGGTCTTCATCTGAACCTCGTTTCCCAACCCAGGAACCGAGGATCATCCGGTTCCCATGACGAGAAAATTAGGCGGCCAGAACCTAAAGTTGAGATAAGGCGCTCTGTTCAAGTTGCAGAGATTCTTTGCGGGAATTGAATCACAACTTTTACGCCGCCCCGCCAGCGGCAAGATACAACCGTTGAATGTTCCAACCTGGCAGATTTCCGGTCCTATCGCTTGCGTTGGCAGACAAATCCCTTAACCACGCCGTCAAATCTCGCCAGGATCCACCTTGATGACCTCAACGACCACGCCCGCCACCCACAAGGCCAGCTTCACCGTTGCCGATGAAGCGACCGCGCGCCCGGCCGTCGACGTCCTGACCGAGGTGTTCTTCGAAGGTGATGCCGCGGTCGCGGCCTTCGAGCGGCCGGACGGCCGCTGGGACGTGACGGTTCATTTCGCCGATCCGCCGGATCAGGCGCTGGTGCGGGAGCTCGTCGGCGGGGCGGCGGGCCCCAACGTAGCCCAGACCCTGGCATTCGAAGTCGTCGAGGCCAAGGACTGGGTCAAGGCCAGCCTGGACGACCTCGTCCCGGTGCCGGCCGGCCGCTTCATGGTCCATGGCAGCCATGACCGGCAGCGGGTGCCCGGCAACAAGCTCGGGATCGAGATCGAGGCGGCGCTCGCCTTCGGCACCGGTCACCACGGCACCACCCGCGGCTGCCTGCTGCTGCTCGATCACGTGCTCAAGACCCGCGCGCCGCGACGGGTGCTCGACCTCGGCACCGGCACCGGCGTGCTCGCGATTGCCGCCGCCAAGGCAACGCACCGGTCCGTGCTGGCGAGCGACATCGATGCGCCCTCGGTCATGGTGGCGCGGGAGAACGCCCGGCTCAACGGCGCAGGCCCCCTGGTCCGGGTCATCCGAGCTACCGGCTTCGCCGCCGCGGACTTTGCCCGGTGCGGCCCGTTCGATTTGGTGCTGGCGAATATCCTGGCCAACCCGCTGCGCCAGCTGGCTGCGCCGATGCAGCGCCACCTCGCGCCCGGAGCCTTCGTGATCCTGTCGGGCCTGTTGACCCCGCAGGCACGCGCCGTCTGCGCCGCCTATCGTGCCCGCGGCCTGGTTCCGGTCCGGCATTTGAGAATCGAGGGGTGGAGCAGCCTGTTGCTGCAAAAGCAGCAGTGAGGCGGATCAGCTCACGGCATGGATCGAACCTGCACGCTGGGTGCGGCAAGCTCGCGATTACGTCTTCGGCTGGCTCTGCTGGGAGGTGGAGTCGGACTGACTACGAGAGGCACGTCGAACGCGCGGCGCGACGAGACGATTGACGAGGTCCGCCAGCGCGCTGCGCGGCTTCTCGACCGGTGCGGGCGCCGGTCCACTTGGCGCGGGCGCCGATAGTTTTTCGAAGGTAAAAGCAGGCATCGTGCATCCCCTCGCCGTTGAGTTGAGGCACTCCCCGGATCATGCGACCGTGGATGATCTTTACGATCGTGGTCGTCACGTCCATACGTTTCCTCGCCGCATCTCTTTCGGATGACCGGCATGCGACAGCAAATCTTTTTGCACAGGCGAATGCAAGGAGATTCTTCGTGCACTGCACTGTCTGCTGGAGGAGTATTCGTCGCCGACGCGGCAAGATCCACTTCTAAAGTATGAGACCGATGTTCGAAGCTCTGTTCCAGACGTTCGAAGAACCCGAAACCGGCGTGGCGCTGACCGCGCGGCTGGCCGCTCTCCGCGAGGAGCTGGCACGGCGCAAGCTGACCGGCTTCATCGTGCCGCGGGCCGACCAGCAGCAGAACGAGTATGTGCCACCGTCGGAGGAAAGGCTGGCGTGGCTCACCGGCTTCACCGGATCGGCCGGCCTTGCGATCGTGCTGCCGCAGGCCGCCGCGATCTTCGTCGACGGCCGCTATACGCTGCAGGCCGGCAAGCAGGTCGACGGCAAGGCCTGGACCGTGGAATCGCTGATCGAGCCGCCGCCCGAGAGTTGGCTGACGCGACACCTGCAGAGCGGTGACCGCGTCGGCTTCGATCCGTGGCTGCATACGACGGCCGCGGCCGAACGACTGGCCGCCGCCTGTGCCAAGGCCGGCGCGGAGCTGGTGCCGGTCGAGAGCAACCCGGTCGACAGCATCTGGACCGAACGCCCGCTGCCGCCGCTCGGCGCCGTATCCATCCACGGCGCCGAATTATCCGGCGAGAGCGAGGCGGACAAGCTCGGCCGGATCCGCCAGGAGATCGAGCGGCTCGGCGTCGAGGCGCTGGTGCTGTCCGATTCCCACAACGTCGCCTGGACCTTCAACATCCGCGGCGCCGACGTCTCGCACACGCCGCTGCCGCTGTCCTATGCGCTGGTGCCGAAGACCGGACGTCCGACCATCTTCATCGATTCCCGCAAGCTCTCGAACCTGACACGCGATCATCTCGAGCAGAGCGCCGAGGTGGCGGAGCCGGACGTGCTGACACCGCGCCTGACCGAGCTCGCGCAATCCGGCGCAGCCATCGCGCTCGACAGCGCCACGGCAGCCGATGCCCTGACGCGCCTGATCCAGGGCGCCGGCGGCAAGGCGGTGCGCGGCGCCGATCCGGTCAGCCTGCTCAAGGCCGCCAAGAACGCGGTGGAGATCGACGGCACGCGGCGCGCCCATCAGCGCGATGCGGTCGCGCTGGTGCGCTTTCTGGCCTTCATCGATCGCGAGGCGCCGAAGGGCACGTTGACGGAGATCGATGCGGTCGAGGCGCTGGAGAGCTTTCGCCGCGACACCGGCGCGCTCAAGGACGTGTCGTTCCCGACCATCTCGGGCACCGGTCCGAACGGCGCGATCGTGCATTATCGCGTCACCCGCAAGAGCAACCGCCGCATCATGCCGGGCGATCTGCTGCTGATCGATTCCGGCGCGCAATATCAGGACGGCACCACCGACGTCACCCGCACGATCGCCGTGGGCGTGCCGACTGAGGAGATGCGCGACCGCTTCACCCGCGTGCTGCGCGGCCACCTCGCGATCGCACGTGCGATCTTCCCCGATGGCGCTACCGGCGCCCAGCTCGACACCCTGGCGCGGCAGTTCCTGTGGCAGGCCGGCATCGATTTCGAGCACGGCACCGGTCACGGCGTCGGCAGTTATCTGTCGGTGCACGAGGGACCCGCGCGCATCTCGAAGCTCGGCACGACACCGCTGAAGCGCGGCATGATCCTGTCCAACGAGCCCGGCTACTACAAGACCGACGCGTTCGGCATCCGCATCGAGAACCTCGAGCTCGTGGTGGCGAAGGACGTCGCGGACGCGGAGAAGCCGATGAACGGCTTCGAGGCGCTGACCCTGGCGCCGATCGACCGCCGCCTGATCGACGTCGCCATGCTGACCGCCGAGGAACGGGCGTGGCTCGACGCCTATCATGGCCGGGTCAGGGAAACCGTCCGTGCAGCGCTCGACGAGAACGACCAGCGCTGGCTCGATCAGGCGACTGCGCCACTGTAGCGATCCGCGCGCCCTGCTACCAACTGTCCCGCTGCCCGCATGGGCGCATGCCGAAACAGGCATTTCCGCGAAGCGGAAGGCCGCTACAGTCAGGGCGTTCACCTGATTTGAGCGGCGCCATGCATGGAATGATCAGCAGACCGCCCGGGGCGGCGCCACCGCGCGCCGTCCCCTCGCGCACCGTGCTGGTCCTCCTGGTCGTCATGACCGGGCTGGCGCCGATCTCGCTTTACCTGCTGGTGCCGGCCCTGCCGCTGCTCGCGACCACGTTCGGGCGCGACGCCTCCGTCGTGCAGATGACGGTGTCGTTCTACATGGCCGGCATCGCGATCTCGCAGCTGCTGCTCGGGCCGCTCTCCGACCGCTTCGGCCGCCGCCCCGTGATGCTTGCAGGGCTCGCGCTGTCGATCGTCGCAAGCGTCAGTTGCATCTTCGCCGACACCCTGCCCCAGCTGATCGCGGCGCGCTTCTTCCAGGCGCTCGGCGGCGCCAGCGGCATGGTGATCAGCCGCGCCATCATCCGCGATCTCTATCCGCGCGAGCGCATCGGCGCGATGATCAGCCTCGTCGTCGCGGTGATGATGATCGCGCAGATGCTGTCGCCGCTGACCGGCGGCCTGATCGAGATCGCGTTCGGCTGGCACGCCATCTTCTACGTCGTCGCCGCGCTGTCGATCGTGATCGCGATCGCCGTGACCTTGACCCTGCCGGAAACGCGCCCTGCCCGCATCGAAGGCGCGAGCTTCCGCCGCGACGTCGCCATGCTCGTCAGGAGCCGCGCCTTCCTCGGCTACATGCTGTGCCAGGTGCTGGCGTCGCAGATCATCTTCGCCTTCGCCGGCGGCGGGCCGTACATCGTCGAGGTGCAGATGGGCCGCTCATCGGCGGAGTATGGCGCGTGGTTTGCGACCACGGGCTTCGCCTATTTCGTCGGCAACCTGTTCTGCGTGCGCTACGCGCCGCGCCATTCGCTCGATCGGCTGATCTGGTTCGGATTGGGACTGCAGCTCACCAGTGCCGCGCTGAACTTCACGTGGAGCCTGTTCGGTTTCAACCAGGTGCCATCAGTGCTGTTCGGCACGCAGATGCTGCTGATGTTCGCCAATGCCGCCGTGATGGCGAATTCCGCAGCCGGTGCCATCAGCGTCCGGCCGGGCGCAGCCGGCACCGCTTCCGGCGCGATGGGATTCCTGCAAATGGGCGTGGGCGCGCTGACGTCGCAGCTCGGCGCCTGGCTCGGCGGCCATTTCAGCAGCACGCTGCCGCTGACATCAGCGATGCTCACCCTGTCCCTCGCCTGCGCCTGCAGCATGATCTTCCTGGTTCCGCGCACGCAGATGAAGGTGACGAAGGAGCTGATCGAGACGGCGGAAGAGGACGAAGCCGGGGTAATGTGAGGGAGGTGCGTGAGCGACTGCACGACCGCGCGTCACTCTCGGCGTCATACCCGCGCAGGCGGGTATCCAGTAGGCCGAGGCGTCTCGGCCCTATGACAAATGCCTCTGGAATACTGGATCATCCGCTTTCGCGGATGATGACAACTGTTGGTGTCGCATCCAGCGTCTGTCGCAACCAACACTGCGGAGCTGCTACTCCCCGATCAGCTGCAGCCACTCGTCCTCGGTGAGCACCTGCACGCCGTGCTTTTGCGCGTCCTTCAGCTTTGAGCCTGCCCCCGGACCGGCGACGACGTAGTCCGTCTTCTTCGACACCGATCCCGACACTTTCGCACCGAGCCGCTCGGCAGTCGCCTTGGCCTCATCGCGCGTCATCTTTTCCAGCGTGCCTGTGAACACGACAGTCTTGGCGGCGATCGGCGAATTGCGCTTCGGCCTCTCCGCGTCGAGGATCTTGACCTCTTTCGTCAGCCGCTCGACGATGCCGCGGTTGTGGTCCTCGCCGAAATAGGCGGCGACGCTCTTGATCACGGTGTCGCCGATCTGGTCGAGCGCATCCATCTCCGCGATCGCCTCCTCGTCGCCATTGGCGACCTTGAGACAGGCCTCATGGAACGCCTCCCATGAGCCATAGCCCCGCGCCAGCGCCAGCGCCGTGGTCTCGCCGACATGGCGCATGCCGAGCGCAAAGATGAAGCGCTCCAGCGCGATCTCGCGCCGCGCGTCGATGGCATTGAAGAGATTGCGCACCGAGGTCTCGCCATAGCCCTCGATCTCCTCGAGCTTCAGCTTGCTGTTGCGTGCGGCCAGCGTGAAGATGTCGGCGGGCTCCTTGACCCAGCCCTGGTCGAAGAAGAATTGGATCTGCTTCTCGCCGAGACCATCGATGTCGAAAGCGCGGCGCGAGGCGAACAGCTTGAGGTGCTCGATCTTCTGGAATGGACAGGCGAACTCGCCGGTGCAGCGGGCGCGCGAGCCCTCCTCGCCGGTCGCAATCTCCTCACGCACGACGTCGGTATGCAGCGGACAAGGGCACGTCTTCGGGAAGTGGAATTCCTTGGCGTGCTCCGGCCGCTTGTCGATGAGGACGTCGACCACCTGCGGGATGACGTCGCCGGCGCGCTGGATCACGACGGTGTCGCCGATCCGGATGTCACGGCCCTCGCGCAGCACCTCGCCCTTGTTGCCGATCCCCTTGATGTAGTCCTCGTTGTGCAGCGTCACGTTCTGCACGATGACGCCTCCGACACCGACCGGCTCAAGCTTGCCGACCGGCGTGAACGAGCCGGTGCGGCCGACCTGGATCTCGATGTCCTTGAGCACGGTCATGGCGCGCTCGGCCGGAAACTTGTGCGCGATGCCCCAGCGCGGCGTGCGCGACACGAATCCGAGCCGCTCCTGCCAGTCGATGCGGTCGACCTTGTAGACGACGCCGTCGATATCGTAGTCGAGCTCGGCGCGCTGCTCCTCGATGTGATGATGGAATGCGATCAGCTCCTCCACCGAGTGGCAGAGCCTCGTGAGCGGATTGGTGGTGAAGCCGCAACGCTCGAACCATTTGATCATGCCGCTCTGCGTCTCCGCCGGCATCGCGCTCATTTCGCCCCAGGCATAGGCGAAGAAGCCGAGGGGACGCGAGGCGGTGATGGCCGGATCCTTCTGCCGCAGCGAACCTGCGGCGGAGTTGCGCGGGTTGGCGAAGATGGTGTCGCCCGCTTCCTTCTGGCGCTCGTTGAGCGCGAGGAAGGCCTGCTTGGTCATGTAGACCTCGCCGCGCACTTCGCAGATGTCGGGCAGGTTGCGGCCGTGCAGCTTGTGCGGCACGTCCTTCAGGGTGCGGATGTTGGCGGTGACATCCTCGCCCTCGGCGCCGTCACCGCGGGTCGCGGCGGTGACCAGCTCGCCGCCTTCATAGCGTAGCGACATCGACAGCCCGTCGATCTTCGGCTCGGCCGAGAAATCGATGCGATCGTCGGCAAGCTTGAGGAAGCGCGCGATGCGGCCGACGAAGTCGCGCACGTCCTCCTCGGCGAAGGCGTTGTCGAGCGACAGCATCGGCACCGCGTGCCGCACTTTCTTGAACCGGCCGGAGGGAGCCGCGCCGACCTTCTGTGACGGAGACTCGCTGCTGACGAGCTCAGGGAAACGCTTCTCGATCGCATTGAAACGGCGACGCAGCTCGTCATAGGCGGCGTCCGAGATCTTCGGCGCGTCATCCTGATAATAGAGCCTGTCGTGGGTCTCGAGCTCCAGCGCCAGCCGCTTCCATTCCACCTTGGCCTGGGCCTTGGTGAGATCGGCAACGTCGACGGGCTGCTTCGGTTTTGCTGTCTTGGGCATGCTGCGTACTGTCTGCTCGTCATGGCGGGACGGCCCGAAGGCCGCCCCGAAACGACGGTTTACACAATGCGCACGCCGGAGCCAAAAGCGTTCGGCCCGATCCCTCGGCTTATGCCGCCGCAGCCTCCAGCAGCCGGTCGGCGGCGGCGCGGGCTTCGGCGGTGACCTCGGCGCCGGCCAGCATGCGGGCGATCTCCTCGCGGCGGTGCAGGGTGGCGAGCGTATTGACCCGGGTGACGACGCGCTTGCCGCGGTCGAGCGCATCCTTGGAGATCAACAAATGCTGGTCCGCCCGCGCCGCGACCTGCGGCGCATGGGTCACGGCCATCACCTGAACCCCGTGCGCGAGCCGCGCCAGCCGGGCGCCGATGGCATCGGCGACCGCGCCGCCAACGCCGGTGTCGATCTCGTCGAACACCAAGGTCGGCGCCGAGCCGCGGTCGGACAGCACGACCTTGAGCGCCAGCAGGAACCGCGACAGCTCGCCGCCCGAGGCGACCTTCATCATCGGGCCCGGCCGCGTGCCCGGATTGGTCTGCACCCAGAACTCGACGCGATCGATGCCCTCCGGCCCCGGCGCTTCGGCGTCGCTGTCGACCTGGGTCATGAACTTGGCGCGTTCGAGCTTGAGCGGGGCGAGTTCGGCATGGACGGCCCGGTTCAGCTTCTCCGCCGACTTGGTCCGCGCCGCCGACAGCTTGGCCGCCGCCGCGGCATAGCGCGCATCAGCCGCCGCCGCCGCCGCTTCCAGCTTCTTCAACTGCTCGGCGCCGGCATCGATCAGGATCACATCGGCGGCATATTTGGCAGCCAAAGCAGCCAGACCGTCCACCGGCGTCGAATATTTGCGCGCGGCCGCGCGCAGCGCGAACAGCCGCTCCTCGATGCGCTCCAGCTCCAGCGGATCGAAATCGGTGGCCGCGAGCGCCACCGTCAGATGCTGATCGGCCTCCTCCAGGGCGTTGATCGCCGAATCGATCGCCCTCACCGCTGGATCGACCAGCGCGGGCGAGCTGACCGCGCGTCGCTCCAGCCGGCGGACCGCCGCAGCCAGCGCGGCAATCGGCGACTGGTTGCCGCTGACGGCATCCTGCGCGTCACGCAGATCGCCTGCGATCTTCTCGCCCTGCATCATGGCGGTGCGGCGGGCGGCGAGCTGCGTCTCCTCGCCCTCCTTTGGCGCCAGCTTCTTCAGCTCGTCCGAGGCATGCCGCAGATAATCGGCCTCGCGGGCCGCGCGCTCCATGCTCGCACGATGCTCATCGAGCGCCGTGACCGCGGTCCGGCGGGCCGCCCAGAGCGCCTCGACCGCGGCGACATCCTTCTCCAGGCCCGCAAAGGCATCCAGCAGCCGGCGGTGGGTGGCGGCATCGACCAGCGCACGTTCGTCATGCTGGCCGTGGATCTCGACCAGGGTGGCGCCGATCGCTTTCAGCGTCTGCACGCTGACCGACTGGTCGTTGATGAAGGCGCGGGTGCGGCCGTCGCCGTATTGAACGCGGCGCAGGATCATCTCGCCATCGGCATCCAGGCCGTTGGCTGCGAGGATCCTGGCGGCGGGATGATCCTTGCCGATCTCGAACACGGCCGTGACCTGCCCCTGGTCGGCGCCGTGGCGCACCAGGCTGGCGTCGCCGCGGCCGCCGAGAGCGAGAGCAAAGGCGTCGAGCAGGATCGACTTGCCGGCACCGGTCTCGCCGGTCAGCACCGCAAGTCCATGGGAAAATTCGAGATCGAGTCGTTCGATCAGGACGATGTCACGGATCGACAGTCGCGCCAGCATGGAACCGAAGTCCTTCGTAACGGGGCGGAACGCCCCTGAGCGAACGACTCGATGCTAGCAGCAAATATAGAACAAAACAAGAATACAGAACAAAGCCAGACCGACCAGCCGATCTGGCCGACCGCTCAGCCGAGGCCCAGCTTCTTGAAGGCCCGGGAGATGTAGGAGCCCTTGTTCTCCTCGGGCTCGACGCCGCCCGACTTCACGAGATTGTAGGCGTCCTTATACCACTTGCTGTCGGGGAAATTGTGCCCGAGCACAGCCGCCGCCGTCTGGGCTTCGCCGACGATGCCGATCGTCATGTAGGCCTCGGTCAGGCGATACAGCGCTTCCTCGACGTGCCGCGTGGTCTGATACTGCGTCACCACCGCCTTGAAGCGGTTGATGGCGGCCGTGTAGTCGCGCTTCTGCATGTAATAGCGGCCGACATCCATCTCCTTGCCGGCGAGCTGGTCGCGGGCGCCCTCCATCTTGGCCTTGGCATTGGTGGCGTATTCGGAGGTCGGATATTTGCGTACCACCTCTTCGAGTGAGGCAATGGCCTTCTCGGTGCGGCCCTGATCGCGGCTGATGTCCGGGATCTGGTCGTAATGCGACGCGGCGATCAGGTATTGCGCATAGGCCGCGTCCGGGCTGCCCGGATGCAACGTCACGTAACGGGTGGCAGCGCCGATGCAGCCGTCGTAGTCGCCGGCCTGATAGGACGCGTAGGCCGACATCAGCAGCGATTTGCGGGCCCAGTCGGAATAAGGATGCTGGCGATCGACCTCCTCGAACTTCTTGGTCGCGCCTTTGACGTCCTTCTTCTCGTTCATCAGGAACAAGCCCTCATTGTAGAGCTTGTCCGCGGGCTCATCGACGAAGGTGTCGTCCTTGGCCAGGAATTTGTCCCAGAGTCCGCCGGTGCCGCAGCCGCTCAACAACGGCGCCAGCAGGATCAGCGACGCGGCGAGGCGGAGCCGGCCGATGCTTGCTGCGGGATGACGGAGGTCGCGCGTGAGACGCTGTATCGACATGCTTCTTAGGAACCCGATGCCTGTGATCTGATCTACGCCGCGCACCATGAAGGTCGCTTCATGACCGCGAAGGAAGAGCCCCGCCAGTGGCACGCATCACGCGGCCCCGGCCTCTCTAGCCGAAAACACTTCATCAACCAACCACATAGGAAGCCAATCCGCCCGGATTAAGGCAAGATCGAGGCTGCCGCCGTGCATCATGGTTACGGCTGAAGAAGCCGTGGGAAAACCTGGAAATGCCGACAGCCCGTCCATGAGGAAGGATGCGGTCGGCAACAATCAATGACAAAAAATTCAGCGTACGAGATCTGCAGCCGAGCAAATACCGACAGCAGAATCGTGTTGCCATCGCGCCCCACGAGGGACGCTATCCGTTCGCTCGAGCCTCGCAGCAGGCGCTCAGGACACGTCCGGACCGTAGGCCGGGGCGACCATGCCACCGACCATGCCACCGACGGCGTCCGCGGCCACACGGGGACGCCGCACGGTCTCGCCTTCGACGATCCGCCAGGCGGTGCGATCGGCCATCAGAGCGGTCAGGACCGCGTGGTTGAGCTTGTGACCACCACGGACCGAACGATAGGTTCCGAGCATCGGCAGGCCGGCCAGCGCCAGATCACCGATCGCGTCCAGCACCTTGTGGCGGACGCATTCGTCCGCATAGCGCAGACCTTCGGGATTGAGCAGACGGTCCTCGTCGAACACCAGCGTGTTGTCGAAGGAGGAGCCGAGCGCGAAACCGGCGCTCCACAGCCGCGACACGTCGCTCATGCAGCCGAAGGTACGGGCGCGGGCGATCTCGCGGCGGAAACGCTCGGGATTGAGTTCGAAATGATAGGCTTGGCGGCCGATCACGGGATTGGTGAAATCGATCTCGGCTTCGACCCGGAAGCCGGAGTTGTTGGGACGCAGCTCGCCCGTCGAGGCACCCATGGTCACCTGGACCGGCTTGAGCACCTGAATGTAACGCCGTGGAGCCGACTGATTGACGATCCCCGCCTGGTCGATGGCAGCGACGAACGGCGCAGCGCTACCGTCCATGATCGGTACCTCAGGGCCGTCGACCTCGATCAGGGCGTTGTCGACACCCATGCCGCGCAACGCGGCGAGAACATGCTCGGCGGTCGAGACCAACGGGCCGTTGCGGTCACCGAGCACCGTCGCGAGCTCGGTCGCGATCACCGAACCGAAGGAGGCCTGGACCTCGCGGTCGGCCCCATCGAGGCCGGTGCGGAGGAACACGATCCCCGCATCGATCGGCGCCGGGCCAATCGTCAGGCTGACAGGCGCACCGGAGTGGACGCCTACACCGGTGACGGTGGCTTGCGAACGAAGCGTTGTTTGCCGGCTGAATTTCATCGACGATCGCCCAAGACCCCGCCTGACCCTTCATCGGTCGCCCCTCGCGAACCGACTCACTTTCAGGCATCCCCAAGTCACGGCAGAACTTAACGAGAGCCCCAAAGAGCGCCAACTCACGCTTCTTTACGGATTGTTACCCCATCTCTGCCGTATTCGCGCCAACCCTTAACCAAACTGGAACGTGGCCTTAACCCTCCTGGTTCCCGATCCAAACACCGAAAGAATAATTAATCATTTAAAATCAGTTAGTTGAAGGGAGATCAGCGCGCGCCGCGAGACCAAAAAAAAGGGCCCGGCTCTCGCGAGCCGGGCCTGTTCAGCACCGTCAGGGCTGTAACAATTCTCAGGTTGCCTGCCGGCGGAGGAAAGCCGGGATATCCAAATGGTCGTCTCCCTGTGGCGCCGGGGACACAGGCGCGGGACGGCCATGGACATCCAGCCCCTGCGGCGCGGGACGGCGGGCATACTCCGAGACGGGCGATTCGTGGCTCGCAACCTGCTGAGCAACGTTCCGCTGCGGCTTCCGTTCCGGCAGGGGCGGCATCTGCGGCATGGCAGGACCCGCGGTCCGCACCGGCAGCAGAGGTTCGGCGTCCTCGTCCCGGCGGCCGAGACCGACATTTGCGAGACGCTGCAGCAGCGACATCCGGGTCTTCTGCGGATGCTCGTCGCCCTCGTCGCCCCTCGCCTGACGAATCTCGGCCTGGGCCGGCATCGGCAGGTCCTCGAACTTCGGCATGCGCGGCGCGCGAACCGGAACCCGTTCGGCGGCCTGCGGAATGAAGGTCTCGGGCAAGGCCGCCGGCTCGATCGGAGCCGCGCGCTGCGCCTCGGGCTCCGGGAACAGCGACGGCTTCTGTGCAATCGGGCGCACCGTCACATCGCCATAGGACGCTGCCTGCGCCGGGGCAGCCGACGGACCGGGCTCGCTTGCCATCGCGGCCGCGACGGCGGCCAGCGTATCGCGCTCGAGATTCGGCGCCGGACGCGGCGCAGGCGCCATCGGCGCGGGTGCCGGAGCGGCGACGGCCGGAGCCTGCGACGCCTGCTGCTCGAGCTTGGCGGCGCGTTCAGCCAGGCGCTGATTGTCGGCGCGCAGGCGCGCGGTCAGATCGGCGAGGCGGCTTTCAGGAAGACCCGCAACAGCGGTCGGGGCGGCGGCAATCGGAGCGACAGCCGCCGCCGGCTGTGAGGTCGTAACGTTCCGGTTGAACTGCGCCTGCTCGATGCCGGTGGCAACCACCGACACCCGGATCAGGCCGTCCAGCGATTCGTCGAAGGTGGCGCCGACGATGATGTTGGCGTCCTGGTCGACCTCCTCGCGGATGCGGGTCGCGGCTTCGTCGACCTCGAACAGCGTGAGGTCCTTGCCGCCGGTGATCGAGATCAGGAGACCACGGGCGCCCTTCATCGAGGAATCGTCGATCAGCGGGTTCGCGATCGCGGCCTCGGCCGCGGTCAGCGCGCGCTTGTCCCCGGAGGCCTCGCCGGTGCCCATCATCGCCTTGCCCATCTCACGCATGACGGCGCGGACGTCGGCGAAGTCGAGGTTGATCAGGCCTTCCTTGACCATCAGGTCGGTGATGCAGGCGACGCCGGAATAGAGCACCTGGTCGGCCATCGCGAAGGCGTCCGCGAAGGTGGTCTTCTCGTTGGCGACCCGGAACAGGTTCTGGTTCGGGATGATCAGCAGCGTGTCGACGACCTTGTGCAGCTCCGAGATGCCCGATTCTGCGGTGCGCATGCGGCGCGCGCCTTCGAAGTGGAACGGCTTGGTGACGACGCCCACGGTGAGGATGTTCATCTCGCGCGCGGTCTTGGCGATGACCGGAGCTGCACCGGTGCCGGTTCCGCCGCCCATGCCGGCGGTCACGAACACCATGTTGGCGCCCGAGAGGTGATCGCGGATCTCGTCGATCACCTCCTGTGCGGCGGCGGCGCCGACATCCGGCTGCGAGCCGGCGCCGAGGCCCTGGGTCACCTGCGTGCCCATCTGGATGATGCGCTGCGCCTTGGACATGGTCAGCGCCTGCGCGTCAGTATTGGCGACGACGAAGTCGACGCCCTGAAGGCCAGCCGTGATCATGTTGTTGACGGCGTTGCCGCCCGCGCCGCCGACCCCGAACACGGTGATCCGGGGCTTCAGCTCGTGGATATCAGGAGGGGTAATAGTGAGTGCCATGATTGCCTCTCGATCACGCGCGGGTGGGTTCGCCCCGGCCGCCGGCCGCGGTTGGTGTTGTTGGAAATCGCATGGGATGGAAACCGGTCATCAGAAGCCCTCGCGTAGCCATCGTCCGACCTTTCCGAAGTAGCCGTCGGTTCCTGTCCCGACCTGCCGCGTATGCCGCGGTTCGACATGTTCGAGGTGCGCGTATTGCGGATAGACCAGCAGCCCCGTCGGCACCGCGAAGGCGGCGTTCTTGGCCTCGTTGGGAAGACGGCCGAAGCCAAGCGGGCGGCCGACACGCACCGGGCGGTCGAGGATCCGGGTCGCAAGCTCGACCAGCCCCGTCAGCTGGGAGGCGCCTCCGCTGAGGACGACGCGCGCCTTGGGTTCTGCCGCAAAGGGCGAATCCTTCAGCCGGTCGCGGACCATTTCAAAAATCTCCTCTGCGCGGTGCCTGACGATGTTCGCGATGGTGGCGCGGGACACGATCTGCGGAACATCCCGCTCGTTGTCACCGGCCGTCGGAACAGACATCAACTCACGCGCGTCGGACCCGCCAGTCAGCACCGTGCCATATAACGTCTTGATTCGCTCGGCATCTGCAATGCACGCTGATAGTCCGCGCGCAAGATCCATGGTCACGTGATGCCCGCCGAGCGCAAAACCGGAGGCATGGACGAAGCGGCCGCCGGAATAGATCGCGATCGTCGTGGTGCCCGCCCCCATCTCGACCACGGCAGCGCCGAGATCGGCCTCGTCGTCGGTCAGCACCGACAACCCGGCAACATACGGGCTTGCCGCGATGGCCTCGACGTTGAGATGGCAACGCTCCACCACGAGCATCAGGTTCTTGGCCACGGTGGCGTCGGTCGTGACCACGTTCATGTCGACGCCGAACTGCCGCGCCAGCATGCCGCGGGGGTCGCGGATGCCCTTCACGCCATCGAGCGTGTAGCCGACGGGCAAGGCATGCAGCACCGCGCGCCCGTCGCCGGTGGCGTGATGCATGCCGGTTGAGGTCACGCGGCTGACATCGGCCTGGGTCACGGCGCCGCCGCGAATGTCCGAGGTGGCCTCGATCAGATGGCCCATGACGCGGCCGCCGGCGACCGGCAGCAGCACGGACTCGACCCGCACCCTGGCCATGCGCTCGGCCAGCGCGACCGCCTGCCGCACGGCCTGCTCGCATTCGACGGGATCGACGACGGCGCCGGCCTTGACGCCGCGCGACTGGATCTGGCTGTAGCCGATCAGCTCGACCGTGTGGGTGCGGCCGCGCAGCGCGTCGCTCGGCGGCGCCGGCTTCAGCCGCGCGATCATGCAGGCGATCTTGCTGGTGCCGACATCGAGAGAGGCCACAAGCGCGGTGCGCTTCTGGCCCATCGGGCGCGTCTTCGGAGTCTGGCGATCGAAGCCGGTCATGCGTCACCGGCCTTCTTCTTGGACTTCTTGTCCTTGAACAGCTCGTCGTGCGCCTTCGCTGCGTCCTCGGACAGTTGCACCGTCAGGCGGTCCGGCAGCCGCAAGTCGATGGCGACGATGTCGCGTGAGAACAGCCGATCGTCCTGATCGAGCTGGGTCAGGGTGGCGAGCGCGTTGCCGACATCGTGCTCGGGCAGGCGAATGTCGAGGCCGTCCTTGGTACGCAGGTTCCAGCGCCGCTCGCCGACGAACACGGCGGCCTTGGTGACGGCGCGCACCTGCGGGTAGCGGGCGAGCAGCGCCAGGAAATCGCGCGCGCGGCTCTCGGCCCCCTTGCCGACCACCAACGGCAGCGTCAGGAAACGGCGCGAGACATATTGCTCGAGCACGGCGCCGTCATCGGCGATGACCGAGAGGCGGCCCTCCTGCTGCCAGAGCGCGAACGCCTTGCGCTCGACGACGTCGATCTGCAGCTGGTTCGGAAAGAACTTCTGCACCGTGGCGTCGGCGATCCAGGGGTTGGCCTTGAGCCTGTCGCGCACGGCGGCGGCATCAAGGAACAGCAACGAGGAGCGGCCGGTGACGCCGCCGACGGCGAGGATCTCGTCCTGGGTGAGCTGCTTGCGGCCGTTGATCGCGACGGCCGTGATGCGGAAGCCGGCCGCATTGGCCAGGGCATTGCGGGTGTCGGACAGGGCCGCGCTGACGTCCTGGGCGTGGCCGCCCTTGACGATGCCGAGCCAGACGCTGCCGAACAAGAGCACCACGGTCGCCACGGTGCCGAGCCGGCGCGGCAGATAGCGCTCGACGAGCTCGACCACGCGCGGCGGCGCCTCGCGCTCGACCATCGGCGCGAGCGCGGCCTGCATCGGCGCAAGATCTCTTCGGGTCGACCGCCGGCCCAGAGGTTGCTTCGTGTATCCCCGCGCGAAGCGGACACGCGGAAGGCGGGCCGAGACATACTCGCGCAGCAGGATTGCCGCGCCAAGGGCAGCGGCTTTCAGGTTCGCTTGAGGCCTCTGCGATCGAGCGAGGCGTCCTGCACCATCCATTGCACGAGCTCATCAAACTGTTGCGCCCGCAGATACTCGCGGACCCGCGCCTGCGCTCCCGGCCGGCCGGACACTGGTGACGTCACGACCCGGCAGCCGAGCACCACTGAGGCGCCAGCGTTAACCTTCGGACGTCCTGGTAAACAAAAAGTAAAATCGGTCCGGAGAGACGAATTTTTTCTCCGATTTATGAGGACCTTGCCCGGAATTCTTAAGCATTTTACGGGTTACAGGAACCACCGGGGGACGCCGGGCCGGGTTCCTGCGGGGCGCCTACCGAACGCGGGATCGACGGCTGCGCCCCTCCGCCAAGGCGATCTGCTGATTGAGGAAATCGACAAAAGCGATCCCGTGCGCCGCGAGCGCCTTGGGGTACAGCGAGGCCGCGGTCAGCCCGGGCAGCGTATTGGTCTCCAGATAAACGGGACCATTGGCCGAGACGATGAAGTCGGTTCGCGAATAGCCGCCGCAGGACAGCGCGCGATGCGCCTTGATCGCCTCCGTCTGCAGCGCGGCCGTCACCTCCGGACTGAAGCGGCCGGGACAGATCTCCTTCGTCGCCGCGGCGAGGTACTTCGCGAAATAGTCGAAGGCGCCGTCTGCGGGGAGGATCTCGATCGGCGGCAGCGCGATCAGCGATCCATCGGCCTGTTCGAGCACGCCGCAGGTCGCCTCCGTCCCGGTGACGAAGGGCTCGATCAGATACTCCTCGGTCGCGGCTGCCGCTTTAACGGCAACGAGGTCCTGGCTGGCGTTGACGAAGATCAGCCCGAAGCTCGATCCATCCTTCACCGGCTTGGCGATCAGCCTGCCGTAGCGCGCCAGCGCCGCTTCGGCGTCATCGAGCGCGACGCCCTCGGCCGCCGTCACCCCGCCGAGCACGGCGAAGCGCTTCGCCGCGACCTTGTCGAAGGCGAGGTGCGAGGCGGCCGAGCTCGAGCCGGTGAACGGCACGCCGCGAAGCTCGCACATCAGTTGAAGCTCGCCATTCTCCGCCCGGCCACCGTGGAGACCGAGCACCAGAACCCGATCCTCGGCCCTGGCGCGATCGAGAGCCTCGACGAGCGTCCCGATCCGGGGGCCATCGGCGGTGAACGGCTCCTCGAACGGCTTCGCATGCGCGACCAGCGCCGTGCCACTCGCCTGATGCACCGTGTCGTCGGCCTCCCAGAACCAGAGGTCAGCCTCGGGCAGCGCGGCATGCAGCGCCTTGGTGCTGGCGACCGAGACGAGGCGCTCCTTGTTGGAGCCGCCGAACAAAATCGTGGTGCGCATCAATGTCTTCTCGGTTGATCTCACAACCGCAGTCGCGATTGCGCTGACGTCACTTGAGCAAGCGGGGCGATCAGCTCGCCTTGACTCCGATCCGCTTGATCTCCCACTGCAGCTCGATGCCCGAACTCGCCTTGACCCGCGCACGCACGGTCTCGCCGAGCGTCTCGATGTCCTCGGCCGTGGCATCGCCGGTGTTGATCAGGAAGTTGCAGTGCATTTCGGAAACCTGGGCGCCGCCGACCTTGAGGCCGCGGCAGCCCGCGGAATCGACCAGCTTCCAGGCGGAATGTCCGGGCGGATTCTTGAAGGTCGAGCCGCCGGTCTTCTCGCGGATCGGCTGCGCCGTCTCACGATGCGCCTGCACCTCGGCCATGCGCGCCCGGATCGCCTCCGGCGCCGACGGCGTGCCGCGGAAGCGCGCTGCCGTGAAGATCAGCGACGGATCGACGCCGCTCGCACGATAGGTGAACTTCATCTCGGCATTGTTGAAGAGACGGGTCTCCCCGCTGCGGTCGATCGCAATCGCCTCGACCAGGATGTCCTTGGTCTCGCCGCCATTGGCGCCGGCATTCATCCGCAACGCGCCGCCGATCGTGCCGGGGATGCCGAACAGGAATTCGAGGCCGGCGAGATTGGCGGATGCTGCGACCTCGGCCACGCGCTTATCGAGCGCAGCCGTCCCGGCCGTGACGATGTCGCCTTCCGCCTTGACCTCACCGAACGCGCGCGGCGCCAAGCGGATGACGATGCCGGGCACCCCGCCGTCGCGCACGATGAGGTTGGAACCGACGCCAATGACGGTGACCGGCAGATCGGCTGGAAGCCGCCTCAGGAAATAAGCGAGGTCGTTGGCATCGGCCGGCGTGAACAACACCTGCGCCGGACCGCCGACGCGAAACCATGTGAACGGCGCCAGGGTCTCATTGGCCAGCAGCCGCCCGCGCAGCTCCGGCATGACGGCTTTGAGGTCGGGGGTGATGTCGGGGGTGATGTCGGGGAAGGTCATGCGGCCGCTCTCGCATCGTGCCCCGACATCGTCAGGGTCGGCACGCACTCTCCGTTCCCTCCCCCCTTGTGGGAGAGGGTCAGGAAGGGGGGTGAGCCCCAGGCGCCGGCGCTCGTGGTACCCCCCTCTCCACCTCTCCTCCACAAGGGGAGAGAGAGCAGAGCGTGCCGTGTGGCAGGGACCCGCTTCGTCAAGCTCACCTGGTCACCCCAGCGCCTTGAGCTCGTTGGGAAGCGCGTAGGCCCATTGCGTGATGTTGCCGGCGCCGAGGCAGACGACGAGATCGCCCGGCTTGGCGAGGCCCTTGACGATGCCGGCGAGGTCCGCGGCCTTCGGCAGCGGCACCACGTCGCGATGGCCGTGGGCGCGCAGGCCGAGCACGAAATGGTCGCGATCGACGCCTTCGATCGGCGCCTCACCAGCCGGATAGACATCGGCGACGACGACTGCGTCGGCGTCGTTGAAGCAGGTGCAGAACTCCTCGAACAGGGACTGCAGGCGGGTGTAGCGATGCGGCTGCACCACGGCGATGATCTTGCCGTTGGTGGATTCGCGCGCCGCCTTCAGCACGGCCGCGATCTCGACCGGGTGATGGCCGTAATCGTCGATCACGGTCACGCCATTCCATTCGCCGGTGCGGGTGAAGCGGCGCTTGACGCCGCCGAAGCCGGCAATCGCCTTGCGGATCGCCTCGTCGGACAGGCCAAGCTCCCGCGCGACCGCGATGGCCGCCGTTGCATTCGAGGCGTTGTGCCGGCCGGGCATCGGCAGCGCGATGTCGGCAATCTCGTGCGTCGCGCCGCTCTTGCGATTGCGGAACACCACCTTGAAGCGAGAGCCGCCGCCCATCGGCGTGAGATCGACGAGGCGCACATCGGCCTGCGGGTTGACGCCGTAGGTGATGATCCGGCGGTCCTCGATCTTGCCGACCAACGTTTGCACCACCGGGTGATCGATGCACATCACGGCAAAGCCGTAGAACGGCACGTTCTCGACGAAGGTGCGGAACGCCTCCTGCACGGCGTCGAAGGTCTTGAAGTGATCGAGATGCTCGGGATCGACATTGGTGACGATGGCGACATCCGCCGGCAGCTTCAGGAAGGTGCCGTCGCTCTCGTCCGCCTCGACCACCATCCACTCGCCGCCGCCGAGCCGCGCATTGGTGCCGTAGGCATTGATGATGCCGCCATTGATGACGGTGGGATCGAGCCCGCCGGCATCAAGCAGCGCCGCAACCATCGAGGTCGTCGTGGTCTTGCCATGGGTCCCGGCGATGGCGACGCAGCTCTTCAGCCGCATCAGCTCGGCCAGCATCTCGGCCCGCCGCACCACGGGGATGCGCTGGGCGCGCGCGGCCATCAGCTCGGGATTGTCGCGCTTGATCGCGGTGGAGACGACGACCACATCCGCGCCGGCGACGTTCTCGGCCTTGTGGCCGACGCTGACGGTGATGCCCTTCTCGCGGAGCCGCGCGACATTGGCGTTGTCGGAGGCGTCCGAGCCCTGCACCGTGTAGCCGAGATTGCACAGCACCTCGGCGATGCCGCTCATGCCGATGCCGCCGATCCCGACGAAGTGGATGGGTCCGATCTCGCGCGGCAGTCTCATGGGGCGTCTCGTCTCAAGGGTTCCGGGCGCCCGGCGGAGGGGCGCGACCGCGAATCATCAGCCCTTCTTGCAAGACATGACCGGCCTGGACAAGTCCGCCCCGGCCGTAAACATCGCCAAATTCGCAGGCGCCCGCCCGATTTTGGCCGATTTTGGCAGCTTCGCGGCCGCGATGGGCGAGCAGTTCCCGCCGGGGATGCCCGCTTCACAAATTGTTAAGCGCGATCCCACGCAAACCCGTCCCAACGGGATACCTGCAATTTTTGCGCGTTCACCGCGTCAGTTCGCGTGGCATGGGTAGTGCCGCGGCCGGCGTGCCGGTCGCGCATCTTTCAACTCTTGATGGAGAATCCCCGCCGATGTGCTCGCTGTGTGAAACGCACCCTCCCGTATTGTCCCGCCGTCGGCTGCTCGGCGGCGGCGCAGTGCTGGCTGCCGCGGCGCTCGGCGCGCTTCCGGCGTTTGCGAAGGAAGCCAAGCAGACGAGCGACATCGCAACACCCCCCAACGCGATCTCGCCGGACGACGCGATGAAGCGCATCGTCGATGGCAACGCGCGCTACGTCGCCGGCAATCTCGACAACAAGGATTTCTCGGCCGGCCGCGCGGCGCGCGCCGCGGCACAGTACCCGATCGCCGCGATCGTGAGCTGCGCCGATGCACGGGTCGCGCCGGAGCTGGTGTTCGATCAGGGGCCCGGTGAGCTGTTCGTGGTCCGGGTCGCCGGCAATTTCGTCAACGACGACGGTCTCGCCAGCCTCGAATATGGCGTCAAGTTCCTCGGCACGCCTCTCGTGCTGGTGCTTGGTCACAGCGGCTGCGGCGCCATCGATGCCACGATCAAGGTGCTCAAGGACGGCACCAAGCTGCCTGGCCACCTGCCCGCCCTGATCAATGCGCTCAAACCCGGCGTCGAGGCCGCGATCGCGAAGAAGCCGCAGGACCTGCTGGCCGAGGCCACCGCGGAGAACGTGCGCAACAATGTCCGGCGCCTGTCGACCGCCAAGCCGATCGTCGGCCGCATGGTCGCCGAGGGCAAGGTGAAGATCGTCGGCGGCATCTATGACATCGGCTCCGGCCGGGTCACGATGATCTGACGCGTCAAGCTGGCCGCAGCGCGCGATCCGCACGCGCGGCTGCGGCCGCGAGCCAGCACACCTGGTGGCAGAACCAGGCCTCCACGGAAGCCACGAAATCCGGCATCAGCGTCAGATGCCGGCGCCCGTCGCCAAAGCGCAGCAGACCGCGCTCCTCCATTGTCGCCAGCAGATTGCGGATATGGGAGCGCGAGACGCCCAGCGAGGTCGCAAGCTCCGCCGTCGAAATCTCGACGGCCTCGCGCCCAGCGGCGGAACGGGCGACGAGTGTCAGCGCCAGATGGATGCCGCTGTCGTGCTCGTCGGTCCAGGCGAGATCGGGAAATCCCGTCAGGGGCCGGTTGTCGCGGCAGAGCCAGCTCGCACATTGCCGGATCGTCTCCGCGTAGAACGCGGCGTCGTCCTGCAGACGAAGGCTCAGTCCGTCGGCATGCGTCAACCGCGCGTGGCAATCCAGATGCATGGCAAGCCAGCCTCGCAGACCCTCGAGGATGACGGCGCCTGGCACCAGATAGCGGATGCGGGCGTCCCCGGGATCGCGCTCGACGGTCACCAGCGACAGACCGCGCAAAAGCGCGACGAACGCCGCCGTCTGCCGCGGACCCGGCAGCCGCATCTGCAGGCGCGTCAGGGTCGGCCGCTCGGCCGGTTTGCGCGCCGACACGTGCATCATCACGATGTGCGCAGCAATTTCCGTCGGGGCGCGCTGACCGAACAGCTTGATCATCAGGCGCTGACCGCGCAGGGGCGCAATCAGCTGATCGCAAAATCCGACGAACACGGGCACGAAGGACGGATGGCGTCGCAAACGCATCGGATGATCATCCGCCGCGATGGCGCCCTGGTCAGCGCTCCGGTTCGTCATCGCATCACCGCGCACTCGATCAACTAGAGCGCCGCCGTCCTGATCACGAGGTCGGCCAGCCGCTCGGCGGCATCGAGCCGCCCGGCCGCGCGCGCAGCCTGGGCCATCGCTGCGAGACGCGTGGGCTCGGCGGCGAGCGCCGAGATCTCGGAGGCCAGCCTGTCGGAGGTGAATTCGCTCTGCACGATCCGGATCGCGGCGTTCGCGTCCGAGAGCACGCCGGCATTGGCAAACTGGTCCTGGTCGATGGCGCCCGGCAGCGGCACCAGGATCGAAGGACGGCCGATCGCGGCGAGCTCGGCGACGGTACCGGCGCCGGAACGCGAGATCACGAGGTGATTGGCGGCAAGCCGCGCCGGCAGGTCGGTGAAGAAGGGTTGCAGGTCGGCATTGATCTTGAGCCGGTCATAGACCGCGCGCACCCGCGCCATGTCCTCCTGCCGCACCTGCTGGGTCAGCACCAGTCGGTCCCAGAGGGCCGGCTCCAGCCGCTCGATCGCGCCGGGCACGATGTCGCTCATGATGCGCGCGCCCTGGCTGCCGCCGACGACGAGCAGCCGCAACGGGCCCGAAGTCTCCGGCGCCACATAGGGCATGGCCGCCGCTTCGAGGATGGCGGGACGCATCGGCGTGCCGACCGTGGTGGTCTTCGCCGAAAGCGCCGGATCGCGGTCGAGCACGCCAGGCAGCGACGTCGCGATCGCCTTCACATGCGCGGACAGGAAACGGTTGGCGCGGCCGAGCACGGCGTTGGCGTCGTGGATCAGGCTGGGCACGCCGGCGAGCCGCGCCGCCAGCAGCGGCGGCACGGTCGGATAGCCGCCGAAGCCGATCACGGCCGCGGGCTTGAGCCGCCGCATCAGGTTGAAGGCCGCGATGGTGCCGCTGCCGAGCAGCAGCGCGGTGCGGGCCAGCGCCAACGGCGAACGGCTGCGCACGGTCTCGCTCGGCACCACGTCGATCATGTCCGGGGTGAACAGGCCGCTGTATCGCAGCGCGCGCTCATCGGTGACGAGACGGACGCGATAGCCGCGCCTGATCAGCTCGACACCGAGCGCTTCAGCAGGAAACAGATGGCCGCCGGTGCCGCCGGCCGCGAGCAGAATGAGAGGCGCGGTTGAGGTCATGCGCTTGTTTACAGGCAATGTGCGGTCATTGCGAGCCAGGCGGCCTAGGCGTAATTGCGCAGCGCGCCGGCTGCGTCGCCGGCCTCGACCTCCATCCGCGGCCGCTGTCGGGTCAGCGCCAGCATCATGCCGACGCCATAGGCCAGCGACACGATCGAGGAGCCACCGTAGGAGATGAAGGGCAAGGTCATGCCCTTGGCCGGGATCAGCTGCAGGTTGACTGAGATGTTGATGGCCGCCTGGATGCCGAACAGGATCGCCAGACCCGAGGCCGCGAAGCGCGCAAAGCCGTCCTCGGTCGCATAGGCGCGCGACAGCGTGCGGATCACGATGAAGGCGAACAGCGCGACCAGCGCCAGGCACAGGATGATGCCGAACTCCTCGGCGGCGACCGCGAACACGAAATCGGTGTGGCTGTCCGGCAGGCTGCGCTTGGCGATGCCCTCGCCCGGCCCCAGCCCGAACCAGCCGCCGTTGGAGAACGCCTCCATCGCGGTGTCGACCTGGAAGGTGTCGCCCGATGCCGGGTTCATGAAGCGCTTGATGCGGCCGGCGACGTGCGGGACCAGCAGATAGGCGCCGAACAGACCAGCGGCCGCGGCGCCGGCGAGGCCCGCGACCCAGATCATGCGCATGCCGGCGATGAAGAACAGCGAGCCCCAGACCATCAGGACCAGCATGGTCTGGCCGAAATCCGGCTCCATCACCAAGAGCGACACGAGCATCATCAGCAGCACCAGCGCCATCGTGGTCGCCGGCATGTCGGGCCGCCGCGCCGATTCCGAGAACAGCCAGGCGGAAACCACGACGAAGGCTGGCTTCGCGGCCTCGGACGCCTGGATGTTGACGCCGATCAGCGTGATCCAGCGCCGCGAGCCCTTCACCTCCGGCCCGATCGCGAGCGTCAGCACGATCAGCACGATGGCGACCGCGAACACCACCAGCGCGCTGCGCCGGATCTGGCGCGGCGACAGGAAGGAGACGCCGATCAGCACGATGAAGGACGGCAGCAGGAACAGGACGTGGCGGTTGAAGAAGTGAAACGGATCGAGCCCGATCCGGGTCGCGACCGGAGGGCTGGCCGCCAGCGACAGGATCACCCCGCACAGCATCAAGGCGAGGATGGCGCCGAGCAGCGGGCGGTCCACCGTCCACCACCAGTCGGACAGCGGATTGCGTTCTTCACGGGAGAGCATCGGGCGTCCACCTGAGGCCTTAAGGAATCAGACCATTGGCGCCCAGGATGGTTATTGAAGGGTTAAGGATTCCTCCGCTGTCGTCCCGGACAAGCCGTGACGCGCCAGCGCGTCGCGGCGCCGATCCGGGACCCATACGCCGCGGCCATCGTGAACGGACAAAATGCCAACGACCCGCGTGCCTCAAACCGCTTCATGGGGGTATGGGTCCCGGCGTTCGCCGGGACGACACCGGTGTGTGCTGCTGCAGATGCGCGTCGTATCGTTCAAGCGTCCGGCCTGCTGAGCAAACACCGTCATCCTCCGCGCAGAGGAGAATCCAACACACCGTACCGTCGCGATGAAGCTACGCCACCGGGTTCACGCCCGGCAGAGCCTGCACCAGCTCGCGGAAGCGCGTGCCGCGGATCTCGAAGTTGCGGAATTGGTCGAACGAAGCGCAGGCCGGCGACAGCAGGACCACGGCCTCCTTCAGGCCGGAGGCTTCAGCGTCTGCAGCCGCCTGCGCCACCGCGATCTCCAGCGTGCCGGACATCTCGTGCGCCACCTTGTCACCGAGCGTGCCGGCAAACTCCGCGGCCGCCTCGCCGATCAGATAGGCCTTGCGGATGCGCGGGAAGAAGCCCGCGAGGCTGGTGATGCCGCCGGCCTTGGGCTTGCCGCCGGCGATCCAGAAGATGTCGGCGAAGGACGACAATGCGTGCGCGGTCGCGTCCGCGTTGGTGCCCTTGGAGTCGTTCACGAACAGCACGTTGGCTCGGCGGCCGACCTGCTCCATACGATGCGCCAAGCCGGGAAAGCTGCGCAGCCCCTGCTGCAGGACGTCCTCCTTGACACCGAGCGCGAGCGCAGTCGCCGCCGCGCAGGCCGCATTCTGCGCATTGTGCTGGCCGCGCAGCGAGCCGATGCCACCGAGCCGCACAACCTCGCTGCGCGCCCCGCCTGAGCTGCGCAGGATGGTCTCGTGCTCGACATACAGCCCGTCAGCCAGCGGATTTTTGACCGAGATGCGCACGACGCGCTTGCCAGCCTGGTCGAGCCGGTCGGCGATCGCGCGCGAAAAACCGTCGTCGACGCCGACGATCGCGGTGCCTTGCGGCTTCACGCCGGCGACAAGGCGCTCCTTCACGGCCGCGTAGTTCTCGATCGTGCCGTGACGGTCGAGATGGTCCTCGCTGACGTTGATCAGGATGCCGACGCTCGGATCGAGCGAGGGCGTGAGGTCGATCTGGTAGGACGACATCTCGATGACGTGGACGCGGCCCATGCGCGCAGGCTCGAGCGACAGGATCGCGGTGCCGATATTGCCGCCCATCTGGGCGTCGTAGCCGGCGACGCGCATCAGATGCGCGATCAGCGCGGTCGTGGTCGACTTGCCGTTGGTGCCGGTGATGGCGACGAACGGCGCATCCGGCGCGTGCCGCCTGCGCTCGCGACAGAACAGCTCGATGTCGCCGATCACCTCGACGCCGGCCTCGCGTGCCCTGAGCACGCTCCAATGCGGCACGGGATGGGTCAGCGGCACGCCCGGCGCCAGCACCAGCGCGGCGAAGTTCGCCCAGGAGACGGTGCGCAGATCGGCGGTGATGAAACCCGCCTTCGCCGCTTCCGTCATCCGATCGGCGCCGTCGTCGGCCGCGATCACTTCGGCGCCGCCGGCCCGCAGGGCATGACACGAAGCCAGCCCCGAGCCGCCGAGTCCGAACACGGCGACGGTCCTGCCGGCGAATGAGGTGACGGGGATCATGGGAAGAACTCCGTCGTTCCGGACACCGCGCAGCGCTGATCCGCAATCTCGGGATTCCGGGTTCGCGCTGCGCGCGCCCCGGAATGACAATCCATGGCATACGGACCCATCAGCGCAGCTTCAGCGTCGAGAGACCGACCAGCGCCAGCATCACCGAGATGATCCAGAACCGGATCACGATCTGCGGCTCGGTCCAGCCGAGCTGTTCGAAATGGTGATGGATCGGCGCCATCCTGAAGATGCGCTTGCCGGTCAGCTTGAACGACGCGACCTGCACGATCACCGACACTGCTTCCAGCACGAACAGGCCGCCGATCACCGCCAGCACGATCTCGTGCTTCACGGCGACCGCGATCGAGCCGAGCATCCCGCCGAGCGCGAGCGAGCCGGTGTCGCCCATGAAGATCGAGGCGGGCGGCGCGTTGAACCAGAGGAAGCCTAAGCCCGCGCCCAACACCGCGCCGCAGAGCACGGCGAGCTCGCCGGTGCCCGCGACGTAGTGGATCTGCAGATAGTCGGAGAACACGGCATTGCCGACGAGGTAGGCGATCAGACCGAAGCTCGCCGAGGCAATCATCACCGGCACGATCGCAAGGCCGTCGAGGCCATCGGTCAGGTTGACGGCATTGCCTGCGCCGACGATGACGAAGGCGCCAAAGATGACATAGAGCCAGCCGAACTTGAAGACGAGGTCCTTGAAGAAGGGAATCGCCAGCCCTGTCGAGGATGGATCGCGGCCGAGGCGAACCAGCGCATAACAGGCGACCAGCGCGATTGCAGCCTCGATCAGCAACCTGAGGCGGCCAGCGAAGCCCGAATGCGACTGCTTGGTGACCTTCAGATAGTCGTCATAGAAGCCGACGAAGCCGAAGCCGAGCGTGACCGCGAGCACGATCCAGACATAGGGATTGAGCGGATTGGCCCACAGCACGGTGGAGACGACGAGCCCCGAGAGGATCATCAGCCCCCCCATCGTGGGCGTACCCTTCTTGCTGATGATATGCGATTGCGGGCCGTCGGTGCGGATCGGCTGGCCTTTGCCTTGACGCAGCCTGAGATGATCAATGATCCAGGGGCCGAACAGGAACACGAACAGCGCGCCGGTGACGACGGCGCCGCCGGTCCGGAAGGTGATGTAACGGAACACGTTCAAGAGCCCGCGAAACACCGAAAGGCTCGGAAACGTATTCGTCAGCTCGATCAACCAGTAGAACATCCAACCCGCCTATGCCGCCTCACCGAGACTAAGCCACGCCAACACGGTTGCTCGTGCGCGAATCCGGTCCAGTCTCTTTTAACCATGAACGGGGCCGGGTGCGAATCGTAGCCCGACGGGAACGATCCGTCCGGCATGACCGCTTCGGCCACCAGTGGAAAACTATCCTTCTGCCGCGCCGCGATATCGCCCGATTTCAACCGACGCCCTGCAACGCCGCGGCGAGCTTCGACACGAACTTGTTGACCCAGAAGATCTTCTTGCTGCCCTTGATGACGACGACGTCGCCCGGCGCGAGCAGCGCCGCGACCCGGCCGGGATCCAGCGTCACCGGATCCTCGTGCCAGCCGAGCCGCTTCGCTTGCGGCAGGCTGTCGAACAGGTGACGCATCAGCGGACCGACGCAATAGACGCCGTCGACCCCGGCGAGATGAGCGACCATCCCCCGATGATAGGCCGGCGCCTCGTCGCCGAGTTCAAGCATGTCGCCGATGATGGCAATGCGCCGCCCCCGCACCGGCCGCGCCTGCAGGCTGTCGAGCGCCGCCGCCATGCTGGCCGGATTGCCGTTGAAGCTGTCGTCGATCAGAACGATGTCGCCGATGGTCTGCTCGACGCCGCGGCCCGTCATGATGCCGACCTGGCCGAGCGTCGGCGCGAGCAGCGCCGGATCGAGCCCGGCCGCCGCGATGGAGGCGAGCGCCGCCAGCGCATTGTGCAGGCGATGCGGCGCCCCCGGCGTCACCGTGAAGGCGACGCGGCGACCGGCGATGTCTGCCGACACATCCCAGCTGTCGCCGCGCGAGGTGTGCGAGAGCTCGCGCACGTCAGTGCCGCCACCGAAGCGGATCACTTTGCCCGTCCATTCCGGCGCAGCGAGATCGGCCGGCAGCACGAGAACGCCGTCAGCCGGCAGCCCGCACGCGATCGAGACTTTCTCTTTCCTGATCGCTTCCAGGCTGCCGAGCTTCTCCAGGTGCACCGGCTGCACGTTGACGACGAGAGCCACCGTCGGCTGCGACAGCTCCGTCAGCCGCGCGATCTCGCCTTTTTGATTCATGCCCATCTCGACGACCCAGACCGAAGCGCCCGGATCGGCATTGCACAGCGTCAGCGGCACGCCCCAGAAATTGTTGAAGCTCGACGGGCTGGCTGACGCTCCGGGATAGGCGGCGATGAACTCCTTGGTCGAGCTCTTGCCGGCGCTGCCGGTGAGCCCGATCACCGGGCCATGAAAGCGCGCCCTTGCAGCGCGCGCGAGCGTCCACAATCCATCGATCAGCGTGTCCTGCACCACGAGCTGCGGGACGGTGATGCCGTCGATCCTGTGCGGCACGATCATCGCGACGGCGCCGGCCGCTTCGGCGTTTGCCGCAAACTCCCAGCCGTCGCGGCTGGAGGCGAAGCTCGACACGAAGCCACCGCTCGGCGTGCCGCTCAGCGCAACGAACAGGCTGCCGGGCTTCACGGCACGGCTGTCCTGCGTCACGAAATCGATTGGGCTCTCCGGATAGTCACCGGGGAGGCCGAGCGCGCGCGCCGCCTCCGCCACGGTCCACAGCGCCTTCGTCATGGTGTCCTCGATGCCAACGCGTCCGCGACCGCTTCGTGATCGCTGAAATGCAGAACATTGCTGCCGATGATCTGTCCGGTCTCGTGGCCCTTGCCGGCGATCACGAGCGCATCGCCGGGCTGCAGCTCGCCAATCGCGACCTGGATCGCCTCCGCCCGATCGCCGATCTCGCGGGCACCGGGTGCGGCGGCCAGGATCGCGGCGCGGATCGCAGCCGGATCCTCGCTGCGCGGATTGTCGTCGGTGACGATGACGCTGTCGGCCCCTTCAGCGGCGATCGCGCCCATCAAAGGGCGCTTGCCGGTGTCACGGTCGCCGCCGGCGCCGAACACGACGACGAGTTTTCGCGCAGCATAGGGCCGCAGCGCGTGCAGCGCCTTGGCAAGCGCGTCCGGCTTGTGCGCGTAGTCGATGAAGATGGGTGCACCATTGTGCTCGCCGACCAGCTCGAGCCGGCCCCTGGCGCCCTCGAGCTGCTCGAGAGATTCGAACACGGCTTGCGGATCGCTGCCGGTGCCGATCGCAAGGCCCGCCGCGACCAGCGCATTCTCGATCTGAAACGCGCCGACCAGCGGCAGGCGGACCGCATGCATGCGGCCGCAATGCTGGATCTGGAGCTGCTGAGCAAAGCCGTCGATTGCAGTGGCCACCAGCCGGATGCCCTCTCCAGCGCCGTCCCCATGCGTTCCCACCGTCATCAGGCGAAGACCGCGTGTCTGCGCCGCGGCGATGACCTCCGGCGAGCACTCATGATCAGCCGAGATCACGGCAGGGCCGCCCGGCGGCACGAGATCGCGGAACAGCCTCAGCTTGGCGTTGAGGTAGTGCGTGATATCAGGATGATAGTCCATGTGGTCGCGCGACAGGTTCGTGAACCCGCCGGCCGAGACCCTGACACCATCGAGCCTGAATTGATCGAGCCCATGCGACGAGGCCTCGAACGCCAGATGGGTGACGCCATCCTGCGTGATCTCGTCGATCTGCCGATGCAGTGCGATCGGATCCGGCGTCGTCAGCGAGCCGTAGACGGTGCGTTTGTCCGACACCAGCCCGACGGTGCCGATGCTGGCCGAACTGTGGCCGAGGCGCTGCCATATCTGGCGCGTGAAGGCGGCGACCGACGTCTTGCCGCTGGTGCCGGTGACGGCGGCAATGGTCGCCGGCTGGCGCGGATAGAACCGAGATGAAGCGAGCGCGAGCGCCCGCCGAGGGTTGGGCAGCGCGATGAATGGCACGGCCAGCTCCGTTCCAGGGCCCGCCGCGCCGGCCACGGCGACCGCGCCGGCCGAGATCGCCGCCGCGATGAAGCGGGTGCCATCGGTCTTGGTGCCGGACAGAGCAAAAAACAGGTCGCCGGGCCGCACGGCGCGGCTGTCCACCGCGAGGCCGGAGATCTCGACAGCGGCGATGCGGGCGTCGAGCGTCGCCTGATCGCCCAGGAGGTCCTGAAGTTTCATCCTGGTTCCGTGCCAGTCCTGGCCCCGCCCCGGGCGGCGGCAGCTCCAAAGCCCGCGATTCGACGACGGCTTACTGTGTCAGCCGCGATGCTGCAAGAATTTGGCGGTCGGACGGCGGCAGGTCGAAGCGGGGCTCGATTCCCAGCAGCGGCCCGATCCGGGAGATCACGGCACCAGCCGTCGGCGCGGCATTCCAGCCGGAGGTGATGAAGCCATAGGTTTCCTTCAATGACTGCGGCTCGTCCAGCATGATCAGGAGCTGGTATTTTGGCTTGTCTGCCGGGATCACGGCGGTGAAGAGGGTCAGCACCTTCTTCTTGGCGTAGCGGCCGTTGATGACCTTCTCGGCGGTGCCGGTCTTGCCGCCGATGTAATAGCCCTTCACGTCGGCCTTGCGCGCGGTGCCGACCTCGGCGTTCAGACGCATCAGGTAGCGCATCTTCTCCGAGGTCTCCGGCTTGATCACGCGCTTGGCGACCTGCATCGCCTCTGCCTCGGTGCGCTTCATGAAAGTCGGCGGGATCAGATAGCCACCATTGACCAGCGCGCTGACACCCATCACGCCCTGCAGCGGCGCCACCGCCATGCCGTGACCGAACGCGATCGTGACCGTGTTCAACTCGGCCCAGCGCTTGGGCAGGATCGGCGAGGCGCTCTCCGGCAACTCGGTGCGCAACCGGTCGAACTGGCCCATCTTGCGCAGGAACGCCTTGTGCGCGTCCACGCCCTGCGCCAACGCGATCCTGGCAGCACCGACGTTGGACGAGAAGTAGAACACTTCCCGCATGTTGAGGAAGCGGCCCTTTGGTTCGTCGTCGTGAATCGTAAACTTGCCGTAGTGCAGCGGTCCGCGCGCATCCCACAGCGAGTTGAGATCATACTTGCCGCTGTCGAGCGCCATCGCCAGGGTGAAGGCCTTGAAGGTCGAACCCATTTCGTACACGCCCGTGGTCAGGCGGTTGATCCGATCGGGATCGTGCGCTTCCTTCGGGTTGTTCGGATCAAAATCCGGCAGCGAGACCATGGCGATGATCTCGCCGGTCCTGACATTGACGACGAGACCGGAAGCCGCCTTGGCCTTGAACTTGTCCTTGGCCTTGAGCAGCTCATCGCGCAGCGCGTGCTCGACGCGCAGATCGACCGAGAGCTCGATCGGGCGCTGCAGGCGATCTGTGGCGAAGCCGGCGCGATGGAGGTCGGCGAGGCCCTGATTGTCGAGCCACTTCTCCATACCGGCGATGCCCTGGTTGTCGATGTTCACCAGGCCGATCAGATGGGCGACCTCGTTGCCGGTCGGATAGACGCGCTTGTTCTCGCGCAGGAAGCCGATGCCCGGCAGGCCGAGGCGATGAATGTCCTGCTGCTGCTTCGGTGTCATCTCGCGCTTCAACCAGACGAAACCCTTGCGCGACAACAGTCGGTCGCGGACCTCGCCCGTATCGAGATCCGGCAAGGTCGCCGTCAGAAGCTCGATTGCCTCGTCCTTGTCGATGAGACGACGCGGCTCGGCGAACAGGCTCGGCGTCTTCACGTCGGTGGCGAGAACGGCGCCATTGCGGTCGACGATATCGGGGCGCGCGGTGGCGATCGCGTCCTGCTGCGCGGCGCGCCGCGCGCTCGGACCGTCCGAGCCGATCGCGAACATCACGAGGCGGCCGCCGATGATCGCGTAGACCGCGGCAAAGGCGACGATCGCGAGGCCGACGCGCACGCGGGCCTTGGCAGTGCGATCGACATCGCGCCCATACAGAAGCGTGCGCACCAGTCGCTGCCGCCAGGGCTCCTGCGGCTTGACGTGAGGCCGAGGCTGATCGCTCATTGCTGATCCTCCGGGCGACGCACCGATCCGGTCACGGGGGGCTCTTCGTTGATCGCGTCGATCGCATCGATCATCGATCCGATCGGATCCGGATTGTCCGGTCGCGCAAATCGCGGCGGCCGCTCCGGCAGATTCTTCAGGCTGTCGTATTGTGTGGCGTTGAGCGGCTTCAGCGGCAGATGCCGTTCGACCAGCCCTTGCAGCCGCAGCGGCGCGTCGAGCTTGGCCCATTCCGCGCGCAACACTGCGATGGCCTCGCGCTGCTCGCGGATCTCAGCGCGCAATTGCAGCACGCGCTCGACCCGTGCCGTCGAGTCCATCTTGATGCGATAGACATAGGCCGCCGCGAAGATCAGCGAGCAGATCACGACGAGGTGCAGGAGGCGCATCGGTCACCCTCCTCGCAGGACGTCGGCCAGGCGCGGCCAGGGGGATGATGATGCCGAGGCGTGCGCCGGCGCGGCCGTGCGTTCGGCGCCGCGCAGCTTGGCGGACCGTGCCCGGGGATTGGCTTCGGTCTCGGCCTCCGCGGCCACCACCGGCTTGCGGTTGAGCAGTTGGAAGCTCGGTACCTCCTGGGCCACCTCGGGCCGATGGCGGGAGCCGCCGCCAGTCCTGCTGCGCTCGGCCAGGAACGTCTTGACGATGCGGTCCTCGAGCGAATGGAACGAGACGACCGCGAGGCGGCCGCCCGGCGCCAGCACGCGCTCCGCAGCCGCCAGCGCCTGTTCGAGCTCGTCCAGCTCCTCGTTGACGAGAATGCGCAACGCCTGGAACGTGCGCGTCGCCGGATGGATGTCGCCAGGCTTCGATCTCACCACGCGCGCGACGATATCGGCGAGCTGCCGCGTCGTCGTGATCGGCTGCTCCTTGCGCGCGGCGACGATGGCCCGCGCCACGGCGCGGGAGTGCCGCTCCTCGCCAAAGATGTAGATGACGTCGGCCAGATCGCGCTCGGCAGCGTGCGCAACGACATCGGCAGCCGTCGGCCCCGTGCCGCCCATCCGCATGTCGAGCGGGCCGTCGAACCTGAACGAGAAGCCGCGCGCGGCGGAGTCGAGCTGCATCGAGGATACGCCGACATCCATCACGACGCCGTCGACATGTGTGAGGCCTTGCGATGCACAGATTTCGGCCAATGCCGAGAAGCGGTTCTCGACCAGTGTCAGGCGACCGCCCGCTTCGGCGAGGAGACTCGCGCCGCCGGCGATTGCGGTGCTGTCGCGATCGATCCCGATCACCCGTGTTCCCGCCGTCGCCAGGATCAGGCGCGTATAGCCACCCGCGCCAAAGGTCGCATCGACATAGGTTCCGCCGGCGCGCGTCGCCAGCATCTCGACCGCTTCGGGGCCGAGCACCGGGACGTGTCGCTGGTCAGCCGTGCTCACGCGGCCGCTCCGCAAGCGCGCCGTTGCTTCAGACTGACTTTGTTCGGCAGCGAGCCCATCGCGCCTTCGATCCTCGCGCCCGTCAATTCGCCAAGCCATCTCCCGGGACGGTCGGTCATCCGTCGAGCCGTCCCGACATCAGCGGCACGATCCGGCCTTGTCGAGACCCTCGATCCGACAGCGATCGCGCGGCGCCGGAGCGCCCCGGAACCGCTTTCGATCGTGAACTGCCGTGCAGGACCTTGCATCGTGGCGGCTTGCCGTCCCGAAAGCCGGCTTGGCTCTTCACCACTCAGTAACGGCGTTTAGCGTTAACAAACAGTTGACGGTCTGTGGCGGATGTTGGGCACTTGGACCGCGAGGCGGAGCTGCCCGGTAGACCGTTCGTCCTGCACGCCGTCGCGCCGTTCGGCGGACTGGCAATCGCCATACAACGGTCCGCTCAATAGCGAGGGCTCGCATGCGATTTCGATTGCGGCTGGGACATGTAAAAGAGTAGTGCCTGCCCATATTCGGTTTGAGCCATCGCCGCCGCCGTCCGCTTCGAGTCGTTCATGCCAAATCCATCCGACAAGCCGGAATCGAAGCGTCCCCGTGCGCTGCCGATCCCCAAGGGCGTTTCCGACCTGCCGGTCTTCACGCCGGACTCGTCGATCGCCTCCGACGTGATCCCGTCGGCCAATTTCGGCGAGCGCAAGGGTGGGCGCCAGCCGGACATGATCATTCTTCATTACACCGGAATGCCGGATGTCGAAGGGGCGATCACCAAGCTTTGCACCGCCGGCAGCGAGGTGTCCGCCCATTACGTCGTGCTTGAGGACGGACGCATCGTCCAGTGCGTACCGGAGGCCTACCGCGCTTGGCACGCGGGTCTCTCGTCCTGGGGCGGCGACGAGGACATCAATTCCTGCTCGATCGGTGTCGAGATCGTCAATCGCGGCCACGATTGGGGCTATCCGGATTTCCCACCGCGGCAAATCGCGGCGGTCATCGCGCTGTGCCGAGGCATCATGCTTCGCCGCAATGTGCCGGCGCATCGCGTGCTCGGGCATTCCGACGTGGCGCCCGCGCGCAAGAAGGATCCCGGCGAGAAATTCCCGTGGCATTCGCTGGCGAATTCGGGCGTGGGCCACTGGGTGCAGCCGGCGGCGATCACCAAGGGCGAGACGTTGAAGCTCGGCAGCATAGGCGATGACGTCAAGGGCTTGCAGAAGGCGCTCGCCAAATACGGCTATGGCGTGCCGATCACGGGCAAATTCGACGGCATCACCATGGATGTCGTCACCGCGTTCCAACGGCACTTCCGCCCCGAAAAGATCGACGGCATCGCCGACCGCTCGACCTTGTGGACGTTGCATGCGCTGCTGACGAGCCTGCCTGCCGAGGATCAGGCGCCGCGCGTCTGACACGTCAGGCCTCCACATCGAGCTCCCCCAGCCGGCGAGCATAGAGACGCCTGAGCGGCGCGAGCTGCGTGGCCCCGCTCGCCTCGCGGTAGGCGGTGCGTGCCTCGTCGCGCCGACCGAGTCGCCGCAAGAGGTCCGCCCGCACCGCCGGTAGAAGATCGTACTGCTTCAATCCGCCGCGCGCGGCCAGCGCATCGACCAGCGCCAGTGCCCGCGCCGGGCCATCGACCATCGATACGGCGGCTGCATGATTGAGCTCGATCACGGGCGATGGCGCGATCCGCAGCAGAACCTCGTAGAGCCCCACGATCTGCCGCCAATCCGTTTCAGCGTAGCTGGAGGCCTGAGCATGAAGCGCGGCAATCGCCGCCTGGACCGTATAGGGCTGCGGGAGCCCCTTCATGCCCAGGGCCTGTTCGACCAGCCCCAGCCCTTCGGCGATCTGCTCGCGATTCCACAGCGCGCGGTCCTGCTCCTCCAGCAGGACGATGTCGCCCGCCGCATTGGTTCGGCCGGCGCGCCGCGCATCGTGCAGCAGCATCAACGCGAGCAGACCCTTGATGTCGCGAGCCTCCGGCATCAAGCCAAACAGCAGGCGACCCAGCCGGATCGCCTCACGCGCGAGATCCTCGCGAATCAGCTCGGTGCCTGAGGTCGCGAGATAGCCCTCCGTGAACACCAGATAGATCACGGTCAGGACGCCGCGCAGTCGCTCCTCGAGCGCGTCGCGTCCCGGCACCTCATAGGGAATGCCGGCGAGGCGGATCTTCTGCTTGGCGCGCACGAGGCGCTGCGCCATCGCCTCCTCGCCGGCGACAAAGGCGCGGGCGACCTCGGCGGTGGTGAGGCCGCAGACCGTGCGCAGCGTCAGCGCCACCTGGACCTCCGGCGCGAACGACGGATGGCAGCAGGTGAAGATCAGCCGCAGCATGTCATCGTCGAGATCGGCCGGCGCGTCCGCGTCGTCGTTGGCGGCGTCACGCTCGATCGTATGAACGATCTCCGCCTCCTTGTCGCGAAAATTGCTCCGCCGCCGGATCCGGTCGATCGCCTTGTTGCGGGCGACGTTGACCAGCCACGCCCGCGGGTTGGCAGGGGCGTCGGACCCCCGCCATTTGAGCAGCGCCGCAGCGAACGCATCCTGCAGCACGTCCTCGGCCAGATCGAAGTCACCGACGAGCCGGATCAAGGTCGCGAGTGCGCGGCCGGCCTCATCGCGGAACACCTTGTCGATCGCATCAGGCGTCATCGGTGACCTTCTCGGCAGCGAGCCGCACCGGTCTCAATGATTGTATTGCCAGACCGGCCGCACCTCGATCGAGCCGAAACGGGCGCCGGGAATACGCGCGGCAATCCCGATCGCCTCGTCGAGATTCTTGGCCTCGATCATGTAGTAGCCGCCGAGCTGCTCGCGGGTCTCGGCGAACGGACCGTCGGTGGTGAGGATCTTGCCGTCGCGCACCCGCACGGTCGTCGACGTCGAGGTCGGCTGCAGCCGGTCACCGCCCTTGTAATTGCCGCTCGAGATGATCGATTGGGTGAACGTCTGGTACTCCGCCAGCATCTTGCCTTCAGCCTCCTTCTCGATCTTCGCGTATTCGGCCTCATTCAGGTAGATCATCAACAGATACTGCATCGGACTTGCTCCTCTCTTCGGCTGGATCGCCGACATCCAGTCGAACGGCGTCGACACGGAACGACACGCGAAGGATAATATTTTCCGCCGGCATGGCGATGGCTTGACGTGCTGGTCGAGAAGCCCCATTCAAGCTGCATCAGTCGGCCGGACGGCCGCTCCGGCAGGTGCCGAAAGGCCGCCGGGGAGGAAAGTCCGGGCTCCATCGACATGCGGTGCCGGATAACGTCCGGCGGGGGCGACCCCAGGGATAGTGCCACAGAGAACGAACCGCTTCCTCCCGCGAGGGAGGCAGTAAGGGTGAAAAGGTGCGGTAAGAGCGCACCGCGGGGCCGGCAACGGAACCGGCATGGTAAACCCCACCGGGAGCAAAACCGAATAGGGATGGCCACGCGGAGACAATCGCCAAGGCAGATGATGCCAAGGCGATGACGTCCGCGGGAGCGATGTCAGGCTCGCCGTCCGGGTAGGTTGCCCGAGGTCACGCGCAAGCGCGATCCCAGAGGAATGGCCGTCACGTATCGTCATGCGCAAGCTTGACGGTGCCCTACAGAACCCGGCTTACAGGCCGGCTGATATGTTCATGAGGGGCTCGGCGCCGACAGCGCCGGGCCCCTCACCATTTTTGTTAACCAGCCGCCGAGAGCTGGCCGAACTCGGTGGCCTGGCGCTCGAACAGGCTGCGGTAGAGCCCACCGGGTCTGCCGACCAACGCGGCGTGGCTGCCCTGCTCGACGATGCGGCCGCGATCGAACACCAGGATGCGGTCGAGACTGCGCACGGTCGCCAGACGATGCGCGATCACGATCGCCGTCCTGCCCTTCATCAGCCGCTCCATCGCCTCCTGGATCAGCGCCTCGGATTCCGAATCGAGGCTCGAGGTCGCCTCGTCCAGGATCAGCACCCGCGCGTCCGCCAGGAACGCCCGCGCCAGCGCGACCCGCTGCCGCTCGCCGCCCGACAGCTTGACGCCGCGCTCGCCCACCAGCGTGCCGTAGCCCTTGGGCAGGCGCGTGATGAACTCATGCGCGTTGGCGAGCCGCGCCGCCTGCTCGATCTCGGCCTGGCTGGCGCCGGGCCGGCCATAGGCGATGTTCTCGGCCAGCGAGCGGTGGAACAGGATCGGCTCCTGCTGCACGATCGCGATCTGGCTGCGCAGCGAGTCCTGCTTGGCGTGCGCGATGTCCTGGCCGTCGATCAGGATCCGCCCGCCGCTGACGTCGTAGAGCCGCTGCACCAGCTTGACGAACGTCGTCTTGCCGGAGCCCGAGCGCCCGACCAGCCCGATCCGCTCGCCCGACCGGATGTCCACCGACAGCCTGTCGTAGAGGGAGCTGCGATGGCCGCCATAGTGGAACGTCACCGCATCGAACACGATGTGCCCGCCGGTCACCGCGATCGGCTTCGCGTCCGCCGCATCGACGATGCCGATCGGCTCGCCATGGATCGCCACCAGCTCGTCCATGTCGTTGACCGCGCGCTGCAGGTTGTTGATGTGCATGCCGACGTCGCGCAGATAGGCATGGATCACGTAATAGCTGGTCAGCACATAAGTGACGTCGCCCGGCGAGGCCTTGCCTGCCATCCACAGCAGCACGGCGCCGCCGATCACCGACGAGCGCAGGCACAGCAGCACGCCGAGCTGCACGGCAGCCGTGGTGTTGTAGCGCAGCCACGTGCGATTGACCCGCCGGGACCAGCGGCTGACGACGCGCATCAGCCGACCGTCCTCACGCGCCTCGGCGCCGAACGACTTCACCACCGCGTTGCAGCTCAACGCGTCGGCCAGCGTGCCGCCGACCTTGGTGTCCCAGGCATTGGAGATGCGCGCGGCCGGGGCGATGTAGCGGGTCGAGAACACGACGGTCATCGCGACATAGAGCACTGCGCCGATCGCGATCACTCCGCCCAGAGCGCCCCAGTGCAGCCCGAGCAGCACCATCGAGCCCAGCAGCACCGACAGCGACGGCAGCAGCGCCAGCAGGATGGTGTCGTTGTAGAGGTCGAGCGCCCACATGCCCCGGGTGATCTTGCGCACGGTCGAGCCGGCGAAGCTGTTGGCGTGCCAGTCGGTCGAGAAGCGTTGCACGCGCACGAACGCGTCGCGCGCGACATCGGACATGATGCGCAGCGTGAACGGCACGATCAGTTGCAGGCCCGACAATCGCAGCACGATCGAGGCGAAGCCGAGGCCTACGATGGCGGCGAACGCCACCAGCGCGCTGTGCCGTGCATCGGCATTGCCTGGGCCCAGAGTAAGAGCATCGACCAGCCGGCCGGAGAACAGCGGCATGAACAGATCGGCAGCGGTGGCGCCCAACAGCGCGCACGCAATGCCGAGGGCCATGCGCGGCTGCTTCAGCCAGTGGCGGGTCACGAACGGGATCACGACGCGGATCGCGGCGGGACGCTTGTCGGCCTTCAGGCCGGAGACGTCGACGGTCATGGCATCATCCGGCCGCGCTCGTCGCGCCGGGCCGGCTCCAAATAGTGCAGACGCGACGCGGCGCGCGGTCTGCGGATGAGGAATCAGGCGTTGGGAAGTTAAGCGATGGTGCTCAAAGCGAGCGGCCGAACACCAGAACAGGCATCGAGCGGGTGCATGCGATCTGCAGATGCGATGTGGTCATGCAAATCTCCCCGGTTCGAGCGACAATTCTTGTTCCATACCATCGACGGTATGATTTGGCAACCCGCGGCGCGCGCAGGAGCCGCTCACGTCAATGTGCGTCGCCGCCGCCCGCCATCGGCGAACTCGGCTTCTTGAGCAGCATGACCATGAAGCTGAGCGCAATGTAGAAGCAGGTCAGCATGAAGAAGGCATCGCCATAGCCCATCACCACGGCCTGCCGGTGCACGATCTGCGAGAGCTGCTTCATCGCCATCAGCGCGGAATCGCCCATGCCCTGCAGCTTCTGCTGCAGCATGTTGAGGGTCTCGACCGCGGTCGCATTACCCCAGGTCACCCGCTCGTGCAGGCGCGAGATGTGCAGGTCGGTGCGGTCGTTGAGCACCTGGTTGATCACGGCGAGTCCGACCGCGCCGCCGAGATTGCGCATCAGGTTGAACAGGCCCGAAGCGTTCTTGACGCGGTCCGGCGCCAGAGTGCCGAGCGCGATGTTGTTGGTCGGTACCATCGCGCACATCATGCCGACGCCACGCAGCACCTGCGGCACGAACAGCTCCCAGAAATCGTAGTCGCGGGTGATCCCTGTCATCTGGTAGGAGCCGATGGCGAAGATGACGAGGCCGAAGGCGATGATCAGGCGCATGTCGATCTTCACCATCAGCCGGCCGACCACGGGCGCCATCAGGAACATGGTCACGCCCGACACGAACATCGTCTCGCCGATCATCAGCGCGCTGTAGCCGCGCACCTCGGCGAGATAGCGCGGATAGATGTAGGTCAGGCCGTAGAGGCCGATGCCGATGCAGAACTGCAGCAGGCAGCCGACCGTGAAGTTGCGGTCGCCGAACGCATAGAGGTCGACGATCGGCTCGTCGACCGTCAGCACGCGCCAGAAGAAGCACACCGCCGAGACGGCGCAGACCGCGGCGAAGATCGCCACCGACGTGTCCTGCAGCCACTCATATTGCGGCCCTTCCTCCAGCACGTATTCGAGTGAGCCGAGGAATCCGGCCATGAACAGCAGGCCCCACCAGTCGAAGCGGTCGAGCAGCTCGAAATGCGGCTCGTCGAAATCGACCAAGGCGAGCACGCCGACCGTGATGAGGATGCCCGGCGGGATGTTGACGAAGAACAGCCAATGCCAGGACATCGCGTCGGTAATGTAGCCGCCGACCGTCGGGCCGACCGTCGGCGCAAGGGTGGCGACGAGCCCGATGATCGGGCCGACGACGTTGAACTTGGAGCGCGGGAACACCGTGTAGGCCGAGGCGAACACGGTCGGGATCATGCCGGCGCCGAGAAAGCCCTGGAGCGCGCGCCATACGATCATCTGCTCGATCGAGGACGCGAAGCCGCACAGGAAGCTGGAGATGGTGAATCCCGCGGCCGAGATCGCGAACAACAGCCGCGTGCCGAGCGCGCGCGACAGAAAGCCGGACAAGGGAATCGCGATCACCTCGGCAATCAGATAGGCGGTCTGCACCCAGGACACTTCGCTGGAGCTCGCCGACAGTCCGGCCTGGATCTCGCTGAGCGACGCCGACACGATCTGGATGTCCAGGATCGACATGAACATGCCGAACACCATGATCAGGAACGCGATCAGCCGCCGCGGCGCGATGCGGTCCGACGGCGCCGCCGGTGCGCTCATGGTGGGATTGGCTGTGGTGGCGGTGGCCATGGTCTAATGAGTCCGCTGGAGTCGATGACCGCGCCGCGTCACAGGTGCGCTCCCCTCCCCCCGCGCGAAGCGGAGCTTCGCTAGGCGGGGAGGGGTCGGGGGTGGGGGTCCCCAACGGCGGTCTCGCCCGGAGACCCCCCACCCCAACCCTCCCCGCAAGGGGGGAGGGAGCTGACTTCCGATGACGCGACAGCGAATGCAATCGCGCCGGTTAGATCAACTTGCTACTTCCCCTGCACCGTCGCCGGCGCGTCGAGATCTCCGTCACTGTCGGCATCCTTGGCGCCGTCGGTGGTGTCCACCGTGACGTAGACCGACATGCCGGCGCGCAAGAGGTTCTGCCGCGCCACGTCCTTCGGCACGCGGATGCGCACCGGCAGGCGCTGCACGATCTTGGTGAAGTTGCCGGTCGCGTTGTCCGGTGGCAGCAGGGTGAACACCGAACCCGCGGCCGGCGAGATGCTGTCGACCACGCCCTTGAAGCCGCGCGCGCCGTAAGCATCGACCTTGATGGTCACCGGCTGGCCCGGACGGATACGCTTGAGCTGGGTTTCCTTGAAGTTGGCGTCGATGAACACGTCGTCGAGCGGCACGACGTTGCCGAGCCGCTGGCCGACCGCGACGAAATCGCCGGTGTTGACGAGGCGGTTGGAGAAGGTGCCGTCGACCGGCGCGCGCACGGTGGCAAATTCGAGATCGCGCTCGGCCTTGGCGAGCGAGGTCTTGAGCTCGGCGAGCTGCGCCTGGGCCTCGACCTGCTGCGCCTTCGTCACCTCGACATTGTCGCGGGCGGCGTCGAACGCGGCGCGCGCTGCGCGCACCCCGGCCATGCCCTGATCGCGCGTGGCCTCCGACTGCTCGAAGGTCGCATGCGAGGCAAAACCCTTGCTGCTCAGCGCCTGCTGGCGCTCATAGTCGAGCCCGGCGCGCTTCATCGCGGCTTCGGATGAGGTGAGATTGGCCTGCGCCTGCTCGACGGCGCTCTGCTGCGCGGCGACCTGGCGGCCGATGCGCGCGATGGTCGCCTCCTGGGTGGCGATCTTGCTGCGCGCGGCGTCGACTGCGATCTTGTAGTCGCCGTCATCGATGCGGAAGATCACGTCGCCCTTGCGGACCACCGAATTGTCCCGCGGCACGATCTCCTGGATGTGCCCGGAGACGCGCGCGCCCAGCATGGTGTTGTTGGCGCGGACATAGGAATCGTCGGTCGAAACCATGAAGCGGCCGACCAGATAATAGTGCGTGGCATAGCCGGCGGCGGCGAGCGCGAGCAGCACGCCGATGCTGGCGAGCACGCGCTTGCGCTTGCCGGATTTCGGCGCGGCGGCGGGCGCGGCTTGCGGCTTCGCTGCGGCAGGAGCGCCGGCCGGCGCGGGCCGTTCGGATGGCGCCTCGGTGCTGACGTCTGCCTTCAGCTCAGCCGGCTTGGCATCAGCCGGCTTGCGCTGCGCCATGTCGCTGGGCTGCGGCCGGACCGACTCAGCGCTCGGCTGTTTCGACGCTTCCTCGGCGTCCGGACGGCGCGCCCGTACAGCCTGATCTCTCGCAGCGGCCATCAGAGACTCCCACCCATGACAGCGGGGCCGCTCAGGCCCCGAAAATCCCGACCGAACCGTACGGTCAATCCACATCTACCATTGACCGAACCGTTCGGTCAATATACATCTTCGCTATCGCAACATATCCGCGCGGATGCCTTGGTGACGTTGGCGCCGGCCAAATCTTCGGGAACAGCCTAAACCAATGATTGAGGCGGACCACAATACCACCCAAGCAACGTCGGACGACGATTCCTCGAAGCGCCGGCAAATCCTCGAAGGCGCCCGCAAGGTGTTCATGGACATGGGCTTCGACGGCGCCAGCATGGGCGAGATCGCGCGCGTGGCCGGCGTCTCCAAGGGTACCCTCTACGTCTACTTCGCCGACAAATTCCGCCTGTTCGAGGCGATCGTCGCGGAGGAGACCGTGCATCGGGGCGCCTCGAACTTCAGCTTCGATCCCGCCCGCGACGCCGCGACCGTGCTGTACGAATTCGGCACCGCCTGGATCGCGGTCGTCTGCCGCCCCGGCGGCGGATCGGCGATCCGCACCGTGATGGCGATTGCCGAACGCATGCCGGAGGTGGGGCGGCGCTACTATGATTGCGTCATCGAGGGCACGATCGGCCGGCTCGCCGCCTATCTGCAGGCGCGCGTCGATGCCGGGGAGCTCGCCATCGACGACTGCCACCTCGCCGCATCGCAATTCCAGCTGATGTGCCAGGCCACGCTGTTCCTGCCCTTCATCTTTCAGGGAGCCCCCGCCCCCTCGCCCGACGAGGTACACAAAGTGGTGGCGAGCGCCGTCCGCATGTTCCTCGCGACCTACGGCATCAAGAGTTGAGACGCCGCTGACCGCAGCGATGCGCGCGGCGATGTCGGCACAACAGATATCGGCGCAAGACATGTCAGCCCGAGATATGCCAGCATAAGACATGCGCTCTCCTTCTCGCGGCTGGTGACGCCCGAGCTTTGCGTTCGGATCACCCTCGGATCGATCGGAGGGTGCAGGGAAGGCCGGGCGCTGGCCGCGCCCGTGGCCCGCCTGCTCAAAAAAATGCAGGCGGCAGGTACCACAGGTCTGGCCGAACACACCCGGCCCTCCCTGCGCGATGGGCTTACGATTTATACGTAGTCTCCCCGGTGTCCGGGCTTGTAGCCACCGTCACCCGCGTGATGCGCAAGCATCGCCGCGAGCTTGGCGCCAGCATCGGGGCGCCAGGACCATACGACTTCACCGTCCTGCCGGTCGCGTTCGTCCGCTCGCGATAAGCGCGCTGCGCGCCGACAGGCCACCGCTCCCCGCCTCCAACGCTCGTGACGACCGCGAAACGTCCCTCTTCGATCGAGGCGGGATGGCGGTAGACAACCATGAAATTCGGAAAAATGGAAGATGAAAATTTTTGCGCGAGGGACTGGACAGGGCAAATCAGCTTGATCGGGCAAACGAAATCGGATTCTGCGCGCAGCCGGCTTTAACCGCGCGCGACCGCTGCAGCAGCGGGCGACGATACCACGGCGCCGTATCCGCGGAAGAAGCCTAGCGTCCGAGAAGGGGCGCGAGCCGACCTTGCAAGCGGTTGCGGATTGGGGCAATCGAAGCTCGGCAGCCGCGCATCCTGGGCCTACCATGTCAAAGTTCTTCGCTATGGAATCCGTCAGATCTCCCTGGGGTGACTACGGCGATATTCTTTTGAACGGCCTCGTTGAAGCGACCGAGTGCGTCGGACCGCCGATCATCCGCATCTTGCGCACTGGCCCATATGTGCCGCCGATGACCCAGCCATTCGGCTTCATCATCGTCACCGACGAATTTCGACGTGACCTTGAACGCAGCCAGTTGACTGGCTTTGACTTCGAGCAGACTCAGTATGGGAAAGTCGTCCGCCTCGATTGGCAGACTTGGAGCACGGATACCAATGAGCCGATGTCGTATCCCGAGACAGGCGAACCAGAGGACTACATTTTGGGATGCTCCCACGAACCCACTCTTCTGGCGCAGATGCCTCGGTTGTGGGCTCTCGCCGTCCGGCCTACGCCCGAATTGCAGGTCCAGGGCACACATTCCTTCCGCGCAGATCGACATCCGGGCACGGACATCGCTCGTGAGCATACGCTCCATTGGGTAAGCGAGCGTATGAAGGTTTGGCTCGAACGATCGTCGGCGGCTAGATGGATTGCGTTTCGTTCGATAAACCCACGATGAACAATGTCCGCTTCGGGACAAAATGGGATTCTGGGCGCAACAGCGACGGAATATCTGCTGTCGTGAATGCACCAGTTGACGCGTTTCAGGATTAAACCTTCCCCGCCGCTGCCAAAGTACCTGCGGCATCTCGTACCATTGTCATCACCGGCACGAGCGACGGCATTCTAGGGCGCGCGACCGCAGTAGCACGGCGTCATCGCGAGCGAAGCGACGCGATCCAGGGGCCGCGCCAAGACTCTCGATTGCCTCCGCCTGATCGGCTTGGGGACACGTCGGCGCAAGGACGCCTTGCTCCGCCGCAGCCGCGGGTGATGATGCAACGGCGCCGCATCTGCGGCCGGAGCCCAGAGTCCGCTCCAGTCCGTGAACGGGACGTCGACGACATATCTTGAGATCTAACATAGCTCCGTTTCGCAACGTTGCCACGTATCGCTCCCGTCATACTCTCGTCATGCTGGCTTCCGTTCATGCAGCCCGTCACGTTTAAACTCGTCACTCCTTCCGAAGCATGTGCCATCATGTTCTCGCGACGCCAGTCCCCCGAACGCGTGCCCGGTATCGCCCCTGACACAGTTTTCAACTAAGGCTGGGATATGGAAAAACGAACATTCTTCGATCGCCCCGCGGGTTTGACTGTGGCCGAGATCATGGTGCTGACGGGCGCCGAATGCCGTGATGCCGCGCGACTTTCGCACGTGATTACCGATGTTGCGCCACTTGAACTTGCCGGGCCGAACGACCTCACCTTCATCGAAAGCAACAAATACGTCGACGCCTTGGCGACGACGTGCGCCGCAGCCTGCCTCATGCTGCAGCGCTTCGAAAGTCGCGCGCCAAGCACGCTCATTCTGCTGCCCACGGAGCGGCCATATCGCGCCTTTGTCAACGTCCATAGTGAGCTCTACCCTCAATCCCTGCGTCCGACCTCCCCGTTCGAAAGCAACGACATCGCGCGGGGTTCAACCATCCATCCGACTGCGCGCCTTGGGAGCGGAATAACGGTTGATCCAGGAGCTGTGATCGGGCCTCGGGCTGAGATCGGAGCGGGAAGCATCATCGCCGCGACGGCCGTGATCGGTCCGGACGTAGTGATCGGTCGCGATTGCTCAATCGGCGCGGGGTGTTCAATCACACATACGCTGATCGGCGAGCGCGTGGTGATCCATCCCGGATGCCACATCGGGCAGGACGGCTTTGGTTACATCGGTGCCACGCAGCAGAAAGTTCCGCAAACGGGACGCGTGATCATCCAGGACGACGTCGAGATCGGCGCCGGGACGACGATCGATCGTGGCGGCATAAGGGACACGATCATCGGAGAGGCGACGAAAATCGACAATCTTTGTCAGATCGGCCACAACGTCGTCATTGGTCGTCATTGTGTCATCGTCGCACAGTCGGGTCTCAGTGGCAGCGTGACGCTCGAGGATTTTGTCGTCCTTGGCGGCAGGGTTGCGATTGCGTCCCACGTCACGATCGGCAGGGGTGGGCGCGTGGCCGGGGGCTCGGGCGTCATGAATGACGTTCCGCCGGGAAGAACGTGGGGTGGCTATCCGGCCCGGCCGAGAATGCAATGGATGCGGCAACTGGTGACATTGGCTCGACTGACCAAATCCGGCGAGAAAACTGAGGCGCCTTCATCCCTTTCTGATGAGAGCTGAAATCCAATCGATGATCTTTCCACCCGCGCCGAGCAAGGATTTGGCGTCCGGCAGCTTCTATGCCAGGCGCAAGGTCTTCAGCCGGCGGCATCGGCAGGCCCATGAGGGTGCGCTGGCCCCGCGTGCTCTGGGAGCGCTCGGAGCAGTTGCTCGACGCCGCCCCGACCACGTCGCGCGCGGCGCTGCGGGCCGTCTGATCGTTGCTGAGACATAGCCGATGAATTGTAGGGTGGGCAAAGCAGCTGCCCGCAGGGCAGTCGCGTGCCCACCATCGCTCCGCGCACGCGAAAGCGGGATGGTGGGCACGGCGCGCGACGCGCCACACCTGATCAGCAGCATCGGCGCGCGCCTTTGCCCACCCTACCCTGCCGTCATCGCGAGCGTCAGCGAAGCGATCCAGGGCGGCACGGACAGTTTGGATGGCTTGGTGTGCTCATGACTGCGCCCTCTCCCCTTGCGGGAGAGGGCATGCAGGAAGGAGCAGCAATCTCGCCTGGGTGAGGGGTATGCGTCTGCGAGCGTTGCTCGCGGAGAGAGACCCCTCACCCAATCGCGAATGCGGACAGGCCGGCGATGCCCTCTCCCGCAAGGGGAGAGGGCGCTGCATCGGGCAGCGCTGCTACTTCTTCCCGGTCTTCGTGGTGTGAGAATGCGAATGGCTGTGACTGCTGATGCGGCTATGCGAATGGCTGTGCGCATGCCCGTGATCGGCTGCCGCGTCGACCGGCATCATCGCGACGTGGCCGTGGCGGACGCCGCGTTCGGCGATGACGTGGTCGGCGAAGGCCTTGACCTCGCGGCGCTCGCCCTTGAGCACGGTGACCTCGAGGCAGCTCTCCTGGTCGATGTGCACGTGCAGGGTCGCCTGGGCGAGGCCGGAATGGTCGTGCGCCTCCTGGGTGAGGCGCTTCGGCAGCTCGCGCGCGGCGTGGTCGTAGACGTAGCTGAGCGTCGCGATGCAGTGCCGGCTGTCGCTGGCGCCGGCGTCAGCCGTCTCCAAGCCGCTGCGCAGCAGATCGCGAAACGCCTCCGAACGATTGTCGTAGCCGCGCCGGGCCATGAAGGCGTCGACCTCGGCGAGCAGATCGTCGTCGATCGTGATCGTCAGGCGCTGCATGTCCCGTCTCCCTGAGCTGCGCGGCAAGCGCCTATCCACCGCATGAGTATGATGTATTCACGTTGACATCATACCGGTGTCACCTTAGCGTTCTTTAACATTCGACAGTAGGGCGATCCAAGCGAGCATGTCGCGGGCCAACGAAGGCGCGCGGCAGTTGAAGATGCATGCCCTGTGGCGAGCTCTAGGGGCGTGACGATGCGGTGGCGTGGGGCGAGTGTTGGCGTGCTGATGGCGGCATTGGCGCAGCAGGCAAACGCCCATCCGGAACGGGCCCCTGCCGAGTTGCCGACGGTCGACGTGGATGCCCCCCGACGCACGGCCAAGCCGAAGCCGCAGGTCCGGCGCGCGGCGCAGCGGCCGAAGCCGGGCACGGCCGGTGCGACTGCGCATGCGACGCCGGCCGCCACGGCCGCGGCTGCACCGTCCGGCGCGCCCAATGTCGGCTCCGGCCCGGCGCGGCCGCAGGGCATGGCGAGCGAGGTCGTGATATCCGGCGAGGAGATCAACGCCCGCCCGGCCACGCGGCCCGGCGAGGTGCTCGAAGCGGTGCCCGGCCTGATCGTCACGCAGCACTCGGGCGAGGGCAAAGCCAACCAGTATTTCCTGCGCGGCTACAATCTCGACCACGGCACCGATCTCGCGCTCTTCGTCGACGATGTGCCGGTCAACATGCGCACCCATGCCCATGGCCAGGGCTATGCCGATCTCAACTGGCTGATGCCGGAGACGATCGGCCGCCTCGACGTGCGCAAGGGGCCCTATTTCGCCGACGAAGGCGACTTCGCCTCGGTCGGCAGCGTCCATATCGGCCTGGTCGACAGCGTGCCGAAGGCGATCATGCAGATGACGGCGGGCAGTTTCGGCTATCGCCGCTTCTTCGGCATGGACTCGGTGCATGTCGGCGAAGGCCATCTGCTGATCGCCGGCGAGGCGGGCCGCTATGACGGACCGTGGGCCGCGCCCGATGATGCGAAGAAGCTGAACGGCCTGATGCGGTATTCGCAGGGCACCGCGACCGACGGCTTCTCGATCACCGGCATGGCCTATGCGAACCGCTGGACCTCGACCGACCAGGTGCCGGAGCGCGCCATCACCTCCGGCCTGCTCGGCCGCTACGATGCGGTCGATCCGACCGACGGCGGCAAGACCAACCGCTTCGCGCTGTCCGGCCGCGTCGCCGGCACCGACGACGCCGGCTCCTGGAAGGCCAACGCCTATGTGGTGAAGAGCCAGCTCGATCTCTACAACAATTTCACCTACGCACTCAGCAACCCCACCTATGGCGACCAGTTCCACCAGCATGACGACCGGCTGATGCTCGGCGCCAACGCGTCCCGCACCTTGAACGGCAGCTTTGCCGGCCGGCCGATGGAGACGACCGTCGGCATCCAGACGCGCTATGACGACATCGCGCTGGCGTTGACCAACACCCGTCAGCGGGTGCTGCTCTCCGACATCGATGCCAACAACACCGGCGTCGTTCGCGCCGACAAGGTCGGCGAAGGCAGCGTCGGGCTCTATGTCGAAAACACGGTGCGCTGGACCGACTGGCTGCGCACCACGGTCGGCTATCGCGGCGACTATTATCAGACCCACGTGTATTCGCTGACGAACGGCAACAACACCGGCGACGCCGCAGCCAGCCTCGGCAGCCCGAAATTCAGGATGGCGATCGGGCCGTTCAACAAGACCGAGTTCTTCGTCGGCGCCGGCTATGGCATGCACAGCAACGATGCCCGCGGCGCGACCACCACCGAGGATCCGGCCGATCCGACCAACAAGCTCGCCTCCTCGCCGCTTCTCGTCCGCACCAAGGGCGCCGAGGTCGGCGTGCGCACGCGCATCATTCCGGGACTCGACTCGTCACTGAGCGTGTTCATGCTCAACCAGGATTCCGAGATCCTGTTCTCCGGCGATGCCGGCGACACCGAGGCGAGCCGGCCGAGCCGGCGCTACGGCTTCGAGCTGACCAACCATTACCGGCCGGCGTCGTGGATCGACATCGATGCCGATCTGGCGATGACGCATGCGCGTTTCGTCGGCGACAACACCGACCAGGCGGCGGTCTACACCTCGCTCGCCGGCTACCCCCAGGCACAGCTTGGCAATGCGCCCGGCAACTACATCCCCAACGCGCCGTCGATGATCGCCTCGGCCGGCATCACGCTGGGCGAGAAGACCGGCTGGTTCGGCGGCCTGCGCTGGCGCTATCTCGGCGCGACGCCGCTGACGGAGGACAACTACTTCCGCTCGACCGCGACCAGCGTGTTCAACGGCCGCATCGGCTTCCGCGACGCCAATGGCTGGCGCATCCAGCTCGACGTGCTGAACCTGCTCAACACCAAGGCCAGCCAGATCTCCTACGGTTACGGCTCGCTGCTGCCGACCGACCAGCTCTACAAGGACTGCTACGTGTCGCCGCCCGCGACGCCGGTGCCGGCGCAGGTCTGCCGGACTGGCGTGATGGACCGCGTGCTGCACCCGATCGAGCCGCTGACGTTCCGGGTGACGGTGGCGGGGACGTTTTGAGGACTTGATCGTCGTAGCGGCATGACCGTTCCGGCAGCTCGTTCAACGCACGCTATCGCCGCGCAGGCGGTGCGCTCCCCTCCCCTTGCGGGGAGGGGTTGGAGGTTGGTATTCACGGGTCCCGCCGTTGATGAGAGCCAGTGCGCCGACAGGCACGACGCTTCGTTGCGTGTCGCGTTACGCACCCCATGAGTTCTCGACAGATGATGGGGATCTCACCTCGTTCAGCGCGTGGGACCCCCACCCCCGACCCCTCCCCGCAAGGGGGAGGGGAGCCCACCACCGCCTGGGCAAGAGTTCGAGCCGTCGCGTGCTATAATGTGTGCCTCTCCTCGGGACCGAAACCATGTCCGACCGCACCACCCATTGGCAGAACGTCTACACCACCAAGGCCGAGACCGAGGTCAGCTGGTACCAGGACGATCCGGCGACCTCGCTGCGGCTGATCCGCGAGGCCGGCGCGACGCCGACATCGCGGATCATCGATATCGGCGGCGGCGCCTCGCGGCTGGTCGATGCGCTGCTCGCGGCCGGCTACGGCGCGCTCGCCGTGCTCGACATCTCCGATGCGGCACTGGCGACGGCGCGCCGCAGGCTCGGCGCGGCGGCAGCCGGGGTCACGTGGATCGCCTCCGACGTCACCACCTGGACGCCGGACGCGCGCTACGACGTCTGGCACGACCGGGCCGCCTTCCATTTCCTCACCGCGCCTGAGGACCGGGCCGCCTACGTCGACCGCCTGCGCGCGGCGGTGGTGCCCGGCGGGGCCGTCATCATCGGCACGTTCGCGCCCGATGGTCCGGAGAGGTGCAGCGGACTGCCGGTCGTCCGCTACGACGCCCACAGCCTGGCCGCAACGCTGGGTCCTGCTTTCACGCTGCAGGACAGTTGCACCGAGGCGCATCGCACGCCATGGGACTCGACGCAGCAGTTCCAGTTCTGCCGCTTCCGCGCCGGTTAGTCAGCAGCACAGAGGCGGGCCATCCGACACGACGAGAACCTCGATGTCGGTATCCTCGCTGCGCGCGGCATCGTCCGCTCCGCCAGCGGAGGTCTCACTCTGCGGCGGCGTGCGCCAGGGAATCGGCTTCGGCGGCATCCGCTCCAGGCGCTGCGCGTCGGCGACGGCGCGGCGGGCGATCTTCAGCGAACGGCAGACCAGCACGGCCTGCTCGGCGGTGCCGACCTCGAAGCCCGAGCCAATCGCCTTGATGCGATACGATACCATCTCCGCCTCTCCCAATCCGGCAGCAACCAGAACCCCGCGCGCCTTGTTCCTGGCGACTGTGGCAGGTCTAGTGTCGGCCAATGGCGGACGGCAAAACTGGTCAACGGACTCCTAATGCGCAGCGCGTGACATCGGCGTTTCCGTTTCGCGGCGGGACAGAGTGCCTTCACGCGCGGCCGACGGCGGGAGAAATCCACAGCCGCGCACAGGCGCGAACGAATGGCGAATGGCGACCAGGCGATCGTCCCGATCCCGATTCGCTGCTCGCTATTCCCTATTTGCTCCTCTCAATAGTCCCGGAATTCGTCTTCCTCGTTGATCAGCTGGCCGATGCTGCGCGGCTGCTTGCGCGAGGGGATCGAGCTGGTCACGTCGGGTTCGCGCTGGCCATAGCCATAACGCCGCTGCTGCGCGCGCCCCGCCACCGCCTCGCCGGATTGCGCGGCCGGCTGGCAGATCAGGCGGCGGCTGGCGCGGCGCATCAGGTCCACATGGATGTGGTCGTAGTGATAGACGTTGGAGCCCGGCGCCAGCACGGTGGTGAACTGCTGGCAGGCGCCACCCTGGATGTCGCGCAGAAAGCCCTGCTCCTCCGGCAGGCCGATCCAGCCATCCTTGACGCTGATGCGACGGCCGTCGGCGAGCGTGAAGGCGGCGATGTCGAGCGCGTTGCCGAAGGCATGCTCGGAAATATGCGCGCTCGGATTGCCGTTCATTCCGCGGCAGGAATAGGCCGAGATCTGCTTGATCTCGACGACCTTGGTGCCGAACCAGCGCTGGGCCGCCGGCTGCACCGATTCCGCAAGCCAGCGGTCGAGCGCCGAGACGATCGGACAGGCGAGCGTCGCGGTCGGCTTCACCGCGACCGGGCCGACGGTGCCGACCGGATCGCGCGACGGTCCGAGCCGCGGCGGCGGTTCCTGCGGCGGATAGGCGGTGCGAGCGGCCGGCTGACCGCGATAGGGCGAATAGGCCGCGTCGGCCGGCTGATCGACGTCGTCCTCGCCGACCGGCGGCTCGAGCTGCAGTGGCGCGCCGGGAGGAGCGCCATAGGACGGCGATGCCGAATTCGGATAGGCCGCGCTCGACGCGGGATAGGCCGGCTGCGGCGCGGCCTGCGGCTGATAGGTCGCGGGCGGGGTGTAGCGTTGCGGCGGCTGGTTGATCGGCCAGCGCGGCTGGCCGCCGATCGCGGCCGGTGGACGCAGGCTTTCATCGGCGAAGCCATAGCTCGTGGTCGCTTCGCCGAGCGCTGCCACCTTCAGCGGATAGTCGGCGCCGCACATGCCGGGGCCGGAGATCGGATTGATGCGGACGATATCCGCGCTCTCCTTCACCGCGCCCGATTTCAGGCAGGCGATCTCGGCCTCGGCCCGCCACGGCTCGCGCTCCTGGAAGAATCCACGGCCGCAACCCGCAAGCGAGACAAGGACGATGGAGCCGACGAGATACAAACGAACTCCGCGCGTCATATGCAGAGGTTTGCGGCAATTTGCTTAAGGACCTGTCAATGCCGTCCATTTACGGCGCGCAAACCATCGTGACGTGAAAGGCAGTCCATTTACGGGGAAGCGACAACCGCGCTGTCTTTTCTGCCGATGCCGATCGGATATGTGTGGCGCGCGCTCCGCGGAACGCCTGCGTCAGGAGCGACGCGCACGTCAGGTGCGCGAGAGATACGAAAACGGGAGCCGTCCCATGAGCCCTGCCGATCGGCTGAGCATGGTGGTCACGTGTATCGTGTTTGCATTCGTCGGCGCCATCGTCGTCGGGATGATCTGATCGCTGAGATCCGACCTCGATCGATTGACGGGCTGCGGCGGGCCGCGTGCAGCCCCAGCCGCATTGGCTTTTCGGCTGTGACCCTTGTCACAGATCGCGCCGTCGCCCGCCTCTAAGAGTTTCCTCCAGGTTCACGACGCCGTCCCGAGGGAGCTCATCCATGAAGACCGTCTTTCTGGCCGCAGCGGCCGTTCTGATCGCGAGCAGCGCCGCGCAGGCCGGCAGCTCGATCGCGTTCAATTTCGACGGCCACAAGATCCGCGTCACCGTGCCGCGCAACTGCCAGTCGCTGTCCTGCCTGCAGGTGTCGGGCATCGACCTCAGCGGGCTGACATCGTCCAAGCTCGGCGATGATGCGCCGGCGAGCAGCGCGCCTGCGGCCAGTGCTCCGGCTCCCGCCGCCGCGGCGCCCGCTGCGCCGGTCGTGAATGCGCCTGCGCCCGTCACCGCCGCACCAGCCGTGGCCGCGCCAGCCCCCACAGCGCCCGCTTCCGTCGCGCCATCCATGACGGGGCAGATGCCGGTGCCGCCGGCACCGGCATCTGCGACCGCGCCTGCTCCCCAACCTGCTCCGGCACCCGCGCCGGTCACCGTCGCCGCGGCGCCTGCCGCAGTTCAGCCCGCTCCGGCTGCAGCCGATCCGAACTCGCCGCTCGGCCTGTGGGCCACCGAGGGCGGCAAGGGCAACGTCGTGATCGAGCCGTGCGGCGCCAACATCTGCGGCTTTGCCGAGAAGACGCGGGAGAAGATCCTGATCAACATGAAGCCGAAGGACAGCAAATGGGTCGGCCGCATCCATGACCCGGACGGCGGCGGCAATTACGACTCCACCGTCGTGCTCAAGAACCCGAACACGTTGCGGGTCCAGGGCTGCGCCTTTGGCGGCCTGTTCTGCGGCGGCCAGACCTGGAAGCGCGTGAGCTGATCGCCGTCCCTCGACATCGGCAAACGCAAAGGCCCCGCCGGGATCAGCACCGGCGGGGCTTCCTTCTCGTGGCGTGTGCTACGCCACCTTGGCGGGGATCGCCGAGGGCATCGCGATGCGCAGCGGCAGCGACAGCCGCACCCGCAGACCGCGCGGGGCGTTGGGCATCAGCGCGATGCCGCCGTCATGCTTCTTCATGATCTCCTGCGCGATCGACAGCCCGAGGCCGAAGCCGCCGGCGGAGCGGGCCTGGTCGAGCTTGACGAACGGCTCCAGCGCGCGCGCCTGCAGCGCCTGAGGGATGCCCGGACCGTCGTCGGCGACCTCGATCGCGATCATGCCGTCGGCCAGGGTCGACAGGCTGACCACGACCTCGCTGCCGTGCTTGACCGCGTTCTCAACCACGTTGGTGACGGCGCGCGACAGCGCCCGCGCCCGGCCCTCGCAGACCAGCCGCGACGGTCCATCGAAGGTGACGGCGTGGCCGACATCGGCGAAGTCGCAGCAGATCGTCTCCAAGAGGCTCGACAGCTCGATCCGCGCCGGCTGCTCGGCCTTGGTGTCGTCGCGCAGATAGTCCAGCGTCTCGTCGAGCATGCGGCTGACCTGGTCGATGTCGCGCAGCATCGCGCTGCGCATCTCGACCTGAGCGATGCGCTCCGAGCGCAGCCGGAGCCGCGTCAGCGGCGTGCGCAGATCGTGGCTGATCGCGGCCAGCATGCGCGTGCGGTCGTCGAGCAGCGCGCGGATGCGCGCCTGCATCTCGTTCAGCGCCTCGGCGACCTGGGCGATCTCCCGGGGCCCGCGCCGGCTCAGCGGCTCCTGCGCTCCCGGCGAGCGGCCGAACGCCGCAGCCGCGCGCGCCATCTCCGACAGCGGCCGGATGATCGCCCGCGCCGCGTAGATCGACAGCAGCACGCCCAGGATCAGGATGAGGAACAGGAACACCGCCGTCGGCTTCAGCACCATCGACCAGAATTCGAGGCGCGGCACGTCGTCGAACACCAGCGCACGCTCGCCGTCGACCTGGACGATGATCTGGGTCGGCGGCGACGCGCCATAGCCGACGCCGTGGAGCAAGGTGACGTCACGCAGCACGCTGAGCTGACGGCGGGCCAGCCGCGACGTCCATGGCACGTCCCTGACCGGCTTGGCGAGCAGCGTGAGCGAGGTCAGCGGCACGAGCTCGACCTGGATGCCGGAGCTGCGCAGGCTCGACAGGCTGCTGCCGACGGCCACGGGGTCGTTCGCGGCGCGGACGAAGTGCACCGCCTCGGCCACGCGCGCGATGCCGTAGGCCGGCGATTCCTGCTCGTCGGGCGGATCGAGGAACAGCAGCGCCGCCGCGATCATCACGACCATGCCGAACAGCACCGACAGCGACGCCAGCGTCACGATCTGCGTGGTGAGGCCGAGGCGCGGGCACGGCTTGCTATCAGGCGTCATCGATGGTCTCGACTCTTGGCGTGAAGACGTAGCCGCCGAGGCGCACCGTCTTGATCAGGGTCCAGCTCCTGGCGCCGGGCTCGATCTTCTGGCGGATGCGGCTGATGTGAACGTCGATGCTGCGCTCGACCGGCCCGGCCTGCCCGCCATGCGCCAGCTCGATCAGTTGCTCGCGCGACAGCACCCGGCCGGCGTTGCGGCAGAACGCCAGGAGGATGTCGAACTCGGCGCTCGTCAGCGTGATCTTGACGCGGTCGGGATCGAACAGCGTGCGCGTCGCCGGCTCGATGCGCCAGCCGTCGAAAGTCATCGGTGCCTGCCGCGCCGCGATCACGGCGGGATGCAATTGCGAGCGGCGCAGCAGCGCGCGGATCCGCGCCACCAGCTCGCGCGGATTGAACGGCTTGACGACGTAGTCGTCGGCGCCGAGCTCGAGACCGAGGATGCGATCGATGTCCTCGCCCTTCGCCGTCACCATGATGATCGGCACGGTCGAGATCTGGCGAAGGCGGCGACAGATGCTCATGCCGTCATCGTCCGGCAGCATCACGTCGAGCATGATGAGGTCGACCTGCTCGCGCTGCAAGAGGTCGTTCATTGCGGCCGCGGAGGACACGAAGCGCGGCGCGAAGCCGTGCTCCTGCAACAGCTCGGTGAGCAGCGCCGCAATCTCCCGGTCATCTTCGACGCAGAGAATGCGCGCAGCTGCCGGTATGTTTGCGTCTGCGGCCACGGCGGTATTGTGTGACGACATCATGCGCGGAACATGGTCGATTTGAGTCCAAAAGAACAGCCCGAAGCGAGCTCCGATCGTGGCAAAAGTAAGCTGTATTGTTAAGGCGGAAACATTTCTTCACGCGACTTAATCCTGCGAAATTGGTATCACGCCTAGGCTTTACGCATCAGACAAGCATCAACAGGGAAGTCCTGCGGCATGGCTCTTCGGCCGGCGCGGCCCTCTTCCGAACCGCGATCGTCTCAGCCACCGTGAAGCCTCTCCTGCTCGCACTCTGCCTGGCCACACCGCTGCTCGCCGGCTGCGCCGTCGGGCCCGACTACGTGAAGCCGGATTTCGGCATGCCCCAGAGCTGGAGCAGCGACCGCAACAAACCCACGCAAGCGCTGAAGCTCGCACATTGGTGGCGCAGCCTCGGCGATGTCATGCTCGATCAGCTGATCGCAGACGCCGTCAGCGGCAATCTCGACGTCGCCGCCGCCAAGGCACGCATCCGCGAGGCGCGGGCGACGCAGCGCCAGGCCATCGGCGCACTGTTTCCCACAGTGAGCGGCACCGGCACGGCGACGGAGACCCGCAGCGCCGGCAGCTCGACGAGCGGCATCGCGATCGCTCCTACCACCTACAGCCAGTACCAGGCCGGCTTCGATTCGAGCTGGGAGCTCGATCTGTTCGGCGCCAACCGCCGCGCGGTCGAGGCCGCGGGCTATGGCGTCGACGCTGCGGAGGACGATCTGCGCGCGACCTTGCTGACGCTGATCGGCGACGTCGCCTCGAACTACATCGATGCCCGCGCCTATCAGGCGCGGGTGGCGCTGGCCCGGCGCACGGCGGCCTCGCAGCGCGAAACCGCGGCACTGACCGAGCGCAAGCAGAATGCCGGCTCGGCGTCGGCCGTCGACACCGCCAAGGCCTCCGCGCTCGCCGCCAGCACCGAAGCCACCATCCCGACCTATGAGAGCAGCTATCAGCAGGCCGTGCACCGGCTCGGCGTGCTGCTCGGCCGCGACCCGGCCGCACTGAGCCTGCGCCTGTCGCGCACTGCGGCGATCCCGGCGCCACGCCTGCCGTTGCCGAAGGGCATCCCGGCCGACGTGCTGGTGATGCGGCCGGACGTCCGCAAGGCCGAGCGGCAGCTCGCACAGTTCACCGCGAAGATCGGACAAGCGACGGCTGCGCTGTATCCGGATGTCAGCCTCAGCGGCTCGGTCTCGACCAGCGCGCTGAAGCTCGGCGATCTCGGCAAGAGCTCGACCATCGGCTGGTCGATCGGCCCCAGCGTGTCGGTGCCGATCTTCAACGGCGGCAAGCTGCAGGCGGCGGTGGAGATCGCCGAGGCGCAGCGCGACGAGTACCACGTCGCCTGGCAGAGCGCCGTGTTGAGTGCGCTCGAGGACGTCGAGAACGCCATCGTCAATCTCGGCCAGGAACGCATCCGCATCCGCAGCCTGACGGAATCGGCGCGACGCTATGGCGAGGCTGCGCGGCTGTCGCGCTCGCTCTATCAGACGGGGTCCAGCACTTTCCTCGACGTGCTCGACGCCGAGCGCTCGCAATTCGCGGCCGAGGACAATTTGCTCGCCAGCCGCGCGACCTTGGCAAAAAATTACGTCGCACTGGCCAAGGCGCTGGGCGGCGGTTGGACCGGCGCGATCGACAGCTCGCGGCCCGAGGTCGTCGACAGCGGCACCGGGCCGCATCTCGCGCAGTCCGTCGACCCCAAATAGTCCACGTCCTGAATTCCAAAACGTGTTTCCGAAATGATCCGATGAACGCACCCCTATCCCAGATGCCCCGAGCGGTCGCGGTCGATGACGGCCACGCGCCGGGACCGAAACCCAAGCGGCCGCGCCGCTGGCCGCTGCTGATCGTGGGAGCGCTCGTCGTTCTGGCCGCCGCGATCGTGCTGGTCATGAGGCTGACCAGCAATCCCAACGCCAATCTCGTCACCGCACCCGTCACGACCGGCGACATCGAGCAGACCGTGCTCGCCACCGGCACGCTGAAGCCGGTCAAGCTCGTCGCGGTGGGTGCCCAGGCGTCGGGGCGCCTCGTCGCGCTCAACGTCAAGCTGGGACAGAAAGTGAAGGCCGGCGACCTGATCGCCGAGATCGACTCGCTGACGCAACAGAACACGCTGCGCACCAACGAGGCGAGCCTGCGGAGCGTGCGGGCGCAGCGTGACGAGAAGGTCGCCACCCTGGCGCTGGCCGAGGCGAACCTGGCGAGGCAGCAAGTCACGCTGGCGCAGAAGGCGTCGTCGCGCGCCGACTATGACAGCGCCGAGGCGACCGCGAAGCAGACCCAGGCCCAGATCGCGCAGCTCGATGCGCAGATCACCGAGGCCGAGGTGGCGATCGAGACGGCGCGCGTCAGTCTCGGCTACACGAAGATCACGGCGCCGATCGACGGCACCGTGCTGTCGATCGTGGCCCAGCAGGGCCAGACCGTGAATGCGGTGCAGTCGGCGCCGACCATCGTCGTGCTCGGCCAGGTCGAGACGATGACCGTGCGGGTGGAGATTTCCGAGGCCGATGTGGTCAAGGTCAGGCCCGGACAGAACGTCTACTTCACCGTGCTGGGCGAGCCCGATCATCGCTACGAAGGCACGCTCGGATCGATCGAGCCGGCACCCGAATCGATCAAGAGCGATTCGAGCTTCTCGTCGAGCACGACGACCACGTCGAGCAGCAGCTCGTCCTCGTCCACCACGTCCTCCGCGATCTACTACAATGGCGTGTTCGACATCGCCAATCCGGACGGGCGGCTGATGACCTACATGACGGCCGAGGTCCACATCCTGCTCGGCGAGGCCCGCAAGGTCCCGACCATTCCGTCGTCCGCGCTTGGCAACGCCAATCCCGACGGCAGCTACACGGTGCGCGTGCTGACCGGCGCAGGAACACTGGAGAAGCGCACCACTCACATCGGCCTCAACAACAAGATCCGGGCCGAGGTGCAGTCCGGCCTGCGCGAGGGCGAGCGGGTCGTCATCTCGACGCCCGACGAGGGGCCGAAGCGAACCGTGATGCCGCCGCCGGCCTCCTCCGGAGGTCCGTGATGGCGGAGGTGCTGATCGATCTGCAGAACGTCGGGCGGTGCTACGCCTCCGGCGAAAACATCGTCCATGCCTTGCGCGGGGTCGACATCCAGATCGCGCGCGGCGAGATGGTCGCCATCATCGGCCAGTCGGGCTCCGGCAAGTCGACGCTGATGAACATTCTGGGCTGCCTCGACCGCCCGACATCCGGCAGCTACCGGATCGCCGGCCGCGAGATGGGCTCGCTCGATCCGGACGAGCTGGCGGCGTTGCGGCGCGAGCATTTCGGCTTCATCTTCCAGCGCTACCATCTGCTGGGCGAACTCACGGCCGCTGAGAATGCCGAGGTCCCGGCCGTCTATTCCGGGCTCGGCCCCAATGCGCGGCGCCGGAAGGCGGCGGCGCTGCTGCAGCGGCTCGGCATGGGCAGCCGTACCGACCACAAGCCGGGTCAGCTCTCGGGCGGCCAGCAGCAGCGGGTCTCGATCGCCCGCGCGCTGGTCAACGATCCCGACGTGATCCTGGCCGACGAGCCGACCGGCGCGCTCGACCGCGCCAGCGGCGAGGAGGTGCTGCGCATCCTCGACGAGATCAGCGCCTCCGAGCGCACCGTCATCATCGTCACGCACGATCCGAGCGTCGCGCAGCGCGCCCGGCGCATCATCGAGATCGAGGACGGCCGCGTCATTTCCGACCGGCTCAATCCGCGGACTTCGGAACCCGCGCCAGCCGCAGCGACCGAAGACCATACCGCCGCGGCGGCGTCGTGGTGGCGCAGCCAGCTCGACCGTTTCCGCGAGGCCGCGCGGATGGCGCTGCTCGCCATGAATGCGCACCGGATGCGCGCGTTCCTCACCATGCTCGGCATCATCATCGGCGTTGCCTCGGTCGTCCTGGTGCTGGCGCTCGGCAAAGGCTCGCAGGCCAAGGTGCTGAAGGACATCAACCGGCTCGGCACCAACACGCTGGAATTCTTTCCCGGCAAGGATTTCGGCGATACGCGCTCCAGCAAGATCAGGACGCTGGTGCTCGCCGATGCCAAGGTCATGGCGCAGCAGCCCTATGTCGACGCCATCTCGCCGACGGTCTCGACCACCAGCACGTTGCGGTTCGGCGCGATCGAGGTCAGCGCCCAGATCTCCGGCGTCGGCGAGCAGTATTTTCGGGTCAAGAACACCGAGCTCGCCGAAGGCAGCTATCTCGATGCCGATACCGTGCGCTCCTACGCCCAGGATGCCGTGATCGACGACAATGCGCGCAAGGCGCTGTTTCCCGATCCCGACGTCAGTCCGCTGGGCAGCGTGGTCCTGATCGGCAAGGTGCCCTGCCGCGTCGTCGGCGTCACCAAGCAGCAGCAGGCCGGGTTCGGCTCCAGTTCGACGCCGATCGTCTATCTGCCCTACACCACTGTGCAGGCGCGCTTCCTCGGCAACCAGGTGCTGCGCAGCATCAGCGTCCGCGTCGACGAGGCGACGCCGATGGCCGCAGCCGAGCGCGCTGCGACGGCGCTGCTGACGGCGCGGCACAACGCCAAGGACTTCTTCGTGCTCAATACCGACGACATCCGCAAGACCGTCGAGAGCACGACGCAGGTGCTGACTCTGCTGGTGGCAGCCATCGCCGTGATCTCGTTGCTGGTCGGCGGCATCGGCGTCATGAACATCATGCTTGTGTCGGTGTCCGAGCGCGTCGGCGAGATCGGCGTGCGCATGGCGGTCGGCGCGCGGCGCAGCGACATCCTGATGCAGTTCCTGATCGAGGCCGTGCTGGTCTGCCTGCTCGGCGGCGCGCTCGGCCTTGCGCTCGCGGTCGGCTTCGGCACGGTCTTCAACGCGCTCGACGTCGGCTTCCAGCTGATCTATTCGCCGCTCGCAATGGTCGGCGCCGCCGTCACGTCGATGGCGATCGGCATCGGCTTCGGCTACATGCCCGCCCGCAGCGCCTCGCGGCTCGATCCGGCAACGGCTCTGGCAAGGGAGTAGGTCGGAAAGAATGAGCTCCACTCCTCCGGACAACAACCGTATCGATCTACTTCACCGGGCGTTTCTCCAGCTTGCGCGCGAGCGTCCGGCGATGCATGCCGAGCCGTCTTGCAGCTTCGGAGATGTTGAAGTCGGTCTCGATCAGGGTCTGGTGGATGCGCTCCCATTCCAGCGTCTTGATCGAGGTGGAGCGCTCGGCCAGGGCCACTTGCGCATTGCCCTGCGCCTTGCGGAACGCCTCCTCGATGTCGTCGGTGTTCGACGGCTTGGCCAGATAGTGGCAGGCGCCGAGCTTGATCGCCTCGACCGCCGTCGCGATGCTCGCGAAGCCGGTGAGCACCACGATCAGCATCTCCGGATCATGAGCATGCAGCTTCTCGACGCAGACGAGACCTGAGGCGCCGCCGAGCTTGAGATCGACGACGGCATAGCCGAACGTCTTTTCTTTGAGGATCTCGTCGACGTCCTCGAGCGAGCCGGCGACGACGGCCTCGTAGCCGCGCCGTTCGAACGACCGCTTCAGGGTGCGTGCAAAACCGTCATCATCCTCGACGATCAAGAGGGACAGGTCATTCGCCATCGCGCTCTCCAATGACAAGCGTCGACAACGGCAGTGACAGCCGCACGGTCGCCCCACGTCCCCGGTGGTTCCAGGCCGATACGCTGCCGCCCAGCTTGCGGATCACGTTGACCACCAGGAAAAGGCCGAGGCCGCGGCCCGGGCGGCCCTTGCTCGACTGATAGGGACGTCCGAGTTGACCTAGCATCGCCGGATCAAAGCCCGGCCCGCGATCGCTGACGCTGAGCAGCAGCTGATCACCATCTCGTTCGGCCACGAACTCCACCCACTCGCGCGAGACTTCGAACGCGTTGTCGAGCACGTTGACGATCGCCTGCTTCAGCGCGACGTCGGAGACGATCGCCGGATCCGAGCCGAACTCGTTGCGGAACATCAGATTGCGTGCCGAGCGCGCCACGCTCCATTCGGCGACCAGCGTCGTCAGGAACGCCTTCAACGTCGTGGGCGCCGAGCCTTCGCCGCGCGCCTGACCGGCCGAGACCAGGATGTCGGTGACGATCGACTTGCAGCGCTGCACCGCCGCTTCCATTTCCGTGAAATCCTCCGCGAGCGCCGGATCGGCAGAGATCGCGGTCATGCGGTGCCAATCGTTCAGGATCACCGAGATCGACGCCAGCGGCGTGCCGAGCTCATGCGCGGCGCCTGAGGCGAGCAGGCCCATGCGGATGATGTGATCCTGCTCGACTGCGTGCTGGCGCAGATCGGCAAGCTTGGCGTCGCGCTCGCGCAGGTTCCGGTTGATGCGGGTGACGAAGACGACGAGCAGCACGGCGTCGAGCACGAAGCCGACGAACATGCCGGTGATGTGCAGGGCGAAGGCATCGCTGACGTGATGCTGCGGCAGTTGCAGGGGTCGGTACTCGATGGTGAGCCAGATGAAGCTGAGCACCGTCAGCGCGACCAGCGACCAGGACGAGCGCGCATCGAGCAGCACGGCCCCCAGCGTGACCTGCAGCAGATAGAGGCACGTGAACGGATTCGACGCGCCGCCGGTGAGATAGAGCTCCGACGTCAACGCCACGACGTCGAGCATCAGGGCGATCAGCAGGTGACGATTGCCGACGTCGTCATGCGTGCGCAGCCAGATATGGCTGGCGATATTGAGCGCCACCAGCGCGCAGATGATCGCCGCCATCGGCAGCAGCGGCAGCGCAATGCCGAACCAGGTGGTCACGAAGCCGATGGTGACGATCTGACCGACCACGGCGATCCAGCGCAGCTGGATCAGCAGCACCATGTTCTTGCGGTTGGTCGCGTCCTTCGTCGGCAGCGGCGCGTTGATCTCGGGTGTGGCGGTCGCGGCCACGGCCCCCGGCAGATTAGGGGCCTCGCTTCTCATGAGGCCACGTCCGATCTCCGCCGGCAGAACGGCGAGCTTCGATCCCTCAAGACGCCGCCCCGCATCCACCCATGTCCTGCCGCCGCTGATCCCATTCCACATCCTGCGCCGCCGGCGCTTCGCGCTCACTCTGCCCGCGGCGGAGCCGCTGCAGCCCGGCGCCGGCCAGCATGAGGGCCAATGTAAACCAGGTCAGCGCGTAAACCAGATGGTTGTTCGGAAACGAGATCACCGTGAGTCCCCCGATCGGAAGCCCGCCGGGATTCGGGGTCGCATCGGCATCGACGAAGAACGGTGCGACGTCGGACAGACCGCGCGCCGCCGCGATCGCCACGACGTCACGTGAATACCAGCGATTGTCCGCGGGATCGTTGTGGCGCAGGAAGCCGCCGCCCGGCTCGGAGATCCGCAGCAATCCGGTCACGCCGACCGTGCCATCGGGGTTCCCGGCGCTGCGGCTCGCCGGCGCACGGCGGTCCGCGGGCACGAAGCCGCGATTGACGAGCACGGTGCCGGCGGCGGTCTGCAGCGGCGTCACCACCCAATAGCCGGAGCCCTCGACCGTCAGCGCCTGGACCAGCGTCTCGCGGTCGTTGAGGAAGCGGCCGCTCAACGTTATCAGCTTGTACTCGTCGTCGCTGCGATCGATGGCCGGCCAATCCGCCGGGCTCGGCGCCGGCACGGGCGCGGCATGAACGCGGCGCTCGACGCGATCGATCAGGTCGAGCTTCCAGGCCCGCCGCTCGATCTGCCAGACGCCCAGCGCCAGCAGCATCGCGACGCAGGCAACCCACGCCGCGCCGATCGCGAGCCGCAGCGCGCCGAATCGCCCGCGGCTGGCCTCGTCGCGTTCCCCTGCCCCGTCGGCAGGAGCTGACATCACGGCGTCTGGCCCATCTCGTGCACCGGCATCATGTTCGTGGTCAGGTGATGCATGACCCAGAGCGAGCCGCTGAGCGCAATCACCACCATGATGATCGTGAAGATCAGCGCCATCATGGTCCAGCCACCCTCGGCCTTGGTGTTCATGTGCAGGAAGAAGACCATGTGGACGACGACCTGCACGGCCGCGAACACCATGATGATCAGCGCCGTGGCCTGCTTGTCGAGCGAGCCGGTCATGACCAGCAGGAACGGGATGGCGGTGAGGACGACCGAGGCGCCGAAGCCGATCAGTTGACCCGAGCGCGTGCCGGCATGGTCGTCGGCGGAACCGTGCGCGTGAGCATGGACATCAGAGCTCATCGAAGCATCCCCATCAGATAGACGAAGGTGAAGACACCGATCCAGATCACGTCGAGGAAGTGCCAGAACATGCTCAGGCAGACCAGCCGCCGCCGGTTGGCCTCGATCAGGCCGTGAGTCCTGACCTGCACCATCAGGGTGACCAGCCAAACCAGACCGAACGTCACGTGCAGGCCGTGGGTTCCAACCAAGGTGAAGAACGACGACAGGAAGGCGCTACGCTGCGGCGTCGCGCCCTCATGGATCATGTGCGCGAACTCGGTCAGCTCGATGCCGAGGAAGGCGAGGCCGAACAGCCCCGTCACCACGAGCCAAACCTGCATCGCGCCAACGCGGTTCCGCTGCATCGACAGCATCGCGAAGCCATAGGTGAGCGACGACAGCAGCAGGAACGAGGTGTTGACCGCGACCAGCGACAGGTCGAACAGGTCCTTCGGCGCGGGACCTGCCGCGTATTTGGCGCCGAGCACGCCATACACGGCGAACAGGATCGCAAAGATGAGACAGTCGCTCATCAGATAGATCCAGAAGCCGAGCATCGTGCTGCTGCCTTCGGGATGCTCGTGCTCGTCGACGACATAGAAGACCGGCTCCCCGGCCTTCAGAGTGCCCATCGCAACGGTCATGACTTGGCTCCTGCGGCGAGCAGCTCGGTGCGCGCACGCTCGGCGCTGACAACCTCATCGGCCGCGATGTGGAAGCTGCGGTGATAGTTGAAGGTGTGGCCGATCGCGACCGCGAGCAGCGCGATGAAGCTGCCGGCCGCCATCCACCACATGTACCAGATCAGGCCGAACGCCATGGTGGTGCTGAGGCCCGCCAGGATCACGCCGGTACCGGTGTTGCTCGGCATGTGGATGGCCTTGAAGCCGGCGAGCGGACGCGTGTAGCCGCGGCGCTTCATGTCCCACCAGGCGTCATTGTCGTGGACCACAGGCGTGAAGGCGAAGTTGTAGGCGGGCGGCGGCGACGACGTCGCCCACTCCAGGGTGCGCGCATTCCACGGATCGCCGGAGACGTCGGCGAGCTGCTCGCGGCGGAGGATGCTGACCGCGATCTGGATCAGGAAGCTCGCGATGCCCAGCAGGATCAGGAAGGCGCCGATGCCGGCGACGACGAACCAGATCTGCAGGCTCGGATCGTCGAAGGTGCGCAGCCGACGGGTCACGCCCATCAGGCCGAGCACGTAGAGCGGCATGAACGCGAAGTAGAAACCGACGGTCCAGAACCAGAACGACATCTTGCCCCAGAACGGATCGAGCCTGAAGCCGAACGCCTTCGGGAACCAGTAGGCGATGCCGGCGAACAGGCCGAACAGCACGCCGCCGATGATGACGTTGTGGAAATGCGCGACCAGGAAAAGGCTGTTGTGCAAGACGAAGTCGGCCGGCGGCACCGCGAGCAGCACGCCGGTCATGCCGCCGATCACGAAGGTCAGCATGAAGGCGACCGTCCACATCATCGGCAGCTCGAAGCGGATGCGGCCGCGATACATCGTGAACAGCCAGTTGAACATCTTCGCCCCCGTCGGGATCGAGATGATCATCGTGGTGATGCCGAAGAAGGAGTTCACGCTGGCGCCGGAGCCCATCGTGAAGAAATGGTGCAGCCAGACCAGGTACGACAGGATCGTGATCACGACCGTGGCGTAGACCATCGAGGTGTAGCCGAACAGGCGCTTGCCCGAGAAGGTCGAGGTCACCTCGGAGAAGATGCCGAAAGCCGGCAGGATGAGGATGTAGACCTCCGGATGGCCCCAGATCCAGATGAGGTTGACATACATCATCGGGTCGCCGCCGAAATCATTGGTGAAGAAGTTGGTGCCGACGTAGCGGTCGAGCGACAGCAGCGCCAGCACCGCCGTCAGCACCGGGAAGGAGGCGACGATCAGCACGTTGGTGCACAGTGAAGTCCAGGTGAAGACCGGCATCTTCATCATGGTCATGCCGGGCGCACGCATCTTGACGATGGTGCAGATCAGGTTGACGCCGGACAGCAGCGTGCCGACGCCGGCGACCTGCAGGGCCCAGATGTAATAGTCGACGCCGACATCCGGACTGTAGGAGAGGTTCGACAGCGGCGGATAGGCCAGCCAGCCGGTGCGCGCGAACTCGCCCACGAACAGCGAGCACATCACCAGCACCGCGCCCGACGTGGTCATCCAGAAGCTGAAATTGTTGAGAAACGGGAACGACACGTCGCGGGCGCCGATCTGCAGCGGCACGACATAGTTCATCAGACCGGTGACCAGCGGCATCGCCACGAAGAAGATCATGATCACGCCGTGCGCCGTGAACACCTGATCATAATGGTGCGAGTTCAGATAACCCTCGGAGCCGTTGAAGGCGATCGCCTGCTGGAGGCGCATCATCAGCGCATCGGCGAAGCCGCGCAGCAGCATGACGATGCCGAGCACCATGTACATGATGCCGATGCGCTTGTGGTCGACGGTGGTGAACCACTCCTTCCACAGATAGCCCCACAGCCGCAAATAGGTGATAGCGCCGAAAAGCGCGATGCCGCCGAGCGCGACCATCGCGAAGGTGCCGACGATGATCGGCTCGTGCAGCGGCAGCGACTCCAGCGTGAGCCGGCCGAAGATCAATCGGGTGAGATCTGACGTGTCGAACATGATGTGACCCTCACGAATCCGACTTGGAGGCTGGCCCCGTGATGAAAGACGCCTTCGACGGCCGCAGCAGGCTGGGCCGTTCGAGGCCGCGGCCCTGCAGCGGCGTCCAATCGAGCGGCGCGAGAACGGTGGGCGACGATTCCGCAGCCATGCGCGTGACCTGGTCGCCCGGCAGGCAGACGCCGCCGGCGACGTAGCTCGGCTCGCCACCGAACACCGTGCCGCGGCCGGCGAACTTGTCGTAGGCGAGCGGCAGTGTGTTGCGGACGCCGGCCAGGCCCATGCCGCCTCTCGCGTCGATCGCCATCATCTCGCTCATGCACATCTTGCCCGATTCGACGCACATGTTGAGGATGGCGCGGAACAGGTCAGCATCGACCGAGGCGAAATGGCGGACCGGCTCGTCGGTGCTGGGACGCTCAAGCACGAGATAATCCGGCTTGCCGAGGTGATTGCCACTGGCCTTCGCCTTCTCGATCCAGCCGGAAAACTCCGCATCCGACAGACCATGAAAGGCAAAGCGCATGCTGGAAAAGCCGGCACCACTATAGTTGGCCGAGAAGCCGCGATAGACGCCGGGCTTGTTGATGACCGCGTGCAGCCGGCTCTGCATGCCCGGCATCGCATAGATCTGGCCGGCCAGAGCGGGGATGTAGAACGAGTTCATCACCGAGGACGAGGTGATCTTGAAATCCAGCGGCCGGTTCACCGGTGCGGCGAGTTCATTGACGCTGGCGACGCCGTATTCCGGGTAGATGAACAGCCACTTCCAATCGAGCGCGACAACGTTCACCTCGAGCGGCTTGTCCTGCGGCGTCACCGGACGATCGACCGCGATGCGCCCGAGCGTGCGGTAGGGATCGAGCAGATGCGTGCCCATCCATGTGACCGCGCCCAGGCAGATGATGATGAGCAGCGGCGCCGCCCAGATCAGCAGCTCAAGCTGGGTGGAGTGATCCCAATCCGGCGTATACGTCGCCGCCTGGTTCGACTGGCGGTAGCGCCAGGCCACGATCGCCGTCGCCGCCATGACGGGCACCACGATCAAGAGCATCAGCACGGTCGCGATGATCACGAGATCGCGCTGCTGGGCGGCGACGTCGCCCGAGGGCGCGAGCACCACCAGATTGCAGCCACCGAGCGCGAGCCCCAGCGGCAGCAGAGCCAAGGATTTCCAGTAACGCACGCTCAACCTCGTCAAGGCGGATCTCTGAACGAGGCCTCACCTAGCGACCGGACGACACGGCCGACATTGGACAATTTGTCCAATACCGGAGCGGCGCCGAGGACGACAATTACGGGGCGTGAATAGAGTACGAGAGGACTGCAGGCAGCGCGATGACACAGGCAGCGGCGACCGCCGACGGCGAAACCCATCTCTCCCGCACGCATGAGGCGCATCCGGGCGAGATCGCGATCGGCGTGATCATCGGGCGGACGTCGGAGTTCTTCGACTTCTTCGTCTATGCCATCGCCTCGGTGATCGTGTTTCCGCGCTTGGTGTTTCCGTTTGCGGACGAGCTGACGCAGACCCTGTATTCGTTCGCGCTGTTCGCGCTCGCCTTCCTCGCGCGTCCGTTCGGCAGCGTGATCTTCATGGCGATCGACCGCCGCTACGGCAAGAGCGCCAAGCTGATCACCGCATTGTTCCTGCTGGGCACCTCGACCGTCGCGATCGCGTTCCTGCCGAGCTACCACACCGTCGGTGCGGCGGCGATCTGGCTGCTGGCGCTGGCGCGGATCGGCCAGGGTCTCGCCTGGGGCGGCGCCTGGGACGGGCTGGCGTCGCTGCTCGCGATGAATGCGCCGGAGCACCAGCGCGGCTGGTACGCGATGATTCCGCAGCTCGGCGCGCCGCTCGGGCTGATCGTCGCCAGCGTGCTATTCGCGTTCTTCGTCGGTTATCTCTCCGCGGCCGACTTCTTCGACTGGGGCTGGCGGTACCCGTTCTTCGTGGCGTTTGCCATCAACGTCGTGGCGCTGTTCGCGCGGCTGCGCATGGTCGTGACGCCGGAGTATGACGAGCTGTTCCAGTCGCGCGAATTGCAACCGGCACGCGTCATCACCACGGTTCGGCACGAGGGCCGCAACATCGTGATCGGCGCCTTCGCGCCGCTGGCGAGCTTCGCGCTGTTCCACATGGTGACGGTGTTTCCGCTGTCCTGGGTGTTCCTGTTCACCAAGGAGACGCCGGCGCGCTTCCTGCTCATCGAGGCCGTCGGTGCGGTGTTCGGCGTCGTCGCCATTGTCGCGTCTGGCATGCTGGCCGACCGTATCGGACGCAAATCGCTCTTGATCGGCTCGGCAATCGCAATCGCGGTGTTCTCGGGCTTCGCGCCGCAACTGCTCGACGCCGGCCCGGTCGGCGAGACCATCTACATGGTGCTCGGCTTCATCCTGCTCGGCCTGTCGTTCGGCCAGTCATCGGGCGCGATCGCGTCGAACTTCGCCCGCACCTATCGTTACACGGCCTCGGCCCTGACCGCCGACTTGGCGTGGTTGTTCGGCGCCGGCTTCGCGCCGCTGGCGGCGCTGCTGCTGGCGTCGTATTTCGGCCTTCTGTCAGCCGGTGGCTATCTGCTCTCGGGCGCCGTCTGCACCCTACTCGCGCTGTGGCTCAGCGCGCCGCGGCAGCTGCAGCAGGTGTGAGGCCTCACGAGCCGCGCCACTTCCGTTCCGCCTCGTCCCACGCCGCGAGCGGCTGCAGGTCCGGCACCCAGGCGAGGCCAGTCTTGGCGTCCGACGACACCGCTTCCGGCGTGACGACCATGTCGAGCAGCGCCGGGCGGTTGGCCAGCGCGCGCTGGATTGCGGGGCCGAGCTGCTCCTCGGTCTCGACGCGCTCGGCATGCATGCCGAAGGCGCGCGCCATGGCGGCGTGATCGGCGAATTGCAGCTTCGTGCCGACGACCTTGCCGTGTGTCACCGCCTGGTCGTGCACCTCGATCTGCCAGGCGCCGTTGTTGGCGACGACGATCAGCACCGGCGCCTTGTGGCGCACCGCGGTGTCGACCTCGATCGCGTTGAAGCCGAACGCACCGTCGCCGGTCGCGACCACCACCGGTTTGTCGGGAAAGGCGAGGCTCGCAGCGATGCCATAGGGCACGCCGATGCCGATGCAGCCGAACGGGCCGGGATCGAGCATCAAGGGCGCGCTGAGGCCAACGCGGGCAAAGGACAGGAAATCGCCGCCGTCGGTGATGACCACGGCGTCATTTCCGATCGCCTCCTGCAGCGCCGAGAGCACGCGATTCGGATGCAGCCGCCCGTCCGAGCCGGCCGGCGCCGTCGCCATGCTCTGCTTCAGCTTGGCCGCGCGCTCCTGATGCGCGGCCCGCAGTTTTGCGGCCCATTGCCGATCGACGGCCGATTCGCGGTTGCCCGCCAGCGCCACCATCGCGCGCAAGGTCTCCGCTGGTGTCGCCAGGATCTCGGCCCCACCGCGCCGATTGTCGCGCAGCTCGCTCGCGGTGTCGCTGATGCGGACGAATTTGGCGTCCTTGAACACGGCCGGGGAGCCGTAGGCGAGCTGGAAGTCGAGCCGGCGGCCGACCGTCAGCACCACGCCGGCATCGCCCATCACGGCGCCGCGCATCGCACCGACGACCGAGGGATGATCGTCGGGCACAAGCCCCCTGCTCTCGCCGGTGTCGAGATAGACGGCGCCGAGCCGGTCGAGCAGCGCGATCAGCTCGGGCCCGGCGCCGCGCGCGCCGCGGCCGGAGATGACGAGCACACGGCGCGCCGACCACAACAGCTCGACCGCCTTCTCGACCTCGGCCGGATCAGGCCGTGTCGCCGCGCGCGGCTTCGGCGCAAGATGCTCCTCGAGTTGCAGCGCCTTCGGCACGACGCCGCGCAGCGTATCGACGGGAAAATCGATGAACACAGGCCCCGGCTCGCCGCCGTCGCCGACGGCGCGGGAGATCGCCTCGTCGAGCTCCTGCAGCACCAGCGACGGCTCGCGCACGGTGCGCGCATAGCGCGTGATCGAGCGCACGAGCTGGGTGTGATCCATGTCCTGCAGGCCACCGCGGTTCTCCTGCGGCCGCGGATTGCCGCCCGACATCACCAGCACCGGCGCGCGCGAGACGTGGGCATTGGCGATGCCGGTGATCGCGTTGGTCACGCCCGGCCCCGCGGTGACCAGCGCGACGCCGAGCTCGCCGGTGAGCTCGGCATGCGCCTGCGCCATGTGCACGGCGGCGCGCTCGTCGCGCACGTCGATGATGCGGATGCCTTCCGCATCGAGCCGCATCCAGATCGGCATAATGTGGCCGCCGCACAGCGCGAACACGCGGCTGACGCCGCGGCGCTTGAGCAGGCGGGCGATCAGATCGGCGGCACTGTCGGGAGAGATCTTCATCTGACGACTCCTGCGGATGGTGACGTGATCAGCCCGGCGCGAGCCAGGCCACGAGCAGCGAGACGGTGAGAACGGCTGACATGTGCGAGACGAGAATCGAGCCCGAGGTGACGCCGGCCTCCAGACCATAGAGCTTGGCGATCGTGAACGGCCCGGAGCCGATCGGCAGCGCGCTCAGGATCACGGCGGAATGCGACCACAGCGGCGGCATCGAGAACACGTGGAAGGCAAGCAGCGCGGTGACCGCCGGCTGCATCACGAGCTTCAGCGATACGAGAATGCCGATCGAAGCCGCATCGTGCGTCACCACCCGTTCCTGCGCCAGGAACAGGCCGATGCACACGAGCGCCGCCGGCGATGCTGCTCCACCAAGCAAAGTCGTGAAGCTCAGGAACGGCGCTGGCAATGCAAAGCCGCTGAGGCCCACCGCGAGCCCGGCCACGGGCGCGATGAACAACGGGCTCGTCAGCAGCGAACGCGCGACCTTGGCGACCGTCGCCCCGAGCGTGGCGCCCTTCTGAAGATCCATCTCGACGACCACGATCGCGAACAGGAACAGCACGCAGGCCGTGAACAAGGTGGCGATGATCGAGGCCGGCGCGCTGTCCGGGCCGAACACCAGGAGGCACATCGGAATGCCCATGAAGCCGACATTGCTGTAGCCGGCGTCCAGTCCCTCGATGCTGGCGTTGGCAACGCGACGGCCGCGCAGACGGCTGATCACGAAACCGGTCGCGAACGTCGCGGCAATGCCGCCGCAGAAGGCGCCGATGAAGCCGAACTGGCTGACCTGCTCGACGCCGATCCTGGACATCGCCGTGAAGATCAGCGCCGGCAGCGCCAGATAGACCGCGAAGCGATTGAGATTGTCGGTCGCAGTGCGGTCGAACACACCGAACCAGCCGCACAGGAATCCGGTCAGGATCAGCGCGAAGATCGGAAGAGCGGAATTGAGGACGGCCTGCATCGCAGCTACATATCAGACCGTACGGCATTGCAGCGACTCACTGCGTAAATCTCTTCTTCAATTCGCGATGCAGGATCTTGCCTGTCGCGTTGCGCGGCATCTCGCTATCGGTGATGAAGGCGTAAGAGCGCGGCCGCTTGAAGCCGGCGAGCCGTTCTTTTGCCCATTCGACCAGCTCGCCCTCCTTCACCGCCATGCCGTCGCGCGGCACGATCACGGCATGGACGCGCTCGCCCCATTTGTCGTCGGGCAGGCCGATCACCGCGATGTCCTTGACACCAGGATGGGCACCGACCATCGCCTCGACCTCGGAGGGATAGATGTTCTCGCCGCCGGAGATGATCATGTTGCTCTTGCGGTCGGCGAGATGGATGTAGCCGTCGGCATCGCGACGGGCCATGTCGCCGACCGAGCAGTAGTCGCCGCGGAACGCCTCCTTGGTCTTCTCCGGCAGACGCCAATAGCAATCGAAGGTGTGAGCGTTCGAGGAATAGAGCTCGCCTGCCTCGCCGTCTGGCACCTCATGTCCCGCGTCATCCAAGATGCGGATGGGCGCGGCGCCGACGCATTCGCGCCCGACCGAGCCGAGCTTGGTGAACTGCTCATGCGGATGCAGCATGGTGACCCAGCCGGTCTCGGTCGCGCCATAGAGCTCGTAGAGCCCGGACTTCGGGAACATCTCCATCACCTCGCGCTTGGTCTCCGGGCGGGCCGGCGCCGAGGAGATCATCAGCTTGGTGACCGCGCTGAAATCATGCTGTGCGCGCACCGCGCGCGGCAGATCCAGCATCATGATGTAGTGCGTCGGGACCAGCGAGGTGAACGTGGAGCCGCCGTCCGCAAGCGTCGTCACGGCGTGCTCGGGATCGAAACTCTTGCGCGAATAGATCGAGTTGACGCCACCGATATAACCGAACGCGCCGAAGAAGTTCAGCGAGTTGGCGTGGCACATCGGCATCACCAGCAGCGCGCCGTCATTGCGGCTCAGCTTCAGCTCGATCTCGGTGACCATCGACAGGAGGACAGCACTGCGATGGCTGCGCAGCACGCCCTTCGGCTTGCCGGTGGTGCCGGAGGTGTACATCAAGGTCCAGGGATCGGACAGCGCGACCTGCTGGTCGGGCTCCCGATCCGCGGCCATCGCAATGATGTCCTCATAGCCGCGATAGCCTGCCGGACGCGGCTTCGCGCCGAAATGGATGAAGCGGTCATCGGCGATGCCGAGATCCGTGCGCGCCTCCTCGACCAGGCCGACGAGTTCGTCCTGCACGATCATCGCCGCCGCTTCGGCGTTCTGGACGATGAACTGCACCTCGGACGCGGTGAGGCGGAAATTGATCGGCAGCGCCACCAACCCGGCTTTGGCTGTGGCCGCATAGATCTCGCACCATTCGACGCAATTGTAGGCAAGGATCGCAACGCGATCGCCCTTGGCAAGGCCGAGCCCGAGCAGCGCGTTGGCGAGCCGGCACGTGCGCTCATTCCACAACGCAAAGCTCATCGCACGTTCGAGATCGCGGGCACCGGTGCGCTCCGGCGACATGCGCGCATGGGCCGACAGCATCTGCCCGAAATTCAAGAGATCCCTCATCGTCGTTTCCTCCCGGCAACCGGGTTCACGACGCCGACTGGCGCGCGCCTCCAGCGGAGCGCGATGAAGGTCGGCGGCGGGCTAGTTGATATCCTTGGTGATCCGCACCAGCGTCTGATCGACGAAGCTCTTGGCGTCCTGATCCGGCTTGCGGAACAGCTCGCGCTCGACCGTCAGCGTCCGACCGGGCACCGTCTTCTTGCAGACCTCGCGCAGGAACACGCCGCCGACCGGCTGCTCGCCCGCCGTCGGCTCCAGCTCCTTGCAGTCCCAACCCTCGGCGCCATAGCGCGACTTCACCTGGTTGCCGAGCAGGAACGCCTTCTTGCGAATGTAGAGCCGCGCCTTCGGATCGGTCTCGATCGTCAGGCCAGTGACGGTGCCCTTGTCGTCGACCAGGACCGTCAGCAGCACGGGATGACCGGCCACCTTGGTGCCGTCCTGGCTGGTCTCCGGATCGAAATCGAAACGCACCGCATGCCGCGCCTGCTCGTCCGCGGGACAATCGCGCCACGCCGACCACGCATTGAGCTTGCGGTTTGGGTCCTTGGCGCAGGTCAGATTGACATAGCCCTCACTAGGCAGGTCGCCGACCGGCATGCCGACGGTGATGTCACGCAGATCGTAGTTCGGCACGGCCTGCGCGGAGGCCGCATACGTCAAGAAGGACAGCACGAACGTGGCGAAGATCGCAGCGCAGGTTGGCCGTTTCATTTCGATGGCTCGCTTGCAGGCTTGCTGGCATTCGCCTTGTAGATATCGCAGACCCGGGACGTGTTGCCGAAGAAGGCGGTACACTCGTCGTAGCTCGGCTCGCCGCGTCCCTTGATGTGCGCGAGCACGTAGTCCGCGACCGCCTCGATATCGTTGGGCCGCAGGAACACGCCGCCTTCGGGCGGCATGCGCTCGCCGACATCCCGGCGGCTCAGGTCGTAGCATTTCGCCGTGTCATAGGAGCCTCGCGCAAAGTACGGCATGCCCGTGCCGGGACGGCCGCAGGTGACGGTCTCGACGATGTGCTGGCGGTCGAGCTCGGTCTTGCGCAGCGACAGCGCGTCGCCGCCGTAGCCGCCGCCGCCATTGCCGTGCCATTTGTGGCAGCCGACACAGTTCGCACGCTTGAACACGGCTTTGCCGGCATCGGTCGGATCTGCCGGCGCCGCAGACTGCGCCAATGCGAGCGAAGCGGAGCCGAGGACGAGAGCCGACGCCACAGCGAGTGTGATCGCACTGAGTTTCATCTGTTTTTCTTGTCGAACAGGGGGTGAGGACGGAGCGGAGGCTATGCCTCCGCTCCGCAATCGACTTCACAGCGAGAAGACGTAGAGCATCGAGCCGGGCTGGATCTTCTTCAGCTCGGGCGTGGATTCGATGAACCACTTGTCCCAGGCGCCGCCGAGACCGACCAGGATCGCGACATACTGCTTGCCGTCGACCGAGAACGTCACGGGAGGCGCATTGACGCCGCCGCCGGTGTTGAACTCCCACAGCTTCTGCAGAGTCTTGGCATCGAGCGCCATCACCTCGCCCGAGGGCTGGCCGGTGATGACGAGATCAGGCGTCGAAAGCATGCCCCCGAGGTTCGGGAACGGCGTCTCCAACTTGCCGGCGATCTTGCCGGTGGTGACGTCGATCGCGGTCACGCTGCCCGTGATCTTGAACGGCTGGCTCGGTCCGCCGCCGGTCCAGAATTCGCGCGGCTTGAGCTTGTCCTTGGTCGCCTCCTCGACGGTGATCCGGTTGCAGCTCTCGATGACCGGGATGTACCAGAGCTTCAGGTCCGGATTGTAGGAGGTCGGCGGCCAGTTCTTGCCGCCCATGTTGCCCGGGCAGATGTCCGCGACCTTGTTCTCGCGATGCGGCGTTACCGACGCATTGTAGCGCTGCACCGGGTTCTTCGGATCATACTCGATCGGCTTGCCGGTCTCGGCATCGAGCCCCTTGGTCCAGGTGACCTTCTTGACGAAGGGCAGACCCCAGATGAACTTGCCGCTGGTGCGGTCGATCGCATAGGCGAAGCCATTGCGGTCGGCTTCGAGCGCGAGCTTCAGGGTCGAGCCGTTCGGCGCGGGCACATCGACCAGGACGTTCTCGGCGACGCTATCGTAGTCGTAGGGATCGTTCGGCGTGTGCTGATAGTGCCACTTGATCTTGCCGGTGTTGGCATCGAGCGCCAGCGAGCTGTCGGTGTAGAGGTTGTCGCCCGGACGATAGGCGTTGTCCCAGTCCGGACCGGGATTGCCGACGCCCCAGATGATGGTGTCGGTCGCCGGATCATAGGTGCCCGTGACCCAGGTCGAGCCGCCGCCGGCCGCAGCCGCGTCGTTGCTGTCCTTCCAGGTCTCGCTGCCCGGCTCTCCCTTCCCCGGAATGGTGTGGGTGCGCCAGACCTCCTTCTGCGTGCCGAGATCGGTCGCAGCGATCCAGCCGCGGATGCCGTATTCGGCGCCGGCCACGCCCGAGATCGCCATGTTCTTCACGATCAGCGGCGCACCGGTGATGACCTCGCCCTTGTCGGGATCGGCAACCTGGCGCTGCCAGGCAACCTGGCCGGTCTCCTTGTTGGTCGCAATCAGGCGGCCGTCGAGCGTATGCGAGACGACCAGATCGCCCCACAGCGCGACGCCGCGATTGTCGACGCCGCAGCAGGCGATGGCGCCGGCCCAGTCGTGATCCGTCTTCGGATCCATCTTCCAGACCAGTTGGCCTTTGCCACCGCGCGCGTCGATCTTGTAGACCGAGCCCCAGCCGTCGGTGACGTAGATCATGCCGTTCTCGACGATCGGCGTGCCTTCGAGACCGCCGTGGCTCCAGATGCCGCCGCCCTCGACGCCGCCGAGATGCATCGTCCAGGCGACCTTCAGGTTCTTGACGTTATCCTTGTTGATCTCCTTCAGTGCCGAGAACCGTGTGCCCGAGTAGTTCTTATGATGGTGGAGCCAGTTGCCGGCTTCCTTGTCGGCGTTAAGCAGCCGTTCGGGGGTCATTTCGTCGGCGGCCTGCGCCGGCGATGCAAGCTGGAAACAGGCGAAGGCTGCGCTGGCCAGCAGCACCGCCCGCAGGGTCGACCTGACGTTAGTCCTCATCGTTTCCTTCTCCCATTATATTGATTATGAGTTGGAGCGAATACCGCTCCGCCAAGCGCGGCGGCGGAGGGCAGCAGGCGACAAACACGCTTCAAGGCGACTTGCGAACCTCGACCTCCGTTTCGATGGATCCTGCTTTCTGGAATACGATCGTGCAGGTGAAGCGCTTGCCTGGCTCGAGCGGCTCCCGCGTCTGCAGCAGCATCACGTGATAGGCGGTCGGCAGCAGCACCAGCGTGCTGCCCGCGGCAATTGGAATGTTGGGAATGGAGCGCATCGCCGGCGCGCCTTCGCCGCGGTCGACGGTGTGCCGCTCCGAAAAATTGGCGATCGGACAACGCACGCGCATCAACGCTTCCGGCGCGGTCGTGTCATTCTTGATCGTGATCAGCAACGGGATGTCGCGTCCCACCTCGGGCGCCGCCGGCACCCACGCATCGGACAAGGTCAAGCCTTCACCGGCCACCCCAAACGCAGGCGCCATCGCGGCAAACGACGCGACCGAGGCCACCAGCAATGCGCGCGACAGCACCGGCATCATGCCGGCGCGCACGCCGCCCTCCGAGCGCGCGGACCAAACCTGATCGCGCTCCAGACTGGTCGGATCTTCCGACAACGGAGTCCCTCCCTATTTGGCCGCTTTTTAACTTGCCTTAACGCAGCGTCCTTTTTTGAATTCGTACTCTGAATTCGAATACATCGCAAATGGATTTTCGGACTTGACATGCTAATGTGCGGCAAAATGTGATGACCCATGCGAATCGTGCCCGCCGCTCCCTCTCTGGTCGACCAGGTCGTCGAAGCGATCACTGACGAGATCGTCAGCGGCGTTCTCACGCCAGGCTCGCGGCTGATCCAGGACGATCTGGCCCAGGCTTATGGGGTATCGCGCCAGCCGGTTCAGCAGGCGCTGATCCTGCTCCGCGGCTGCGGGCTGGTGCAGAGCGCGCCCGGCCGCGGCCTGATCGTGGCGCCGCTCGACCCCGGCTTCGTTCGGGACCTCTATGAGATGCGCGCGGTGCTCGAAGGCCTCGCGGCGCGGCTGGCCGCCGAGCGCGCGAGCGATCGCGCCGCGCGCGAAGGTCCGGCGTACATCGCGGCCGGCCAAGAGGCGGTGAAGAGCGGGCTCGTCAACCGCAAGATCGAGACCGACATCGCCTTCCATTGCTTCCTCGGCGACCTCTCCGGCAACGCGCTGATCGGCGAGACGATGGCACCACATTGGCCGTGCCTGAAGCGGGTGATGTCCGACGTGCTGCAGAAGGAGCAGAGCATGTCCCGGGCGGTCTGGGACGAGCATGAGGACATTCTTGCAGCCGTGATCGAGGGCCGCAGCGACGAGGCCGAACGGCTGAGCCGCGAGCACATTTCACGCGCGGCCAGTGTGTTCATCCATCACCTCGAAATCCAGCAGGACAGCAAGCCCAAGCAGCGGCGAACGCTCACTGCGCGGAAATTCTCGCTATGACCCCGTTCAGACCGACATCGGCCGCAATGCGAGCGCCGGGCTCCGGCACGGCAGCTCCACATTCGCGACCGGACATCACACCTGATCCCGTGGAGGCCGTGTGCCGCCGCTGAAGACACAGCCGAGCCTGACCGAACGCGTCTACGAGCGCATTCTCTCCGACATCGTCGGCGGCGAACTGCCGGAATCGGCCCGCCTCATTCAGGACGATCTGGCCCGCGACCTCGGCGTATCGCGCCAGCCGGTGCAGCAGGCGCTGCTGCTGCTGCGCAATCACGGCTTTGTGCGCGAGGCGCCGGGCCGCGGCCTGGAAGTCGCACCGATCGACACCGACTTCATCCGCAACCTCTATGAAATACGCGCGGTCGCCGAGGGCCTCGCCTGCCGGCTCGCGGCGACCCGCGGCGCCAAGCGAGCGGCCGAGGAAGGCCCGAATTTGATCGAGCAGGGCCGGAGCGCCGAGCGCGAGCATTCGGTCGAAAAGCTGATCGAGGCCGACGTCAAGTTTCATGAATTCCTCTACGAGATCTCCGGCAACTCCGTCATCCAGGACACCACCCTGCCGCATTGGCTGCATCTGCGCCGGCTGATGGGCGAGGTGCTGATGCGCGACGAGACGCCGCGGCGGATCTGGGATCAGCATGAGGACATCCTGCGGGCGGTGATCGCGGGCGATGCGCAGAAGGCCGAGGATCTCGCACGGCAGCACATCACGCGAACCGCAACCGTGCTGCTGGCGCGGTTGACCAATCAGCGCGAGCGCGTGCCGGTCGCGACGGCGTCCTGATCACCTCAAGCTTGGCTTCTGCCCGCAACATCCGACGGCACCGCCGTCAGGAACCCCCGCATCGTTTCGAAGGGATACCCAGCATCCCACTTCAGCGTCGGCAGCAGCCCCGCCGCTATGGTCAAGCCGCCGGCAAGCTGAAAGAGAACGTGGCGCCGCCCTGCGGCTCGTTGGTCGCGGACAGCTCGCCGCCGTGCTCGCGGACGATGCCGTAGCTGATCCACAGCCCGAGCCCCGTCCCCTCCCCGACGCGCTTGGTCGTGAAGAACGGCTCGAAGATGTGGGTCATGTGATCCTTGTCGATGCCGGGGCCGTTATCGGTGATGCGAAAGGCGATCTCGTTGCCCTGGCGCGCCACCGCGACCAGAAGACGCGGCAGGTCGGTCGATCGCATCGCGTCGATCGCGTTCTCCACGAGGTTGACGATCACCTGATGCAGCTGGCCTTCGTTGCCGGAGATCCACAGATCCGGCTCGACCTCGATCTGGATGTCGACACGATGCTGCTTGGTGCGCCCTGCCCACAGCACGGCGGTATTGATCAGCCGTTCGATGTTGACGCGCTCGACCTCGCCGAGCTTCGAGAACGACAGGCGGCGCAGGTTCTTGACGATCTCGCTGATGCGCACCGCACCTTCCAGCGTGCCGTCGATCAGCGGCCCGAAATCCTCCAGGATGGCGTCGATCCTCAGATCCGAGCGAAGCGCGGCGATGTCCTCGCTGACCGGCTGCTCATGGATGGCATCGAGATAGCCGACCAGCGAGGTGCGGTAGCGCATCAGGGTGTGGATGTTGCCATAGACGAAGCTGATCGGATTGTTCAGCTCGTGGGCCACGCCCGCGACGAGCCGGCCGAGGCTTGCCATCTTCTCCTGCTCGACCAATTGCCGCTGCGCCCGCTGCAGCTCCTGATGCGCCTTGTGCAGGGCCTCATAGGCGCGGCGCAGCTCGCCGATCGGACGGCCCGTCAGCACGACGCCGATGAAGCGGCCGCGATGGTCATGCCGCGGCGAGCTGTTGATCGCGAACAGGTCGGAGCTGACGCCGGCCGCCGCGGCAAAGCGCAATTCACCGTCGACCACTTCGGCGCTGCTGCGCGGCTTCAGCAGCGAGACAAGTTTGGGCCGATGATCGGGATCAATCATCTCGGCGATATCGCGACCGGCGATGTCAGCCAAGGCCCGTCCCGATGTCTGCAGAAAGGCGGAGTTGGCCTGCTGCACCGTGCCCCTGGCGTCACAGACGACCAGGATGTCGGAGACGGACTCGATGACATTGGTGACGAACGCCTGGGCTTCCTCGAGCTCGGCGTTCTTGTGCTCGAGATCGACCTCGTAGCGCAGCAGGTCGGAATAGACCTCGTCCATCTTGCGGATCACTTCGATCCACACGCCTTCGCGCTCGCTGTCGAGTTCGAGCGTGCTGCTGCTCGCGATCAGCTTGAGCAGCGTGTCAGCCCCGGACTCAGGAGAGTGAGTGGTCTTTGCCATGTTTCTTCAGATCGTATCTCGACAATTTGTTCCGGAGCCCCACCCGCGACAGGCCGAGCTCGCTGGCGACGCGACTGATGTTACCATCATATTTCTCCAGACAGTGAACGATGATGGTCTTTTCGAGATCCTCGACCCTGTCCTTCAGGCTCCCGGAACCATTGAGCTTGCCATTGGGGATCGCGGGCGCGGCGCGGCGTGCGCTGCGCCGGGCGGCGAACGGCGGACAGCGCAGCTCGTCGGCATCGGCCAGCACGGCCATGCGCTGGATCTCGTTCTGCAGCTCGCGGACATTGCCGGGCCAGTGATAGCGGGAGAATTCCTCCAGCGCCGCCGGCGCGAACCGCAGATGCGGCCGGTTGAACGATGTCTTCACCGCCGACAGCACGCCCTCGGCGATCAGCGGAATGTCCATCGGACGCTCGCGCAAGGACGGCATGTGCACCGGAAACGCGGCGAGCCGGTAGTACAGATCGCGGCGGAAGCGGCCGGCCTCGACTTCGGCCTCGAGATCCCGGTTGGTGGCAGCGACCACGCGCACGTCGACCTGGCGCACGCGCTGCGCGCCGAGCGGTCGGATCTCGCTCTCCTGCAGCACGCGGAGGAGCTTGACCTGAAATGCCGGCGAGGTCTCGCCGATCTCGTCGAGAAAGATGGTGCCGCCATCGGCAACCTCGAACAGGCCGATGCGGTCCTGATAGGCGCCGGTGAAGGCGCCCTTCTTGCAGCCGAACAGCTCGCTTTCGAGCAGCTCATCCGGCAGCGCGCCGCAATTCTCGACGACGAACGCCTTGGTGGCCCGCGCGGAGCCGTAGTGAATCGCGCGCGCCAAGAGCTCCTTGCCGGTGCCGGATTCGCCGGTGATCAAGACCGAGATGTCGTAGTCGGCGGCGCGCCGGCCGAGCTCGATCACGTTGCGCATCGGGCTCGCCGCCGAATGCACGATGCGGTCGAAATCGTAGAGCTGCTTGGCGGCGCCGCGCTTGACCGACACCACCTTCTTGATATGGGCCGGCGTGGCCTTCACGTCAACGCCGGCGGTCTCCGTCTCCTTCTGCAGCCGGTACAGCTGCACGGCCTCGCGGACGATCTCGATCAGGCGATCCGGCTGCCAGGGCTTTGTGATGTACTGATAGATGCCGGCCTCGTTGAGGCCGGCGATGATGTCCTCGGAGTCCGAATAGCCGGAGATGATCATCCGTACAGGGTCGGGCCACATCTCGCGCACGCGCTTCAGGAAGCTGACGCCGGACTCCTGCGGCATGCGCTGGTCGCAGATCACGGCATGCACGATCTCGCCTTCGAGCAGCTTCTCGGCATCGTTCGTGTTGCCTGCACACAAGACCTCGAAATCCTGGTTGAGGACGCGGCGCAGCGCCTCCTGCGACCGGACCTCGTCATCCACGACCAGTATCGTTCCCTGGATGCCCATCGCGCGTCTCAGCAGATCCGCGGCAGCTGCTCGCCGGACAGCCAGTCGACGATACGGCCGCCGCCGAAGCTCGTCGCCATCTGGACGAAGCGGTGATCATCGGCCACCGCTTCGCCGATGTCAGCCGCATCGCGGCCGAGCGGATGCGCCCGCATGGCGGCGAGCACGGCGCCGGCCAGCTCGGGCGCGACCACCGCGACGAGCTTGCCTTCATTGGCGACATGCAGCGGATCGAGCCCCAGCAGCTCGCAGGCGGCTGCGACCGCAGGCTTCACCGGAATCGATTCCTCCTGCAGGCGGAAGCCGAGATTGGACTGCTGGGCGATCTCGTTCATCGTGGCCGCAACCCCGCCGCGCGTGGGATCGCGCATCAGCCGGATGCCGGCGCCGCCGGCCGCAACCATGTCGGCGACGAGACCGTGCAGCGAGGCCGAGTCCGAGATGATCTCGGTGTCGAAGGTGAGATTCTGCCGCCTCGACATGATGGCGACGCCGTGGTCGCCGAGGCTGCCGGACAGCAGCACGCGGTCGCTGGGCCTGGCCTTGTCGGCTGAGAGATCGAGGCCTTCCGGCAGCACGCCGACGCCGGCCGTCGAAATGAACACGCCATCCGCCTTGCCGCGCTCGACCACCTTGGTGTCGCCTGTGATGATCGCGATGCCCGCCTCGCGCGCCGCCTCGCCCATCGCATCGGCGATCCGTTTCAGGTCGGCAAACGGAAACCCCTCCTCGATGATGAAGCTCGCCGACAGATACAGTGGCCTGGCACCGGCCATGGCGATGTCGTTGACCGTGCCGTGCACCGCGAGCGAGCCGATATTGCCGCCGGGGAAGAACAGCGGCGAGACCACATAGCCGTCGGTCGTCATCACCATGCGGCCGGCGGCGACGTCGAACGCCGACTGGTCGTTGCCGCGCGCCAGCCACTCGTTGCCGAACGCCTCGTGGAACAGGCCGGCAATCAGTTGCGCCATCGCGCGACCGCCGGCGCCATGCGAGAGATCGACGCAGCCGTTTTTCATGTCGAGCCGGCGCTGATGCATGCTCATGATGCAAGCCTCCGCTGATGGTCGCGGAAGCGGCCATAGGTCCAATGCGCCGCGCAGGCGCCTTCCGACGACACCATGCAGGAGCCGATCGGCGTCTCCGGCGTGCAGGCGGTGCCGAACAGCCGGCAGTCCACCGGCTTCTTCAGGCCACGCAGAATGGCCGGACATTCGCAGGCCGGGTTGTCGGCGACGACCAGCTCGGACATGGCGAAGCGCAGCTCGGCATCGAGATGCGCAAAGCCGGGCCGCAGCTTCAATGCGCTCGCCGGAATGCTGCCGAGGCCGCGCCATTCGAACTGATCGCGCAGCTCGAAAATCTCGGCGACCTCCCGGATGGCACGCTGGTTGCCGCTGCCGGTGACCGCGCGGCGATACTGGTTCTCGACCTCGTGGCGGCCATCATTGACCTGCTCGATCAGCATCAGGATGGCCTGCATCATGTCGAGCGGCTCGAAGCCCGCGATCACGACCGGCTTGCCGTCATTGCGCGCGAACGGCGCGTAGGGCTCGGTGCCGATCACGGTCGAGACATGCGCCGGCCCGACGAAGCCGTCGATCTCGACCGTGTCGTCGCTGTCGAGGATCGCGCGCATCGCCGGCGGTGTGAGCACGTGGTTGCAGAACACGGTGAAGTTCGACAATTGCTTCTTCTCGGCGGCCCGGATCATCACGGCCGTCGGCGGCGTCGTGGTCTCGAATCCGATGGCGAAGAACACCACCTCGCGACCGGGATTCTGCTCGGCCAGCGCGATCGCATCCAGCGTCGAATACACCATGCGGATGTCGGCGCCGCGCGCCTTCGCCTTGAGCAGCGAGGACCCGCGCGAGCCCGGCACGCGCATCAGGTCGCCATAGACGCAGAGGATGACCTCCGGCCGTTCGGCGAGCGCGATCGCCATGTCGATGCGCCCGGCCGGCAGCACGCAGACCGGGCAGCCGGGGCCGTGGATCATGCGAACATTGTCCGGCAGCATGTCCTCGAGGCCATAGCGCGCGATCGCATGGGTATGTCCGCCGCAGAACTCCATGAAGCGATAGGCGCGCGCCGGATCGGCCTTGGCGCGGATGGCGCGCGCAAGACCTGTCGCCAGCTCCTTGTCGCGAAATTCGTCGGCATATTTCATGGCCTGACCTCCGCCACAGCCTCGCCCATCTGCCGGAGCAGGTCGAGCGTCTCGCGCGCCTCCTCCGGATCGATCTTGGCCAGCGCATGGCCGACATGAAGAATGACGTAGTCGCCGACGGCGATCTCCTCGATCAGCGCGATCGAGACCTCCTTGCTGACGCCGTCAATCGAGACGATCGCCATGTCGTCAGGCAAGAGCTTGATCACCTCGGCGGGAATGGCCAGGCACATCAGACGGTCCCTCCAGACAGCACATTGCTTTGTGTGAGATGCAGACCAGCCACCCAGGCCTGCCCGAGGCTGAGGCCGCCGTCATTGGGCGGCAGCCGGCGCGGCAGCAGCGGATCGAGGCCTGCGGAACGGCAGCCGCGCACGATCTGTTCGGCCAGATGCGCATTGAGGAAGCAGCCGCCGCTCAGCACGATCGTGCCGATGCCAGTCGCGCGCGAAGCTCTCGCGATCCAGTCGACGCAGGCCGCGGCCAACGTGCCGTGAAACAGCCCCGCCGCTTCGACAGTGTCGAGATCACGCGCGATCAGATGCGCGAGCAGCGGCCGCAGCGACAGCACGCCATCGGCAATGGTCCAGCCGCGCTCAAGCGGCGCCGGTTCACGCACCAGCGCCTCCAGCTTCATGGCCGCCTCGCCTTCATAGCTCTGCACCGTGCTGACACCGAGCAAACCAGCTACGGCATCGAACAGCCGGCCGGCGCTGGTGGTGACCGCGGTATCGGTAAGGTCTAGCAGCGTGACTATGTTGCGCGACTGGGGCTGCGCTACGAAACGCCGCTCGATCTCGTCACCGCGACCGAAATCGTGCAGCACTGACGCCGCCATCCGCCACGGCTCCCGTGCGGCCCGGTCGCCGCCCGGCATCTTCAATGGGGCGAGATGGCCGAGGCGCTGGAAGCCAGCGCCGTCGCACGACAGTAATTCACCGCCCCAGGCGCCGCCATCGCTGCCATAGCCGTAGCCATCCAGCACCAGCGCGAGGGCGGGGCCGGTCACGCCCTGTTCGGCCATGACGGAAGCCGCATGCGCATGGTGATGCTGCACGGGCAACGTCGGCAGACCTCGTGCCTGCGCGAACCGGGTCGACGCCATGTCCGGATGCAGGTCATGCGCGATCGCGACCGGCTCGACGTCGAGGATGGAGGTGAGATGCGCGATCGTCTCCTCGAAGAAGCGGATCGCGGCTGCCGTGTCGAGATCACCGAGATGCTGCGATACGAACGCCTCGTCGCCGCGCGTTACCGTCACCGTCGCCTTCAGATGAGCGCCGACCGCGAGCACCGGCGGCCCGGCACGTGCGAGCCGGATCGGCTCCGGTACATAGCCGCGCGCACGCCTGACGAAGCGGGGAACGCCGGCCACGACAGCAAGCACGGAATCGTCGGCGCGGATGACGATGTCTCGGTCATGGGTAACGATCAGATCCGCGATATCAGCCAGACCGCTCCTCGCTTCATCATTGTCGGTCAGCAGCGGCTCCCCGCTCGGATTGGCGCTGGTGCAGACCAGCGCCCATGGTCCGTCGGCAGCCGCGCGGCGGCCCGCCTCCAGCACATGGAAGATCAGATGATGCAGCGGAGCGACCGGCAGCATCACGCCGATCTTTGCGAGGCCTGGTGCGACCGAGGACGCAACACGCTGGCGTGAGCGCAACAGCACGATCGGCCGCGCCACCTGCTCCAGCAGCGCGCGCTCAGGCGCGTCGATCTCGGCAATCTCAGTTGCAGCGTCGGCCGTGGCCAACATCACGGCGAACGGCTTGCCGTCGCGCTGCTTACGGCCGCGCAGCCGCTGGACGGCCTGCTCATCTCGCGCATCACAGAGCAACTGATAGCCGCCGAGCCCCTTGACGGCGACGATCCTGCCATTCGCGAGCGCGGCCGCGATCTCATCGATGCCATGGCTGAGCCGCGGCCCGCAGCTTGGACACGAGATCGCCTCGGCATGAAAGCGGCGCCCTGCGCGATCGTCGTAGTCGGACCGGCAAGCCTCGCACATCGGAAAGTGCTTCATCGCCGTGGACGGGCGATCGTAAGGCAGGCGCTCGGCGATGGTGAAGCGCGGGCCGCAATGGGTGCAGTTGACGAAGGGATAGAGATGGAAGCGGCTGCCGGGATCGAACAACTCGGCCAGGCACGCGGCACAGGTGGCGGCGTCCGGCACGATCCGCGTCGTGACGCGCCCACTCACGCTCTCGGCGATCCGGAAGCCCGTGCCGGCGTCGGCCACGATCGGCTCGACGGCGATGTCGTCGATGCGCGCCAGTGGCGGCGTCTGCCGCGGCAGAGCCTCGACGAATTCGGCGACCTCGTCGCCCTCGACCTCGATCAGCACGCCATCAGCATCGTTGGCGACGAAGCCGCCGAGCCGATGGCGGATCGCCAAGCCATGGACATAGGGACGAAAGCCGACGCCCTGCACGGCACCGCGGACGCGGAGCCGGAGGCGCGTATGGTTCGCCGCCGATGTCCGGCCGGGCGTGCTCATCCCTGCACCGCGTTCATCGCGCTCGCCCGCATCCGGTCCGACTGCTTCCTGATCCAGGCGTAGAACGCCGAGAGGCCCTCGCCGGTCTTGGCCGAGATCGTCAGCACCTCGATCTTCGGATTGACGCGGCGGGCATATTCGATCGTCTGCGCCAGGTCGAAATCGAGCATCGGCGCCAGGTCGATCTTGTTGATCAGCATCAGCGATGACGCTGCAAACATGTCGGGATATTTGAGCGGCTTGTCCTCGCCCTCGGTGGTCGAGAACACGACGATCTTGCAGGCCTCGCCGAGATCGAAGGCGGCCGGACACACGAGGTTGCCGACATTCTCGATGAACAGCAGCCCGCCGCGCAGTGCCGGCAGCCGGCCATAGGCTTCGCCGATCATGGCCGCATCGAGATGACAGCCCTTGCCGGTATTGATCTGGATCGCCGGAACGCCGGTGGCGCGGATGCGCTCGGCATCGTTGGAGGTCTGCTGGTCGCCCTCGATCACCGCGACAGGCCGGCTCTGCCTGAGATCGGAGACGGCGCGGACCAGCAGCGAGGTCTTCCCGGCGCCCGGGCTGGAGACGAAGTTGAATGCCAGCACGTCATGCGCGGCGAAGCGTGCGCGGTTCTCGGCCGCGAGCCGGTTGTTCTTGCCGAGAATGTCGCGTTCGATCTGGATGATGCGTCCGCTGGAGAGACCGGCAACCTCCTGCCCCGCAGGGTTGGCCGAGCAGTCGATGCGGTCGGCGGCGTGATCATGATGGTCATGATCATGGTGATGGTGACCATGCTCGTGATCATGATCATGGCAGTGATGGCCGTGATGATGATGATGTCCGGACTGATCATGTCCATGAGCATGTTGGTGCTCACCGTGATCGTGATGATGATCACCGGATTCGACGGAGGACTTGCCGTCACTGCAGCCGCACACCGTGCACATTACTCGACCTCCAGCTCTTTGACCCGCATGTCCTCACCGCCCGTGACCTGCAGCTGATGACTTCCGCAGGCCGGACAAGGCGCGTAGCGTTGGCTGATCTCGACGCTGCGCGAACAGCCCAGGCACCACGCCGTGCCCGGCTGTTCGATGATCTCGAGCGCCGCCCCCTGCAACAGGGTCTTCGCGGTCACCGCCTCGAAACAGAATCGCAGCGCCTCCGGCGCGACATGGCTGAGCGCACCGATCTCCAGCCACACCGTCTTCACCGTGGAGAAGGCGCCCTTGCGCGCCTCCTGCTCGACGATCTCGACGATGCCTTCGCACAGCGCCATCTCATGCATCGGCCATCTCCCGGAATGCCAGGTGATAGCCGACGCAGGGATCGAACGATCCGACCATCGTATTGATGGCCTCGCGATCGCCCGTGCCGCGCAGCGCAGCCCCGGTGAGGCTCCTCACGACAGGGCCGCGCGGGTGAAAATTCCATTCCGTCGGCGCCAGATACTCGAAACGCGAGACCGCGCCGTGCGCATCGAGCTCGATTGCGTGATGCAGCCGGCCGCGTGCGCACTCAACCGCGGCGCCGCCGCGCCGCGACCCGAGCGCGTAGCTCGCGATGGCATGCTGGTCGGCCGCTTCGTCCTCAGCCTCGCCGGCCTCGATCCAGCGGAACAGCTCGGCAACCTCGGAGATCTTGGCTGAGAGGCGTTCGACGGGACCGGCTGATGCCAACTGATGGCGCTCCGCATACCGGGCCCAGACCCCGGTCTCCGGAGCCCTGCCGTCGAGTTCCGGAGCCTCAGCAAAGGCAGATCCCACGTCCATCAATTGCGCGACGACGGCGCCATCGTCGGCGGCCGACAGGATGTCGTGCTCGGCCGGCATGTGCCTCCATCCTCCATCATCGGCGGCCTTCCGGACCATGTCCATCAGAGATGCAAGCGGAGTTCCCGGTAGAACGGGCTCCGCTGCCAAGCCTATGCCCAGGGCCACCATGTCCGTCTTGATCTGAGACAAGGTTGCAGCGCGAGATTGCTGCTGGGCGCCGGAATGCATCTGCAGCGACGCGACCGCCTGCAACAGCCGTTGCACCAGCTGCGCGGCGTTGCGATTTTCCGCCAACGGCGCAACCAGCAGACCGCGCACGAGTTCGGCGAAGCGTTCCGCGACTACGGCCTTGATCCGACGATGCCTGGTCAGCGGCGCCGCCCGCTCGCCGCGCGCCGCTTCCAACGCCGAGAGCAGCGCCACCTGGTGCGCACTGGCGCACAGCGAGAACAGCCGCGGCAGGGCCGCGAGCAGCATCTCGGCCGGCTTGCCGGCGAACAGCCGTCCCAGCGGTGGCCGCGTGCGCGGCTGAATGTCGACGCCTGTGATCAGCCGATCGGCGACCGACAGCGTCACGTCGATGCGGTTGCGAAAGGCGAGGGTCATGCGCGGCCCTCGGAGAGGGTGCCGCGCAGGAACGCACGGCGATCGATCGCGCTCGACGCCTTCGCAGCGCGTTCGGACGACAGATCATCCTCCGGCGCCGTCATCAGCGCGGCGAGCGCAGCCTCCGCCGCCGCACGCGCCGCGGTCATGTCCTCGAACTGGAACATCGGCGAGAACAGCGAGCAGCTCGCGATCCGACCGACCTCGGCAACATCGCCGATCGTGAATTCGAACGAGCCAGCCGGAAGCACGATCTTGACGACGGATCCGGCGGCGCCTTGTGCGGCCGGAGTGACCACGTTCATGAACCAGGGCGTGACGACGATGCCGAGGATGCGGCCGTCGACCACTGAAAATCCGATCGCCTCGACGTCGAGCGCGTCGTGATAGATCGGCAGCTCGCGCATCGCACGAGCGCCGATCTCGCGATAAACGCCGGCAAGACGCTCGCCCCACGCGGCCGGCGTGACGTCCGACGTCCCCTGCCCGACCGCCTCAGTGCTCATGGCCCGACCACCATGAACTTGGCTTTCGGCGCATCGCAGTTCGGGCAATGCCAGTCATCCGGCAAGGCCGCGAACGGCGTGCCCGGCGGAATCTGCGCGACGCCATCCCCCTCGGCCGGGTCGTAGCGCGTCCAGCAGATGCCGCACTCCAGCAGCACGTCATCAGCGAGATCGCTGCGGACACCGAAATTCTCGAAGCCGCCGCTCATGTGAAATAGGCCTCGATGATCTGGGTCAGACGCTCGGCCGAATCCTCGAAATCCTCAGCCGCGGCGAGCGCGACCACCGGCACACCGCCGACCTCGAGGGTGTCGAGAATGATCGTGTCCATGGCGTTGAAGAACTGCACCGACCAGACATGACGGATGCCGGTCGCGAGCACGCGGCAGGTGCCGTAGCCACGCGACATCAGCTGGATCGGGCCGTTGCCGAGCGTCTGCTGCAGGAAGCTCATGTCGGTTGGGCTCATCGGCAGCAGCGTGAAGTTGATGGTCTGCGAGCGCTGACCTGGTCGCCAGGACAGCGCGCGCTCGCGGATCTCGGCGAGCACCGGCAGCGCGTTCATGGTGCCCTCGGGCACAGGGCCGATCACGATGTCACCTGCAGTCAGATCGGCGGCGGCGCGCGATACGATCTCCGGGACGGCGCCGATTTCGATGTAGTCGTGTCGCTCGTCCGCCTCCAGCCGCACCCGCCATATTCCGGCGAGCACCGATTCCTGGATCTGAGCCAGCGTCCCGTCGGGAAGAGCCACGACGCCGGCGACTTCGCCCTCGCCCAGCACGTCGTCGATCAGCCGGCGCTCGAGATCGTTGAGGCCCTCGAGCCGGAATAATTGCGTCGGCGCGCCGGCGGTCTGCGCCGCGATAGCCGCTGCAATCGTCGACAGCAGCTCGACCGCCCGCGGGCAGCTCCGCGCCAGCGCCTCCGAGTCGAGCGAGGCCAGCTTGGCCAGGGCCCCGGAAGCGGTCAGCCCCTTGTGCGATGTATCGAGCGCCTCTTCGCCGATCGGAAAGATGTTGACCGGCTCCTCGGCTCCTTCAGGCGCGATCCAGAATCCCGGCTTCATCGCTCGGCTCCCGCAGGCTGATGGACTGGGACGATGCTGGCGACGACCGTTGCAGTCGCGCCCTGCGGCCGGTCGATCAGCCGCGAGATGCGATCGACATAGACAGACCAGTCCTGGATCTTGGCGATCAGGCCGAGCGTCTCCGCCCCGCGGCACAGGATCAGGCTCGGCTGCACGCGCACGCCGAAGCGCGTCCCGAGCTCCGCCTCCGCGTCGCGCGCGATGACCGCGCCACGCAGCCGGCCGTGAAACGCGGTGATCAGCTCCGGCAGCACGATGGCCACATCGAGCGCCTCCGGAAACCGCGCGGGATCACCGGCCGACAGCAGCACGGCGACCAGCCCGGCGCGATCGGCCTCGGCGAGAAAGGCATCGACGGTGCCGGCATCGACCTCCGGCAACCCGCCTCGCATGCGCGCGGGGTCACGCTGCTGCATTTCCATCGACGTTTCTCCCTGACCAGTTATCGTTGCCGTGCTCTCCACTTTAGCAATCAACGTGCCAGACGCCCACGCGGCAGCGGAACGTTCAATACGTTGAAATATCTCATATTTTTATTGAAATTAAGAGCTCCGCAATCAATCGGAAAGCCGCTTTCCAGATAATGTCCGGCAACTTACTTTTCTTATGGAAATCTTATTGCCAGGAATCTGGCGCCCATCCAAGCGCATAACACCGCTACCGCAGATGCTCTGGAAGCTCCGGCTCGCGCCCGATCAGGTCGGCGAAGAAGTCGTCGCAATTCTCGCCGTTCACGGCCGCCTGCAGGCCGCGCAGCGCCTCGCCGATCAGCCGCGCTTCTTCGTCATCGAGCAGGCGAACGGCGTTGTCGATATAGACGAGCACCTTGGCTCCGACCGGCGGGTTCGACAGCAGCAGCACCGAGACGCGGCGCTCCTCGCCGTCGAAGCTGCACAGCGCCGAGACGCCATCGGTCTCGAGGATTGTCATCGGCAGGCCAAGACACATGTCGGATTCCCTCGCGGCGCGGTTACTCGGCCGTGCGCGCCCGCAGCTCGTAGCTGTGATGATCGATGTCGTTCGCGAGCAGGCGTTCGTCGCCGGCGAGCGTTTCACGCCGCGACGCGGCGGGCGCGCCCCATTCCGCCAGGAGGGCGCAGGCCAGCTCGATCGCCGGCGCGATCTGCGCACGAACCGGCGCAGTCAGCGGACCGCCCCAATCCTCGAGGTCGAGCGGCTGGCAGCCGATCAGCGCAAGCCGCTGCGGATAGCGGCCGAGCAGGTCGGCCGCGCTCAGTACTTCCTGGAAGCCCGTCTGGTGCAGGCTCATCTTCTTGGCGCCGGTGAAGCGCGGCACCTCGTCGTCCCGGACGAGCTTGAGCTCGCCCGGCACGAGGCCGTAGTCGATGGCGTCGAACACGATCAGGCCGTCGGCTTCCTCGACATAGTTCACGAGGTAAAGCCCCTGCGTGCCGCCGTCGAGGATCGTGACGTTGTCGGGCACGGTGAAGCGGCGGTGGAATTCCTCCACCACCCGCACACCGAAGCCTTCGTCCGCCCAGAGAATGTTGCCGATTCCGAGCACCAGAATGCGATCGCGCCCGCGCTCATCGACCATGCCGGCCCCCTGCTACTCGCGGAACTGCCGTTCGCCTGAGATCATCGAGGAGATGATGCTCTGGCGCGACATGATGTCTTCGCGAATGGCGGCATAGACATGCACCATCACGAACGTGACCAGCGCCCACATCCCGAGGTGATGCCAGGTATGAACATCCTGGCTGTTCGGCCAGATCGCAAACACCCAGCCGAACAATTTGTGCTGCCAGCTGTCGATCCCGGCGCCTTCCGAATAGAGCGCAAAGCCAGTGACGATCATGAAGGCGACGAACAGCGTGAAGCCGGTGAACATTGCCGTCTGCGCCAGGGGATTGTGGCCGACATACATCTTCGGCTCACGCTCCAGGAACGCGTACCAGCGAATCTCGTGCAGCACCTCCTTCCAGAACTGCTTGCGATGCACCGGAATGTAGAAGATCTGCCGGGAATGGTGGTTGCCGACGAAGGCCCAGAAGATGCGGGCGAGGAAGAACACCGCCAGCACCTGTCCGGCCGCGAAATGGGCAAAGCGGATGTAGCCCATCACGAAATTCGCCGACGCCTCCCCCGACACCGTCGGGAGCGGTGATCCGATCAGGTAGCCGGTAATCATCAGAACGATGATCGCGAACGCGTTGACCCAGTGGCAGATGCGCACCGGCGCTTCGTAGACATAGACCGTGGGCCGGCCGACCGCATGCTCGCCAGCGGCGTCGGCTGCGATCGCGGCGATGTCCGTCCCCGACTCGGGCGGGCGTGCAACTGCATCCATCATGACCCTGCTCCCGTGCTACCTGACCTTGACCTTGGCCAGCTCCTGGCCATCCGGACTCATGACGTGCGTCGAGCAGGCCAGGCACGGATCGAACGAATGGATCGTGCGCAGGATCTCCAGCGGCTGCTCGGGATTGGCCATCGGGGTGTTCATCAGCGACGCTTCGAATGCGCCGATGTTGCCCTTGGGATCGCGGGGCGACCCGTTCCAGGTCGTCGGCACGACGCACTGGTAGTTGTCGATCTTGGTGTCCTTGATCTTGATCCAGTGCGCGAGCGCGCCGCGCGGCGCCTCGGTGAAGCCGACGCCCTTGGCCTCTTTCGGCCAGCTCTCGGGCTTCCATTTGTCGACATTCGCCGTCGAGCTGTCGCCTGCCTTGATGTTGGCGATCAGCTTGTCCTGGAAGTAGCGCATCTGGCGTCCCGCCCACACCGATTCCAGCGCGCGCGCCGCGGTGCGGCCGAGCGTGGAGAACAGCGCCGTCAGAGGCAGGTCGAGATCCTTCAAGAACTTGTCGACGGGATCCTTGAACTCCGACTTGTTCTGCGCATAGCCGACGACCCAGCGCGCGAGCGGCCCGACCTCCATGGCGTGGCCGCGCCAACGCGGCGCCTTGATCCAGGAATATTTGCCGCCCTCGTCGAGCTCCTTGATGTCCGTCTTGGTGCCCTTGGCGTTGGGGCCGAGCACGTAGTTCGGCTCGGTGACGCCGTCCCAGGGATGCAGCCCCTTGGTCTCGTCGGGGTATTTGTACCAGGAATGAACGACGAACTCCTGGATCTCGTCCGGATTGGCGTGATCGACCGGAAACACCTCGGACAGATTGCCGTTGATGATCGCGCCACGCGGCAGCTTCAGGCTCTTGGCGGAATAGTCATTGGCATGCTCGGGCACGTCGCCGTAGGCGAGCACGCTCTTGCCGGACAGGCCGCCGCCATAGAGCCAGTCCTTGTAGAACGAGCCGATCGCGGCGACGTCGGGGAGATAGACCATCTCGTTGAACTCGATCAGGCGATCGATGATCGAGGAGACGAGGTTCAGCCGCTCGATGTTGATGGCGCCGACCGCACCGGTGCCGTCGATGTTGATCGGACACGGCACGCCACCCACGAGCCAGTTCGGATGCGGGTTCTTGCCGCCGAAGATGGTGTGGATCTTGACGATCTCCTTCTGGAAATCGAGCGCCTCCAGATAGTGCGCCACCGCCATCAGGTTGGCCTCGGGCGGCAGCTTGTAGGCCTTGCTGCCCCAATAGCCATTCTTGAACGGGCCGAGCTGCCCGGACTCGACGAACTTCTTGAGGCGGGTCTGGAGGTCCCTGAAATAGCCGGGCGACGACAGCGGCCAGCTCGAGATCGACTGCGCCAGTGTCGACGTCGCCTTCGGATCGGCCGAGAGCGCCGAGACCACGTCGACCCAGTCCAGCGCGTGCAGGTGATAGAAGTGCACGACGTGGTCGTGCACTTGCAGCGCAAGCTGCATGAGGTTGCGGATCGAGTTGGCATTCTCCGGAATGGTAATGCCGAGCGCGTTCTCGACCGCGCGCACCGATGTGAGCGCATGCGTTCCGGTGCAGACGCCGCAGATCCGCTCGGTGAAGGCCCAGGCGTCGCGCGGATCGCGATTCCTGAGGATCACCTCGATGCCGCGCCACATCGTGCCGGTGGAAACCGCATTGCGGATGACATTGTCGGAGTCGACATTGACCTCGACCCGCATGTGTCCCTCGATGCGAGTGACCGGATCGACGACAATGCGCTTGCCGGAATTGTCGAGATTGAAGCCGTTGGGAGTCTGGATGCCCATCGTTGCCTGCCCTGAATGCGATCAATGATCTTGTTTGGCGTCGTCGCGCTTGGTGGCGAGCCGTTTCACGGCCGTCGCCGCCGCATGCGCCGCGACCGCTGCGCCCACCGTGCCCGCGGCCACCATGCCGACCTGGTCGGCGTTGTGCTCGATGCCGAACTGCTTGATGTTGGTGAGGCGGTCGTAGAACGAGCCCTTGTCCCAGAAGCCGTCCTCGGAGCAGCCGATGCAGCCGTGACCAGACTGGATCGGGAACGACACGCCGCCGTTCCAGCGCACCGTCGAGCAGGCGTTGTAGGTGGTCGGGCCCTTGCATCCCATCTTGTACAGGCAGTAGCCCTTGCGCGCGGCCTCGTCGTCCCACTCCTCGACGAACTGGCCGGCGTCGAAATGCGGTCGGCGATAGCACTTGTCGTGGATACGCTGTGAGTAGAACATCTTCGGCCGGCCCTGGCGGTCGAGCTCCGGCAGCTTGCCGAAGGTGGTGATGAAGGTGACGACGCCGGTCATGACTTCCGCGATCGGCGGGCAGCCCGGCACCTTGATGATCGGCTTGTTGGTGATGACCTTGTCGATCGGGGTCGCCTGCGTCGGATTGGGCTTTGCCGCCTGCACACAGCCCCAGGAGGCACAGGCGCCCCAGGCGATGATCGCCATGGCGTCCTCGGCCATCATCTTCAGCTTTTCGACGAACGGCTTGCCGCCGTCGATGCAGAACATGCCACCTTCGTTCAGCGGCGGATTGCCCTCGACCGCAAGAATGTACTGTCCCTTGTACTTCGCACGCGTCTCGTCGAGGATGGCCTCCGCCTGGTGGCCGGCCGCCGCCATGATGGTGTCGTCATAGTCGAGCGAGATCATCGACAGCACGGCATCCTTCACCAGCGGATGCGCCGAGCGGATGAAGCTCTCCGAGCAGCACGTGCACTCCAGCCCGTGCATCCAGATGACCGGCGTGCGCGGCTTGGTTTCGAGCGCATTGGCGATGCGGCTCGCCGCCAGCGGGCCGAGGCCGAGGCTCGTCGCGGTCAGGCTGCAGAACTTGTGAAAGCTGCGCCGCGTGATGCCCTGACGCCTGATGACGCTGTAAAAAGTTTCCGTTGCCGCGCCCATGAGTCCTCCCCCTGACATCGCGTTGGCGATCATCTGATCGCGTTCTGGCGAGAAGGACAGCAAGATGCGGGCCAGCATCATTGCTGGATTCGAATCATAATGATTTCAGATGCTTGAGGCGGTGCGATCGCAGCGACGGAGCCTTCGGTGGTGGATCGCGCGCGACAATCGGAAATCACGCGCTTTGCACCGACAATCTTGTTTCCGCTTGCTGCCTGCCTGTGTGCAGCGCGCTCAATGCGCCGTGCAGACCATGCAGGGATCGAACGACCGCACGACGTGCTGGATGCCGACCGCACGCGCGCCGGCATCGCCGACCTCGGTGCCGACCAGCGCCTGCTCGAGCGGGCCCGCAACGCCGTCGGCGTCGCGCGGCGAAAAATTCCAGCTCGTCGGCGCGATGATCTGATAACGCTCGATCCGGCCGGAGCGCACCGCGAGCCAGTGGCCGAGGCTGCCGCGCGCAGCCTCCACGACCCCGACGAAGTGGCCGTCGGCCGCCTCACCGCTGTTCACGCAGAACGGCTCGTTGAGACGCAGCGCCTTGATCCAGTGCTCGATCGACAGCGCGAGTTGCGCGGTTTCGATCAGCCGGGCGATGACACGATTGCGGACATTGCTGCGACCGCTCGCGAGCAGCGCGGTGATCAGCGGCTGACCGTCGATGGCCTGCCTTGCGAGAGCGCCGACCTCGACCGGTTCTCCCGCGAGACGCGGCGCCTTGCACCAGCTATAGGCGTCGGCTTTGTCGGCATCGGGCACGGTGCGGCTCTCGGACGGATCGAGCGACGTATCGTGCATCCAGGCGTGCGAGACGTCCTCGGTGATGCCGTCCGACGGCAAAGCCTGGACCTCGCCACTGCTCGTGCGGACGCCAGCGCGAAAACGAGCTCCATTGAAGTCGTGATACGCGCCGAAGCTCATCAAGAGACCTGGTCCGCTGCCGAGGTCGGCCAGCGCGAGCGCATCGGCCAGCCGAAGGAAATGCGCGAAGTCGCCGGCTCGGCCCTCGCGCCAACGGTCGAGTTCGTCCGGCGTCGACAAGGCGAGCACGTTCTCCAACTTGTCGGCGAACAGGACGCGCTCAAGGAAACCGCGAAACGACGCCGCGATCGCGCTGAGCCGCACGCGCTCGCCGAGCTCGATCGCGCGGGTCGTCCCGCCTGGCTGGAAGGCGAGACTGTGCGGCCATTTGCCGGCGATCAGGCCCATGATCTCGAGCAGTCGCGCGCGCGCAGGCAGCGCATCGCGGGCAGCGCTGCCCTTCGTCGCCGCGAAACGTTCGGCCGCGGCCGAATGCCAAGCGTGCGAGGCATAAGCATCGCGGGCGAAGTCCGGCATGAAGAAGATGTAGAAATGCGTCAGATGATCCGCCGCGTTCTCGGCCGCGTGCGCGATGTTGCTCGCGAGGATGCCGTTTGGTGCTGCCGCAATGCCCATGGCCTGGCGCAACGCCGCAGCGGCCGCGATCGATTGCGACACGGAGCAGATGCCGCAGATGCGCGGCGCGATCACCAGGGCGTCGAGCGGCGGCCGGCCCTCAAGGATCTGCTCGAAGCCGCGATAGAGCGGCGCCGTCACCTCCGCCCGCGCGACGCGGCCGCTCTCGATATCGAGCCTGACCTCGAGATCGCCTTCGACACGATTGAACGGTCCGACCGTGATCCGCGTCATGGACGGCGCTTGTCGCCGGAACGGCCCGGCGGCACCACGACATGATCCGCCGTCGCATTGACTCGGACGCGGCGCGGCGTGGCCGATTTCGACAGCGCTGCGAGCGCGACGAACCAGGCTTTCGGCATGTCGGTGGGAAGGCCGACGGGGATGCCGGCGAGCTTCGCCGTCTCCAGATAGTTCTGCGCGCTCTCGAAGCCCGGCGAGGTGCAGGCGATGCAGGCATAACCGCCCTTGGTGCAGGAGCCGCCGCCGTTCCACGAGCGCTGATTGCAGTCGCCGACCGCCTGCGTTGCGCGGCAGCCGAGATGCTCCATCAGGCAGCCGCGTTCCGACATCGTCTCCGCGCTCGCCTTGAACTCGTAGAACTCGTTGCGCGAGCAGCCATGATGAGCGAGGTGGTTGGCGATGAAGGTCGGACGGCCGACTGTGTCGAGGCCGTCTGCCGTCAGATCGCCCGAGGTAAGCGCCAGCAGGCTCTCCATCATCCAGCCCGGATGCGGCGCACAGCCTGCGACGTTGATCACCGGCAGCCCGCGTCTCGAGCGGAAGGCCGCGCCAAGCGCGCCGCCGATATCGCTGCCCTCGAACTGCAGTCCGACCGCATCGGTCGGATTGATGCCAGCCGCGGGAATGCCGCCATAGGCGGCGCAACTGCCGACGGCGACGACGTAGTCGGCCAGCGGCGCCAGATCGAGCAGCCAGCGATAGATCGAGCGGTTGGTGCCGGCGAGCATGTTGAAGCGGCCGCTCAGACCGGGGCCTCGCGCCACCGAGCCTTCGAGCACCAGCAGATCGAGCCGCTCGCGGCCGTCGCGGATCGCCTCCAACAGCTCCACGACCTCGTCCCCTGTCTGCTCGCTGACGGAGGGATGCCACACCAGATCGATGCCGGATTGGCGCAATTCGTCAAACCAGCCGGACGCGCCGCTTTCCAGGATCGACATCGTGCAGCCGCCGCAGCTCGCGCCCTGCAGCCACAGCATCCTGATCGTTCCCTCCGAGCCGACCATCATGAGGCCCCGCTCCTAGCCCGTCTTATGCGTTCCGCTTCGTATCGCCGGCGGGTTTAGCGCCCCCGCACGAACGCTGGCAAGCGCTTCGCCGGGCGTCGCCTCGGAACCGCGCTGACTGCGACCGAGCAGCATGGCGACCGCCCAGACCAGTCCGAACAGGCCGATCGCGACGATTCCGAGATTGGCGACACCGTCGCCCAGCGCGGTGGCGACGTCAGCCCATCCCCCCGTCAGGCCAAGCCGCGGCGCCAACAGCGTGAACGCCTCGAAGCTGCCGATCACCAGCGCGATCGCAACGGATGCGCCGGTGATCACGAGGTTATAGCGCAGCTTGCGTGCGGGATCGGTCAGCGCCCAGCGATAGGCGCCGACCATCAGCATGCTGTCGGCGGTGTCGACGGTGGCCATCGCAGCCGCGAACAGCGCCGGGAATACCAGCACATGGGCGAGGCTCGCGCCGCGCGCAGCCTCGGTCGCCGACAGGCTGAGAAGCCCGATCTCGCTCGCGGTGTCGAAGCCGAGACCGAACAGGAAGCCGAGCGGATACATGTGCCAGGCGCGTCCCACCAGGCGGAGCACGGGGCGCAGCAGGCGGATGAGGATGCCCCGTCCGGTGTTTCCGGCGGTTTCCATCTCGGACTGCGGCTGTGCGGCGCGGCGCCAGAGGTTCACGAACAGAATGAGGTTCGCCAACGCGATAAGCAGCAGGAAGCCGGCCGATACCGACGTGCCGATGACGCCGCCGATCGCCCTGATCGCGCTCTCTTCATCCAGGAGGTCGGCGCCGGCGATGAGGCTCACGACGATGGTGGCGATGACGACGACGCTGGAATGGCCGAGCGCAAAATAGAGGCCGGCGGCGCGCGGGGCGCTACCGTCCTGCACCAGCTTCCGCACGACGTTGTCAATCGCCGCGATGTGATCCGCATCGACCGCATGGCGCAGTCCGAGCAGCCAAGCCAGCATCGCGGTGCCGACGATGGCGGGCCGGTCGGCGTAGAGCGCGAATGCCCAGGCCCAGGCGAGCGCGTTGGCCGCGACCAGCCCGCCGACGAGCGCAACGTTGCGGCCGGGCTGCGACCGCCACCACAGCAGCCGCGCGGCCCGAGGATGATCAATTGGAACAATCGTCATACTCGGACTATAGCAAGAGCTAGGCCAGTTCGGTAAAGGCCCCGCTGCAGGCGAAAGCTGCAGGAAAACCTGGGTGGCGCTTCCCGGACCGCCCTCTCGCTTGGCAACCCGCTATCCAGTCACGCACAGATCATGACCAGCGGCGGGACCTCGTCTCTCTCGCTCCTTCCCTCACCGCGCCGAGGCACTCTGCGCCGCGATCTCGCGGCGCACGACCGCCTCGAACTGGCTCGCGGGGGCGGCGAACATCAGCCGGGTCTCCTCGTGGAACGCCGAGAAGATGCCGACCACGGCCGGCTCCCCGCCGACCTCGGCCAGGATCGGCGAGCCCGAATAGCCGAAATTGGCCAGGCAATGCACTGTCAACAGCCGGGCATCCCCGGTCATGCCGGCGCTGCAATTGCGCTGGCCGGTCGGCGAATAGCGCCGCTCCTGGCCATAGCCGATCTCGGAGATGGTTCCGGCCGTGGTCGCAGCCGCGAGCTCCTCGCGGGTCAGCGCCTTGACCGCCACCGGCTTCGACGGCAGAGCATCCTTCAGCACGATCAGCGCCCAATCGGCGGGCGAGCGGTCGAGCGACCATCTGTCGTGCCGGGTCGGGACGAAATCGGGCGCCACGATCAGCTTGTCGGCGACCGACGATGCCGCCGGCGTGCCACGGTTCATGCCGGCCAGGAAGCGGACATTGCCGGGGCTGACCTGCGCCACGCCGTTGAAGACGCAATGCGCGGCGGTGAGCACGACGCGCGGCGCCACCAGGGTGCCGGTGCACCAGCCGCCGCTCGAGTATTGCGCGACGGTGACGACGCCGATCGACGACGCCGGCCAGGAGGTGGGATCGACGACCTCGCCGATGTGGCGATCGAGCCCGAGCAATTGCTCCGGACGCGGAGTGGCAATGCCCGCATCCGCCGATTCCGGTTTCGGCTGCCAGGACGCAATGGCGCTCTGGGCCTGGACGCGCTGCGGCTCGGTCAACCTGACCCGCTGCACGTCGCGGCCGGCCGATCGCACGCCGCTACGGCCCGCCATCACCAGCCAGGCATAGCCTTGCACGACGTCCTGTTTCACACCGCGGCCGTCGAGCAGCATCAGGCCGAGCATGTATTGCGACTGGGCGAAACCCTGCGCCGCGGCGCGGCTGAACCAGCGACTGGCTTCGCCGTAGTTGGAGGCAACACCCTCGCCGTTGACGTAGGCGATGCCGAGATAATGTTGCGCGACGGCGAGCCCCTGATCGGCGGCCTTGCGGTACCACGCCAGCGCCTCGCTCGGATTACGCGGCACGCCCCAGCCGAACGCCTGCATGAAGCCGACGTCGAACTGCGCCCGCGCATCGCCCTTGGCGGCCAGCGGCAGCAGCCGTCGCATCGCCGCCGCATGCTGCCCGTTGCCTGCCGCCGCGACCGCGTCTTCGAGCTCGGCGGCCGTGGCGCCCGCCAGGCTGCCGAGCAGCATGACAAGAGATATGATGATGGTCTTGATCAAGGGCGTCCGCTGGGACCGAAACATCGTGACGGGCCACGAAGCAGACACGATCAAGACGGCGGCGGCGTGGCGGAAAGCGGACCGCGATCTCCTCAATCGGGCCCGCTCGCGCCTCACACCTTCTTCATCCTCACGCCCATCGCCCTTACACCTGCTCGCTCTTGGCGAAGCGATCATCGAGCGCATAACCGGCGCCGCGCACGGTGCGGATCGGGTCCTGCTCGCGGCCGGGATTGAGCAGCTTGCGCAGGCGGCCGATATGGACGTCGACGGTGCGCTCGTCGATGTAGATGTCGCGGCCCCAGACGCTGTCGAGCAGCTGTTCGCGGCTGAACACGCGGCCGGGGTGCTCGAGGAAGAATTCGAGCAGGCGGTATTCGGTCGGGCCGAGATCGATCGGCCGCCCCGAGCGCGCCACGCGGCGTTTCTCGCGGTCGAGCTCGATGTCGCCATAGGACAGCACGGTCGCCAGCCGCTCCGGGCTCGCCCGCCGCAGCAGGCCTTTCACGCGCGCCAGGAGCTCCGGCACCGAGAACGGCTTGACGATGTAGTCGTCGGCGCCGGTGGCGAGTCCGCGCACGCGCTCGCTCTCCTCGCCGCGCGCCGTCAGCATGATGATCGGCAGTTGCCGGGTCTCGGAGCGCGCGCGCAGGCGGCGGCACAGCTCGATGCCGGAGAGGCCCGGCAGCATCCAGTCGAGCACGACGAGATCCGGAACGCGCTCCTTCAGCCGCGTGTCGGCCTCGTCGCCGCGCGCCACGGTCTCGACCTCGTAGCCTTCGGCCTCGAGGTTGTAGCGCAGCAGCGTCGTCAGCGCCTCCTCGTCCTCCACCACCAGAATTCGGGCGCCCATGTCTGAACCGTCTCTCTTAGTTACCGGGAATCGTCGTCGCGAAGCTCGTCATGTCGCCCTTCGGGCGCTTGTCCATGATCTGCTGGCCTTCGATCATATAGAATACAGTCTCGGCGATGTTGGTCGCGTGATCGCCGATGCGCTCGATGTTCTTGGCGCAGAACATCAGGTGGATGCAGAACGAGATGTTGCGCGGATCCTCCATCATGTAGGTCAGGAGCTCGCGGAACAGCGAGGTGCAGATGGCGTCGACTTCCTCGTCGCCCTTCCACACCGTCATCGCCGCCGGCAGGTCATGCGCGGCATAGGCGTCCAGCACCGTCTTGACCTGCGACTGCACCAGATCGGTCATGTGCTCGAGGCCGCGGATCAGCTTCAGCGGATGGAAGTCGCTCTCCAGCGCCGCGACGCGCTTGCCGATGTTCTTGGCGAGGTCGCCGATGCGCTCCAGATCGGTCGCCACGCGCATCGCGCCGACGATCTCGCGCAGGTCGACCGCCATCGGCTGGCGACGGGCGATCGTGAGCACGGCGCGCTCCTCGATGATGCGCTGCAGCTTGTCGACCTCGGCGTCGGTGGCGACCACCTTCTGGCCGAGCGCGATGTCGCGCCGCACCAGCGCATCGACGGAATCGACGATCAGCCGCTCCGCGAGGCCGCCCATCTCCGATACCAGACGGGTGAGGTCCTGCAGATCGCTGTCGAACGCCTTGGCGGTATGTTCACTGGCCATGATGATCTCCTGAAGACAATGTCGTCGGCGTCAGCCGAACCGGCCGGTGATGTAATCCTGGGTCCGCCGATCACTCGGCGAGGTGAAGATCTTGCTGGTGTCGTCGAACTCGATCAGCTCGCCGAGATACATGAAGGCGGTCTTGTCGGAGACGCGCGCCGCCTGCTGCATGTTATGCGTCACGATGGCGATTGTGTAGTTTTCGGCGAGCTCCTGGATCAGCTCCTCGACCTTGGCGGTCGAGATCGGATCGAGCGCCGAGCACGGCTCGTCGAACAAGATCACCTCCGGCCGGACCGCCACGGTGCGCGCGATGCACAGTCGCTGCTGCTGGCCGCCGGACAGCGACAGGCCCGAGGCGTTGAGCTTGTCCTTGACCTCGTTCCACAGCGCGCCGCCGCGCAGCGCCTTCTCGACCCGGTCGTCCATCTCCGACTTCGATATCTTCTCATAGAGGCGGATGCCGAAGGCGATGTTCTCGTAGATCGTCATCGGGAACGGCGTCGGCTTCTGGAACACCATGCCGACCCGGGCGCGCAGCAGATTCAGATCGAGCTTGGGATCGAGGATGTTGGTGTTGTCGAGCATCAGCTGCCCGGTCGCCCGCTGGCCCGGATAGAGATCGTACATCCGGTTGAAGATGCGCAGCAGCGTGGACTTGCCGCAGCCGGACGGGCCGATGAACGCGGTGACGCGGTTGGTGCCCAGCGACAGGTTGATGTTCTTCAGCGCGTGATGGTCGCCGTAGTAGAAGTTGAGGTTGCGCGCGGTCACCTTGGCCGGCGCATCCGGAAGCGCCTTGCCGTGAAGAGCGTGATTGGGCTGACTGACGGAGACGGACAGTTCGGTCATTTGGTGTTCCTCTCGGCGCCGAGAATGCGTGCACCGATGTTCAGGGCGAGCACGGCCAGAGTGATGAGAAGGGCTCCGCTCCAGGCCAGTTGCTTCCAGTAGGCATAAGGGCTCTGGACGAAATTGTTGATGGTGACGGGCAGGTTCGCCATCGTCCTGGAAAGGTTGAGGCTCCAGAACTGGTTCGACAGCGCGGTGAACAGCAGAGGCGCGGTCTCGCCGGCGACGCGGGCGGTGGCAAGCAGCACGCCGGTGATGAGGCCCGAGCGCGCCGCCCGATAGGCGATGCGGCGGATCACCAGCGAGCGCGGCAGGCCGAGCGCAGACGCCGCCTCGCGCAGCGGGTTGGGCACGAGCAGCAGCATGTCCTCGGTGGTGCGCAGCACCACCGGGATCACGATGACCGCCAATGCAAGGGAACCCGCGAGTGCCGAGAAGCCGCCCATCGGCACCACGACCGCACCATAGATGAACAGGCCGATGATGATCGAGGGCGCCGACAGCAGGATGTCGTTGATGAAGCGGATCACCGAGGTCAGGCGGTCGTTGCGGCCGTATTCGGCGAGATAGGTGCCGGCGAACAGGCCGAGCGGCGCGCCGATGCCGACGCCGATGATCGTCATGATCAAGGAGCCGACGATGGCGTTGCGCAGGCCGCCTTCGCTGGAGCCGGGCGGCGGCGTGTCGGCGGCAAAAACCTGCAGGCTGAGGCCGGCGAGTCCGTTATAGAACAGCGTGAACAGGATCAACGCCAGCCAGGTGACGCCGAACATCGCGGCGGCGACGCAGAGGCCGCGGATCACGATGTCCCTGCGGCGCCGGCGCGCATAGATCGGATTGACCTGCGCATCGAGTGTAAGCGTGTCAGCGCTGGACATGGCTTATCTTCCCGCCTTGGCTTCGAGCCGCATGAGCATCAGCCGCGCGCTCGCCAGCACGAAGAAGGTGAGCACGAACAGCAGCAGACCGAGCAGGATCAGGCTCGACTGGTGCAGCCCGTCGCTCTCCTGGAATTCGGAGGCGATGGCGGCCGAGATCGTGGTGCCCGGCGCGAAGATCGAGGATGAGATCCGGAACGAGTTGCCGATGATGAAGGTCACCGCCATCGTTTCGCCGAGCGCACGGCCCAGCGCCAGCATGACGCCGCCGATGACGCCGACGCGGGTGTAGGGAATGACGACGCTGCGCACGACCTCCCAGGTGGTGCAGCCGACCCCGTAAGCGGCTTCCTTCAGCACGGGCGGGACGGTCTTGAACACGTCGACCGAGATCGAGGTGATGAACGGTAGCACCATGATCGCCAGGATCAGCGAGGCGTTGAACAGGCTGAGATAGGACGGGGGACCGGCGAAGATGTCCTGCAGCACGGGGATGCCGGCGCAGAGATTGATCATGAACGGCTGGAACGTATAGGCCAGGAACGGGCCCAGCACGAAGAAGCCCCACATGCCGTAGATGATCGAGGGAATGCCGGCGAGCAGCTCGATGGCAAGTCCGATCGGACGGCGCAGCCATTGCGGGCACAGCTCGGTGAGGAAGATCGCAATGCCCAGACCGACCGGAATGGCGATCAGCATCGCGATGAAGGACGTGACCAAGGTGCCGTAGATCGGGCCGAGCGCGCCGAGCACCGGCGGATCGGCCGACGGCGCCCAGCGCCGCGTCCACAGGAATTCGAAGCCATATTCTCTCATGGCCGGCCATGCGCCGACGATGAGCGACAGGATGATGCCGCCCAGGATCAACAGGACGGAGATCGCGGACAGCCGCGTGATCCAATAGAAGGTCACGTCGCCGAGCTTGAAGGCGTTGAGCGCGCGTGCCCGGTCATAGGGTCCGGCAGCGGCCGCGATATCGCTGACTTCGGTCTGAACCGCCATCTCTGCCAATTCTGCCCCCTGTTCCTTGGACACGCCGCAACCCCGGTAGCGTCCCTCCCCCGGAGGCCGGGAGAGGGGATTTTCGATACGTCCAGCTCAGCTCTTGATGTCGGCCGACCAGGTCTTCTCGATCAGCTTCACGACGCTGTCGGGCATCGGGATGTAGTCGAGCTCCTCAGCCATCTTGCCGCCCTTCTCGAACGACCACTTGAAGAACTTGATGGCTTCGCCGGACGCCGCCTTGTCGGCCGGCTCCTTGTGCATCAGGATAAAGGTCGCCGCCGTCATCGGCCAGGACTTGTCGCCGGGCTGGTTGGCGAGGATCACGTAGTAGCCGGGAGCCTTGGCCCAGTCGGCATTCGCGGCCGCGGCCTGGAAGGCCTCGACGGTCGGCTGCACGGTCTTGCCGGCTTTGTTCATCATGCCGGTGTAGGTGAGCTTGTTCTGCTTGGCATAGGCGTACTCGACATAGCCGATCGAGTTCTTGGTCTGGCCGATGTTGCCGGACACGCCTTCGTTGCCCTTGGCGCCGACGCCGACCGGCCACTCGACGGCGGTGTTGAAGCCGATCTTGCTCTTCCAGTCGGCGCTCACCTCGGAGAGGTAGTAGGTGAAGTTGAAGGTCGTGCCCGAGCCGTCGGAGCGGCGGACCACGGCGATCGCATCGGACGGCAGCTTGACGCTGGGGTTGAGCTTCTTGATCGCGGCGTCATCCCACTTGGTGATCTTGCCGAGATAGATGTTGGCGAGCGTCTCGCCGTCCAGCACCATCTCGCCCGGCTTCACGCCCTCGAGGTTGACGACCGGCACGATGCCGCCCATCACCATCGGCCACTGCACCAGGCCGTCCTTCTCGAGCTGCTCGGCCTTGAGCGGCGCGTCGGTGGCGCCAAAGGTCACGGTCTTGGCCTGGATCTGCTTGATGCCGCCGCCAGAACCGATCGACTGGTAGTTCAGACCGTTGCCGGTCTCCTTCTTGTAGGCGTCCGCCCACTTGGAATAGATCGGGAACGGGAACGTCGCGCCCGCACCGGTAATGTCGGCAGCGAAGGCCGACGTCGATGCGGCGACCAAGCCGGCAGCGACGATAGCTTTGACGAAATTCATAGCTGGTCTCCATGCTTGGGAAGCGAAGCGCCATCTGCGCCCGATTGCGCTTCCCCGGCCGCTTTACGGGGCCTCAGTGTGGCTTTTATAAAGGTTCGATGACAGTCGGATGACAGTCACAAGCCGTTGATAAGTATTGATCTTTCGATCCAACTCCGAATTTCTACGGGCCAACCGACATATTGCGGCGGGCTGCGGCACCTCGCGTCCGTGCGAGCGTCGCTCCCCCCCCCCCCGGGGACAGACCATCACCGCCGTCATCGCCCGCGCGGGCGGGCGAACCAGCATACCACCGGCGGCCATGATCCGCCGAGACGCCGCGGCGTACTGGATGCCCGTCTGCGCCCTGGGGTTATGGGTCCCGGATCGGCGCGCTGTGCGCGCTTGTCCGGGACGACACCGGGGATTGGGTTGGCGACATGAGCAGCCATGGAGATGAGCGCGTGCGTTCCCGCGGCCTACGAGGCCCGAGGTGTGGGTTCGTCGTGTCCCTCCTGATCATGAGAGGGCGCGAGGAAGGCCGGACCTCGGCTGAGGCCCGTGGCCCGCCTGCTCAAAAGAATGCAGGCGGCAGGTACCACAGGTACAGCCGGACAGACCCGGCCCTCCCCGCGCGACGGTGTTAACGGTGTCCTTCGTGCTCTCCCTGGGGATCGGCGTTCTTGCCCCCATCGCCCGCGCGTGCCGTCAAGCAACGCTCACGGACTTGACCTCAGCGTCGAGAGGCCAGGACCACACGACTTCGCCGTCCGTGCCGTCTGCGCTCGTCTGGCACAGCCGTCACGTCCATCGCAGCCCACCTCCACGTTCGTGACGACGCGTACGTCCCTCTGCTCGAGGCGGGATGCACGCAGGAGACCATGATTTCCGAAAAATAGCAAGGTAATTATTTTTCTCAGAACATGATCCGCCCTCCCCCGCACGCGGGCATCGGCTCAATCCGGCTTGGGCGGCTCGATCCAGATCCCCGGGTCGGAATGGGTCCGGATGTGATCGACGAGGAAATCGGCGAACACCCTGATCTTGGCCGGCAGCCTGACGCGGTTCTGGTAGGCGATGTTCATCGTCAAGAGCGGCAGCTCCCAGTCGAGCAGGACCGGCACCAGCCGGCCGGCCAGAATGTCGCTCTGCACGATGTAGAGCGGCTGGATCAGGATGCCGAGCCCGGCAAGCGCGGCGCCCTTGATCACCTGGCCGTCATTGCTGTCGAGCGTCGGCGCGATCCGAATGCTCTGGGCTGTCGTGCCGTTGCGCAGGGACAGGGAATACGGATCATTGGCAAGATTGTAGATCAGCATGTCGTGGCGCACCAGATCGCCGGGAACGACGGGACAGCCACGGCTCGCGAGATAGGACGGCGCGGCCGCCAGCACGCGCCGCATCTGCCCGATGCAGCGAACGACGATGCCCGAGTCCGGCTCATGCTCGCGGGTGCGGATCGCCACGTCGATGCCCGCCTCGATGAAATCCGGGTAGCGGTTGGCGGCGATGATCTGCAGACTCAGCTTTGGATACATCGCGCGAAACGCCGGCAGCATCGGCGCGAGATAGATCGTCGCGAACGACAGCGAGCTGGTGACGCGCAGCATGCCCTGCGGCGACAGCGCGCGGTCGCTGACGGCGTCCTCGGCCTCGGCCAGCTCGTTGAGCAGCGGGCCGCAGCGCTGCAGCAGCTCCTGCCCGGCTTCGGTCAGCCAGAGCCGGCGCGTGTTGCGCTCGATCAGGCGCACCGCGAGCCGTTCCTCCAGCGCGCTGAGATGCCGGCTCGCCGCGGCGTTGGACATCCGCAAGGACTCGGCGGCCTTGGACAGGCTGCCCAGCTCGGCCGTCTTGGAAAACACCTCGAGTTGGAGCAGACGGTCCATTGTTACGCTGATCGGAAAACAGAGTTACAATTTTTGTCCTTTATTTCCATTTCCTGCAAGGCAAAATCGTCAGACAAGAACAAGCACAGGTGAGGGACGCACGAATGACGGGGCCGATCAGGCACATCGTGATGTGGCGGCTGCGCGCCGAGACGGCTGCCGAGCGCGCCGCGGCCCGGCTCAAGGTCAAGACCCTGTTCGAGAGTTTGAAAGGCCGGATCGACGGCCTGACCCACATCGAGGTCGGTCTCGATGTCAGCGACGTCGACTATGCCTGCGACGTCGTCCTGTTCTCCGAATTCGCCAGCAGCGCCGCATTGAAGGCCTATGCGTCGCATCCGGAGCACCTGCGCGTCCGCGACGAGCTCGGCGACCTCAGGATCGGCCGCTTCCAGGTCGACTATCCCGTGGCGACCGGCACGTGACCGGCCCCCTCACGTCGACGAACCTGCGAGGCAGCATCGCGTCGCCACAGGCACAGCAAATGAAGCAATCGGCGGACCTCACCCATGTCACTTCCTGACAAGCGCCTCGCCTTCATCGGCATCGGCAAGATCGGCCTGCCGATCGCGGCGCGGCTCGCCAAGGCCGGCCATGACGTCACGGCGTTCGATCCCAACGCCGCCCGGCTCGACGAGGCACGTGCGCTCGGCATGGCCGCCGCGTCGTCCGCTGCCGAGGCGGTGCGCGACCATGCCGTCGTCATCTCGTCACTGCCCGACGATACCGCACTGCGCGCGGCGATGCTGGACAGCGGCGGACTGATCGCGGCCATGGCGCCGGGCGCGATCCTGATCGAGACCAGCACCGTGGGTGTCGACGCGTCGAGCGCGGTCGCGGCCGCCGCGAGCGCTCGCGACGTCGCCTATCTGCGCACGCCGATCTCCGGCAATGCCAGCATCGCCCACACCGGCGAGCTGACGTGCTTCGTGTCCGGTCCAAGAGAGGCGTTCACCCTGATCACGCCGGTGCTGGCCGGCTTCACGCGCGCGCAGACCTATCTGGGCGCGGCGGAAGAGGCGCGCTACGCCAAGCTCGCCGTCAACCTGATGATCGCGACGACGGCGGCGATGATGGCCGAAAGCCTCGCCCTCGCACGCAAGGGCGGCATCGCCTGGCCCGACATTCTGCAGGTGCTGCATGACAGCGCAGTCGCCTCGCCGATGGTGAAGTACAAGACCGCGCCGCTGCTGGCGCGCGACTTTGCCGCGACGTTCTCCTGCGCGCAGATGGCCAAGGATCTCGATTTGATTCTCGGCGCCGGCCATGCCGTCGGCGTGCCGCTGCAGCTCGCGGCGCAGGTCCGTGAGACCTATGGCGCGCTGATCGCGTCAGGCGATGCCGACACCGACTTCCTCGCCACCGTCCGGCATGTCGAGCGGCTGTCCGGGCTCGGCGAGCCTCTCTGAAAGGAGCCGCGTCTTGCGCAACTTCAACGAGACCACGATCACAGATGCCCTGCTCGAACGCCTGGCGGGCGCGCGTGATGCGCGGATCAAACAGGTCAGCGAGGCGCTGGTGCGGCATCTCCATGCCTTCGTGCGCGAGGTCCGTCCGACCCAGCAGGAATGGGAATACGGCATCGACTTCCTGACCCGCACCGGCCAGATGTGCGACGACAAGCGCCAGGAGTTCATCCTGCTGTCGGATACGCTCGGCGTTTCGATGCTGGTCGACGCCATCAATCATCCGGTGCCGGAAGGCGCCACCGAGACCACGGTGCTCGGCCCCTTCTTCGTCCAGGCCGCGCCGGAACGCGCCAACGGCGACGATATCGCGGGCCCGATGAAAGGCGATCCGCTGCTGGTGACCGGCTCGGTGTCGAGCGCGGACGGCGCGCCGCTGGCAGGCGCCGTGGTCGACGTCTGGCACTCCGACGACGACGGCTATTACGACGTGCAGCGGCTCGAGCAGATCGGCGATCTCGCCATGCGCGCGCGCTTCCATACCGACGCCGACGGCCGCTTCCATTTCTGGTCGATCAAGCCCGCGGCCTATCCGATCCCCAACGACGGGCCGGTCGGCGACATGCTCACGGCGCAGGGGCGGCATCCGTGGCGGCCGGCGCATGTGCATTTCATGATCTCGGCGCCCGGCTTCGAGCGGCTGGTGACGCATGTGTTCGTCGCCGGTGACCAGTATCTCGATTCCGACGTCGTGTTCGGCGTCAAGGACAGCCTGATCCGCGACTTCACGCGCTGCCCGCCGGGCCGTGCGCCAGATGGCCGCATGGTGGCGCAGGGATATTTTCATCTCAACTATGATTTCGGCCTGAAACGGCTTGCGGAGCGCGCCAATCAGGTTTGAGCTGAGCGGACGACAAGGACCGTCAAGAGTCCTGTCATCGTCGAGGAAGCGGACGGGAGGAATGATGGAGTTGCGGGTCGGCACCGGCGCATTGGCCGAGCGGCTTTCGAACCTGATCGGGCCGCGTGCGAGTCTCGCGCGCGGCGTGCTGGATCAGCACGGCCGGAGCGAGTCGTACTATCCGGCGATGCCGCCCGACATCGTCGTGTTTCCCGAGACGACGCAGGAGGTCGCCGACATCGTCAGGCTGTGCGCCGAGGCTGCCACGCCGATCGTGCCGTTCGGCGCCGGCACGTCGCTCGAAGGCAACGCTGCGGCTGTCACGGGTGGGGTCTGTTTCGACTTCGCCCGCATGAACAAGGTGCTGGCCGTGCATGACGCCGACATGGACGTCGTGGTGCAGCCCGGCATCACCCGCAAGCAGCTCAATGCGGCGCTGCGCACGACCGGCCTGTTCTTTCCGATCGATCCCGGCGCCGACGCCTCGATCGGCGGCATGAGTTCGACCCGTGCCTCCGGGACCATGGCGGTGCGCTACGGCACCATGAAGGACAACGTCCTCGCATTGGAGGTGGTTCTGGCCGACGGCCGGGTGATCCACACCGCGAAGCGTGCGCGCAAATCCGCCGCCGGCTACGACCTGACACGGCTGTTCGTCGGATCGGAGGGGACACTCGGCGTGATCACCGAGATCACGCTGAAGCTGCATCCCCTGCCCCAGGCGATCTCGGCCGCAACCTGCAGCTTCCCGGCTTTGCACGACGCGGTCGACACAGCGATCGCGCTGATCCAGTCGGCCGTCCCCGCCGCCCGCATCGAGCTCGTCGATGACGTCATGATGCGCGGCATCAATGCCTATTCGAAGCTCGGCTATCGGGAAGCCCCGACGCTGTTCCTGGAATTTCACGGCTCCGAGGCCGCCGTCGCCGAGCAGGCGCAGACGGCGGAGGCGATCGCGACCGAGCATGGCGGCCGAGGCTTCGCCTGGGCCAAGGCCGCCGAGGATCGCAGCCGGCTCTGGCACGCCCGCGACAATACGCTGTATGCCGGACTGGGCCTGCGCCCCGGCGCGCGCGCCGTCATCACCGACGTCTGCGTGCCGATCTCGCGCCTCGCCGAATGCCTGATCGAGACGCGCCGGGATGCCGACAGCAACGGCTTCATTGCGCCGATCGTCGGCCATGTCGGCGACGGCAATTTCCACATGCTGATCCTGATCGATCCAACTGATGCGCACGAGCTGGCCGGCGCCAAGGCGCTGCAGTCGCGCATGGTGGCGCGCGCGATCGCGATGGACGGCACCTGCACCGGCGAGCACGGCATCGGCCTCGGAAAGATCGACTATCTCGAGGACGAGCTCGGCGAGGCCGTTGGTGTGATGCGCGCGATCAAGGCCGCGCTCGATCCGGATGGCCTGATGAATCCGGGCAAGATCTTTGCGGGCGGAGCGCGGCCATGAGCGTGGCGGCAGCCATGGCAGCCTCATCGCCCGCGCCGCTGCTGGAGCTGCGCGGCATCAGCAAGACGTTCCCCGGCGTCAAGGCGCTGGACGACGTCTCGTTTGCGATCTACCCGGGCGAAGTCCATATGCTGCTCGGCGAGAACGGCGCCGGCAAATCCAGCCTGATGAAGATCCTGTGCGGCGCCTATAGCGCCGATGCGGGTGAGGTCTATTACAAGGGTAAGAAGGTTGCGATCACCTCGACGGCCGATGCGCAGGACCTCGGCATCGCCGTGATCTTCCAGGAATTCTCGCTGGTGCCGTTCCTCGACATCGCGCAGAACATCTATCTCGGCCGCGAGCCGAAAGGCCGCCTGCCCGGCACCATCGACCGCCGCAGGATCCTGGCCGATGCGAAGCGCGTGCTCGACAGCATCGGCTTCGACATCGATCCTTCTATCATCGTCGACACGCTCGGCGTCGCGCAGCAGCAGATGGTCGAGATTGCGAAAGCGATCAGCCAGAATGCGCGGATCCTGGTGATGGACGAGCCGACCGCGGCGCTGTCCGACCGCGAGGCGGAGCTATTGTTCGCACTGATCCGGCGGCTGAAGGCGGACGGCGTGGCGATCGTCTACATCTCGCACCGCATGGCCGAGGTGTTCGCGCTCGGCGACCGCATTACCGTGCTGCGCGACGGCCGCCGCATCGGCGATGTCAGCCCCGCCGACGTCACGCCCGACCAGCTCGTGCGCATGATGGTCGGCCGCAATGTCGACATGACCTATCCGCGCCATTTCGCGGAAACGCCGGGCGAGCTCGTGCTCGAGGTCAGGGGACTGAGCGCGCCGACCGGCATTGCCGACATCAACATCGAGGTGCGGCGGGGCGAGATCGTCGGCCTGTGCGGCCTCGTCGGCTCCGGCCGCACCGAGGTGGCGCGCGCGATCTTCGGCGCCGATCCGGTCAGCGAAGGCGAGATCATCTTCGACGGCAAGCCGATCGCGGGCGAGCCCGACATCGCGGCCCGCCGCGGCATCGCGCTGATCCCCGAGAGCCGCAAGAGCGAGGGCCTGGCGCTGCTGCGCTCGGTCGGCGACAACCTCGTGGTGTCGGCGCTGAAGAAGCTGTTTCCCAGTGGCCTCTACGATCCGCGCGGCGCGCAGCGCACCGCGGACGGGCTGATCCGGCAATTGCGGATCGCGACGCCGAATGCGCGCCAGACGGTCGGCCTGCTCTCCGGCGGCAACCAGCAGAAGGTCGTGATCGGCAAATGGCTGGCGGCCGGCGCCAAGCTGTTCATCTTCGACGAGCCGACGCGCGGCATCGACGTCGGCGCCAAATCCGAGATCTTCGCGCTGATCGACCGGCTGGTCGCCGAGGGCGCCGCCGCGCTGATGATCTCGTCCGAGCAGATCGAGATCTGCCACGTCTGCGACCGCGCCTATGTCATGCGCGAGGGCCGCATCGCCGGACACCTGGCGCGCGGCGAGCTGACCGAGGAGAATATCGTGCGACTGGGGATGCATGATGAGTGACGCCGCCGTCGTTTCGCCGATCCGCTCGCTGCAGCGCATCCCGGGCGTGGCGATCGTCCTGGTGCTGCTGATCGCGCTGTTCGGCGCGATCGCGCCGGGCTTCCTGTCGGCCGCGAACCTCTCCAATGTGCTGGTGCAGTCGACGATCCTGACCATGCTCGCGCTGCCGATGACCCTGGTCATCATGACCGAGGGGCTCGACCTCTCGATGGGCGCGGTGCTGACGCTGACGTCGCTGTGCGTCGCCATCGTCTCGCTCGCGACCAAATCGGTGCTGCTGGGATTCGGGGCCGCGATCCTGGTCGGCGCGGCGTTCGGCACCGTCAATGGCTGGCTGGTCGCGATCGTCGGGATTCCGCCGTTCGTGGCCACCCTCGCCACGCTCGGCATGGCGCAGGGCCTGTCGCTGATCGTCAGCGACGGCCAGAGCGTGGTCGGCATTCCCCACGGCGTGCGCGACATCTATTCGGCGACGCTGCTCGGCATCCCCGTGCCGATCGTGATGGGGCTTTTGACCTACGCCGTCTTCCACGGCCTGCTGTATCACACCCGGTTCGGCACCTACATCTTCGCGCTCGGCGGCAACCGCGAGGCGCTCCGCTATGCCGGCCTGTCGCCGACACGGCTGCTGATCGCGGTCTATGCGATCGGCGGCACGATGGCGGGCATCGCCGGTCTGCTGATGACCGCGCGGATGAATTCGGGACATCCGACCGCAGGGCTCGGAATGGAGTTCGACGCCATCGCGGCGGTCGCGGTCGGCGGCACCTCGTTCGAGCGTGGCAATGGCTGGCTGCTCGGCACCGTGCTCGGCGTCATCGCGGTCGGCGTGCTGCGCAACGGCCTCAATTTGGTGTCGCTGCCATCCTCCGTGCAGGTCGCGAGCGTCGGCGCGCTGGTCATCATCGCGATGTTCCTCGACGGCCTGCGGAGCCGGTCATGACCGACATCGCCAAAGAGAGCGTCTTGCCGCCGCGATCGTTCCTGTCGCAGAACGCGGCACAGGTGTTCTACCGGCTGCTCGCCGCGCTGCTGATCTGCGCCGCGCTCAGCGTGCTGAGCGACTCCTTCCTCAGCCTCGGCAACATCCTCAACGTGCTCAGGCAGGCGAGCCTGACCTTCTTCATCGCCTCCGGCCTCACGCTGGTGGTACTGACCGCCGGCCTCGATCTGTCGGTCGGCGCCAACGTTGCCTTGTCGGCGTGTCTCGCCGGCACCGTGATCCATCAGACCGGCTCGCCCGCACTCGGGATCGGCACCGGGCTGCTCGCCGGCGGCAGCGTCGGATTTCTCAACGGCTTCATGGTCACGGCGCTGCGCATCCCCTCTTTCATCGCGACCTACGGCATGCTCTGGGTGCTGAACGGTGTCACCTACTGGTACATGGCCGGCGAGACCATTCATGGCTTCCCGGCCGGCTTCCGCCAGATCGGCAGCGGCTATTTGCTCGGACTGCCGATCCCGGTCTATCTGCTGCTGGTGTTCCTCGCGATCGGAACGCTGTTCGCGCAACGCACCACATGGGGCCAGGAGATCTACGCCATCGGCGCCAATCCGGTCGCGGCGCGACTCTCCGGCATTCCGGTCGCGCGCCGGCTGCTGCTGGTCTACACCGTCTCAGGCACCATGGCCGGCCTCGCCTCGATCATCTTCCTGTCGCGGCTCAACTCCGCCGAAGCCGACATCGGCGAAAGCCTGACGCTGCCGGCCATCGCCGCGGTGCTGATCGGCGGCACTTCGCTGTTCGGCGGCGTCGGCACCGTGTTCGGCACCTTCATCGGCGCCCTGATCCTGACGCTGGTGCTGAACGGCATGAACCTGCTCGCGATCAGCGCCAACTGGCAGCCGCTCGTCACCGGAATCATCGTCATCATCGCCGTCTGGCTCGACATGAAGACGCGGCGCCCGACGCAATGAGCTCATAAGCAAACTCAGAAAACGAGGGATGGAAACACCATGCAACACCGGATACCGCACAGCCTCGCGCTCGCACTCCTGATCACGGCTGTCACGACGCAGGCCCGCGCCGACGGCGAGACCATCGCCGTGTTCACCAAGAACCAGACCAATCCGTTCTTCCAGACGGTGCGGGTCGGCGCCGACAACATGGCGAAGGTGCTGAACGCCAAGATCCTGCACTACATCCCGACCAAGCCGGACTCGATCCCCGAGCAGCTCAGCCAGATCGAAGACGTGGTGGTGAAGAAGCCGAGCGCCATCGTCTTCACGCCGGTCGACTACAAGGCGATGGTGCCCGGCGTCGAGAAGATCAACGACGCCAAGATTCCCGTCGTCAACATCACCGACCGCTCGGCCGGCGGCAAGTTCGTCTCCTTCGTCGGCGCCGACGACTACAGCCTCGGCCTGGAGACGGGCCGGTTCCTGCTCAAGACGCTCGGCGGCAAGGGCAACATCGTCATCATCGAAGGGGTCAAGGGCTCGCTGACCAATGTCGATCGCGTCCGCGGCTTCAACGACGCGCTGAAGGAGAATCCCGGCGCCAAGCTGCTGGCGTCGCAGCCCGGCAACTACCAGCGCCTGCAGGCCCTGCAGGTGATGGAAAACCTGATGCAGTCCAATGCGCAGATCGACGGCGTGCTCGCCGCCAACGATGCCATGGCCGTCGGCGCCATCGAGGCGCTGGACGGCGCCAACCGCAAGGCCCAGGTGATCGGCATCAACGGCACCAAGGAGGCGATCGACGCGATCAAGTCCGGCAAGCTGCTCGCCAGCGGCGACTACAACGGCTTCGCCCAGGGCTGCCTCGGCACCATGATGGCCGTCCGCTCGCTGCGCGGCCAGCCGGTGATCAACGAGATCGTGCTGAAGCCGACCGTGATCACCAAGGACAACTATCAGCCGTTCGACGTAGCGCTCGAACAGCGGACCTGCCCGAGCTTCGAGGATGCGAGCAAGCTCGGCGCGAAATAGGATCAGCCATCAGTCCGGAAGCAGGACGGCATGGAGCCGTCCGGCTTCAACTTGCGGAGAGAATTCATGCTGTTTGCGATTCACGCGATCGACAAGCCGGACGCGCTGCCGGTCCGGCTTGCCAATTACGACGCGCACAAGGCCTATCTCGGTGACACCGCCCGCCTGCCCGTCACCATCGTGATGTCCGGCCCGCTCGTCTCCGACGATGGGTCGACGATGATCGGAAGCCTGTTCCTGGTCGAGGCTGCCGGCCGCGCCGAGGTCGAAGCCTTCAACCGCGCCGACCCGTTTGCCGCGGTCGGCATCTGGGACAAGGTGACGATCACCGGCTTCCTGCGGCGCCAGGGGTAGTCAGCCCTTCAGCTCGATGCCGGCCAGCGCCTCGCTCAGCTTCGCCAGCGCGGTGTGATCCTGCCCGGGTCCGAGCAGCCCTTGCGCGCTCGCGCTCAGCTCGCGGCAGAGATTGGAGAATGGGGCCGCGACCCCGCTGGCACGCGCAACCTCGAGCGCGATCGAGAGGTCCTTGACCATCAGGTCGAGCCCGAAGCCGCTGTTGAACTGGCGCGACAGCACGAACTGCTTGAACTTCTTCTGCGTCGAGTTGTTCATGCCGGTCGAGGCGTTGAGCACGTCGGTCATCAGGCCGGGATCGATGCCGAACTGCTGGCCGATCAGCAGCGCCTCGATGCCGATCAGGAAGCCGCCGGCGGAGACGAGGTTGTTGAGCGCCTTCATCGCCTGGCCCGAGCCGAGGCCGCCGATGCGGTGGATCGTCGTGCCCATCGCGCGCAGCAGTGGCTCGACGCGATCGAGCGCAGCCGGCTCGCCGCCGGCCATGATCGCGAGCTCGCCGGTCACAGCGCGCGGCACGCCGCCGCTGACCGGCGCATCGAGCATGATCACGCCGAGCGGGGCGAGATCGGCCGCGATCGCCTGCGTCGCGGCCGGCGCGCCGGAGCTCATGTCGATCACGACGTGACCCTGCCTCAGACCTGCGCGCAGGGTCCCGACCGCGTCCGCGACATGCTTGCTGGTCGGCAGCATCGTGATGATGACTTCGGCATCTGCCGCTGCGGCCGCAAGATCCCCCGCCTCGATGCCGCCGACCTGGCGCACGAAATCCGCAGCCCGTTCCGGAACGGCATCATTGACCGCAACCGCAAAGCCGGCGCCGAGCAGGCGCGCGGCCATCGGCCAGCCCATGTTGCCGATGCCGACGAACAGGATCTTTCCCGGCGCGCTCATGTGCCGTCCTTTGCGCCGTCCTTCTTGGCGATCGCGCCTTCGGCGACCAGCACCTCATGCGCGGCCTTGAAGGCTTCGAGCCCCGCGGGAATGCCGCAATAGACGGTCGCGTGCAGCAGGATCTCCTTGATCTCGTCGACCGTGACGCCGTTGGTGAGCGCGCCCTTGACATGCAGCTTCAGCTCGCTCGGCTTGCTCAGCGCGGTCAGCATCGCGAGATTGATGATGCTGCGGGTGCGGCGATCCAGTCCGGGCCGAGTCCAGGCATAGCCCCAGCACATTTCGGTGGTGATGTGCTGGAAGGCCATCATGAAGTCGTCGGCCTTGGCGAGGCTGCCATCGACGTAGGCCGCGCCGAGCACCTCGCGGCGCACCTTCAGGCCCTTCTCGAACAATTCTTTTTCGTCGCTCATCCGCTCGTCTCCTTCAGCAAACCCTGATGTCAGCTCTTTGTCTGAGCATGATCTTTTCGGAAAACCGGCTTCCACTTTTCCGGATCATGCTCTAGCGCCTCGCCGCGCGGACTGACAACAACAACGCCGGGCGGCGTTGTCAGTGACGTCCGCACGGCGGAATTGATCGGAGATGCGAATCCGCTAGCCGTGCTTGACGATCAGGGTCTTCATCGCCGCAAGCTCGTACAGCGCCTCGAACCCCTTCTCGCGGCCGTGTCCCGATTTCTTCATGCCGCCGAACGGCAGCTCGATGCCGCCGCCGGCGCCGTAGCCATTGACGAACATCTGGCCGACCTTGACCTTGCGCGCGACGCGCATCGCCCGCGAGCCGTCGCCCGACCAGACGCCGGCGACCAGGCCGAAATCGGTGGCGTTGGCGAGCCTGACGGCGTCGGCCTCGTCGTCGAACGGCATCGCCGCCAGCACCGGACCGAACACCTCGTCGCGCGCCAGCTCGGAGTCGCGCGCGACGTGCTGATACAACGCCGGCGCCACATAGAAGCCCTCGCTCGGCACGCCGTCGGCGATCCTGCCGGACGCCACGCGCCTGGCGCCGCCGCTTTCGGCGCGCGCCAGCATGTTTTCGATCCGCGTCTTCTGGACCGCGCTGATGACCGGGCCGAGATCGAGGTCCATCTCCGGGGTGCCGGCGGTGATCTTCTCGAAGCGGAGCTTGAGGTCGGCCAGGAAGCGGTCCCAGATCGAACGCTCCACCAGCACGCGCGAGCCGGCCGAGCAGGTCTGGCCGGCGTTCTGCACGATCGCCGCGGCCACCGAGGTCAGCGCCGCATCGAGATCGGCGTCGGCGAACACGATCTGCGGCGACTTGCCGCCGAGCTCGAGCGTGCAGCCGATGTGGTTCCTCGCGGCCGCCGTCTGCACGAGCGTGCCGACCTCCGGGCTGCCGGTGAAGGAGATGAAATCGATGCCGTCATGCGCCGACAGCGCCGCACCCGCCTCCTCGCCGAGACCCGGCACGACATTGATCGCACCGGCCGGGAAGCCGGCTTCCGCCGCGAGCTCGGCAAGACGCAGCGGCACAAGGCAGGCCTCCTCGGCCGGCTTGATCACGGTCGCGTTGCCCATCGCCAGCGCCGGCGCGACGGTGCGGCCGAACATCTGCCCCGGATAATTCCACGGAATGATATGGCCGGTGACGCCGAGCGGCTCATAGACCGTGGTGACGAAGAAGCCGTCGAGGAACGGGATGGTGTCGCCATGCACCTTGTCGGCGGCGCCGCCGTAATATTCGAAATAGCGCGCGACCGCGACCACGTCCGCCTTGGCCTGCTTCATCGGCTTGCCGGTATCCGCCGCTTCGAGCTTCGCGAGTTCCTCGGCGTTGTCCTCGACGAGGCGGCCGAGCTTCGACAGCAGGCGCCCGCGGTCCACCGCGGCGAGCCGGCCCCACGGGCCTTCGAGCGCGCGGCGCGCCGCCGCCACGGCAAGATCGATGTCGGCCGCATCCCCTGCCGCGATCGAAGCGATCACCTGGCCGGTCGCCGGAGCAAGCATCGCAATGGTGCGGCCCGACCGCGCGGGCTGCCACGTGTTGTCGATGAAGACGCCCTTTGCGGCAGGCAGTTTGACATTGGCGTTCATGGCAGCTCTCCGGCTTCTTTTGCAGCTCGTCCTCGGTCATATCAGACCTCGGCACGGTGCATCACCACGCGGCCGCGCGACGGCCGAGGCAACGGAGGCGTGTCACCATGGCCGGATTGGCCGGCCGCTCTCCCCCGTTTGCGCTGCAGCGGTCATGATGCCCGATGGATGCGTCCGACGTTTCTGTCAGACAATATCGGAGCCGTCCAGAACGGGACGTGGGGCGCACGAGAACGTGCGGCGCGCGGCCCTGCGGGGCTCGCGAGCGATCGGCCGCGACATGATCGTCGCAAGGCTCGTCATCTGGCTTACCGCCTGGTCCGCCAAGCGGTCGGGAACGCTCGTGGCCGGCGCGGCGATCTCGCCCAGCGCGGCCGCTGCCTCCTTGCGAGAGATTGGCCTGCTCGTGGGTGATGCAATGGGTGCTCGGCCGCACCACGTGCAGCACTGCGCCCGAAAGGGCGCGACCATCATCACGAAGCCACGAGGTGCGGTCCGGTGCTGCCGCGTGCGACGATCTCGAAACCGAGATCGATCCGCCGCGTTCTCGGCCGCTTGCCGGTGGCGATCACCTGAAGCACCAGTTCGGACGCCACGCGCCCCATGTCGGCGCGCGGCGTCAGCACGGTCGACAGCGGCGGATTGGAGGCCGCCGCGAATTCCAGGTCGTTGAAGCCGATCAGCGAGATCCGGCGCGGGACCTCCAGCCCCGCCTGCTGGCAGGCGAACAACGCACCCAGCGCGATGTTGTCATCGCAGCAGAAAATCGCATCGGGAGCTCCGCTCGCGAGCATCTCCTCGGTCAGCTTCCGCCCCAGCGAGATCGTCGTCTGTGCCGGGAGCCAGGCAACCAGCGACTCGCCGTCCAAACCAGCTTCCGTCAGCGCCGCGCGATAACCCTCCAGCCGGGCTCGTGCCCGGTCGTCGCGCTGTCCGGAGAGGTAGGCGATCCGCCGATGTCCCAGCTCGATCAGGAAGCGGGTCGCGGCGTAGCCGCCCTGGCGCTGCGAAAGTCCGACGTTCAGATCGATCGGATCGTCGGTCAGCTCGAACGTCTGCACCACCGGAATCCGCGAACGTTCGAGAACGCGCCGCGCGGCCCGCGTCTGGTTCACCCCGACCAGGATCAGCGCCTCGATGTTCTGGCCCAGCAGCGTCCTGATGGCGCCCTCTTCCTCCTCCGCCGAATAGCGGCTGCTGACGACGACGGGGCGAAAGCCGAGCGGCAGCAGGGTGTCGTAGATCGCCTGCAGGTAGTCCGCGAAGATGCCGTTGGAGAGCGACGACACGACGATGCCGATCGAATGCGTGCGGGTCGAGGCGAGCCGGCTGGCCGCGAAGTTCGGCACATAGGCCAGCCTCTCGACCGCGGCATCGATCCGCTTGCGCAACTCCGGCGACACCATATCGGGCCGCCGCAGCGCCCGCGACACGGTGACAGCGCTGACATGGGCGATGCGGGCGACGTCCTCCAGCGTGGTGCGACGCTTCTGAGACATGATCCTTGCAACATTGATTCACGCGGATTTGTCCGAACCATATTCATGACATGCGACCGGCCGCTTGGCAAAAGCCGCGCGACGGTAATTGACAGCGCTGTCATTGATCAGTAACGCTTGGCGGGTCGAGACGACGAGCAATGCTCGCACAAACCTCCGGAAACAAAGAGGCGTCTCGCACATGCGTCATTGATTTGGCGCCACAACAACAGGGGAGGTCACGAATGTCGTCCAAGTCGATGAGGGCGCGATGCCTTGCCACTTGTGCATCGCTGGTGTTGGTCACGGCGTTTGCCGGCAAGGCGCTGGCGGAGCCGGAGATGGTCAAGGGACCGGCGACCGAGCCTGAATGCATGGTGCCGTGGACCGCGGACACCAAGTTCTTCAAGTTTCCGGCCAAGAAGGGCCCGTACCGCATCGCACTGGCGAACGGCTACATCGCCAACACTTGGCGCATCCAGATGATTCAGACCGCGAAGGCCTATGCGGCGCAGCCGGAGGTCAAGGCCAAGCTGAAGGAGTTCAAGGTCGTCTCGACCGGCGAGGACGTCCCGGCCCAGATCTCGGCGATCAACAACTTCATCGACTCCGGCTACGACGCCATTGTCGTCAACGCGCAGAACCCGACCGCATTCGGGCCGGTGATCAAGCGCGCCAAGCAGGCCGGCGTCATCCTCGTCGCCTTCGACAACATCCTTGCGACGGAAGATGCGATCAACGTCAATGTCGACCAGAAGGGTCTCGGCGAACTCTGGGCGAAGTGGCTGGTCAAGAACGTGCCGGGCGGCGGCAAGGTGCTCGAGGTGCGCGGCGTCGCCGGCACCTCGGTCGACACCGATCGTCACAACGGCTTCCACTCCGTTCTCGACGGCTCCGGCAAGAAGTGGCAGGTCACCGAGGTCGTCGGCAAATGGGACGACGGCGTCGCCCAGAAGGCCACGGCGGATGCGATCGCGACCAATGGCCCGTTCGATGCGATCTCCGGCCAAGGCGGCGACACCGGCATCGTGCAGGCCATGCTCGACGCCAAGCACAAGATGGTGCCGTTCGGTGGCGAGACCGAAAACGGCTTCCGCAAGTTCTGCGCCGCCAAGGCGTCCGAAGGCCTGAAATGCTCTTCCGCCGGTACCGGACCTGCGCAGGTCGCGGTCGCGATCAAGGTCGCGCTCGCCGCCCTCGAAGGCAAGGTGGTGCCGCAATCGGTCAAGCTGCCGCTCGCGGTCGTGGAAGACCCGAACTTCAAGAAGGATCAGGACTACTTCCCGGCCCAGTCCGACAACTTCTTCGTCGGCAACTCCTTCCCGACCTGCGGCATCAACTTCACGGCGCAGGAGATCATGGGTCAGTCGAAGGAAAATCAATAGGCCGGTGCGATCGCTGGTCCGCGAGTTCTCTCGCGGCCAGCCTGTCCCTATTGCTCAAGCGACTGAGGGAGCAAGCATGATCGCGGCCGAGCCGCTGTTTCGCGCCGAAGGACTGTCCAAGCGCTACGGCGGCGTGATCGCTCTCGACGGTGCGGACCTGGAGGTCCATCCCGGCCGCATCCACGCGATTCTCGGCGAGAACGGCGCCGGCAAGTCGACGCTGATCAAGCTCATGGTCGGCGTGGTCACGCCGGACGAAGGCCGCATGACGCTTGCGGGACGCGAGGTCGCCTTCACCGGTCCTTCCGCGGCAAACGATGCCGGCGTCGTCTGCATCTTCCAGGAGCTGTCGCTGATTCCCGACCTGTCGGTCGCGGACAACATCATGATCTCTCATCCGCCGACGCGATTCGGAATGATCGATCGGCGGGCCCAGCGTCGACTTGCAGAGGAGGCGCTGCACCGCGCCGGCGCCGGCGACATTCATCCGCGTGCGCTGGTGAAGGACCTGCCGCTGTCGCGCCGGCAGATGGTCGAGATCGCGAAAGCGCTGTCGCGGCAGCCCAAGATCCTGATCCTCGACGAGGCAACCTCGGCGCTGACCGCTTCCGACGTGACCAAGGTGTTCAAGGTGCTGAAGCGCCTGCGCAGCGAGGGGCTGGCGCTGCTCTACATCTCCCATCGCATGCACGAGATCGCCGAGCTCGCCGACGACTGCAGCGTGTTCCGCAACGGCCGCCGCATCGCGACTTTCCCGGCCGGTACCAAAACGGATGCCGAAGTGATCGAGCTCATGATCGGCCGTGAGTACAAGCATGCCTTCCCGGAAAAGCCGCCGCGGAAAATCGATGGCCGGCCGCCAGCGCTGCAATGCAGGAGCATCAGTTGGGGCGACCGGCTGAAGGACATCTCGTTCTCGCTGCAGGCCGGCGAGATCATCGGTCTCGGCGGGCTCGACGGCCAGGGCCAGCGCGAGCTGCTGCTGGCGCTGTTCGGCGTGCTGCGGGACTGTCGCGGCGACATTCTGATCGACGGCAACAAGGTGACGATCGACAGCCCCGTCACCGCCAAGTCGGAGCGCATCGGCCTCGCGCTCATTCCGGAGGACCGCAAGACCGAAGGACTGATGCTGCCGATGTCGGTGCGCGACAATCTCTCGGCTGCCGCCTTCGACCGGTTCGCGACATTCGGCATCATCGACCGGCAGCGGCAATCGACGCTGATCGACGAGATGATCCGCCTGATCGAGATCAAGACCGCCTCCCCCGATCTCGCCGTCAGCGCGCTCTCCGGCGGCAACCAGCAGAAGGTCGTGATCGCGAAATGGCTGATGAACAAGCCGCGCATCATCCTGCTCAATGATCCGACGCGCGGCATCGATGTCGGCACCAAGCAGGAGATCTACCGGCTGCTGCGCCGGCTTGCCGACGAGGGCGCCGCGATCCTGCTCTATTCGACCGACTATGACGAGCTGATCGGCTGCTGCGACCGCGTGCTGGTGATGTACGATGGCGCGATCAGGCGCGAGCTCGCGGGCGCCGAGATCACCGAACGTGCGCTGGTCAGTAGCGCGCTCAACGTCGACGAGGGCGAGCGAGCGGAAGCGAGTCTGGCATGACCGAGTGGCGGTACTGGCTCTCCGAACAGCGCGGCACCCTGCTCGCGATCGGGATCTTCGTCGCGATGTTCGTGCTCTATGCGACCAATCATCCGGCCGGCTTCAGCGCCAACATGGTGCAGACCGCCGCCAACAAGGCGACGCTGCTGGCCTTCGTCGCCATGGCGCAGGCGATCGTGGTGATCACCGCCGGCATCGATCTGTCCGTCGGCATGATCCTGACTCTGACCAACTGCCTCGCGTCCTGGATCGTGGTCGGAACCGCCACCGAGACGGCGCTCGGCGTGGCCGGCGTGCTCGGCACCGGCATCGTCTGCGGCATGATCAACGGCGCGATCGTGATCTTCGGGCGTCTGCAGCCGATCGTGACCACGATCGCCACGGGCGCGATGTATTACGGGCTCGCGCTGTTCCTGCGACCCAATCCCGGCGGATCCGTCAACGAAACGCTGGCGGATGCCCTGACCGGCAGGCTGTTCGGCGTGCTGCCCACGAGTCTCGTGGTTCTGGCTGTGACGGCGCTGCTGATCTGGGTGCCCTATAGCCGCTCGGTCGTCGGCCGCGCCGCGTTCGCGACCGGCTCCTCCGAGGTCGCAGCCTACATGTCCGGCGCGCCGATCCGCGCGGCCAAGTTTGTCGCCTATACCTTGGCCGGCCTGTTGTCGGCGATCGGCGGCCTGTTCCTGACGTTCTTTTCGTATACCGGCGAGGCCGCCTATGCGAGCGGCAACGCCTACACGCTGTTCTCGATCGCGGCCGTGGTGCTCGGCGGCGTGTCGCTGATGGGCGGACGCGGCAGCGCGATCGGGGCGATCTTCGGCGCGCTCGCGTTCCGCACCATCGGCGATCTCCTGTTCGTGTTCGATTTCGATCCGCTGTGGCAGCCGCTATTCCAGGGCCTCGTGCTGATGCTCGCGGTCTCGATCGGAGCGTTCGGCCTGGTGCGGGTGCGCAATCGCCTGGAGTGGTTCGGATGAGCGACGCAACGGCATCACAACCGGCCCGTCGAGGGATCGCCATGCTGCGCCGGATCGATCCGGCGGTGGCCGCCTCCTTCGGCTGCATCCTGCTGTTGCTGCTCGTGGGCAGTCTCTATTCGCGCAGCTTCCTGTCGCCGGACTATCTGCTGCAGCAGTTGAAGGTCGCGAGCTTCCTGGGCGTGATCGCCACCGGGATGATGCTGGTGATCCTGCTCGGCCAGATCGATCTGTCGGTGCCGTGGGTCGTCACGACCGGTGCGATGATGGCCTGCGCGGCGGCCGCGCATGGCACGACCGGCGCCATCATCGCGATTCCCTGCGGCATTCTCTGCGGCGCCGCCATCGGTCTGTTGAACGGCATCGGCGTCGCCTATCTGCGCATCCCCTCGATGATCATCACCTTGGCGACCAACGCGGTCGCGCAAGGGCTGATGGTCGCCTACACCGGCGGCTTCGCGCCGCAGGATTCCGCCTCCAAGGCGATGCGCTATCTCGCCACCGGCACCATTGTTCCCGGCGTTCCGAACGCGGTGCTGGTCTGGGCGATCATCGGCGGCGCAGCGATCTGGCTGCTGTCGCGGACCACGTTCGGCCGCGCCATCTACGCCATCGGCAACCGCGAGCGCGCCGCGTATCTCTCAGGGATCGATACACGCCGCATCACCATGCTGGCGTTCGCGCTGTCGGGCGCCCTCTCCGCCTTCGGCGGCGTGCTGCTCGCGGGCTATGCCTCGAAGGCAGCGCAGTCGATGGGCGACGCCTATTTGCTGCCCTCGATCGCCGCCGTCGTGCTCGGCGGCACGCACATTCTCGGCGGCCGCGGCAGCTATCTCGGCACCGTCGCCGGCGTCGTGCTGATCACCCTGCTACAATCGATCCTGTCGGTGATGCAGATCAGCGAGGCCGGCCGCCAGCTGATCTACGGCGCCGTGATCATCCTGATGCTTCTGATCTACGGCCGCCAGAAACTGTGATCGCACGCGACATCGCGCCGGGGCGATCGGACGGAAGACGGCTGCACGGACAGCGACCGCGGCGACCGGCCCTCCCGCAAGCCGGCCTGCGAGCTGCAGCGCATGCGACAGCACTACCACGGGTGGCTTCCCATGATGAATGGTGAAGACCCTTTACACGAGGGCTGTGTCGACGCGAAAGCGGCTTCGTTTTCCGGACATGAATGCGGTCTCGACACAACCGAATACAGGATTCCAGGCTACGTTCAGTTAAGCATCTCATCACGGTATCCCCGTATTTTACCCGCAAAGGTTGATTTATTGGCCTGATTGGCCGTAACAAGACACCGACGGGAAACAAGTCGAAATCCATTGAAACGTGAGAGCGGACGACAATGTCGGACACCGCCGCCGGTGGTCTATTGCCTGATCTCAGCCGCCGCTGGCTCCCCTGGACAAAGAGCGTCTTGCAACGGGCGCATGACAGCGGGGATGCAGCGACGGCCTGGGCCGTGTTCCGGTTCAACTGGGCTGTCATGACAGCACTTTGGGTGCTGTTCGGACTGTGCCTGGTCTTTACGGACTTTCGCATCGAACCAATCGGCTACGTCGTCGTGCTGTCGACATCGGCCGTTTATGGTCTCATCGGCTACGCCAATGCACGGTCGGCCCAGCGTGCCAAACCCTGGATGTTCTCATTCCTGACCGGGATGGCCCAGACCACCCTGGCATCCACCGTGCTGGCGTCACTGTCCTACATTGCGACGGCCGCCAACCTGCCGCTTCAGGACGCCAACCTGCTCGCCCTCGATCGCGCCCTTGGCTTCGACTTTCGCGAGTACTTGTCGTTCGTCAATGACCGTCCGTGGGCCGTCTTGACCCTCGCGTTCGGCTATCGATCCATTTCCTGGACGATCTGCATCATCGTCGTGGCCCTTCCCTTGTTGGGCCACTATCGCCGGTTTGCAGAGTTCAACCTCGCGATCAGCCTGACGCTGGCGCTGACATGCATCATCACCTTGTTTGTTCCTGCACTCGGCGTGTACCACGCGTTGGAGCTGCCGCCGTCCGCCTACGCAAACCTCATCCCGCAGGCCTATTTCGACACGGCGCGCGAGGTGCCCCTGGTTCGCGACGGGACGCTGCGCCTGTTGGACACCAGCCATCTCGCGGGGATCGTGACCTTTCCGAGCTTTCACGCGGCGGCCGCGGTTCTCGACGGCTGGGCGCTGTGGTCGTTGCGCTGGTTGCGACCATTCAATGTCCTGATCCACGGCGCGATGTTGCTCTCGACCCCAATCGGCGGCGGGCATTTCCTCGTCGACATGATCGCCGGCATCGCGATCGCGACGGCGTCGATCTGCATCGCGCGTCTCGTTGCCCTGAGGCTGCGCGAGCGCGACGCCTCGTTTCCGCGAGGCATGTTGGGACATCCAGCGCCTCAGACCTGAACTGATGGATTCGGGCACGGCAGGATGTCTGTTGCACATCTGCCCGAGCTGCATCGGCGAACGCGTGCCCGCAGTCCGCGCACCTCACACTTCGAGCCACTCCTGCCGGACCGCGGTGTTGGCCTTGAGCTGATCCGGCGTTCCTTCGAACACGACACGGCCATGGCCCATGACGTAGACGCGCTTCGAGATCCGCATGGCGATCGAGAGCTTCTGCTCGACCAGCAGGATCGCGACGCCCGCCGCTGCGATCCGGGCGATCAGATCGCCGACCTGCTGCACGATCAGCGGCGCCAGACCTTCGGTCGGCTCGTCGATCATGATGAGGTCGGGGTCGCCCATCAGCGTCCGGCAGGTGGTCAGCATCTGCTTCTCGCCGCCCGACAAGACGCCGGCCGGCGTATCGGCGCGCGCCGCGAGATTGGGAAACATGTCGAGCATGTCCTGAAGGCGCCACTTCCCCGGCCGCCGCGTGTCCTTGATGCCGAGCACGAGGTTTTGCCGGACGGTGAGGCTCGGGAAGATATCGCGATGTTCGGGCACATAACCGAGCCCAAGGCGCGCGATCTTGTAGCTCGGCAGACCTGCAATGTCCCGGTCCTTGAAGCGGATCGTCCCCTGCGGGCTGACCTCGCCCATGATCGCCTTCACGGTGGTCGAGCGGCCGACGCCGTTGCGGCCGAGCAGGCTCACGACTTCGCCGGCGGCGACGTCGAGGTCGACGCCCTGCAGAATATGGCTCTTGCCGTAGTAAGCGTGGAGGTTCCTGACTTCGAGCATCAGTGGGCCTCCTCGCCGAGATAGGCTTCCTTCACCTTCGGGTCGCGACGGATCTCCTCCGGCGTGCCCGACGCGATGATGTGGCCGTAGACCAGCACCGAGATGCGATCGGCGAGACCGAATACCACGCTCATGTCGTGCTCGACGATCACCAGCGTCCGCCCCTCGGTGAGCCGCCGGATCAACGACACGGCGCGCTCGGTTTCCGCGTGGCTCATTCCGGCCGTCGGCTCGTCGAGCATGACGACCGTCGCACCGCTCGCAATGGTGACCCCGATCTCCAGCTCGCGCTGCTCGGCATAGGTCAACAATCCCGCGGGAATGTCACGCCGATGCGTGAGATGGATGTCGTCGAGAATCTGGGCGGTCCGCTCCCGCACCTCCGGGAGACTGTCGACGTTCTTCCAGAACGCGTAGCGATGCCCGGTCGCCCACAGCACGGCGCATCGGACGTTCTCCCACACGGTCATGCGGGCGAACACGTTGGTGACCTGGAACGAGCGCGACAGGCCGCGCCGATTGATCTCGAACGGCCGCAGGCCCGAGATGACCTCGCCGTTCAGCCTCACCTCGCCGGAGGTCGGCTTGATGTGTCCGCTGATCAGGTTGAACGTCGTGGACTTGCCGGCGCCGTTCGGGCCGATGATGGCGTGGCGCTCGCCCTTGGTGACGCTGAGATTGAGGTCGCGGATCACGCCGACATTGCCGAAGCGCTTTTCGACGGCACGAACTTCGATCGCTGCGGTCATGCCAGATACCCCCGGTCACGCGCCACGGTGGCGGCCCTGTCCCAGGCTTCGGCGATCCGCTGCCACGTCCACCGCCCGACGACGAAGCCGGCGACCAGCAGAATCGCGGCGGCGCCCCATGTTGCCGGCGACTGCGGATTCAAGGCCATGCCGAACAGGTTGATGGCGTCACCACCCGAATAGCGCGCGACCGTCTCGATGGTCAGGATGACGCCGTAGGCGAGCGCCGCGGTCGGCACGATGGCCACGAGATAGGACGGGATCACCATTCCGAGCGTTCCGGCACGGACCAGCGGCCGGTGCATCATCAGCAGACCGGCAATGCCCCCGGGTGAGAACATGACGATGCCGATGAAGATGATGCCGAAATAGAGCTGCCATACGCTGGTGAGGCTCGTCAGCCCGAGCTGGAGATAGGTCACCAGGATCGCGCCGAGGATCGGACCGAAGAAGTAGGCCGTCCCGCCGATGAAGGTCGCGAACAGCACCAGGCCCGACTGGATTGCACCGAGATAGGCGGAATTCGCGATCTCGAAGCTGATGGCCGCGAGTCCGCCCGCGATGCCGGCGAAGAACCCGGCAAAACAATAAGCGAGATAGCGGACGACGTGCGGATCATAGCCGATGAACTGGACCCGTTCGGGATTGTCGCGCACCGCATTGCTGATCCGTCCCAGGGGCGTCCGGGTCAGCGCATACATCGCGATTGCCGACAGCACCAGCCAGGCCGCGATCAGGTAATAGACCTGCAGCTGCGGGCCGAAGGTCCAGCCGAACATGCGTGGCAGAGCGGTGCGGTCGGTGGTGATGCCGGCTTCGCCGCCGAACACCGAGCGCAGGATCAGCGACGACGACGCCACGAGCTCGCCGATGCCGAGCGAGATCATCGCAAACACCGTGCCGGCGCGCTTGGTCATGACCCAGCCGAGGATGATCGCGAAGGCGAGGCCGCCCAGCCCGCCGAACAGCGGAATGAAGGGCAGCGGAATCGGCCAGCCATGCGCCACCACCGCGTTCATCATGTGACAGGCCGCGAAGCCGCCGAGGCCGTAATGAACCGCGTGGCCGAACGACAGCAATCCGGTCTGACCGAGAAGGACGTTGTAGGAGAGCGCGAACACGATCGCGATCCCGATCAGGCTGAACGAGGTCAGCGATCCGCCCGAATTGAAGAGCAGCGGCAGCACAATCAGCACGGCCACGCCGATCAGCCAGACGGCGTAGAAGCGGAGACGGGAGCCGGCGGGCTTTGCCGCGAGATGAGACGCGGAGGTGACTGCTGCGGTCATGATTCGCGAGTCCCCATCAGGCCCACGGGGCGCACGATCAGGACGAGCACCAGCAGCAGGTAGGGAACGATCGGCGCGACCTGCGCGATCGTCACGTTCCAGATGTCGGTGAGCACCGATGGCCCTGCGGAGGGATCGAGCGGTCCGAAGGCGCTCGCCAGCGAGCCGTTCAACGCGACGGCGAAGGTCTGCACCAGGCCGATCACGAGCGAGGCGATGAAGGCGCCCGGCAGCGAGCCGAGGCCGCCGAACACGATCACCACGAACAGGATCGGCCCGAGCGCGGCGGCCATGTCGGATTGCGTGACCAAGGCGGGGCCGGCGATGACGCCGGCGATGCCGGCCAGCGCGCTGCCGACCCCGAACACCACCATGAATACGCGTCCGACATTGTGGCCGAGATGGCCCACCATATGGGGATGGGTCAACGCGGCCTGCACGATCAGGCCGACCCGGGTGCGCTTGAGCACGATCAGGAGCACCACGAAGATCGTCACCGATACCGCCAGCATGAAAAGCTTGTACGCCGGATAGTTGGTCGAGAAGATCGTGAACGCGGGAAAGTCCAGCAGCGCCGGCACGCGATAGTCGAGCGGGGTCCTGCCCCAGATCATCGAGACGATCTCCTCGATGGCGAATGCGAGGCCGAAGGTCAGCAGCAGCTCGGCGACGTGGCCATGCTTGTGCGTGTTGCGCAGACCATAGCGCTCGACCGCCATGCCGATGGCCCCGACCAGCAGCGGCGCGAGCAGCAGGGCCGGCCAGAAGCCGACCCACTTCGTGAGCTGGAAGCCGAAGAAGGCGCCGAGCATGTAGAAGCTGGCGTGAGCAAAATTGAGCACCCCCATCATGCTGAAGATGACGGTCAGCCCGCTCGACAGCAGGAACAGCAGCATGCCGAACAGCACGCCGTTGAGGGTCGAAATGACGATGAGTTCAAGCACGGCGCACTCGCGAATGTCCCGGGCTTCAATGCCCTGCCGCTCATTCTCTGACGGACCGACGCACGGCCGGCGCCACTTCCCGCACGCTGACCTCGTGCGGGAAGCCGGCGCGGATCGTTACGGACGCGCCATCTTGCACGTCGTCGACACCATGGCCTGGGGCGTATCGACCCTGGAGACCAGGTGCCATCCCCAGCCGGTGTTCTCCTCGTCAAACGTCTCGTTCGCCGCGAGCTTGCCGAAGGACGAGACGTAGATCGGCTGCAAGAACTGGTGATCATCCTTGCGCATGAAGCCGGTGCCGCCATCCAGCACCTCGAGCTTGAGGTCCTCGAGCGCGGCCGCGACCTTCACCGGGTCGATGGAGTTGGCCTTCTCGGCCGCCGCCTTGAACATGCGCATCTCGTTGACCGCCCGCGGATACCACAGCGACATGTTGACCTTGGCGCGGAACGCCTTCTCGTAGTCCATCGCGGCCTGATGGCCCGAATTGGCGAAGCCTTCGGTCAGTTGGAAGACCTGATGATCCAGGCCCGTCTGCTTGATGGCGGTCGGGCCGCCGGCGCCGCCCGCATAGTAGGTGTACCAGTTGACCTTCAGGCCGGCATCGGCGGCGGCCTTGAGCAGCAGCGCGATGTCCTGGCCCCAGTTGCCGGTGATGACGCTGTCGGCGCCGGACGCCTTGATCTTGGCAATGTAGGGCGAGAAGTCCGTGATCTTCAGCAGCGGATGCAGCTCGTCTCCGACGATCTGGATATCGGGCCGCTTCGCCGCGAGCATCTTGCGCGCGTCGCTGCGGACCGACTGGCCGAAAGAATAGTCCTGATTGATCAGATACACCTTCTTGATGGAAGGGATGTCCTTCATGTAGTTGGTGAGCGCCTCCATCTTGATGTCCGAGCTGGCGTCCCAGCGGAAATGCCAGTAGCTGCATTTCTCGTTGGTCATGCTCGGATCGACGGCGGCATAGTTGAAGTACAGCACTTCCTTGCCGGGGTTGCGCGTGTTGTGCTTGTTGACGAAATCCTCCAGCGCGAGCCCGACGGACGATCCGTTGCCTTGCGTGATGTAGCGGACGCCGGCGTCGATCGCCTTCTGGGCCTGGACCAGGCTCTCTTGCGGATTGGTCTTATTGTCGAACGGCACGATCTCGACCTTATGGCCGAGAATGCCGCCCTTGGCGTTGAGCTCGTCGGCCAGATACTGGAACGTCTTCAGGCCCCCCTCGCCGATACTGGCGCCGCCGCCGGACAGCGGATCGATATAGCCGATCTTGACGGTGTCCTCGGCTTGCGCGGCGTGACCGAGCATCGGGACGATCAGGGCAATGGCCAAAGTTAGCTTGCGCATAGTCTTGTTTCCTCGCGGGCTGTCGACTTCAGTCGATCGATGCGCATGATCGCGCAATTTGAAGAAGCACTGAGCAGAATAACGGCCGGATGACAAGCTCGGCATGACATGAACGCATGTTGCCGCTCCGGCAATGTCAGGAAAGGCGGCTCGCCGCTGATCGGACGTTTCATTCGGCGGAATGTTGGCGTCCACATCCTGGACGAATCCGCCCGACACGCGGGGGTGACAAGCGCTGCCCCGGTCATGTCGCTTGTTCCACAACGTGGGACAACGCGGCGTAGGTTCCACGCTGATAGACGGGAAGAGCACGGCGGCCGGCAGCGCCGCGCCCGGTGGCAATCGTGGCCCCTGTCCCCGCCGAGACCGGCACTTGATGCTGGATCAGATAGATCATGATCAGGTCATTGACGGGATCGGCCTGCCACCAGGTGCCGAAGATGCCCCGCCAGGTCATCGAGCCCGGTGCGCCACAGGCATAGGGATTGCCGGTGGAATCCTCGGCGATCGCAAGTCCGAGCCCAAATCCGCAGGTCTGCCACAGCGGCATGCCGGCGAAGGGAATCTGGCGCTGCGCGTCAATCAGCCGGTTGGTGCGCATCAGGTTGACGGTTTCGGGTCGCAACAGCCTGACGCCGTCCAGCTCGCCTCCTCTCAGCAGCATGCGCGCGAACCGATGATAGTCGGGCGCGGACGAGATCAACCCGCCGCCGCCCGGCGTATAGGCCGGCGGCTCGTCATACATGACCGGCTCGACCTTCGCGAGCCGCCCCGCCGTCTCGTCATATCCGTACAGGCTCGCCAGACGATCTCGCTTGGCGTGCGGCAGCCAGAAATCAGTATCGGCCATGCCGAGCGGCGCGAAGATGCGCTCCTGTAGCACCTGCCGAAGCGGCTTGCCTGCGACCCGGCCGATCAGGAAGCCGAGCACGTCGGTCGAATGACCGTAGTGGAAGCGGTCGCCGGGCTGATACGCCAGCGGCAGCGTGCCAAGCGCAGCGAGCCATTCGTCGGGCGTGGACCGGTTCATCGCGGGATCACCGAGCGCGCGCTCATAGGCGAGCTTGAGCGGGCCTTCCGAGAAGAACGCATAGGCGATGCCCGAACGGTGCGTGAGCAGGTCCTCGACGGTGATCGCGCGCCGGGCGGGCACGGTATCGTCGAGCGGGCCGGCGGCGTCACGCAGGACCCGCAGATCGGCCAGTTCTGGAATCCACCGGGAGATCGGGTCCGCCAAGGCGATCCTGCCTTCCTCGACCAGCATCATCGCCGCCACCGAGGTGATCGGCTTGGTCATCGACGCGATCCGGAACAACGTATCCGGGCGCATCGGGCTCTTGGTTTCGACATCGCGCCAGCCGATCGTCTCGGCATGAACGATCTCGCCGCCGCGCGAGGTGAGAGACACGATGCCGGCGAGTTCGCCGCGATCGACGAATGCGGCGAGTTCCGGGCCGATCGCCGCAAGCGCCGCAGGATCGAAGCCGCGACGGCGGCAGACGGCTTCACTGGTCATGAGCGGGCGCTCCGATGGACAGGGGTCAGCTTTCGGCCACCGGCCTTCGCCGCGGCACCGTGACGGCAAAGCAGAGGCCACGGGATGGCCCGGCGCACAAGCAGCGCCCGATCAGGCCGTGGCCCGGTGAGAAGCTTCAGTCCGCCTTGAAGTCGTCGGTCAGGATCGGCCCCGATATGATCCAGCGCTGACCATCGAATTTCATCATCTGGAATTGCTTGCTGATGCGATAGTCGTCGGGGGTCGTCGTCACCGACATTCCCGGCAGCCCGAGATCGGGAACGAAGCCCTTGATGTTGGTCGCCTGCTTCATGATGTTGGCGCGCGTCAGCTCGTCGCCGCATTGCCTGAGAATGTGGACGAGCAGAGCGGCCGTCGAGTAGCCATAGGTCGCAAAGCCGCTGTTGGCGTCCTCGCCGGGCGCGTATTTCGCCATGAACGCCTTGTAGCGTTTCATGCCCTCGTCATCGGCCCATTGCGGATCGAGCGGATCCTTGCCGTAGGCGACCGAGATGATGTCCTTGGCATTATCGAGCCCCGCGGGCACGAGCACCTGACCGACCGCCGTCGCGTTGACCTCCAGGATGTGGACGGGCTTCCAGCCGAGCTCGGCGGCCTTCCTGATCGATTGCGCCGCGAATTTCGGCGTCGACATGTTGTAGAAGAGGTCGGCGCCCGATGCCTTCAGCGTCACCAACTGGGAATCGACCGTCGGGTCGGACAGCTCGTAGGACAGCTCCTTCACGATCATGCCGGCCTTGGCGCCGAGCCCGTCCTTCAGGCCCTTGACGTAGTCTTTGCCGAGGTCGTCGTTCTGATAGAGGATGCCGATCTTCGCGTTCGGATAGTTCTCCAGGATGTATCTTGCGTAGATGTGCGCTTCCGACTGGTAGTTCGGGTTGGCGGAGATCGTCCACGGAAAGTTCTTGGGATCGGTGAAGCGGGACGCTCCGCTTCCCGCCAGAAGCTGCGGAACGCCCTTGCTGTTCAGATATTTCTGGACCGCGGCATTCGGCGGCGTGCCGATGATCTGGAACGTGGTCAGCACCTCGTCGCTTTCGACCAGCTTGCGCACCTGCTCGACCGTCTTCGGCGGGCTATAGGCGTCATCGTATTGAATGAGGTTGATCTTGCGACCATTGACGCCGCCCTGCTCGTTGATCATGCGGATATAGGCCGCCTCCGCCTTGCCGATGGCACCGAAAGCGGAAGCCGGCCCGCTGAGCGGGTTGGTCTGGCCGATCTTGATCTCGGTGTCGGTCGCGCCGACGTCGTATTTCTTTTCAGCGGATGCCGGGGCTGAAAGGCCCACGCCGAACATCAGCAGGGCGGCCGCCGTCGACTTGATCCGTGTCATGTGTCCTCCCGTGAGCGGCTGATCCATGGCCAGCCGATTGTTTTTGATGATGTCCGCGCACGACGAGACTGGCGACGCGCTGCCCGCCGCCCGATCGTCGACCGCCTTCCATCAGGTCTCCGAGACCTACCGTCCGGCCGGCCGCCGGTCAAGTTCATTCATTTAGCACTAAATGAAAATGTTGGAAGCCCGAAGTCCTGCTTGACCGGGCGCGCCCACCCCCTCATCGTCAAAACACCAACGGTGCCGTTCCTGTGTGCGCCGATCAGGGACCACGGAGAGCATGCCAGCAGAGCCGAAACCCGAAGGGCGCCGCACGCGCGCGGAACAGCGCGCGACGACGGTGAAGCTGATCCTCGACACCAGCGAGGAGCTGTTCGCGCAGCTCGGCTATTTCGGCGTGACGATCAAGGATGTGGCGGACAAGATGGGCATCCATCCTGCGCTGATCCATTACTACTTCGAGGGCAAGAGGGCGTTGTTCGATGCCGTGTTCGAACGCCGCATGGAATACGCGGTCACGGTGCGCACGGCCGGGCTGGATGCCTACGAGGCCAAGGTCGGAGATCGTCCGACCGTTGAAGGCGCGCTGCGTGCCTATTATGACGGCGCGTTCGACGTCTACGTCAACGAAGAGGACAACTGGCGACACTTCGGCCGCATCTTCGCGCAGGTCGCCAACGCGCCGGGCTATGGCGTGGAGATGATGGACACCTATCTCGATCCGCTGGTGCTGCGTCTCATCGGGCTGCTGCAGAAGGCGTTGCCCGACGCCAAGCCTGAGGACCTGTTCTGGAGCTTCCAGTTCACCTCCGGCGCCTACTCGCTGATCCTGTCACGGACCGGCCGGATCGACCGCCTGTCCGGCGGCCTGTGCAAGTCCGACGATTTCGCCGCGGTCCGCGAGCGGTTCGTGACCTTCATGGCCGGGGGCTTCAACGCGCTCTACAAGCGGCGGAAGCAGAAGTCGAAATGAGCGCCTCTTGGCGTCTCCTGGCCGTACCGTACCATGCAAACAAGCCGGAACGAATGATGACAGCTCCCTATGTCCCGCAAATGGCCCTCTATCGCCAATGGCTGAGGGACAATCGCGGCCTCCACTTCGAGAACTTCGAGCAGATGCGGCAATGGTCCATCCGCGACCTCGACGGATTCTGGCGCAGCATCTGGGACTATCATGACCTGCAGTCGCCGACCGCGTTTTCGACCGTCCTCGGCAAGCGCACGATGCCGGGAGCGGTCTGGTTTCCGGGCGCTTCGGTCAACTACGCCCAGCAGGTCTTTCGTCACGTCGACGCCGCCGATGCGGCGGGCCTGCCTGCGATCATCAGCAGTCACGAGGACGGCAGGCTCACGGAGACGACCTGGCCCGAGCTTCGGCGAAAGGCAGCCGCCCTGGCGCTGCATCTGCGCGAGCAAGGCGTGGCGCCCGGCGACAGGGTCGCCGCCTATCTGCCCAATATACCCGAAGCCATCATCGCGTTTCTCGCTTCGGCGAGCATTGGCGCGATCTGGAGCGTTTGCGCGCCCGACATGGCCGCGCCCGCCGTGATCGACCGGTTCAAGCAGATCGAACCCAAGGTGCTGATCGCCTGCGATGCGGTCACCTATGCCGGCCGCCGGCACGATCGCCGCGGTGTCGTCGAGGAGCTGCGCCGGTCGTTGCCGACTCTCGGTCACGTCATCCTGCACAGTGACGATGCCGGCGCGCAGGTGAGCGACGGGGTTCGTCTCTCGGACATTCTGGCAAGAACAAGCCCTGGCATCGATGCCTTCGAACCGGAGTGGCTTCCGTTCGATCATCCGCTCTGGATCGTCTATTCGAGCGGCACCACCGGGCTGCCGAAGCCGATCGTGCATGGTCACGGCGGAATCATCATCGTCACACTCGCCCTGCTCGGACTGCACAACGACATCGGCTGCTCGTATCAGCCAAATTCGTTCGGCGAGCGCTATCACTGGTACAGCTCGACCGGCTGGATCATGTGGAACAACCAGGTCGGCGCGCTTCTGAACGGGACCACGTGCTGCATCTTCGATGGCAGCCCCGCCGGGCCGAAGGATCGTCCGGACTGGACCACGCTGTGGCGCTTCGTGGCGAATTCGAGATCCACCTTCTTCGGCGCGGGCGCGGCGTTCTTCGCGAGCTGCGTCAAGGCGGACATCAACCTGGCCGACGCGGGCGATCTGTCCCATCTGCGTTGCCTCGGGTCCACTGGCTCGCCGCTCAGCGCCGACACGCAGGCCTGGTTCGATCAGCGGTTCGCGGCGCTGTCGCAGGTCAATGGCAGCCGGGCGCAGGCGCAAATGTGGTGGGCCAACATCTCGGGCGGCACCGACTTCGCCGGCGCCTTCATCGGCGGCAATCGCGAATTACCGCAGGTGCCCGGAACGATGCAGTGCCGCGTCCTCGGCGCAGCGGTCGAGGCCTTCAACGACCAGGGCAAGCCTGTCATCGGCGAGGTAGGAGAGCTCGTCTGCACCGCGCCGATGCCGTCGATGCCGCTGCGGTTCTGGAACGACGCGGGGAATGTGCGCTATCTCGCAAGCTATTTCGACGCCTTCGAGACGCGCGAGGGCGGGCCGGTCTGGCGGCACGGCGACTGGCTCAAGGTCAATCCGGACGGCTCCTGCGTGATCTATGGTCGTAGCGACGCGACCATCAATCGCCACGGGCTGCGCATGGGGACGAGCGAATTGTACTCGGCCATCGAAGCGCTGCCGGAGATCCTCGATTCGCTGGTCGTCGATCTCGAATATCTCGGCCGAGACAGCTACATGCCGCTGTTCGTGGTCCTGCGCGACGGCGTCGCGCTCGATGCAGCGATGAAGCGGAAGATCAACATGGCGGTGGAAGGCAGCCTGTCGCGACGCTTCGTGCCTGACGACATCTTCGCGGTTGCCGAGATCCCGCGCACGCTGTCCGGCAAGAAGCAGGAGCTCCCGATCAAGAAGCTCCTGCTCGGGCAGCCGCTCGACAAGGTCATCAACCGCGATGCGATGGCCAATCCCGGTTGCCTCGACTGGTACATCGCGTTCGCCCAGAGCCGTTTGCAGAGCGCCTCAGGTGCGACGTAGCAGACGTGCCGAACGAGCCGCTAGACCACCATCCGGTCGAAATCGATCGCGACTCGGCTGTCAGGAAAGATCTCCCGCGCCTCGGCGAGGATCTCCTCGTCGGGATAGCGGCCGGAGATGTGGTTCAGGACGAGCTGCCTGATGTTGCTGGACGCCGCGAGGCCGGCGGCCTCCGCGGCCGTCAGGTGGCCGTAGTCGCGAGCCATGGCAGAATCGCGCCGGAGGAAGGTCGCCTCGATCACGAGCATGTCCGCGTCGCGGACGTGCTCGTGCAGACCCTCGGTCGTTTCCGCATCGCCGACGATGACGAGCTTCTTCGGTCCCTGCGGAGGCCCCAGAACATCCTCGGGATCGATGGTTCGGCCATCCTCCAGCGCGACCGGCCGGCCCTCCGCCAAGGCCTTCCGCACGGGCCCATCGGGCACGGCGAGCGCTGCCAGACGCTCTGGCAGCAGATGGCGGCGCGCTCGACTCACAAATTCGAAGCCGAAGCTGTCGGTGTCGCGGTGCCGGACGGGAAAGCAGTTGATCGTAAACTCACCGGCGTCGAGAACCTCCCCGCGCCTTAGCGGTACGAACTCAAGCGGGATCGGCGCGCGGCCCTCGCCCCACAGCCCCGCGAGCATTCGGACCACCACATCGAGCGTGCCGGGGCTGCCGTGGACGCGCATGATGTCAGCGCTCCTGCGCAGCCGCAGGGTGGAAAACAGTCCGGGAATGCCGAGGACATGGTCGAAATGGCCGTGGGTGAGCAGGATCCGATCGAGCCGCCGAAAGCCTGCCCTACCGCGGAGCAGCTGACGCTGGATCCCCTCGCCGCAATCGACGAGAATGCGATCCCGGCCTGCTCGAACGAGAAGGCCGGGATGATTGCGGTCTGCGGACGGAACGCTCGCCGAGGTCCCCAGGAACGTGAGCTCAAACATCACAGCCGGGCCAGGCGAATTTCGGTCGCGGCGGCGTGACCCGTTTTGACCACGGGTCTCGGCTGCGCTGCTTCGTTTCAATCACCGTAGGCCATCCTTTTTTCTGAGCGCTTTTCCCCAGCCGCCGTTTGATGGCCTGACGGGCAGATCTCATCGCAACGCCGCCGTCAAAGGGACGTCGCAGGCAGCGCTCGGGCCGGGCAGACTTCATCGCCACGCTCTGATAGAGCTTGGCGATGCCAAGCTCCGGTCCGGAACAGGATGCCGCGCCGCCGGCCATTCGCAAGATCATCCACATCGACATGGATGCATTCTATGCGTCGGTCGAGCAGCGGGACAATCCCGAGCTGCGCGGCAAACCCGTGGCCGTCGGCGGATCGCGCGAGCGCGGCGTCGTGGCAGCCGCAAGCTACGAGGCTCGGGCGTTCGGCGTGCGCTCGGCCATGCCGTCTGTGACGGCAAAGCGCCAGTGCCCGGACCTGATCTTCGTCAAGCCGCGCTTCGAGGTCTACAAGGCCATCAGCCAGCAGATCCGCGCCATCTTCGCCGAGCACACGCCGATCATCGAACCTCTGTCGCTGGACGAGGCCTATCTGGACGTCACCGAAAACCTGCGAGGCATTCCGCTGGCGCGCGACATCGCGTTGCAGATCCGGGCCAAGATCAAGGCCGAAACCGGACTCAATGCCTCCGCGGGAATCTCCTACAACAAGTTCCTCGCCAAGCTGGCCTCGGACCATCGCAAGCCCAATGGGCAATACGTCATTTCGCCGGAGATGGGTCCGGTCTTCGTGGAGGGGCTGCCGGTCGGCAGGTTTCACGGCATCGGCCCGGCGACCGCTGCGAAATTCAACGCGCTCGGAATTCATACCGGCCTCGACATCCGCAATCAGACCCTGCCCTTCCTCCAGCAGCACTTCGGCAAAGCGGGCAACCACTACTATTGGATCTCGCGCGGAATCGACAATCGCCCGGTCCGAGCCAATCGCATCCGAAAATCCGTCGGCGCCGAAAACACCTTCTCGACGGACCTGACGGAATTCGAGCCGATGTTGGCGGAGCTGCAGCCCCTGATCGACAAGGTCTGGCAGCATTGTGAAACCAGCGGCAACCGAGGCCGGACGGTCACGCTGAAGGTCAAGTTCGCCGACTTCGACATCATGACGCGCAGCAGGTCCGTCGCCCACGCGGTCGGGAGTCGCGAGGATCTTGCCCGGTTGTCCGTTGCTCTCCTGCAGAGCGAGATGCCGTTGCCGAAGCCGGTGCGGCTCCTCGGCGTTTCGCTGTCATCCTTGCAGCAGCAGAATGACGCCGGGGCGGACGCACAGCTGCCCTTGCTGATCTGAGGCGGGCTGGACGGCCCGATCATGCGTCGAGGACGGCGGACGCACGTCGCGCGCAATGTCGTCCATGTCGAGCCGGGCTGGCTCAAGAAGCGCTCCTGCCATGGGCGAAAGACCGGTCGGGCTCCCGGAGTCCTGTTGACCTCTGTAGGGTACCCCCCTATCTTATGGGGATGTCGCACACGATCAAACACAAGTCGAAGCTGCTTGCGCGCGTCCGGCGCATCAAAGGACAGATCGATGCCGTGGAACGGGCGCTGGACGCGGAGCTGGGCTGCGCCGACGTCCTCATGCTGGTGGCGTCGGTCAGGGGCGCCATCGGAGGCCTGACCACCGAGCTGCTGGAGGATCACATCCGCCACCATGTCGTCGATCCGGCGCACGAAAAGGATCCTGAAAAGGCCAAGGGCGCCGCGGACCTCATCGAAGTGGTTCGAACCTATCTGAAATGACACTCGCATGACCGACCTGTCTCACCTTCTGCAACAAGGCAGCGCGAACGCCTGGCTGTTCGTCCCCAGCGCCATCGTTCTAGGCGCGCTGCACGGGCTCGAGCCGGGTCACTCCAAGACCATGATGGCTGCGTTCATCGTCGCGATTCGAGGAACCGTTTTTCAGGCCGTGCTGCTTGGCCTGTCGGCAACCCTCTCCCACACCGCGATCGTGTGGGTGATCGCGCTGGCCGGGCTTCACTTTGGCCAGGAACTCTCCGGGGCGCGGAGCGAAGCCTATCTGCAACTGATCTCGGCCGTCGTCATCATCGGCATCGCCGTGTGGATGGTCTGGCGCACGTGGCGGGATAAGAATGAACATCACGGTCATCATCATCATGACGCGCCGACATCCGTCGTGCTGACCGGACGTACGTTGTTGCTCGAGATCTTCGAAGACGGCGTGCCGCCACGCTGGCGAGTCCGGACCGAGTCCGGCGCGCTCCCTCCGGCCGGCGAACTCCGGCTCACGACCATTCGCGGAGATGGCGACGCGCAGAGCTTCAGCTTCCGCGCCGCAAGCGATTACCTGGAGAGCATCGAGGAGATTCCCGAGCCGCACGCGTTCAAGGCACGGCTTGCGCTTGCGGGTGACACTGCCGAGATCCTGTTCGAGGAACACGCGCACGATCACATGGACCTCGGCGATGAGGACGATGCCCACGCACGCGCCCATGCGGACGACATTCGAAAGCGCTTTGCGGGACGCACGGTCACGACCGCGCAGATCGTCGCCTTCGGTCTCACAGGCGGGTTGATCCCCTGCCCCGCCGCCATCACCGTCTTGCTGCTCTGCATCCAATTGAAGCAGTTCGCCCTCGGCTTCATTCTGGTGCTGTGCTTCGGCATCGGTCTGGCGATCACGATGGTCTCGGTTGGCGTCGCGGCGGCCCTTAGCCTGCGGCACGTCGAGCGGCACTGGAGCGGGCTCAGTCGCTTCGCCCACCGTGCGCCCTACGTCTCGGCGGCTCTGATCGTGCTCGTCGGGGTCTATACGGGGTGGCTGGGTCTGCACGAATTCATCACGTGAGGCCCGCGGTCCGGGATCCAGCCGGACAGGGAGAGATCAGCGCGTTACCTCCGCGGCGTTCCCGGCCCATCCGGCAGTTGACAGCCGAGCCATCGAGCGCTTTATTTCGCTTACGGGGATGTGCGATCTCCCCGCGAGGCGACATGCCCAAGAATCGCGTCCTGGTCACCAAGGGCGCAACATGTCATCATCATACACCTCGATATCATCCGAAAAATTGTCTCGACTGATCGGCACGGCGACCTCGCCACGGCTCGTCGACGTGCGTGTCGACGAGGATTTCGCCGCCGACCCACGCCTCATCCCCGGCGCCGTCAGGCGCTCCCATCTCGACGTCCAGCAATGGGCACCGAGCTTCACCGGCCAATCGGTTGTCGTGATCTGCCAGAAAGGCAAGAAGCTGAGCGAAGGCACCGCGGCCTGGCTCCGGTGCAGCAACGTCGCAGCCGAGGTCCTCGAGGGCGGTCACGTCGGCTGGACAGAGGCACAACTCCCGACCGTGCCAGCCGACAGAATTCCGAGCAGGGACGACCGCGGCCGCACCGTCTGGGTCACGCGATCACGCCCCAAGATCGACCGCATCGCCTGTCCATGGCTGATCCGTCGCTTCGTCGACCCCGCCGCGGTCTTCCTGTTCGTGACGCCGGCCGAAGTCGAAGCCGTCGCCGAGCGTTTCCAAGCCACTCCCTTCGACATCGAGAATGTCTTCTGGAGCCACCGCGGCGAGCTTTGCACCTTCGACGTCATGGTCGAGGAGCTCGGTCTGCGGACACCACCCTTGGAACGACTCGCCACGCTGGTGCGTGCCGCGGATACGGCGCGACTTGATCTCTCGCCCGAGGCTCCTGGCCTCCTTGCCGCTTCACTCGGCCTGTCGCGAATGTATGACGACGATCTCGAGCAGCTGAGCGCCGGCCTGCTGCTCTATGATGCCTTCTACCGCTGGTGCCGCGACGCCACGAAGGAGGCGCACAACTGGCCGACCAGCAAGGTGAAGTCATGACGGACGTCGCAGCATCCCGGAAGCCGGTCGCGGCGGAGCACGCCCACGGCATCTCCTTCAATGAGGCGCTTCTCGTCTGGATCCGGGTGGCCGTGCTGAGCTTCGGCGGCCCCGCCGGTCAGATCGCGGTCATGCATCGCATCCTCGTCGAGGAGAAGAACTGGATCTCGGAGAGCCGCTTCCTGCACGCCCTGAACTACTGCATGCTGCTGCCCGGCCCGGAGGCGCAACAGCTTGCGACCTATATCGGCTGGCTGCTGCACCGGACCACGGGCGGCATCGTCGCAGGAACGCTCTTCGTTCTGCCCGGCATCTTCGCCATCATGGGCCTCAGCTACATCTATGCAGCCTATGGCAATGTCGGCGTCGTCGAAGCCTTGTTCTTCGGCCTCAAGGCGGCCGTGCTGGCGATCGTGATCCAGGCCGTCGTCCGCGTCGGCAAGCGTGCGCTGCGCAATCGGATCATGATCGGACTGGCGGCCGCAGCCTTCGTCGCGATCTTCTTCTTCGGGGCGCCGTTTCCGATCATCATCATTGCCGCCGGAGTCATCGGCTTCGTCGGTGCCCGCCTCGGCCGGCCGGAGTTCGCAGCCCTCGAGCACGGCGGCAAGAGCGCCGGCGCGATCGACAGCATGCTCGGCGAGGCCGTGCCGGATCACGTCCGTCCGAACGCTGCGCGCACGCTGCGCGTGGCGGCCGTCTGGCTTGCGATCTGGCTCGTCCCCGTCTTCGCACTGCTGATCCTGCTCGGGCCGAACGACGTCTTCGGCCAGATCGCGATCTTCTTCAGCAAGATGGCGATGGTGACGTTCGGCGGCGCCTACGCCGTGCTCGCCTACGTCGCGCAGCAGGCCGCGGAGTACTATCACTGGGTTGCTCCGCGCGAGATGCTCGACGGCCTCGGCATGGCGGAGACGACTCCCGGTCCCCTGATCATGGTCGTCCAGTTCGTAGGCTTCATGGCCGCGTTCCGCGGCGCCAGCGGGCTGTCTCCCATGCTCGCCGGCACGCTGGGCGGACTGCTGGCGACGTGGGTGACGTTCGCGCCCTGCTTTCTCTGGATCTTCGTCGGCGCGCCCTACATCGAGGCGTTGCGGGGAAACAAGGCGCTCGGCGGCGCGCTCTCGGCCATCACCGCCGCCGTCGTGGGCGTGATTCTCAATCTGTCGATCTGGTTCGCGCTGCACACCCTCTTCCGCGAGACCTTTCCGATCCAGGGATTTGGACTGTCATTCGACGCGCCCCGGCCGATGAGCATCGACCTGCCGGCCGTTGTCCTGTCGGTTGCGGCCGCTACGGCCATTTTCCGCTTCAACGTGGGAATGCTCGTCGTGCTCGCCGCCTCGTGCATCGCGGGCATCCTGATGCGCTTTGCGGGCGTCATCTGAGAGCACGCTGCGACGGAACATGGGGCAGTGACAGACCAAAAGGAGCGAACGATGAGAAGCACGATCTGGAGTCTGTTGGGCCTCGGCGCCTGCCTCCTCGCACACGGCGCCGGACCGATCGTCTCGACGGCGCGCGCACAGGACACCGATTGGCAGAAGATCGACGAGACATTGGGCCGGAAACCATCCGTGGCGGGAGACGTCCGCCGGTACGGCTTCCCGCGCACCGATCTCGCGGTGACTCTGGACGGCGTAACCATCAGGCCGGCGCTCGCGCTCGGCGGCTGGGTCGCGTTCAAGCCAGCGCATGGCGGCATCATGATCATGGGCGATCTCGTCCTGCTGGAATCAGAGGTCAATCCGGTAATGGCGAAGATGATCGCCGGCGGGCTCGAAATCAGCGCCGTGCACAACCATCTGCTCCGCGCGAGCCCAGCAACGTTCTACATGCATGTCGCCGGTCACGGCGATCCCGTCAAACTCGCGTCCGCCATCCGCGACGCCCTCGCCGACAGCAAGACACCGTTGACGATTGCGGCCTCGCCGACCACGCCGCCGCCGGCCATCGATCTCGATACGACACAGCTCGATCAGATCCTGGCGGTCAAAGGACAGGCCAATGGCGGGGTCTATCAGTTCAACGTGCCGCGACGCGATCCAATTGTCGAGGGCGGACTATCCTTGTCTCCCGTCGCGGCGATGGGCGTCGCGACGGGCATCAACTTCCAGCCGACCGGCGCGGGCAAGGCCGCCGTCACCGGTGACTTCGTGCTGAGCGGGGAGGAGGTGAACCCCGTGATCCGGACGCTCCGTGCCCACGGCATCGAGGTCACGGCGCTGCATAGCCACATGCTGGACGAACACCCCCGCCTCTTCTTCATGCACTTCTGGGCGAACGATGATGCGATCAAGCTCGCCAAGGGTTTGCGGGCGGCGCTCGACAAGACGGCAAGCACCAAGAGCTAAGAGCAAAGAGCGAGGAAAGGCGCGGTCCGAGAGTGCGCGCGCCTTGCTCTGCCGGCAGGTGCGGCAACCTGTTGGTCTGGCCCGCCTGCAACGGCCGCGCATGCGTGAGACGCCGATCGGTTGCAAGGCAACGCGCTGCCGGAGTCCATGCGAGCTCCCTCGTGGTGCCGAAGATTAGGGTCGGGGGGGGCAGATCCCGTCCCTCGACCCACGCGCGATCCTATGGCAAGTCTGGACGACGCCGATGTGGCGCAGCCGGATGTCGTGATGTCGTCGGAGCAGGACTGGACGAGCGCTTTCCCGCCGTTGCGACAACTGCCGGAGGAGATCTTCGCGCAGTTGCGCGAGGCCAGCCTCATTGTCGAGCTTCCGGAAGGCAGCCGGATTTTCGGCCCCGGCCAGGCGCCGGACTCCTTCCTGCTGCTGCTGGACGGGACCATCCGGGTGCAGCAGACGTCCGAGTCCGGCCGCGAGATCGTGCTCTACCGCGTCCAGGCAGGCGAAAGCTGCGCGCTGACCACGGCCTGCCTGATGGGTTACGAGGAATACCAGGCCGAGGGCATCGCGGAGACCCGGATCCGCGCCGTGGCGATCCCGCGCGCGCTGTTCGACCGGCTGATCGCCAGCTCGCGCGAATTCCGTCAGTTCGTCTTCACCGCGTTCAGCCGCCGCGTCACCAATCTCTTCCGCATCATCGAGGAGGTTGCGTTCGAGCGGATCGATGTGCGGCTCGCCCAGAAGCTTCTCGAGCTTGCCGGGGCAAAGCAGCAGATCGTTGCAACGCATCAGGATCTCGCCAACGAGCTCGGCAGCGCACGCGAGGTCATCAGCCGCCAGCTCAATGAATTCGCGCGGCGCGGCTGGTTGCGAATGGCTCGCGGAATCGTCGAGATCACCGACAGACCGGCGCTTGTCCAGCTGGCCCAGCATGATTAGGAACCGGCTCCTCTTGGTGACTTAGTTACATACGCGCGCCGTATCCCGCTCTATCGTTGGCATCATCGCAAGCCAAAGGGGAGCGCGACATGACACAGAACATTGGCAAGATCGACCGGCTGCTCAGGATCATCGTCGGACTGGCGATCCTCAGTCTCACGGTCGTAGGGCCGCAGACCTTGTGGGGCCTTCTGGGCCTGATCCCGCTCGGCACCGCACTGATCGGCTGGTGCCCGCCCTACGCGATGCTCGGCATCAATACCTGCGGAACGAAATCCAGTCCGATGCCTTAGACCGCGCAGGACGACAAACGCGGCGTGGGCGGCGATGCCGCCCCGGAGCCAAATCGTGGAGCAGCAGCCATGTCCTATCCAATCGATCTCCGCGTGCAGCCGAAGGTGGCCGGATTTTTCGATCCTGACACCAGCACGATCAGCTATGTGGTGAAGGACCCGTCATCGCCGTGCTGCGCGATCGTCGATCCCGTCCTCGACATCGACTACGCGGCCGGCCGCATCAGCACCCGTTCCGCCGACATGCTGATCGACTACGTGAAGATCAACGGACTCCGGCCAGAGTGGCTGATCGAAACGCATGCGCATGCCGATCATCTCTCCGCTGCGCCCTACATCCAGGACAAACTCGGCGGCAAGATCGGCATCGGCGAGCATATCCTGACCGTGCAGGAGACCTTCGGCAAGGTCTTCAACGAGGGCACGGAGTTTCGCCGCGACGGCAGCCAATTCGACCGGCTGTTCAAGGATGGTGACACCTATCAGGTGGGACAGATGACGGCCCTCGTGATGCACACGCCCGGTCACACGCCCGCCTGTGCCACGCACGTGATGGGCGATGCAGCTTTCGTCGGCGACACCTTGTTCATGCCCGACGGGGGAACGGCGCGGGCCGACTTTCCAGGCGGCAATGCGCGCACGCTGTTTCGCTCGATCCGGAAGATCCTTGAAACGCTGCCGCGCGAGACCCGGCTGTTCATGTGTCACGACTATGCCCCCAACGGCCGCGCGGTGCGCTGGGAAACGACCGTCGGCGAGGAGCGGCTCCACAACATCCACGCGCGAGACGGGATGACCGAGGACGAGTTCGTTGCGCTTCGCGAGGCCCGCGACAAGACGCTCGGCATGCCGCGCCTGATCATTCCATCGCTTCAGGTCAATATCCGCGCCGGACATCTGCCTCCCGCGGACGCGACGGGAAAGACATTCCTGAAGGTACCGATCAACGTACTTTGAGAACCACTCGCTTTGCTCACGCGATGCCGGCCTGGGCCGCAAGTTCGCGGCGTCACGAAGATGTCAGTTGCCAAGAGCGGCCGGTCTGCGCGACCAGTCCAAGCTGGAGCAGATGATCCAAGATGAGGCATGCTGATTTCGAGATGCCCGCGATGACACGCCGCCTGATGGCGGCGCTGATCGCGCTCGTCTTGAGTCTGGCGCCTCTGCTCGGAACGTTCGAGGTTGCCACGGCAGACACCGGTGCCGGTGCCCCTCAATGGTCCCGAACGACCACGAGCGCGCCCAAGCCGTGCAGGAAGGCCGTCCTTCCGGGCATGGTCAACACCTGTCCGTTTGCCGCGGCTGGTCTGACCGCCGTCCCGGCGAACGACAATCCTGCGGCACAGCCGGTTGCCGCCTCCCGGACGCTGTCCTGGCGCCCCTATGACGAGGCGCTGACGACGCAATGCTACGGGTCCTCGCCCTACCGTCCTCCCTGTCGCCACGCCTGACCGTTCCGTGCTCATCGGCTCACGGGCAGCGTAACGCCGTGACTTGAGCGAACGAATATCCAACATCGATCGCGGGTCACGCGGATCGGCTCGTGGTGCCCGTCTCTAGGCGTGCCTTGCGCCGGATCGCGCGGCGCAACGGCCACCGCAATGTGCGATCAGCGCGCGGGAGATCATCATGTCCATCCGTCATCTTGGCCGGCTCGTATTGCTGCTCGGCCTGCTCCATCTTGCGGCGACGACCGCCGCCGCGGGTCAGTTGCGGCCGCAGGCGAACGTCGACACGCGCCTGCTGGTCGGCGACATCACGCGAGCAGACGACCGCCCGGCCACGGCGTGGGCGGGACTGGATGTCAGGCTGGATGCAGGCTGGCACACCTATTGGCGCTCGCCCGGCGACGCCGGCGCACCACCGCAATTCGACTGGAGCGGCTCGCGCAACGTCGCCGATGTCACCGTCGAATGGCCGGCGCCGAGCCGCTTCAGCGAGCAGGATATCGACACGTTCGGCTATGCCGAGCACGTGCTGTTTCCGTTGCGCGTGCGGCTCGAGGATGGAGCGGCGCCCGCACATCTCACGCTGAAGGCCGTGCTGTTCGTCTGCTCGGTCATCTGCACCCAGCAGGAGGCCGATCTCGAGGCCGACATCCCCGCCGTTTCGCGTCGGCCGAACGATCAGGCGCTGATCGACGAATGGCGGCAGAGCGTCCCGCGGGCGAGTTCGCCCGGACTTTCCATCACGGCGCTGCGCATCGATCGGCAACCAAAGCCGCAACTGCTGCTCGAAGCGCATGCGACGCCGCCACTGCACGCGCCCGACGTCTTCCTTGATGGGGACGACGCCGTGTCCGGCGGCCGTCCCCAGGTGAGCACGATGTCGGACGGCGGCGTACGGATCGCCGTGCCGGTGCAAGGCCTCGATCGGGCCGGTCCGGTGCAACGCCTGCGGGTCACCCTGGTCGATGGCGACCGATCGATAGAAGCCATGCTTCCGGTGGATGTCGATCAAGCTGCTCACGCTTCTGCGGCCAAAGCAGCCACACCGGCACCGCGTCCTTCGGCGGCATCGATCTGGGCCATTCTCGGCGTGGCCCTGCTCGGCGGCTTCATCCTCAACTTCATGCCCTGCGTGTTTCCGGTGCTGTCGCTGAAGCTCGTTTCGCTGGTCGATCACGATCCCGCACACGCGCCCTCGCCGCGTCGGGCATTCCTGGCGACGGCGGCCGGCATCGTCGCCTCGTTCGTGACCCTTGCCATCATCCTGTCCGCGCTCAAGGCCGCGGGCGCCGAAGTCGGCTGGGGCCTGCAGTTTCAGCAGCCCGCTTTCCTCATCGCGATGATCATCGTGCTCGCAGCATTCGGCGCCAACCTGCTCGGCCTGTTCGAGATCAGCCTGCCGTGGTGGATCGCCGGCCGCCTCGGCAACGCTGCGAGCCGCAGGACGATGGCAGGTCATGCCATCAACGGCTTCGTCATGACGCTGCTGGCCACGCCGTGCTCGGCGCCATTCGTCGGCACCGCCGTCGCTTTTGCGCTGTCGCAGGCCGCGCCGCAGATCCTGCTGGTGTTCACCACGCTTGGGCTCGGCATGGCTGCGCCGTATCTGTCTCTCGCCGCGGCGCCGGGCCTTGCCGCACTCTTCCCGCGGCCCGGCCGCTGGATGCTGAAGCTGCGCGCCGTCGCAGCGGCCGCGATGGCGGCGACCGCGCTCTGGTTGCTGATCGTGCTCGCCGACATCAGTGGCCCCCCGACTGCGGTCATCCTCGCCGCTGCGCTGCTCGTCCCTGCGCTGATCACGGCGGCGCTCCGTTTCCCGTTGCGGCGAACGATCGCTGGAGCCAGCCTCGCCATCGCGACAGGTCTGGCGCTGACGGCAGCAACCTACATCAAGGCGCCGGACGGCAGGGACCGGGTGGCCGAGATCGCCTGGCAGCCGCTGGCTCCGGCCGAGATCGCGGCACAGGTGCGTGCCGGCCATACGGTCTTCGTCGACATCGGCGCCAGCTGGTGCGTCACCTGCAAGGTCAACGAGAAGCTCGTGCTCGACAGCACGGCCGTGCGCAGCCGACTCGCGTCGGGTGTCGTTGCCGTCAAGGCGGACTGGACCTCGCCCAGCGACGCGATCGCGACCTATCTCCGATCCTTCGGCCGCTACGGCCTGCCGTTCAACATCGTGTACGGCCCCGGAGCTCCCAACGGCATCCTGCTCCCCGAACTGCTGACGCCGCAGACCGTGCTGGATGCCATCGACACCGCATCGACCATCCCTCATCAGGAGAACGACAAGTCATGACCACGAAGACCTTTGCCGCATCGATCGCCACGCTGCTGCTGTTGACTGCGGCCATCCTGCCGCTCCAGGCCCGCGCCGAGGACGACGACACCGACATTCTGAGCGAAGCGCGCATCCTGCACGATCCCGCCATCCCCGCTGTCGGAAACGCCAATGGCGACATCACGATCGTCGAGTATTTCGACTATCAGTGTCCGTATTGCCGCAAGATCAGCCCGGAGCTCGCCAAGGTGGTTCGCGACGACGGTCACGTCCGTCTCGTCTTCAAGGATTGGCCGATCTTCGGCGGCGCCTCGATCTACGCGGCGCGTCTCACCCTGGCGGCGAGATATCAGGACAAGTTCGCCGAAGCCCATGAGGCGCTGATCTCGCTCAATGAGAAGCTGTCGGAGGCCAAGGTCGATGCGGCGCTCAGCGGCGCCGGAATCGACCTCGCCCGCGCCAAGGCCGACCTCGCGGCCAAGCGCGCCGACATCGACGCCGTGCTTGCGCGCAACCACGAGCAGGCCACGGGCCTCGGCTTCCGCGGCACGCCGGCCTTCATCATCGGCCATTTCCGCATCCCCGGCGTCCCCAATGCACAGGCCTTCAAGCAGGCCATTGCGGATGCCCGCGCTGCTGCGTCCGGCAAGTGAGCCGGCGCCTGACGGGGGCGTCAAGCAGTGGCCCTGCCTGACGCCAACCGCCGAGTTTGGCGCGTCTGCCAAAAGCCGCGGCCAGAGATCCCGCCAACATTCCCACTGCCCCCAATCGATGCTACCAAATCCGCACCACCGGCCCTATCCATGCCGAGGAAGCATCGATGTTCGATCTCAACCAGCTGCGCTGCTTCGTCACCGTGGCCGAGGAGCTGCATTTCGGCCGCGCCGCGATCCGGCTCAACATGACGCAGCCGCCGCTGTCGCGGCAGATCCAGGTGCTGGAGCACATCATCGATGCGGTGCTGCTCGAGCGCACCAGCCGCTCGGTGAAGCTCACGCCGGCCGGGCGCAGCTTCCTGCCGGAGGCGCGGCGCATCCTGAAGATGGCGGAGAGCGCCGCCCAGGTGGCGCAGCGCATCGCCAGCGGCAAGAGCGGGTCGCTGAAGATCGGCTTCACCGCGGCCGCCGCCTACGGCTTCCTGCCCGACCTCGTCGCCGCCTGCCGTAGCGAGCTGCCCGAGGCCGATCTGTCGCTGAAGGAGATGGTCTCGGGCGACCAGATCGAGGCGCTCGCCTCGGGCCAGATCGATGCCGGCCTGCTGCGGCCGCCGATCGCGCGGCCCGAATTCGCCACCCGCCGCGTCGTCGCCGAGCCGCTCTGCGCCGCGCTGCCGCGCCGGCATCGGCTGGCCTCGGCCGAGACCGTCTCGATCCGTGATTTCGACGGCCAGAACTTCATCATGTATTCGCAGACCGAGGCGCGCTATTTCCACGATCTCCTGGTGTCGCAGTTCATGCGCGCAGAGGTGCTGCCGCGCTACGTGCAGCACCTGAGCCAGATCCACTCGATCCTGGCGATGGTGCGCGCCGGACTGGGGCTCGCGATCGTGCCCGAAGCTGCCTCCAGCCTGAAGATCGCTGATGTCCGGCTGCGGCCGCTGAAGCTGCGCAACCCGACGCCGGCCGAGTTGTTCCTGGTCTGGCGGCGCGATCACGACAATCCCCTGCTGCCGGCGCTGGTCGAGCTGGCCGGCAATCTCGCCGTGCAGCAGGCGGAGGATTGATGCCGGCTGAGCATCAATTGATACCGTGATTGGCTTGGACCGGCATTGAACTTGGTCCTACGACAGCGCCCAGAGAATGCGCTCTGGTGCCCGTGCCGCGCCATTCCGTAAGACATTCGTGAAGGACCCGCACGATGAGCAAGATGACCCCGACGGAAATGGCTGCGAAGATCGGCAGCGGCCTGCTCTCCTTCCCCGTGACGCCATTCAAGGCCGACTATTCGTTCGACGAGGCCACCTATCGCGCCAACATGGACTGGCTGTGCGGCTATGAGGTCGCAGGCCTGTTCGCCGCCGGCGGCACCGGCGAGTTCTTCTCGCTCACCCCTGCGGAGGTGCCTGAGGTCGTCGAGGTCGCGGTGCACGAGACCCGCGGCCGGGTGCCCGTGCTGGCGGGTACCGGCTACGGCACCGCGATCGCGCGCGAGATCGCCATTGGCGCCGAGAAGGCCGGCGCGGACGGCCTGTTGCTGCTGCCGCCCTATCTGACCCATGCCGAGCAGGACGGCCTCGCCGCCCATGTCGAGGCGGTCTGCAAGTCGGTGAAGATCGGCGTGATCGTCTACAACCGCGACAACGCCATCCTGCAGCCTGACACTTTGGCGCGGCTGTGCGAGCGCTGCCCGAACCTGGTCGGCTACAAGGACGGCATCGGCGACATCGAGCTGATGACCCGGGTCTACACCAAGATGGGCGACCGCCTGACCTATATCGGTGGCCTGCCGACCGCGGAGACCTTCGCGCTGCCCTATCTCGACATGGGCGTGACGACCTACTCCTCGGCCGTATTCAACTTCGTACCGGAGTTCGCGACGAACTTCTATGCCGCGGTGCGCAAGCGCGACCACGCCACCATCCAGGCCGGATTGAAGGATTTCATTTTGCCGCTGATCGCGATACGCAACCGCAAGAAGGGCTACGCGGTCTCGATCATCAAGGCCGGCATGAAGGTGATCGGCCGCGATTCCGGCCCTGTCCGCCTGCCGCTGACCGATCTGACCGCGGAGGAGATGGCGGAGCTGACGGCGCTGGTGAAGGCGCTGCCAGGCGCCGTCTCGGCGCAGCAGGCGGCGGAGTAATTGGCTGTCATTCCGGGGCAAGGCCGCAAGGCCTTGAACCCGGAATCTCGAGATTGATGGAAAAGACAAGACGCAAGCCAATCTCTGGATTCCGGGTTCAGCCCTGACGGGCTGCCCCGGAATGACGGAGGTGGTAGCGAGGAGGAGGAGCAAATGAGTCACGAGGCCACCAAGACCGGCATCTCCGGCGCGCCGGTCGTCACCGGCATGGAGGTCATTCCGGTCGCCGGCCGTGACGGCATGCTGCTCAATCTCAGCGGCGCGCATGGGCCGTTCTTCACCCGCAACCTCGTCATCCTCACCGACAATTCCGGCCACACCGGCGTCGGCGAAGTGCCCGGCGGCGAGAAGATCCGGCAGACGCTGGAGGATGCGAAGAGCCTGATCGTGGGCAAAAGCATCGGCGCCTGCAATACCATCCTCGCCACGATGCGCACCGCCTTCGCCGACCGTGACGCCGGCGGCCGCGGCAAGCAGACGTTCGACCTGCGGGTGATGATCCACGCCGTGACTGCGGTGGAGTCGGCGCTGCTCGACCTGCTCGGCCAGCATCTCAGCCTGCCCGTGGCGGCGCTGCTCGGCGAAGGCCAGCAGCGCACATCGGTCGAGGCGCTTGGCTATCTGTTCTTCGTGGGCGACCGCAAGAAGACGGACCTGCCCTACGCGACCGGCGAGGGCGAAAAGGACGGCTGGTTCGCCCTGCGTCATCAGGAGGCGATGACGCCTGAAGCCGTCGTGCGGCTGGCCGAGGCGACGCACGACGCCTATGGCTTCGCCGATTTCAAGCTCAAGGGCGGCGTGCTCCAAGGCGAGGCCGAGATCGAGGCGGTGACCGCGATCGCCAAGCGCTTTCCGCAGGCGCGGGTCACGCTCGATCCCAACGGCGCCTGGTCGCTCGATGAGGCGATCCGGCTGTGCAAGGACATGCACGGCATCCTCGCTTATGCTGAGGACCCCTGCGGCGCCGAGGCCGGCTTCTCCGGCCGCGAGATCATGGCCGAGTTCCGCCGCGCGACGGGCTTGCCGACCGCGACCAACATGATCGCCACCGATTGGCGGCAGCTCAGCCATGCGCTGCGGCTCGGCGCGGTCGACATCCCCTTGGCCGATCCCCATTTCTGGACCATGCAGGGCTCGGTCCGCGTCGCCCAGACCTGCAAGGACAATGGCCTGACCTGGGGTTCGCACTCCAACAACCATTTCGACATTTCGCTGGCGATGTTCACCCATGTGGCCGCCGCCGCACCGGGCAAGGTCACCGCGATCGACACCCACTGGATCTGGCAGGACGGCCAGGCGCTGACCAAGGCGCCACTGCAGATCAAGGGCGGCAGGATTGCCGTGCCCGAGCAACCCGGGCTCGGCATCGAGGTTGACCGCGGCGCCATCGAAAAGGCCAATGCGCTGTACAAGAGCCACGGGCTCGGCGCACGCGACGACGCCGTCGCAATGCAGTATCTGATCCCCGGCTGGACCTTCGACGACAAGCGCCCCTGTCTCGTGCGATGACGGAGGCGATCGGTTAGATTGTCCGAGCAATCGCGCAAAAGTCTGGAGAACAACATGAACGCGATCCTCAAGAATTTCATTGCCGGCGAGTGGGTCGACGGCAGCGGGGTGACCCGCAACATCAACCCGTCCAACACCAACGACGTCGTCGGCGAATATGCCAAGGCCGACCGCGCGCAGACCGAGAAGGCGATCGCCGCCGCCAAGGCCGCTTTTCCGGCGTGGTCGCGCTCGACCCCGCAGGAGCGCTATGACGCGCTCAACAAGATCTCGGCGGAGATCCTGTCGCGCAAGGAAGAGCTCGGCCGCCTCTTGGCGCGCGAGGAAGGCAAGACGCTGCCGGAGGGCATCGGCGAGGTGGCGCGTGCGGGGCAGATCTTTGCGTTCTTTGCCGGCGAGGCGCTGCGCCTGACCGGCGAGAAGGGCGCCTCGGTACGTCCGGGCCTCGACGTCGAGATCACCCGCGAGGCGGTCGGCGTCGTCGGCATGATCACGCCCTGGAATTTCCCGATCGCGATCCCCGCCTGGAAGATCGCGCCCGCGCTCTGCTACGGCAACACGGTGGTGTTCAAGCCGGCCGAGCTGGTGCCCGGCTCGGCGCATGCGCTCTCCGAGATCATCGCGCGCTCCGGCCTTCCCGCCGGCGTGTTCAACCTCGTCGTCGGCTCCGGCTCGGTGGTCGGCCAGACGCTGCTCGAGCACCCCGACGTCGCCGCGATCTCCTTCACCGGCTCGGTCGGCACGGGGCGCAAGATCGCGCAGACCTGCGTGCTGTCGAACCCGATGAAGAAGTTCCAGCTCGAGATGGGCGGCAAGAACCCGCTCGTCGTGCTCGACGACGCCGACGTCAAGGTCGCGGTCGAGGCCGCCGCCAACGGCTCCTACTTCTCGACCGGCCAGCGCTGCACCGCGTCTTCGCGCCTGATCGTCACCGAGGGCATCCACGACAAATTCGTTGCCGCGCTGACCGAGCGGCTGAAGGGCCTGGTCGTGGATGACGCCGTCAAGCAGGGCACCCATATCGGCCCGGTGGTCGACGGCAATCAGCTCGAGCAGGACCAGCGCTATCTCAAGATCGGCCAGGACGAAGGTGCCAAGCTGACCTGGGGCGGCGAGCTCCTGAACCGGGAGACGCCCGGCTTCTACATGCAGCCGGCGCTGTTCACCGAGGCCACCAACACCATGCGCATCGCCCGCGAGGAGATCTTCGGGCCGGTTGCCTGCGTGATCCGTGCGAAGAACTACGACGAGGCGCTGGCAATCGCCAATGACACCGAGTTCGGTCTCGCGGCGGGCGTCTGCACCACCAGCCTCAAATACGCCTCGCACTTCAAGCGCAACAGCGAGGCCGGCATGGTGATGGTCAACCTGCCGACCGCCGGCGTCGACTATCACGTGCCGTTCGGCGGCCGGAAGGGCTCGAGCTACGGCGCCCGCGAGCAGGGCTCCTACGCGCGAGAGTTCTACACGACGGTGAAGACGGCCTACACCTATCCGGTGTGAGACCTCGCCCGTCGTGAGCGCCGTCATGGCGAGGCGCGAAGCGACGAAGCAATCCAGACCTCCTGTTCGGCCCTGGATTGCTTCGCTTCGCTCGCAATGACGGAAACCAAGACCTGTAGGGTGGGCAAAGGCGCGAAGCGCCGTGCCCACCGACAGCTCGAAGACGAACGAAAGACGGTGGGCACGCTTCGCTTTGCCCACCCTACGGAGCAGCACGGAGCGAGCATGAACCAGCAGGTCGTCGCCAACCAGGAGCCCCGCACCATCAAGCTCAACGCGCGCGACAACGTCGCGATCGTGGTCAACGATTTCGGCCTGCCCGCCGGCACCAAATTTCCCGACGGCCTGACGCTGAAGAGCTTCGTGCCGCAAGGCCATAAGACCGCACTGGTCGACATCGCCGAAGGCGCGCCCATCATTCGCTACGGCGAGATCATCGGCTACGCCAAGTCTCCGATCGCAGCCGGCGAATGGGTCGATGAAGCCCGCATCGACATGCCCGAGGCCCCTGCACTGGACCAGTTGGAGATCTCGACCGCCGTGCCGGCGCCGTTGCCGCCGCTCGAAGGCTACACCTTCGAGGGCTTCCGCAATGCCGACGGCTCGGTCGGCACCCGCAACGTGCTGGGCATCTCGACCTCGGTGCAATGCGTCAAGGGCACGCTGGAATTCGCGATCAAGCGCATCAAGAACGAGCTGCTGCCGAAGTACCCCAATGTCGATGACGTCGTCGCGCTGACCCACGCCTATGGCTGCGGTGTCGCGATCACGGCGCCAGATGCCGTGGTGCCGATCCGCACTTTGCAGAACCTCGCGCTGAACCCCAACTTCGGCGGCGAGATCCTGGTCGTCGGCCTCGGCTGCGAGAAGCTCGCGCCGGAACGGCTGCTGCCGGAGGGCACCGAGGACTCGATCGTGCGCATGCAGGACGAGGCCTTCGATGGCTTCGGCGCGATCGTCGAGGCGATCATGACCCAGGCAGACCGTCGCCTCGCGCAGCTCAACAAGCGCACGCGCGAGACCTGCCCGGCAGCCGATCTCGTGATCGGCCTGCAATGCGGCGGCAGCGACGCGTTCTCCGGCGTCACCGCCAACCCTGCGGTCGGCTTCGCCGCCGACCTGCTGGTGCGCGCCGGCGCGACCGTGATGTTCTCCGAGGTGACGGAGGTTCGCGACGCCATCCAGCTCTTGACCCGGCGCGCGATCAACGAGGACGTCGGCCGCTCGCTCATCCGCGAGATGGACTGGTACGACTCTTATCTGGCCCGCGGCGGCGCCGATCGCAGCGCCAACACGACGCCGGGCAACAAGAAGGGCGGGCTCGCCAATATCGTCGAGAAATCCCTGGGCTCGATCGTCAAGTCCGGCTCCGGTCCGATCCATGGCGTGCTGGCGCCGGGCGAGAAGGCCAAGCAGAAGGGCATGCTGTTCGCAGCCACGCCCGCCTCCGACTTCATCTGCGGCACCCTGCAGCTCGCCTCCGGCATGACGCTCCAGGTGTTCACCACCGGCCGCGGCACGCCCTACGGCCTCGCCGCCGCGCCCGTGATCAAGGTCGCGACCCGCAGCGAGCTGGCGCGGCGCTGGAAGGATCTGATCGACTTCGACGCCGGCCGCATCGCCACCGGCGAGATGACGATCGAGGAGACCGGCTGGGAGCTGTTCAAGCTGATCCTCGAGGTTGCGAGCGGCCGCACCAAGCCGTGGTCGGACCGCTGGGGCATCCACAACGATCTGACGCTGTTCAATCCGGCGCCGGTGACCTGAGGGAGCGCTCACCCTGCCATGCCAGTTGCCTCGCTCAAACCTCTCCCCGTCATTGCGAGCGAAGCGAAGCAATCCAGGGTCCCGACCACCATCCTGGATTGCTTCGCTTCGCTCGCAATGACGCGTATGTTGAAGCAACGAGCCTAGACAACGAAGGCCGGGAGGAAGAGCCAGATGTCCAGCTTCAGCCGCTTCGCCGCGCTTGCCGTCACCGCCCTCCTCCTCTCCGCCGCCCCCTCTCGCGCCGAAGACTCCATCCCCGGCGTGCCGCGCGAACTGCTGGAGGACATCGCGACCGGCAGCCGCGTGCTCGCCGATCTCGGCGTCGTCGATGCCTTCGGCCATGTCAGTGCGCGGCATCCCACCAATCCGCGCCACTTCCTGATGGCGCGCTCGATCGCGCCGGCGCAGGTCACGGCCAATGACATCATGGAATTCGACGAGAACGGCGAGCCGGTCGATGCCAAGAACCGCGCCGTCTTCCTCGAACGCTTCATCCATGCCGAGATCTACAAGGCCCGCCCGGATGTCAACGCGGTGGTACACACGCATTCGCCCGGCGTCGTCCCCTTCAGCGTCAGCCGTACACCCTTGAAGCCGCTCTATCATAATGCGGCCTTTCTCGGCGACGGCGCCCCGGTGTGGGACATCGGCAAGGAGTTCGGCGCGACCGACATGCTGGTGCGCAACAACGCCATCGGCAGGTCGCTCGCATCCGCGCTCGGCGACAAGTCCGTGGTGCTGATGCGCGGCCATGGTGACGTCACCGTCGGTCCTGCAGTCCAGGCCGCCGTGTTCCGCGCCTACTACACCGATGTGAATGCGAAGCTTCAGGCCCAGGCACTCGGGCTCGGCTCCGATGTGACGTATCTCAGCGCCGAGGAGGCCGCCAAGGCCGATGGCGTCAACATGGTGATCATGGATCGTGCCTGGGTGTTGTGGAAGCAGAAGGTGCAGATTGGCAAATAGCGTCCGGCGACACCGACCTCATTTTGCCGCAAAGTTGACACATCTGTTGATCGAACCTTAATTCCTGATTCTCCCATCGGGCCTGACGCCGCGGATGTCCCTGCATTTTCCTCGCATTGTCGCCGTCGCGCTCGGCCTCTGCCTCGGCTCGTCCTGTCTGGCCCAGGCGCCGATGACGGCTGCCAGCACGTCTGAGAACAAGCCAGACATCGATCTCTATGCGCTGATGTCCGGCTCCTGCCGCACCGCGAAGGTCGATGGCCGCGAATTTTCGTGCAAGACGGTGGCGTTCTTTCACAGCGAGAAGGGGCGGGCTCATTTCACCGTCGCGCTCGACGATCCGGCCGACGAGAGCCACATCATCGCATTCTCCGGCGTCAATGGCCGCAGGTCGATTCAGAACGTCTACGAACTGCCGATCGACCGCATGCTGCTGAATTCCAAGCATCGTCCGAAGGTCGATGGCATTCCGGTGCCGGCGACGAAGAGCTCGGCCGGCGTGTGCCGTCAGGTCGGCAATTTCGCGATGCTCAAGGTCACGAGCGTGACCTGCTCCGCCAAGGACGACGGCGGCCGCGCCTATGAGCTGCAGTTCGTCTCCGACGGCACCCCCATCACCTTGCGCCGGGTGCGCCAGACGATGACGAACGCCGAGCACAATCCCTACGAATGAACGCGCCGGGGGTGCGACAATGCCCATCCGGGCCGCCTGACACGCATCTGTTCCAAACCACATCTCGCACAGCCATGAACATGAGGGCGCATTCTCGCGGCAGATGATGCCCGAGGCTTGCGATCCGTCTCGCCCGGCTCGGCCACACATGCAGCATCGATGATGCTCAGCGCGGGCGCGCGGCAGCGCCCAGGATGTCCTGTGTGGCGCGACCGAGCCGCCTGGCGGCATCGGCGAGATCCTTCGCCGCAAAGCCCGAATAGCCCAGGATGAATCCGTCGGGCGCGCGCTGCACGATCCGCGCATCCGACAACAGCCGGCATTCGATGCCGGCCCGGTCGCGGATCAGTTTCGCTGCGCCCTTCGGCGCTGCGGGCGGCAAGGTCGCCAGCAGATGCAACCCTTGCGACGGCGCGGCCAGTTGCAGGCTTCCCTTGCCATGCCTGGCGAGCGCTTCGGCGACGACATCGCGCGCCTGGCGGTAGCGCGGGCGCAGCCGCCGCATGTGGGCCGCGAGCACGCCGTCGGCCATCAGGTCGGCCAGAGCGTCCTGCATGAAGGCCGGCGGAAACCGGTCCTGCGCCGCGCGCGCTGCGACGACCCGCGCGACCAGCGCCGGCGGCACCACGAGGTAGCCGAGCCGCAGTCCCGCGAACAGCGTCTTGCCGAAGGTGCCGAGATAGATCACGCGCTCACCGCCGATTCCGGCCAGCGCCGTCAGCGGCGGGCCGGCAAAGCGGTATTCGCTGTCGTAGTCGTCCTCGAAGATGTAGGCGTCCGCCCTGCGCGCCCAGTCGAGCAGCGCGATGCGCCGCGCCATGCTCATCGCAACGCCGGTCGGAAACTGATGCGATGGCGTCACATAGGCGGCCTTGGCCGCCGCGTACGCCGTCTCGCCCGAGCTCACCATGATGCCTTCATCATCGACGGACACCGGGACCAGCTTCGCGCCGGTCGTGCTCAATGTGTGGCGCGAGGCGACATAGCCGGGATCCTCGAACCAGACGGGATCGCCCGGCGCAAGCAACGCGTCGATGCACAGCCGCAGGCCATGCTGGGTGCCGCTCACGATCAGGATGCAGCTTGGGTCGCAGCGTACGCCACGATTGGCGGCAAGGTAGTGCGCGACCTGGGTGCGCAGATGCAGGCTGCCGCGCGGATCGCCATAGCCGAGCCCATCGGGCGCAGCCTGGGCGATGCGGCGCCGGCTGGCTGCGGCGAGTCGCCTCAAGAGCACGGGATCGACCAGCGTGTAGCCGAGCGCGAACGGCCGGCGCGGCGGAATGCGAACATCCAGCTCGGCGACCGGCGCGGCGACCTGCGGTGCGGGCAGCCGGGCGGCGACATAGGTGCCGGCGCCGTGGCGCGCCTCGACCAGGCCATCCGACAGCAGCGCCTCATAGGCTGTGACGATCGCGTTGCGGCGGACGCCGAGCTGCTCGGCAAGCCCTCGCGTCGAAGGCAGACGAAGGCCGGGCACGAGCAGGCCATCGACGATGCCGGTCCGCAGCGCACCGTGCACCTGCTGCGACTGGCTGCGGATGGCACGGTCGAGGTGGATCGGCAGCGCCAGCACGTCGTCGCGGCGCCGCGAAGTGGTTGCTTGCTTTCGCATCGAAGTGGAACTCCCGGCAACCACTTTGCCATGGCATGACGTCGACGGAAACAGGAGACTGACGATGTCCGAGCAACAGATGCCGAGCTATCCCGTCGACGACACCAATCGGGTCAAGCGGCGGCATCAGCGCGCCCACTACGATCATGCGACCGTCCATGCCCTGCTCGACTCCGCAACGCTGTGCCACGTCTCGTATGTCATCGACGGCCAGCCCTATTGCACGCCGACGCTGTATTGGCGCGAGGGAACGACGCTGTATTGGCATGGATCGAGCGCCAGCCGCATGCTGCGCAGCCTGTCCGAGGGACAGCCGGCCTGTCTCACCGTCACCCATCTCGACGGCCTGGTGCTGGCGCGCAGCGCCTTCCATCACTCGGCCGACTACCGCTCGGTGATGGCGTTCGGCCATGCCCGGCCGATCGAGGATCAGGCCGAGAAGGCGCGCGCGCTGGTGATGATGGTCGATCGCCTGTTTCCCGGCCGCACTGCAAGCCTGCGCCCGACCACGGAGCAGGAGCTCAAGGCCACGTCAGTTGTGACCATGGAGATCGAAAAGGCATCGGCGAAGATCCGAGCGGCCGGCGTGATCGATGATGACGAGGATTATGCGCTGCCGATCTACGCCGAGCGCATTCCGGTGCACACCCTGATCGGGCCGCCGGAGCCCGATGGCCGCTTGCTGCGGGGCGTCACCCGTCCCGCGACGCTGGCAGGTTTCAGCGCTGGACGGCGGCTCGATGAGACGCTGACGGAGGCGTATGCGACGAGCTATCCGGCGGATTAGTTCGCGCGCGGCAATGTAGGGTGGGCAAAGGCGCGCCCGCTCGTTGCTTTTGCGACGTGCTGCCTGACCGCGCCGTGCCCACCATTTCACCGCGACGCGTGGCGGGTACGGTGGGCACGTCGCTTCGCACGATGCTTTGCATCGCGCGGAGCGCCTTTGCCCACCCTACGACTCTTCTCACCGCTCGATCATCCTGTTCCAGCGCGTATTCCACTCCGGGCGCCTGGCGTTGATGACGTCCCAGTCGAGCGTGACGGCGCTCTTCATGAAGACGTGGAAGGTCGCGAGCTTCTGCTCGGCTGCCGGAGTCGTGGCTTTCGCGGTGGTGTTGGACGGCACGATGTTGCCGGCCGCCAGCGCCTTGGCCTGCGCTTCCGGCGACAGCAGATAGGCGGCGAGCTTCTGCGCCAGTTCGGCTTCGGAGTTGTTGGCGATGACGCATTCGGCGACCATCAGCACGACCGAGCCTTCCTTCGGCTGGGCATACTCCACCGGAATGCCCTTCTCCTTCAATGTCGACACCGCAGTCGGCGTCAGCGGGAAGATCGCGGCTTCGCCAGTCTGCACCATCTCTGAGATCTTGGCCGAGTTCGGAATGTATTCGAGCACGTTCTTGCCGATCGTGTCGGGAAACGCCTCGAAGCCAGGCTCGACATTGGCCTCGTTGCCGCCCTTGATGCGGTTGAACATCAGGAAGGCGTGCAGGCCGAAGGTCGAGACCGAGGCCGACTGGAACACGACCTTGTCCTTGAATTTGGGATCGGCGAGATCGAGCCAGGAGGTCGGCGCCGCCCAGCCCTTCTCGTCGAACAGCTTCTTGTTGTAGGCAAGGCCAGTCATGCCGATGTCGATGCCGGCGGCGATGTCGTCCTTGAGCCGTGCGAACGGCTCGAGCTGCGCCAAGCCATCGCTCGGCTTCAGCTTCTCGCACAGCCCGAGGCCGGCGGCGCGGATCATCACGCCGTCGTCGAGAAACATCACATGCATCTGCGGCCTGTCCTTGGCCGCGATCGCCTTGGCGAGGATCTCCGAGGAGGTGCCGGGCACGACGACGATCTTGACGTCGTTCGCCTTCTCGAACTCCGGGAACACCGCCTGCGTGTAGGTGCGCTCGAAATTGCCGCCGTTCATGCCGACATAGAGCGTCTTGGTTTCGGCGTACGCGGAGGCGGTTGCAAGCACGAGCGCGAGGGCTGAGCCGAGCGCGGCGCGAGCATCGATCATGGCGAGGTCTCCTTCGATCCTGTCGTCATTGCTGCTTGAGATGCATCGCCCGGCTGCGATGCGGGTGAGAAACGGGTGATGGCGAAAGGGGCGATCGGCGTCGAGGTCTCGCCGTCGCGCACCAGCTCGGCCAGCACCTCGCCGGCCCCCGGTGCGATCTGGAAGCCGGCGCCAGAGAAACCGAAGGCGTGGATCAGTCCCGGCGTCGTGGCGCTCGGGCCGATCACCGGGTTGCGGTCGGGCATCGTCGCCTCGGTGCCGCTCCAGAACCGGATCGCCTGGGCATGGCGGAGCGGACCAAACAGCGCGCTGGCGCGCTGCATGATCGCAAGCACGCCGTCACTGCGCGGGCGCGAGTAGTCGGGATCGTCGAGTGGCGCAGCGCGCTCGCCGCCGACCACGACATTGCCGCGCGCCACCTGCCGCGCATAGATGCCGCCGCCTTCGATGCCGATATTGACGCCGAGAAATGGATCAAGCGGCTCGGTCACGATCATCGATGGATAGGTGCGCTCCAGCGGCACCGGCTCGTCGAACGCGCGCGCCAAGCCGTCGGCCCAGGCGCCGGCGCTGTTGATGACCGTACGTGTCTTGATGGTAACGTCGCCGGCCTCGACCACGAAGCCCTCGAACGTCCTGGTGGCGCCCGTGACCTCCGTGTTCTCCAGCACCTCGGCGCCAGCGCGACGCGCCGCTGCGGCGAAGGCGGTGGCGACCAGCCGGGGATTGGCGTGGCCGTCGCCGGGGCAGAACGAGCCGCCGACGACGCCGCCCGCGATGCCGAAGCGCTCGTGCAGTCGATTGTGGCCGATCAGCTCGAGAGCGAGCCCGAACGGCGCAACCTCGGCGGCGTAGCGCTCCAGGCTCGCCATGTCCGCAGGCGTCCGCGCGAGCTTGAGATGGCCCGAGCGCAGGAACTCGCCGTCGATGCCGATGAGCTGCGCGAGCTGCGGCCAGATCGCATGCGCGCGCTGCGACAGCGGCAGTTGCTCGGGCGGGCGGCCCTGGCGGCGCACGCCGCCATAGTTCACGCCGCTCGCCTGCGCGCCACAGAAGCCCTTGTCGAGCAGCGTGACGGAGAAGCCCATGGCGCGCAGCGCCAGCGCGGCGGAGCTGCCGACCAGCCCGCCGCCGACGATCGCGACATCGCAGTCAATGCGCCGGGTCATGCTGCCTCTCGTCGAGGGAAAGGCTGGCGGCCACCGGGATCGGCTTGATCGGCGCCTGCGCGCGCAGACGGCCGACAGCGCCGATGTCGCGGCGCGTCTGGGCAGCCAAGAGCTCCGCGGCGGCCGCGCCGCACATGCGGCCCTGGCAGCGGCCCATGCCGATGCGCGTCACCGCCTTCAGACGATTGATCTCGGTGAGCGAGAAATCCCTGATCGCGCGCCGCGCCTCGCCGGCATCGATCTCCTCGCAGCGGCACAGCAGCGTGTCATCGGCGATGTCGCCCGCCCAATGCGATGGATAGGGAAAAGTGGCTTCGAGCACGTCGCGCAGCCGGTCGATCCTCGCAAGCGCATGTTCGAGGACGGCGGCGCGCATGGAATCATGCGGCTGGCCGCGATCCTCCAACAATGCCAGCGCGGCCCGCTCGCCGGCGGCTTCAGCGGCGTCGGCGCCGGCAATGCCGGCGCCGTCGCCGGCGAGGTACACGCCCGCGATGCTGCTGCGGCCACTGACGTCGCGAACCGGACGATGCGCGCGGTCGCGCGCATCGAAGCGAAAGGCGCAGCCGGCGAGATCAGCAGCCTGAGTCTCCGAGCGCAGACCGAGGCCGTAGCCAACGCCGTCGCAGGTGATCGCGTGTTCGCGCCCACCGGCCCGATAGACGATGCGCGCCACCCTGCCCTCGCCCTCGATCCGGAGCCGGGAGACGCCGAACCGCACGCAAGTGCCGCGCAGCGTCAACTCCACCGCCATGCGCAACCCACGCAGCACGATGCCCGGCGCGAGCGGCAATGCGCGCAGCAGATTGAGCTTCGCAGACAAGGGCGCCGCGTCGAGCACGGCAGCGACATCGACGCCGGCCTTCATGTATTGCCAGGCAACCAGATAGAGCAGCGGGCCGGAGCCGGCGAACACCACGCGTCGGCCGATCGCGCAGCCCTGCGCCTTGAGCGCGATCTGCGCGCCGCCGAGCGTGAACACGCCCGGCAGGGTCCAGCCGGGGATCGGCAGTACGCGATCGGTCGCGCCGGTCGCGAGGATGAGCCCGTCATAGCTGACCCGCTGGCTGATACCCCCACGCAAGATGTCGGCCGCGCCGTCGCGCAGATTCCACAGCAGCGTATTTGGCTGATAGTCGATTGCAGTACGGAGCGCCGCAAAGTCGTGATGCAGCCGCGCGGCCTTCGGAGCCTCCGAGCCGTAGCGCGCGCGGTCATCGCGGCCGTCGGGGCTCAGCGGCTGGCGATAGATCTGGCCGCCACAGGCGTGGCCCTCGTCGATCACGACCGGCCGCAGGCCGGCGGCGACCAATGTCATCGCGGCGCGGATGCCGGCCGGACCGGCGCCGACGATCAGGGGCGGCGCGCGCTCAGCCATTGCTGCGTCCCCGCTGCGTGACGATGTGCATGCCCTCGGTGAGCGGAGTCGTGCAGGCGCGCAGCCGCTCGCCGCTTGCGAGCTGCACCCAGCAGTCCTGGCAGGCGCCCATCTGGCAGAAGCCGGCGCGCGGCGCGGCGGAGAACTCGCTGTGGCGCAGCCATTCGACGTGACAGAGCACCGCCGTCAGAACGGTGTCGCCGGCGCGGCCGTCGCAGGGCACGCCATCGATCGTGAAGGAGATGACGGCGCTGTCGGTGCGGACCAGGCGATGCAGCAGCGGCATGGTGTCAGCCCTGCCCGACGAGGATCTTGTCGAGACCGAAGATGCGGTCGAGCAGCAGCATCGCCGCCGCCGTCACCGCGATCATCAGTGCCGATACCGCCGCCATCATCGGATCGATGGACTCGGTCGCGTACATGTACATGCGCACCGGAAGGGTGACGGTGGCGGGCGAGGTGATGAAGATCGACATCGTGAGCTCATCGAAGGAGTTGATGAAGGCGAGCAGCCAGCCGCCGGTGATGCCGGGCAGGATCATCGGCACGGTGATGCGGCGGAATACGATCCAGCGCGAGGCGCCCAAGGTCACGGCCGCCTGCTCGGCGCTGCGGTCGAGGCCGGACAGTGCCGCCAGCACCAGCCGGAGCACATAGGGCGTGACCACGACGATGTGGCCTGCGGTGAGCCAGAGCAGGCTGCCGGTGGCACCGACGAGCGCGAACAATCTGAGCAGCGCCACGCCGAGCACGAGATGCGGGATCATCAAGGGCGACAGGAACAGCGCGTTCAGCGCCGCGCGGCCGCGGAACTCGTAACGATCGAGCGCGAGGCCGGCGGCGACCGCGAGCACGACCGCGATCGTCGCGGCTGTCGCCGCGACCCACAGGCTGTTGAGGAAGGAGGCGACGAAATCCGGATGCGCGAACACGGCCGTGAACCAGCGCAGCGAGAACTGCGTGGTCGGCAGGGTCAAGGTGTTGGCGGGCGTGAACGCGACGAGGCAGATCACGATCAGCGGCGCCAGCACGAAGCCGACGACGAGCGCGTGAAAGACAAGCGCGATGGGACCATTGTGGCGCATGCCGCTCACCCCAGCGTCCGCCTGGCGCGCGCCTCGACCAAGCGCTGGTAGACAAGCATGATGACGAGGTTGATGACGAGCACCAGGATCGCGACGGCCGCACCGAGCGGCCAGTTCAGCTCGTGCATGTACTCATCATAGACCAGCGTCGCCGCCATCTTCAGCCGACGGCCGCCGAGCAGCGCGGGGATTGCGAACGCGGACGCTGATAGTCCGAACACGACGAGGCACCCCGACAGCAGGCCCATCGTCACCTGTGGCAACACCACCCGGCGCAGCGCGGTGAAGCGCGAGGCGCCGAGCGTCCAGGCGGCGGCCTCGACCATCGGATCGAGCTTCTGCAGCGAGGTCCAGACCGGAATCACCATGAAGGGCAGCATCACATGCACGAGCGCGATGACGATGGCCGTCTCGGTGTAGAGGATCCTGACGGTGCCGAGGCCAACCGCGCGGAAAGCCTCGTTCACGAGGCCGGTGGGGCCGAGCAGCATGCTCCAGCCGAAGGCACGCACCACGACCGAGACCAGCAGCGGGCCGATGATCGCGAGCAGGAACGCCGAGCGCCAGGGCTCGCGCATGCGCGCCAGGATGTAGGCCTCGGGCGCACCGATCGCTGCGCAGACCAAGGTCGTCAGCGCCGCAAGCCGCAGGGTGCGCCAGAAGATATTGAGGAAGTAGCTGTCGGAGAGGATGGCGATGTAGTGCGTCAGCGTGGTCTCGTCCTTGACGCCGGTCGCGGCGTCATAGACGTGGAGCGACAGGATCAGCGTGAGCGCGAGCGGCACGACGACCAATGCGGCGAACAGCAGCGCGCCCGGCGCCGCCAATAACCATGGTGTCGCACTGGCGCGCCCGCTGCTCATGCCGGTGACGCTCCGTCCGGCTTGGACGCGTGTGCGCTGGCGCTGCTCCAGGCGAGCCCGACCCGATCGCCCTCGCGCGCCGGCTCCTCGCCTGCATTGGGCAGGGAGACGCCGATCACCCCGGCCGGGGTCTCCACGGTGAAGAACCAGGCGCTGCCGAGGAAGAAACGCGCCTTGATGCGGCCGTCGAGCACGCCGGCGCCGGGAGCGGCCAGACCGATCTTCTCTGGCCGGATCGCCAGCACGGCAGCCGCGCCCTCGGCGAGACCAGCGCCCTCGCAAGGAAGCAGCGCATGGCCGCCGATCTCGACGCCATTGTTGCGCCAGATGCCGGACAGTCGGTTCATCTTGCCGACGAAGGAGGAGATGAAGGGCGTCGCGGGGCTCTCATAGAGACGATAGGGCGCATCGACCTGCATGATGCGCCCGTGCTCCATCACCACGACGCGGTCGCTCATCGACAGTGCCTCGCTCTGGTCGTGGGTCACCATGATCGTGGTGGTGCCGATGCGCTGCTGGATGCCGCGCAGCTCGAACTGCATCTCCTCGCGCAGCTTGGCGTCGAGATTGGACAAGGGCTCGTCGAGCAGCAGCACCGGCGGATCGATCACCAGCGCCCGCGCCACCGCGACGCGCTGGCGCTGGCCGCCGGAGAGCTGGCGCGGATAGCGGTCGGCGAGGGCTGCGAGCTGCACCAGCGCCAGCGCCTGTGTGACGCGGCTCGCGCGCTCGGTCCTGGCCACCTTGCGCATCTCCAGACCGAACGAGACGTTCTGCGCCACCGTCATGTGCGGAAACAGCGCGTAGCTCTGGAACACGATGCCGAGGCCGCGGCGATCGGGCTTCTCGTGGGTGATGTCGCGGCCGTCGAGCGTGATGCGCCCGGACGTCGGCTCGACCAAGCCGGCGATCATCTGAAGCGTCGTGGTCTTGCCGCAGCCGGACGGACCGAGCAGCGAGATGAACTCGCCCTTGGCGACGCTGAGACTGACATCGCTGACCGCAGCGACATCGCCGTAGAGCCTCGTCAGACCGTCCAGCGTCAGGAAACCCATGCGTCCTCGCGCGGGAGGCTCCCTTCGCCATCGGCAGGGATTGCCGCCCTGGGGCTCTTTCATGCCGGGGAGCGAACCAGATGGTCAATCGTGAATTCCGATATCCTGAATTTATCTCTTTCGAATTTTGATATATGAAATCTTATCTTCAAACTGCGCGCTTCCATTCAATCAAACAGATGACTGCATCCAACACCGACTCTGCCTCCAGCCTTCGCCGGGCCCTGAAGCTGCTGCGCATTCTCGCCGAGGGCGACCCCGACGGGCTGCGGCTGAAGGACATCGCCGAGGTCGCAGGCTGCAGCCAGCCGACCGCGCACCGCATGCTGCAGGACCTCGCCGCGGAGGGTTTCGCCGAGCAGGCGTCCGGAAAGCGCTATCGCCTCGCGCTGGAATTCTACGTGCTCGCCGCGCGCGCCGGCCAGGCCAGCGGCCTGCGCGAGGCCGCGCGGCCGGCTTTGCTGCGGCTGTCGGCGACCCTGAGCGACACGATCTTCCTGCTGGTGCGCAACGGCTTCGATGCGGTCTGCCTCGACCGCGTCGAGGGTCCGTTTCCGATCCGCTCCTTCACCGGCGACATCGGCGGCAAGGTGCCGCTCGGACTCGGCCAGGGCAGCCTCGCCATTCTCGCCAACCTGCCCGAGGACGAGCAGGAGGCGGTGATCCGCTTCAACATCCCGCGCCTGCTCGATCGCGGCTTCCTCGACGAAGCCTCGCTGCGCAGTGCGCTGGCGCAGGCGCGCGCGCAGGGCTGGGTCAACACCAGCACCGGGCTCATTCCCGGCATGGCCGGCGTCGGCGTGCCTGTGCTGGACGCGCAGGGCCGCGCCGTCGCGGCGCTCAGTGTCGGCACGCTGGCCGAACGGCTGAACGCCGATCGCCTGCCGCATGTGGTCAAGATCCTGCAGGGCGAGGCGCAGGCGCTGGCCGGCAAGCTCAACCCGTTCGACGTGGCTCTGCGCTATCCGTCACGCAGTCTGAGCACGATCGGCGGCGCGCAATCTACGTGACCCACTCGGCGCGGATGCCGCGCGGCCGGGCTGCCGCGCTGTCCGGCTCGCGCCAGGAGAATGCGAACAGGCCCGACGGCTCGACCTGTTCGAGCTCATTGCGGACAATGTCGCGCGCGATCACGACGATGAAGGGCGCCGGCAGTTTTTCGGCCGTCAATTGCCGCGGCGGCGCGAACATCGTGCCGACGCTTTCGACCAGCAGCGGCCGCGGCGCCTCGTGCACCTTCACGAGGCCCTTGACGCGCAGCAGCCGCTCGCCGAGCGCGCCGGCGACATTGTCGAGCCAACCGGAGAGATCGGCATAGGCGATCTCAGCCCGCGGGCGGACGAGGCAGAGCGCGAGGCGCGGATGCGCGGTTGCCAGATCGGGCGCGACCTCGCGTAGGGGCAACGCGGCTACGAGGGGTGCGAAGGCGGCCGAGACGATGGCTGCGCGATCAGCGCCGGCAACGACCTCCGCCACCGGGTTCAGCTGCGCGATCGCAACCGGCGCCTCAGTCAGCGCCTGCGGCGCAAGATCAGCCTTGGTCGCGACGATGCGATGCGCCGCCGCCCATTGCGCCGCAGCTTCCTCGAATGTCGCGACGGCGAGCCCTCGCGTCAGGTCATAGGTTGCGACGACCGCGACGCGCATCCGGTGCTCGGCCAGCGTCGCGAGCTGGCGCAGCACCGGGCCGGGCATCGCCAGGCCCGACGTCTCCAGGATGATCCGGCACAGGGGCGGCAGGCCGGCGGGGCGGGGCGCCATGATCAGGCGGTCGATGGTGAAGGCGAGATCGCTGCCGACCTGGCAGCACACGCAGCCATTCGACAGCATCGCCATCGGGACGTCGTCGCCGCTCTCGCGCAGCAGCACGCCGTCGAGCCCGATTTCGCCGGCCTCGTTGACGATCACGGCGGTGTCCGAGCCGGTCTCCACGCTCAGCACGTCGCGCAGCAGCGACGTCTTGCCCGAGCCGAGGAAGCCGGTCAGGACGAAGAAGTCGATTGCACCGGCGCTCATGGCGCCGCGGCGTCCTTGTCTTTATCCTTGGCGGCGTATTTCTCCGGCACGTCGCTCTCCCAGCTCGCCTTCACCAACTCGCGGACGTCGGCCAGCAATTCCTCGGTATCGTAGATGATGCCGTCCTTGATCGTGTATTTCAGGCCGCGATGCCACTCAACCGCGTTGGTGGCGTCGTTGAAGCGCATCGCGCCGGTGCCGTAGAGCAGCTTGAAATCGGTCAGCGGATTGTGGTCGTGCACAAGGATGTCGGCGCGCATGCCGACGTCGATGGTACCGATCTCGTTCTCGAGGCCGCACAGCGCCGCGCCCTGCGAGGTCGCCGAGCGGATCACCTCGAGCGGATGGAAGCCGGCCTCCTGCAACAGCTCGAGCTCGCGGACATAGCCGAAGCCGAAGATCTGATAGATGAAGCCGGAATCCGAGCCGGTGCAGATCCGGCCGCCGCGGTTCTTGTATTCGTTGATGAAGGCCATCCAGAGCCGGTAGCTCTCCTTCCACTCGATCTCGTTCTGGGTCGACCAGCGATACCAGTAGGAGCCGTGGCCGCCGCGCTGCGGCGTGAAGTAGTCCCACATCGACTTCCAGGTGTACTCCTTGTGCCAATAGGCCTGGCGCGCTCGCATCAGGTCGCGATTGGCATCGTAGATCGTGAACGTCGGCACGAAGGTGAAGCCGATCTCCAGGAACTGCTCCAGCACCTCGTTCCACTTGGCCGAGCCGGGCTCGGCGCCCTGCCTGAACATCTGACCCGACACCGAGAAGCGGAAATATTCGTCGGTGTAGTTGTAGTCGAGCGGGAAGTTCTGGATCACGCGATCCTCGAACAGCGCCTCCGGCAGGCCGTAATAATGCTCCGCGCTGGTCAGGCCCCACTTCGCCGTGGTCAGCGCGTTCATGCGCGACACCGCCATCTGGGCGTGGTGACAGCCGGTGCGCAAGCCGATTGTCTTGCACTCGTCGAGCGCGGCTTCCATGATCGCCGGCGGCGCGCCGAAGAACTTGATGCCGTCGGCGCCGCGCTCCTTGACCTGACGCAGCCACTCTCGTCCCTGCTCCGGCGTGTAGATGGTCTTGACCATGTCGTTGACGGCCGGGAAATAGGCGTAAGCCAGCAGCCGCGGCGAGGCGATGGTGTTGTCAGCCGCACGCTGCTTCTGGTCGAGCATCCACGACAGGCCGTTCATCGAGCCCATCTCGCGCACCGTGGTGACGCCATGCGCCAGCCAGAGCTTGTAGACGTAGTCGACCGGTGGCACCCAGCCATTGGCGGAGTGATAGGCCACGCCGGCATGGGCGTGGCAGTCGACGAAGCCCGGCGTCACCCATTTGCCGCGGCAGTCGATCTCGTGATCGGCGGGCTCGCCGGCGTTGCCGGCATAACCGTAGCCGACGACCTTCTTGATGCTGACGATGCGGCCATCCTCGACGATGATGTCGACCGGCCCGATCGGCGGCGCGCCGGTGCCGTCGATCACAATGGCGCTGCGCAGCGCCAGCCGCTTGAACGGCCCGATGCCGCGATCGCGCGACGTGGCCTTCGGCACGATCGGCGCCGCGCCCTTGTTCCGGATGAAGGCGAGCTCATCGCCCGGCAGCATCGTGGCTTGGTCGGTCATGAAGGCGTTTCCTCATTTTCGAAGCATAGGGTGGGCAAAGCGTAGCGTGCCCACCGTCCGTCCTTCTCTTGCAAGATGGTGGGCACGGCGCTCCGCGCCTTTGCCCACCCTACGAATGGTTTTTCCGTCATTGCGAGCGCAGCGAAGCAATCCAGGGGCGACGAAGGAAGTCTGGATTGCTTCGTCGCTGCGCTCCTCGCAATGACGCCCAACGCCCTTATCCCGTCCTGTACCGCCGCGCGAACGCCACGCTGCCAAACACAGTGAAGGCCATGGTCACAGCGAGCAGCATGAAGGCGAGCGCGGCGCCCATCGGCCAGTTGTTGCCGCGCACGAACTGGTCGTAGACGGCCGGGGCCATCATCTTGAATCGCGGGCCGCCGAGAAGCACCGCCGTTGCATAGGTGTTCATGCACAACACGAACACCAGGATCGAGCCGGCGGCCACGCCGGGGCCGGACAGCGGCAGGATCACCCGCCAGAACACCCGCGCGCCCGAGGCGCCGAGATTGGCGGCGGCATATTCCAGGTCGCGGGGAATGCTTTCGATGACCGCCGAGAGCGTCAGGATCATGTAGGGCAGCACCACGGCGATGATGCCGATGATCACGGCCTTGGTCGTGTACATGATCTCGAGCGGCGCGGAGATCAGGCCAAGCTTCATCAGGCTCGTATTCACGAGCCCGTCGCGGGCGAACAGCGCCATCCAGCCGGCGGAGCGGACGACGTTGCCGACCAGCAGCGGAAACAGGGTCGCGATCACGACCAGGCTCTTCCAGCGACTCTCCATGCGGCCGAGCCAATACGCCGCCGGAAACGCCAGGATCAGCGTGAGCAAGGTGCACAGCAGCGCGATGCCCAGCGTGGCCAGGATGATCTGCTGGTAGTACGGATCGGTCGCGGCCTTGATGTAGTTGTCCGGCGACAGCGCCTGCACCATCAATTGGGTCGGGCTGAACTGGTTGAGCGAGATCCGGAACATCAGGATCATCGGCCCGATCAGCAGCGCCAGGACCAGCAGACAGGCGGGGACGACCAACAGCGCCATCGCGCGAGCTCCGATTGCGAGTGTGTCGGCTCTTCAGCCGCAGCTCCTGCGGCGGGGCCGCAGGAGCGCATCATTCAAGGCTTACGCCTTGAACTCCTTGTTCCAGAAGTCGAGCGTGCGCTGCGAGCGCCCTGCGGCATAGGCATAGTCCGGCTTCAGCAGGCGGGCGCGCTCAGCCTCGGTCAGGCTGACCTGCTTGGCGAGGTCCTCCGGCAGCACGGCGTCGGTGACGGTCGGGACGTAGCCCATCTTGTCGGCGAAGCCGCCTTGCGCCTTGGCGTCCAGCATCGCGTCGAGATAGGCGAAGCCGCCGGCCTTGTTCTTGGCGTTCTTCGGCACCGAGGCCTGGAACACGATCGCCGGGGTGCCCTCCTTCGGCACGACGTGGGCGAGCGGGATGCCGGACTTCTTCCACATGAAGCCGCGGGCGAGCCACATCGTGGTCAGCCACACCTCCTCCGACTTCAGCGCCGCCGCCAGCGCCTCGTTGGAAGGATAGATCTTCACGTCGAGCGAGCGCCATTCCATCAGCTTCTTCTCGGCCGGATCGAGATTGCTGACGCCGCCACCGCCGGCGAGCGCCGCCGCCAGCGTGTTGTTGGGATAGAGGATGTCGGCGAGACCGATGCGGCCGCGCCATTTCGGATCCCACAGATCCGCGAAGGATTGCGGCGGCGTCTTCACCTGGTTGGTGTTGTAGAGGATCACCTGCGCCGAATAGATGTGCGGGATCGCGATCTCGCTCCGGAGCTCCGGGAACACCTTGTCCAGCCGCTTCACCTGCGCCGCATCGACCTTCTCGAACACATCCGATTGCGACACGATGTAGGCGTCGTTGTCGGACAGGCAGGCGACGTCCATCGAGCCGCGCCGGCTCTGCCGCTCGGCCAGCAGCTTGGTCTTGCGCGGATCGGCATTGGCGACGTCCTGCACGATCTCAAAACCCCTGGGCGTCATGATCGGCTTGTCGATGATATCGGAGAGCAACTGGCCGTAGTCGCCGCCCCAGGTGCCGACCACGACCTGTCCGCCCTCGGCGCGCGCAGAGGGCATGCCGGACGCCAGCGCGGCGACGCCGGCACTGGCAGAGAGAAAGTGACGTCGCGAAATCATGGGAGAACCTCTTGCTGTGAATGGATGGTGTTTACGAAGCTGTCTGCGGCACGAGACGCGGGACCTTGCGGTCCCATTCCAGGGACACGGGATCGTTCGGTTTGAGTGTTGCCAGCGGCTCGCTCGCGTCGGGCGTTGGCCTGACGGCCACCAGCGTCTCGTCGCCGATCGCCACCACATATTCGCTCTGCGCGCCCATATAGGTGATCGCCAGCACGCGGCCGCGCACCTCGCCGGACTCACCGGCCACCACTGCAATGCGTTCAGGCCGCAGCGCGAAAGCATCGGCATCGCCCCGCTCGCCGCTGGCGACATCGACCGGTAGCAGCAGGCCGCCGTTGGTGCGGAACTGGCTCTCGTTCGCCCGCCGGCCCGCCACGATGTTGCAACGGCCGACGAAGTCGGCGACGAACGCATCCTTCGGCGAGTCGTACAGCTCCTGCGGCGTGCCGATCTGGCGGACGCGGCCGCCCTCCATCACCACGAGGCGGTCGGCCATGGTCAGCGCCTCCTCGCGGTCATGCGTCACCATCAGAGTGGTCAGGCCGAGCCGCTGCTGCAGCGCGCGGATCTCGAGCCGCACCTCGGCGCGCAGCTTGGCGTCGAGATTCGACAAGGGCTCGTCGAGCAGGAAGATGCGCGGATTGATCACCAGCGCGCGCGCCAGCGCGACGCGCTGCTGCTGCCCGCCGGACAATTGCCGCGGCAGCCGATCGGCGAGATGCGACAGCCGCACCAGCTTGAGCGCGTCGGCGATCTTGATCTTTCGCTCGACCGCATTGATGCCGCGCATCTCCAGGCCGAAGCCGACATTGTCGGCCGCGCTCATGTGCGGAAACAGCGCATAGGACTGGAACACCATGCCGGTGGCACGCTTGTAGGCCGGCAGATGCGTGACGTCCTCGCGGTCGAACAGCACGCGGCCGCTCGTGGGCGGCAGGAAGCCCGCGACCATGCGCAAGGTCGTCGTCTTGCCGCAACCGGAGGGTCCGAGCAGCGCGACCAGCTCGCCCTCATGGACGGCGAGATCGAGCCCCTCCACGCCGATGGATGTGCCGAAGCGCTTGGTCAGCTTCTCGAGCGTGAGCTGCGCCATCACACCACCCGCGACAATTTGACGAAGCGATCGGTCACCACCATCAGCAGTCCGACCAGCGCGATCTGCACGGTGGCGACGGCGGCGAGCGTCGGATCGATGCGGAATTCGAGATAGTTCAACATGGCAACAGGCAGCGTAATGCGGCCGGGACCGACCAGCAGCATCGACAGATCGAGATTTTCAAAACTCTGGATGAAGGAGAACATCGCGGCCGCAACGATCCCTGAGCGCATCATCGGCAGGGTGATGCGGCGGAACACCGTGAACGGGCTCGCACCAAGATTGGCGGCGGCCTCCTCGGCGGCTCGGTCGAGCCCCTGCAGGCTGGCGACAACCAGCCGCACCGTCCAGGGAATCGCGAGCAGCGTATGCGCGGCCACGAGCCCTTCCGTCGTCGCCTTGATGTCGCGGTCGAGCAGATCCTCGGCGAGCACGTAGAACATGTAGAGGCCGGAGCCGGCGACCACGCCGGGCACCGCCAGCGGCGCCAATAGGAACGACGACAGCGCCTGCCGACCGCGGAACTCGCCGCGCACAATGGCGAGCGCAGCCGCGGTGCCGACGGGCACGCCGATCGCCGTCGCGAGCAGCGCGACCTGGAAGCTCGTCACGAGGCCGCGCAGGAATTCGGGCTTGCTCAGCGCGTTGGCGTACCACTTCAGCGACAGGCCAGGCGGCGGGAAGCTCACGATCTCCTGCGCGAAGAAGCTGGTCACCACGATCATGATCACGGGCGCGAAGATGATTGCGTAGGCGACGACGATCAGTGTCCGCACCGCGAATTGGCCGAGTGATGGTTGTCCCGTAAAACGGAACAGCATTGCAGACACCTCAACAAACAGATCAGCAACTTGTGCGGCGGCATCGTAGTCGGCAGCTCCGCTGCCGCCAAGCCTGCGACACGAGTTATCGCAATGCACATACGCATGGGCGGAGCGACGCAGCGACGCCACGATCCTGACGCGTGACGTGGCGCCACCTCCATCTTGGCGCTAGCGCCGTGCGCACCTGCCCCGTCGCCGGCGTGACCGATTTTCGACTTTCGGAATCTTCGAGGACCGCGCAGGCGGACTTGACGCGTGCGCGCCGGTCCGTCGCGGCGGCGCGGATTTGAGCAATGCGTGCTCAATTCTTGCACCGGCACGATCCAATATTTTGTGCGCCTACGGACAAGTCATCCGCGCAGGCTCGCACCTAAGCTTGCCGTCGAGCTTGGACCGGGGCGACGGCACCAATGCACCGCCGGACCAGCGCGACACATCGTTCGAAGGAGCTGGCAACATGCAGACGAGGCTATTCACTGGAGCGCGGCGCGCGTGGCTTGCCGCGCTCTGCGCCATCATTGCGACGGGACTTCTCGCGCCGATCGACGCACAGGCGGCGGCGCCCGCAGGGTGCGCGGCGCTCAAGGAGAAATATCCAGACTGGAAGGGTAAGACGCTCGTCAACGCCATCAATCCGCACACACCGGGCTACGAATCGATCGACCCGAAGGATCCGAGCAAATATGTCGGCTTCGACATCGACCTCGGCGAAGCCATCGGCGACTGCCTCGGCTTCAAGCTGACCTACAAGCCGGTGACGTTCGCCGCGCTGCTGACGACGCTGGCGAGCGGCCAGGCCGACATCGTCATCTCCGACATCTATGCCACCAAGGAGCGCGCCAAGGCCGCCGACTTCATCACCTACTCCAAGGTGTTCGACGGCGTGCTGGTCGCGAAGGGCAATCCGAAGGGCATCAACGGGATCAACATGACGATGTGCGGCGCGGCAGCTGCCGAGAACACCGGCTATGTCGAGGTGCCGCTGATCCAGGACCTCGCGCCGAAGTGCAAGGCCGAAGGCAAGCCGGAGCCGACGCTGCAGCTCTACGACAACAACGCCAATTGCATCCAGGCCATCCTCGCCGGCCGCGCCGACACCTATGTCAACGACGTCAACACGGTGGACCAGGCGGTGAAGGCCTATCCGGACAAGCTGGAGAAGGCGATCGCGGTGACCATCCCCTACTCGGTCGGCATCGCCGTGCCGAAGGACAAGCCGAAATTCCGCGACGCCGTGCTCGCCGCCCTGATCGAGGTGCAGAAGGAAGGCATCCATCAGGAGCTGCTGAAGAAGTGGCAGCTCGATCCCGCGAACTTCAAGGAGCCGGATATTTTGACGGCGGACTAAGAGCACCGCTCCGTTTGACGCGAGAGATAGCGGCGAAGACGGCGCGCTCCCCTCCCCCTTGCGGGGAGGGGGTGGGGGTGGGGGTCCACAGATGACAGTCTTTGCTGGGCCCCCCCTCCCCAACCCTCCCCCACAAGGGGGGAGGGAGCGCACCGGCTCCTCAGCGACACTCCAAGCTCAGCGGCTGACGTGTGCATGTGAGCCAACTTCGTAGTTCGTAGGGTGGGCAAAGCGCAGCGTGCCCACCAACGCTGTTCCGAAACACCACGGTGGGCACGGCGCTTCGCGCCTTTGCCCACCCTACGGCACTCATCAGGCTGCAATCATCGATGTCCCTCTTCCTGCACTATCTCAGCATGCCGTATCTGCTCATGGGCATCGAGCTCACGCTGCAGGTCACCGCGCTCGGCCTGATCGGCGGACTGGTCCTCGGCCTCATCCTCGCCGGCATGCAGCTCAGCCGGTTCTGGCTGCTGGCCGCGATTGCGCGCGGCTATACCGTGATCTTCCGCGGCACGCCGCTGATCCTGCAGATGGTGTTCGCCTACGACGCGCTGCCGCATATCGGCATCAAGCTGCCGGCGGTGCTGGCGGCGGGCCTCGCGCTCGCCTGCAACGAGGCGCCGTTCATCGCCGAGATGCTGCGCTCCGGCGTGCTCGGCGTCGATCGCGGCCAGCTCCTGGCCGGCCAGGCACTCGGCATGACGCCATCAGTGCTGATGCGCCGGATCATCGCGCCGCAGGCGATCCGCACGATGATCCCGGCCTTCGGCAACGAGGCGGTGAGCGCGCTGAAGAACTCCTCGCTCGCCTCCGTCATCGCCGTCCAGGAATTGACCTTGCGCTCGACGCAGCTCGCCTCCTCCACCTTCGACTTCTTCTCGATCTTCTTCGCCTCGGGTCTCATCTATCTCCTGCTGACCGGCGCGATCAGCGTCATCCAGCTCGCGCTCGAATGGCTGCTCGATCTCGACCGCACGGCCAAACAACGCAAGCTGGTGGACTACCTGCCATGGCGCCGCGTCGATCCGGCGGCAAAGCTGGACCTTGCGAAGACCGCACCTACCGTCGAGGCCGCGCCGCCGGAGCCCGCCGAACTGAAGGAAACGCCACCGCTCGCCCTGTCGATCGAGGATCGCGCCAGGCGCGCCGCGACCATCGCCCGCAACAACGTCGCGGTCGAGGTCAAGGAGTTGCGCAAGGCCTATGACGGCAACAGAGTGCTGGACGGGCTCGATCTCACGGTGCGCATCGGCGAGGTGATCGCGCTGCTCGGCCCCTCCGGCTCCGGCAAGAGCACCTTGCTCCGCTGCATCAATCATCTGGAGAACTGGGATGCAGGCGAGATTCGCGTCGGCGGCCGCAAGCTTGGCTTCGACGAGCAGGGGCGCAGGCTGACGCCGCGCGCGGTCGCCAATGAGCGCGCCAATGTCGGCGTCGGCATGGTGTTCCAGCAGTTCAACCTGTTTGGGCATCTCACGGCGAAGGAGAACGTCGCAGGTCCCCTGCGCTGGGTGCACGGCCTGGGCCGGTTCGAGGCCGACCGCCGCGCGGCCGAGTTGCTCGACCGCGTCGGCCTGTCGCATCGCGCCGATGCGCTGCCGCGGCATCTCTCCGGCGGCCAGCAGCAGCGCGTGGCGATTGCCCGCGCGCTGGCCCCGAACCCGAGCGTGCTGCTGTTGGACGAGCCGACCTCCGCGCTCGATCCCGAGTTGGTCAACGAGGTGCTGGAGGTGATCCGCCGCCTCGCCGTCGACGACGGTCTGACCATGATCATCTCGACGCATCAGGTCCGCTTCGCCGACGAGGTCGCCGACCGGGTCGCCTTCCTCAATGGCGGCGTCATCCTCGAAGAGGGACCGGCCCATGAGGTGCTGACCAACCCGCGCCACCCGCTGACCGCACGCTTCCTCTCGGTGATGGAGGCAGAGCGGCCGAAGGGTGCGGTCGCATGAGTTCATCCTTCACATCAACATCAACGATCTCGCGTCCGATCTTTCATGAGGCCCTTGCATGAAGCACCATCTGCTGCCGGTATCCCCGAAGACCATCCATTGGGGGTATTTTTCCAAGGTGGTGACACCGGCACTCACTCTGCGCTCCGGCGACCGCGCCACGATCGAGACGCTGACGCATCACGCCAATGACGATTATGAGCGCATGATCAAGGACGATCCGGGCGCCGAGAGCGTGTTCAGATGGACCAGGGAGCACAAGGCGGTGGCGCGGCGCGGCGCAGGTCCGACTGAAGGGCCGTTCATCCGCGGCTCCGGCGAAGGCATTGGCGTGCATCTGCTGACCGGACCGGTCGCGATCGAGGGCGCCGAGCCCGGCGACGTGCTGGAGGTGCGCATCCTCGACATCAAGCCGCGGCCGAGCCGGTGCGGCTGCCATGCCGGCAAGTGCTTCGGCTCCAACGTCGCCGCCAATTGGGGCTTCCACTATCACGACCTGATCGAGGAACCGAAGCCGCGCGAGGTCATCACCATCTTCGAGCTGGACACCTCGGGCGAGCCGTTCGCCAAGGCGGTCTACAACTACGTCTGGACGCCGCAGACCGATCCCGACGGCATCGTGCATCCGACCATCGACTATCCCGGCGTGCCGGTCGACCACAGCACGATCAGGAAGCGCGAGAACATTTTGCCGAACATCAAGGTGCCGGCGCGGCTGCATTTCGGCACCATGGGGCTGGCGCCGTCGGAGGCCGACTACGTCTCCTCGATTCCGCCGAGCTACACCGGCGGCAACATCGACGACTGGCGCATCGGCAAGGGCGCGCGGATGTATTATCCGGTCGCCGTGCCCGGCGCGTATTTCTCGGTCGGCGATCCCCATGCCGCGCAAGGCGATAGCGAGCTCGGCGGCACCGCGATCGAGACCTCGCTGACCGGCGACTTCGAGTTCATCCTCCACAAGAAGAGCGACCTTGGCGGCACCCAGCTCGAAGGCCTCACGCATCCGCTGCTGGAGACCGACCAGGCGTGGTCGGTGTACGGCTTCACCTATCCGAACTATCTCGCCGAGCTCGGCGCCAACGCGCAGACCGAGATCGCCAGCCATTCCAGCCTCGACCGCGCGATGCGCGACGCCTTCCGCAAGCTCCGCCGCTTCTTGATGACGGTGCATCATCTCAGCGAGGACGAGGCGATCTCGCTGATGTCGGTCGGTGCCGACTTTGGCGTCACCCAGGTGGTGGATGCCAATTGGGGCGTCCACGGCACGATCCGGAAGAACGTGTTCCGGTGTGATTGATTCGACGTTGGTCATAAAAGCCGTCGCGCAGTGCGCACCCTCCCCCCTTGCGGGGGAGGGTTGGGGTGGGGGGTGCCCCGGGCGACACTGCCGATGTGGACCCCCACCCCCAACCCCTCCCCGCAAGGGGGAGGGGAGCGCACTCAGCGCGCGGCGACAGCGTTGGCTTCAATGAAACCGGGACGAAAGCACTGGCCAGCGCCGACATGCCGCTACAGAGACGACAGACCATGAAACTCATCTGGCACGGGGGTTGCTTCGAATTCCCGGACCCGGGTCGTGCCATGAGTTTTCGTCCGTTCACCAGTGAATCCTACGCGCGGGACGAGCGTCCTGAGGCGTGGCGTGATGTCCTGAACGCGGTCGGGTTGCAGCCGGCTGCCAAGGCGCCGTTCTATGACGGCCATGCGACCGCCTCGCATCGCAGCGCGCCGGGCATCGCGCTGTCGCGGCTGGCGGCGGGCTCGCAGGTCATCACCGCGGTTCCGCAAACCCATGAGGACCTGCCGATTGCGTTGCTCGCGATCGACGACGGCGCCGTGCTCCGCAGCGGCGACAGCCATCGCATCGTCCCCGCGGGACATCTGATGCTATTGCCGCGCATCGGCGACTGGAACATCGCGTTCCAGCGCGATCTGCGCGCCATCGGGCTATCGGTGACATCAGACGCCCTGCATGGCCGCATCAGCGGCAAGCTGAAATTGGCCGCCCCACAGGTGATCGCGCCAAGCGGCCTTGCCGACGTAATCTGCCGCACCATCGAGGCCACCGCGCGGGCGCTCGAAACGCTCAGCGACGCCGAATGGAGCACGGTCGCGCAGAGCCTGGTCGATCTGCTGCTGACGCTCGCGCATCAGCAGGCGGTGCCAGCAACGGAGGCCGGCAGCAGCGCGACGCAGGCCGCGATCTTGCACCGGATCTGCCAGACCATCGAGCGGCGGCTCGACGATGCCGAGCTGACGCCGGCGCGGGTGGCGCAGGCCGAAGGCATCTCAGAGCGCTATCTGCAAAGACTATTCGAAGGTGCCGGCGACAATTTCAGTCACTACGTGAGGGAACGGCGGCTGCAGAGGGCCTGGACCGACCTGTCCAATCCAGCCGAAGCCAACCATTCGATCTCCGAGATCGCCTATCGCTACGGCTTCGCCGATTCGGCGCATTTCAGCCGCAGCTTCCGCACCCGCTTCGGCCTGTCGCCGCGCGAGTTCCGGCAGCAGAAGGCCGAGCAGGCGATCACGTCGGCGACCCCGCGCGGTCAGCGCGGCTGGCCGCAGGATGCGCTGGCGCAGCAGCGCGTCTGCGAGAGGCCGGCGGCGGCCAGGAGCGATATCGCCCTGCCCGCGCCGGCCAACGACCAGGACGCGCGGCGGCATCACCATCATCTCGCGGTGTCGGCCGAGCGCGTGCATTGGGGCTATTTCAGCCGCTCGCTGCCGCCGCAGATCGAGATCGCATCCGGCGACACGATCACGGTGGAGACGCTGACCCAACATGCCTCCGATGATCCGGAGCTGATGATCTCAGGCGATGCCGCTGCGCTCAGCGTGTTCGGCTGGACCAAGGCGAAGAAGAACGTCGACCGCCGTGGCGCCGGCCCGATGGACGCCAGCGTGTTCGGCCGCGGCGCCGGCGAAGGCTTTGGCGTCCACATCTGCACCGGCCCGGTCGCCATCAAGGACGCGCAGCCCGGCGATGTACTCGAAGTACGGATCCTCGACATCGTGCCGCGGCGAAGCCGCAGCCGCGGGTATGAAGGCCGCGTGTTCGGCTCCAGCGTGGCGGCATGGTGGGGCTATCACTACAATGAGCTGATCGCTCCGCCCGCGCCGCGTGAAGCCGTCACGATCTACGAGATCTTTGCCGACGATTCCGAGCCGCATGCGCGCGCGCTCTATTCCTATCGCTGGGAGCCGCAGACCGATCCGGCCGGCGTGGTGCATGCGACCTACGACTATCCCGGCGTGCCGGTGGCGCCCGGCAGCATCAAGCGTCGCCACGGCGTGCTCGACAACATCCGCATTCCGCTGCGGCCGCATTTCGGCGTGATCGCCGTGGCGCCACGCGAGGCCGACTTCGTCGATTCGATTCCGCCGTCCTATTTCGGCGGCAATCTCGACAATTGGCGGCTCGGCAAGGGCGCGACCGTGTATCTCCCCGTCTCCGTTCCCGGCGCGCTGCTGTCGGTCGGCGATCCCCACGCCACGCAGGGCGACGGCGAGCTCGGCGGCACCGCGATCGAATGCTCGATGACCGGCACCTTCCAGGTCATCCTCCACAAGAAGTCGCAGCTCGCCGGACAACCTTTCGCCGATCTCACCTATCCCCTGATCGAAACCGAGACCGACTGGGTGCTGACCGGCTTCAGCCACCCGAACTATCTCGCCGAGTTCGGCGCGCAGGGCCAGAGCGAGGTCTACGCGACCTCCTCGCTCGACCTCGCGATGAAGGATGCCTTCCGCAAGATGCGCCGCTTCCTGATGCACATCAAAGGCCTGAGCGAGGACGAGGCGGTCGCGCTGATGTCGGCGGCGGTGGATTTCGGCATCACCCAGGTCGTCGACGGCAATTGGGGCGTGCACGCGATCCTCAGCAAGCGGCTGTTCGAGGATGCGGGCTGAGTTCATGCTAAGTCGTAGGGTGGGCAAAGGCGCGCCCGCGAACCTGCGACATCGATCATGATGTACGTCGCGCCGTGCCCACCGCGGCGCATCCGCTGAGGATGGTGGGCACGCGTCGCCTGCGGCGCCGTTTTGCCCACCCTACACATTCACTCGCAGAGGAATCCGACCATGCAGTTCCACATGATCTCCGGCGCGACGAAACCCGTGGCGCCGTTCAGTCACGCGGTCGAGACCGACGGCTTCGTGTTCGTCACCGGTCAGATGCCGGATTCACCGGAGGCACCGGGCGTGCTGCCCGACGGCATCGTGGATCAGACGAAGGCGGTGATGCAGAACTTGAAGTACATCCTCCAAGGTCTCAACCTTGGTCTCGAACATATTGTGATGTCTCGGATTTACCTGACCGAATTCAAGCGCGATTACACGGCAATGAATGAAACTTACCGTTCATTCTTCCCACCGGGCCGGCTGCCGGCCCGCACCTGCGTCGGCGTCACCGGTCTCGCCTATGACGCGCTGATCGAGATCGATCTGGTCTGCCGAAGACCATAGTACCCATTGGTAAACATCTCCTCAACGCAGGCAACCGTCATTCGATCCGGGCTGGGGAGCGTCCCGCTGTTGCCGATTGTGTGCCGAGGCTTGGCGGTGTCAATTCGCCGGACAATCAGGCGGGATCGGGGAGTGCCATGCCGTACCAGTTTTCCAATCGTCAGCAGATCCGCAAGCCGGCGGTGACCAGCAAGGGCGGCATCGTCGCGGCACAGTCACGGCGCGCCGCCGAGGTCGGGGCCGAGGTGCTCGCCGCGGGCGGCGACTGCGTCGACGCCGTGGTGGCGACCGGCTTTGCGCTCGGCGTGCTCGAGCCGTGGATGAGCGGCCTCGGCGGCGGCGGCGCCATGCTGCTGTACCGCGCCAGGGACAACCACATCGAGGTGATCGACTACGGCATGCGCGCCCCCGACAGCCTTGACGTCGCGGACTATCCGCTGGCCAACGACGGCAGCGTCGCAGCCGACATCTTCCCCTGGCCCCGCGTCAAGGACGACCGCAATCTGCACGGCCCCGGCGCGATCGCAGTGCCCGGCGTCGTCGCGGGCATGGAGGCGGCGCATCGCCGCTACGCGCGGCTGCCGTGGCAGGATCTCGTCACACCGAGCGTGAAGCTCGCCGCCGAGGGCCTGCTGGTGGACTGGTGGACCACCGTGATGATCTCGAGCTGCGCCGCAGACCTGCGCCGCTATCCCGGCAGCGCCGCGGCCTATCTGAAGGATGGTTTGCCGCCGAATCCGCAATGGGGCGCCAAGGCGGTGACGCGGCTGCCGCAGGAGCAGTTGAAGGCGACGCTGGCACATCTTGCCAGCGCCGGCGCGCGCGACTTCTACCGGGGCGACATTGCGCGCTCGCTCAGCCGCGACATCCAGGCCGCTAGTGGCGCGCTTTCAGTGGATGACCTCGCCGCGTTCGAGGCACATCACCGCGAGCCGCTACGCATTCCCTATCGCGGCGGCACGGTGTTCGCGACACCGGAGCTGACGGCCGGCCCGACGCTCGCACACGCCTTGCGGCTGATGCAGGCGCGCGTGACGGCCTCGGGCAAGACGCCTGATGCAAGCGCCTTCATCGCCTATGCCGAAGCGATGCAGTCGGCCTATCGCGAACGGCTCAACGACATGGGCGATGCGCCCGGCAAGCGCGCGCTCGGCGCCGAATATCTGGCACCGGCCTGCACCACGCACTACTCGGTGGTGGACCACGACGGCAACATGGCCGCGGTGACGCAGACCCTGCTGTCCGGCTTCGGCTCGAAATTCCAAGCGCCGCAGAGCGGCATCATGATGAACAACGGCATCATGTGGTTCGACCCGACGCCCGGCACGACGAACTCGCTGGCGCCGGGCAAGCGCTGCCTCACCAACTACACGCCGGTGGTGGCGCAGGCCGCCGACGGCCGCCGCCTCGCGCTGGGCGCCTCCGGCGGCCGGCGCATCCTGCCCGCCGTGGCGCAGATGCTCTCCTTCGTAATGGACTTCGGCATGGATCTCGACACGGCGATCCACCAGCCTCGCATCGACGCCAGCGAGGGTGACGTGGTCGGCGCAGATACGCGCCTGCCGGAGGAGGTGATGGACGCGCTCACGGCGAAGTTCGAGACCGCGCCAGCCCCCGTGCAGACCATGCCGATGAAATTCGCCTGCCCCAGCGTCGTGATGCGCGAGGGCGACGTGAACAGCGGCGCGACCGAGATCTTCCATGCGTGGGGAGATGCGGTGGCGGAGAGCTGACGCAACGATCCGTTAGATTCGAGAAATCACCGCGCTGACGGTGCGCTCCCCTCCCCCTTGCGGGGAGGGGAGATGAGATCGTGGCGCTGTCACCGCAGAACTTATGAACGGAGTTCGGGGCAAGCGCTGCTGGAGATCACCCCACCAGCGCCTGCACCAACCCACTCTCCGGATCCGCCAGCTCGTCGATCACGTCGAAATGGTGTCGGTCCGGCGCCTCGACATAGGCAGTGGAGGCCCCGAGCCCGGTCCAGATGTTGGCGAGCAGCTGGGCCTGGCGGCGGAATTCGTTGCGCTCCGCGCCGCCGACCCAGGCGGTGACACGGGCGCCAAGGACCGGCACCAGCAGTGCCGGGCTTTCCTTGGCAGCCACGGCATCGTCGATGTGCAAGGTCTCGTTCATCGCGGTCCGCTGCAGCGGGCGCAGATCGTGCAGGCCGGAGAGCGAAACAACGTTGCTGATCCGCGCCTGCCGCTCCGGCGGCAGCGGCGCGCCGCGGCAAATCATGCGGCTGACGAGATGGCCGCCGGCGGAATGCCCGGTCAGCGCCACCGGCCCCGCGACCTCGTCCATCGCCCGCGCGATCGCCTGCGCCACGTCGGCCGAAATATCGGCGATGCCGACCTCGGGACAGAGCCGGTAGGACGGCATCGCCACGGCATGGCCGCGCGCGATGGAGCCTTGCGCGAGATGCGACCAGAAGCTCTTGTCGAGCCGCATCCAATAGCCGCCATGCACGAACACGACGAGGCCCTTCGGCGTCCCCTCGGGAAGAAACAGGTCGAGGCGCTGACGGTCGTGCGCGCCATAGGCGATGTCGAGCCTGGCGCGGCCTTGCCCCGCCATTTCGGTACGATACGCCTCCGCCGGCGCGACCCACAGCCCGGGCCAGCGCTCGCCGCCGGCGATGTTGGGGCCATTGGCATAGGCGTTGTCCCAGTCCTTGACGGCATAGAGCATGAGGATCTCCTGATCGAATGATGAGCGCGAGGCTCACAGCCCGGTGCGCAGCTTCCAGAGCTCGGGGAACAGCACGATCTCCAGCATCTTGCGCAGATAATTGACGCCGCTGGTGCCGCCGGTGCCGGTCTTGAAGCCGATGATGCGCTCCACCGTGGTGACGTGGTTGAAGCGCCAGCGGCGGAAATAATCCTCGAAATCGACCAGCTTCTCGGCGAGCTCATACAATTCCCAATGCCGCTGCGGATCGCGATAGACGCTGGTCCAGGCGGCCGTCACCTCCGCGCTCTCGCTGCGCGTGCCGCGCCAGTCGGTGCGCTGCCCGTCGGCGCCGATGAAGAAACCGCGCCGCGCCAACAGGCGCAGCGCTTCGTCATACAGACTGGGCCTCGCGAGGATCGCTTCCAGCTCGGCGATCAGCTCCGGGTGATGCGCATGCGGACGCAGCATCGCCAGATTGCGGTTGCCGAGCAGGAATTCGATCGAGCGATACTGGAACGACTGGAAGCCCGAGGATTCGCCGAGCTTGTCGCGGAACAGCGTGTATTCGCTCGGGGTCATCGTGCGCAGCACGTCCCACGCACCGTTGAGCTGCTCGAAGATGCGCGACACCCGCGTCAGCATCTTGAACGCCGGCTGCACGTCGTCTTTGGCGATCGCGGCCATTGCCGCCTTGATCTCGTGGATGGCGAGCTTCATCCATAGCTCGGAGGTCTGGTGCTGGATGATGAACAAGAGCTCGTCATGGGCCGAGGACAGCGGCGCCTGGGCGTCGAGCAGGCGATCCAGCATCAGATAGTCGCCATAGGACATCCGTCCCTTGAAATTCATCCGCGCACCTTCGGTGGCGGGATCGTAGGGACCGTTGCTCACGTCACGAGCTCCTTCTGGCGATATTCGGGTCTGTCCCACAGTTTATTGTCGAGGACCTCCGCGAGGAGGTCGACCGCGCCGCGCACCTCGGCCTCGCCGAGATAGAGCGGCGTGAAGCCGAAGCGCAGGGCATCCGGCGCGCGGAAGTCGCCGATCACGCCGCGCGCGATCAGCGCCCGCATGATCGCATAGCCGTCGGGATGGCGGAACGACACCTGGCTGCCGCGCCGCGACGGATCGCGCGGCGACGCCAAGGTCAGCGACGGACAGCGTTTCTCGACCTCGGCGATGAACAATTCCGACAGCGCGATCGAGGCCGCGCGCACGTCCTGCATCGACACGCCGTCCCAGGCGTCGAGCGCGGCATCGAGCGCGGCGAGCGCAATGATCGGCGGCGTGCCGATGCGCATGCGTTCGATGCCGCCGCCGGGGCGGTAGTCGAGATCGAAGGCGAACGGCGCCTCGTGCCCCATCCAGCCGGACAACGCCGGCGGCGCGATGTCTGCGTAACGCGGCGCGACATAGATGAAGGCCGGCGCACCGGGCCCGCCATTGAGATATTTGTAGGTGCAGCCGACCGCGAAGTCGGCCTCGGCGCCGGCGAGGTCGACCGGCACGGCGCCGGCGGAATGCGCGAGGTCCCACACCGTGAGCGCGCCAGCCGCGTGCGCCTTCTTCGTCAGCGCGGCCATGTCGTGCATGCGGCCGGTGCGGTAATCCACCTCGGTCAGCATCAGCACGGCGACGCTGTCGTCGATCGCCGCCTCCACCTGCTCGGGCTCGACCACCTTCAAGGTGGCGCGGTCGCCGAGCATGCGGACCAGGCCCTGCGCCATATAGAGATCGGACGGGAAATTGCCGCTGTCGGACAGGACGACCCGGCGTCCCGGATTGAGCGACAGCGCCGCGGCGAGCGCCTGATACACCTTGATCGAGAGCGTATCGCCCATCACGACCGTGCTGGGCGCGGCCCCGATCAGCCGCGCGATGCGATCGCCGACCCGGCGCGGCTGCACCATCCATCCGGCGGTGTTCCAGCCGCGGATCAGCTCCTGCCCCCACTCCGCTTCGATCATGCGGCCAACGCGGGCGGGCACGGCCGACGGCAGCGCGCCGAGCGAGTTGCCATCGAGATAGATGACCCCTTCAGGGATCGCGAAGAGCGCTCGAGTCCTGGAAAAATCGGTCATGCTGCCCCTGTGTGGTTCGCCGCCCTGCATGCATGATTCGCGCCGGGTCGGACCAGATCAAGCCGGTCCCATCGCGACCGGCACCGCGCGCGCTGCATGGCTCGCGAAGACGTGAGGATGTCGACACAATCCAGCCGGTCGATCGCCGCCGGTCCGCGACATTGACGCGCCACGGCAGGCTTGTCACGGGCGGCGCGTGGCGCATGATAGATCGATCCGAACCGCCGATGGAGGACACGACATGCGCATTCTGGTGCCGCTCGTCCTGCTGCTGGCGCTGCTGGTCCGCCCCGCCGCCGCGGCCGACGCCAGCGCGGCGCAGAGCGTGATTCGCGCCCAAGAGCAGGCGCTGGCGCGCGACGACGGCGCGACCGCCTATGCCCAGGCCGCGCCGGAGATCCAGGCGCTGTTTCCGAGCGTCGAGATCTTCATGAGCATGGTCAAGAGCGGCTATCCGCCGGTCTATCGCCATCGCAGCTTCGAATTCGGCGCCGCGCAGGTCGAGGACGGCAGCATCGCGCAGCGCGTCCACATCGTCGATGCCGAAGGCGAGGCGTGGGAGGCGCTCTACACGCTGCAGACCCAGCCCGACGGCAGCCTCAAGATCACCGGCTGCTCACTGTTGAAGACGGGCCAGTCGGTCTAGCGCGGTGCGGCTACGTCACGCCGAAGCGCTTCTTGAACTGCTCGACATTGATGAGGCCGCGGCCGTGGCGGCCGTCGCCGATCTTCACCTCGCCATGATAGGCCGCGACCGAGAAGCGGATGACGCGGCGCTCGACCTCGATCACCTCGGCGACGGTGCGAATGGTGGCGCCGACCGGCGACGCCGCGAGATGGCGGACATTGACCTCGGTGCCGACCGTGACCCAGCCCGGCGGCAGCGCCGGGTTGATGGCGTCGCCCGAGGTCATCTCCATCTCCAGGATCATCATCGGCGTCGCATAGACCATGGGCATATGGGGGACGAAATGCCCGACGGTGCGCTCCGGCGGCACCACCAGCAGGCGCTCGGCGCGCATGCCGGGCTTGATGATCTCACGTGCGTCCATGGCTGCTCCGAACTGTGCTGTCGTCCCGGACAAGCGCGCGGCACGCGCGCGCCGATCCGGGATCCATACGTCGTGGCGGTCGTGATGGACAAAAGGCCAATGACCAGCGCGCCTCGAACCGCTCCCTGGGGGTAGGCGTCCCGGCGTTCGCCGGGACGACGGCGGTGATCGTCGAGACAGATGTCATGGCCTCGCTTTCGCCAGGACGACGGCCAACTACTTCTTCTGCTCGGCCAGGCGCTCGACGAAGGTCTTGCCGCCCTTCATCTTGTGCGTCAGCGGCGCCTCGTTGATCTGGATCACCACCGCTTCCGGATCGACGCCGAGATGCGTCACCAGCGCCTGGGTGATGTCGCGCATCATGTTGGCCTTCTGCTCGTCGGTGCGGCCGGCGGCCATGCTCACGGTGATCTCGGGCATTCGCTCTCTCCCTCGTCATGGCCGGGCTTGTCCCGGCCATCCACGTTTCTCCAATCAAACAAGACGTGGATGCCCGGCACAAGGCCGGGCATGACGACCGCAAGGAATGCCTACCCCCAGCTCACGTCATGGCGCGCGAGCACGTCGCGGACGCCGGCTATGAGCTCGTCCTCCTTGCAGGAGAACTGCGCCGGGCGGCTCTCCCGCCATTCCTGGTTGGAGGCGATCGCGGCGGCAGCTTTCGCACCCTCGATCAGATCCTTGATCTGCACCTCGCCGCGCGCCTTCTCGTCACTGCCCTGGATGATGACGCAGGGCGCGTTGCGGCGATCGGCATATTTGAGCTGGTTGCCCATGTTCTTCGGGTTGCCAAGATAGAGCTCGGCGCGGATGCCGTGATTGCGCAGGGTCGACACCATCTTCTGATAGTCCGCGACGCGCTCGCGATCGAACACGGTGACGACCACCGGCCCGAACGCCGGCCGCGTATCGAGCTTGCCGAGCAAGGTCAGCGCCGCCTGCAGACGCGAGACGCCGATCGAAAATCCGGTCGCCGGCACCGGCTCGCCACGGAAGCGCGAGACGAGACCGTCATAACGGCCACCGCCGCCGACCGAGCCGAAGCGCACGGGACGGCCCTTCTCGTCCTTGGTCTCGAGCAGGAGCTCAACTTCGTAAACGGGGCCAGTGTAGTATTCGAGCCCACGGACGACGGAGGGTTCGACGCGGACGCGGCTGTAACCGTAACCGGACGCGCTGCACAGTCTGGCGATCTCGGTCAGCTCGTTGACGCCTTCCACATAGGCCGGCGAGGACATGAACAATTTCCGCTGAGCAACGCTCGCCAAGACCTGGGCGTTGAACTGCAGATCCTGCTCCTCACCTTGGATTTGCGGCTCCGCGACCTTCATCTCGAAGAAGGTCAGCAGGGAGTCGATCTGACTTTCAGTCAGGCCCGCGCCCTTGGTGAAATCACCCTTGCCGACCTCGCCGCCGTCCCAGCGGCCCTCGCCGAGCAGCTTCTTGATCTCTGAAATCGGAAACTTGTCGGCCTTGTCGATTGCCCTAAGCACCGTCAGCCGACGGCCCGCGTGCTCATCACCGCCGATGCCGATCGCCTCCATCACGCCATCGAGCACCTTGCGGTTGTTCACCTTCACGACATACGAGCCGCGCGGAATCCCCAGCGCCTCCATCGCATCCGCCGCCATCATGCACATCTCGGCGTCCGCTGCCGGCGAGCCGGAGCCGACGGTGTCGGCGTCGAACTGCATGAACTGGCGGAAGCGGCCAGGGCCGGGCTTCTCGTTGCGGAAAACGTAGCCGGCGCGATAGCTGCGATATGGCTTCGGCAGCGCGTCGAAATTCTCGGCGACGTAGCGTGCGAGCGGCGCGGTCAGGTCGTATCGCAGCGAGATCCACTGCTCGTCATCGTCCTGGAACGAGAACACGCCCTCGTTCGGACGGTCCTGGTCGGGCAGGAATTTGCCGAGCGCGTCGGTGTATTCGAACGCCGGCGTCTCCACCGGCTCGAAGCCGTAGCGCTCATAGACGGCGCGGATCTTCTCGACCATCTCGCGCGTGGCGGCTATCGCCGCGGGGCCGCGATCCTCGAGCCCGCGCGGCAGCCGCGCCTTCAGCTTCTGGGGTTTCTTCGGTTTGTCGGACATGGGGACCGGAACGTAGGGTGGGCCAAGCGCAGCGGGCCCACCATGGCTGATAAACGCCGAAGTGGTGGGCACGGTCCGCTACGCGGCCCTTTGCCCACCCTACGGGATGGAATGCGTTGCTTGGTTGGTAGCAGCCGGGGCGCGGTGCGGCAACCCGAAGGCCGGGTCAGGCGCTGGCGCATGGCACTGGCTCAGCATTCTCAGTGAGAGCCACGCTTCCGCCACGCATGCGGTGCGCCCCCTCCCCGCGTGCGGGGGAGGGTTAGGGTGGGGGCGCCCCAACGGTGGTCTTTACGGGGCTTCCCCCTCCCCAGCCCTCCCCCGCAAGCGGGGGAGGGAGCAAACCGTCATCGCGGCTAGACTGTTCCCAGAACCTGCAAGCGCTAGGGAGGCATGCCCCTACTTCACGTCCCGAATCCACTGATGCGGATCGGGGCTGCGGCCGTACTGGATGTCGACCAGCTGCTTGCGCAGGCCCATGGCGACCGGGCCGGCCTCGCCGCCGTTGATCAGGACGTCGCCGCTCGCCGAGCACACCTTGCCGATCGGCGAGATCACCGCGGCGGTGCCGCAGGCGAACGCTTCCTTCAGCTTGCCGCTCTTGGCGTCCGTCCGCCACTGGTCGATCGAATACGCCTCCTCGCGCACCTCGCGGCCGGCATCGCGCGCCAGCTTGATGATGGAATCGCGGGTGATGCCGGGGAGGATGGTGCCGAGCGGCGGCGTCGACAGCGAGCCGTCGTCGAACACGAAGAACACGTTCATGCCGCCGAGCTCCTCGACATAGCGGCGCTCGATCGCATCAAGGAACACGACCTGGTCGCAGCCATGCTGGATCGCCTCGGCCTGCGCCTTGAGGCTCGCGGCATAGTTGCCGCCGCATTTGACGCCGCCGGTGCCGCCGACCGCGGCCCGGGTGTAGTTCTCCGAGACCCAGATCGAGACCGGCGCCGGCCCGCCCTTGAAATAGGAGCCGACCGGCGAGGCGATGACCGCGAAGATGTACTCGGCCGACGGCTTCACCCCGAGGAACACCTCGTTGGCGATCATGAACGGGCGCAGATAGAGGCTGCCCTCGCCGCCCGGGATCCAGGCGCGATCGATGCGGACGAGCTGCTCGACCGCCTCGATGAAAACCTCCGGCGGCAGTTGCGCCATCGCCATGCGCTCGGCCGAGTTCCAGAACCGCTTCGCGTTGGCATCGGGGCGGAACAGGTTCACGCCGCCATCGTCGCGCTTGTAGGCCTTCAGGCCCTCGAAGATCTCCTGCGCGTAATGCAGGACGGCCGCGGCCGGATCGAGCGGGAAGTTGGCGCGGGATTCGACCCGTGCGCTGTGCCAGCCCTTGTCCTGGCTGTACTGGACCACGGCCATGTGATCGGTGAACACCCGGCCGAAGCCCGGATTGGCGAGCTTGGCAGCACGCTCCTGGTCGGAGGTCGGGTTCGTCGTCGGCTTGATGTCGAATGTCAAAGTCATGTCCTTGCTTCCCCCGCTTGATCGCCATTCGCGAGTTCTGGCGCCGACCCGTCCGATCGGGCCAGTCGGCTTTTTGAATTTCGGACCTGCCGCGACCGGCTTTTGAGCCGGTCACCGGGCAAGCATGCCACCACAGGACATGCTTTTGCGCCCGGCGGAAGTCCAGTATGGTTTGCCGAAATGCCGCTCGACATCACACGGTTGTTCGATACGTCGCCCAGGGATGCCCGTCGGGGTTGCCTACGGCCCGTTCAGACACGCCTGGAGACCCATCGCCCGCCGATGAAACGATCTAAAATTTCGTAGCGGACGATTGTTTTGTAACATTGAACCGCAGAAACGTCAATATGGCTGACATAAATTTCTCGTCTCCGACGTTGAGCCCCGAGCTGCGCGCGGCTGAGCCCTCCGCGGCCGCCGGCGGCGAGCCGCTGCGCTGGGACATCATCGAGCTCTTGTTCTTCGCCTATCGCGACTTCGTCGGCGACGCCGATCATGAGCTGGAGGCGTTCGGCTTCGGCCGCGCGCATCATCGCGTGATGCATTTCGTCACACGCTATCCGGGCCTGAAGGTCGCCGATCTGCTCGACGTGCTGCGCATCACCAAGCAGTCGCTCGGACGCGTGCTCAAGCAGCTGCTCGACGAAGGCTACATCGTGCAGAAGACCGGCAACAATGATCGCCGGCAGCGCCTTCTTTTCGCCACGCCGAAGGGCGAGGCGCTGGTCGCCAAGCTGGCCGGGCTGCAGACGCGGCGCATCGATCGCGCGCTGGAGCAGATCGGACCGGCCGGCGCCGAGAAGGTCCGGCAGTTCCTGCGCGCGATGATCGATCGCGACGATCCGGACAAGGTGCTGGAAGCCATCTTCAAGACGCCTGTCGCCGCTGCCAAGGAGTGACCGTGACGATCGCCGCCATCGCCCCGCATCATCAGCAGACGCCGGCCGACGACGCGCCGCATCTCCTGCTCGTCGACGACGACCGCCGCATCCGCGACCTGCTGTCGCGCTTCCTGCGCGGCGAAGGCTATCGCGTCACCACCGCGGCGAGCGCGAGCGATGCCCGCGCCAAGCTGACGGGACTGCATTTCGATCTCCTGATCCTCGACGTGATGATGCCCGGCGAAAGCGGCTTCGACCTCGCCCGCTTCATCCGCACGCAATCCTCGGTGCCGATCGTGATGCTGACCGCACGGGCCGAGCCGGAGAGCCGCATCGAGGGCCTGCAGCTCGGCGCCGACGACTACGTCGCAAAACCTTTTGAACCGCGAGAGCTCGCGCTGCGCATCGGCAACATCCTCAAGCGCGCCGCGCCGCCGCCGGCCGAGGAGGTCGTCGAGCAGATCGCGTTCGGGCCGTTCGTCTATCATCTGGCGCGCGGCGAGCTGAAGCAGGGCGAGGAGATCGTCCACCTCACCGACCGCGAGCGCGAGATGCTGCGCATCCTCGCCAATGCCCGCGGCGAGACCGTGCCGCGCGGCGCGCTGACCGGCAACGGCACCGTCAACGAGCGCGCCGTCGACGTCCAGATCAACCGCCTGCGCCGCAAGCTCGAGAGCGATCCGGCCAATCCGCTGTTCCTGCAGGCCGTGCGCGGCATCGGCTACCGGCTGATGACGTCGGGTTGAGATGAGCGGTTGATATGCCGGGCCATTCCGACCACGTTGCCTTGAAAGCATCTGAGCTAGCTTCCTCACCGCAAGACCTGAAACGACCTGGCATCTCCGCGTCATTGCGAGCGAAGCGAAGCAATCCAGAGTCCCGCGACGATTTTGGATTGCTTCGTCGCGGAGCCTGCCCTCGGGCTCGCCGCGGGCGAGGCCCGGGGGCTCCTCGCAATGACGGAAACGGCGCGCGTTAGGATTATCATGAGCACGCTCGACACCGGCCTCACCCTGATCCGCACCGCGTCGCGGCGGGTGTCGCGCGCCAACAGCCTGGTCGGCAACGCGTTCAAGGGCTGGATGCCGACCGGCCTCTATGCCCGCGCGCTCTTGATCATGATCGTGCCGATGGTGATCCTGCAGACGGTGGTCGCGGGCGTGTTCATGGAGCGGCACTGGAACACGGTGACACGACGCCTCTCCGCCGCCGTTGTGCAGGACGTCGCCGCGCTGATCGACATCTACAAGGGCTATCCGCAGGACAAGGACCGCACCATGCTGCGCCGGATCGCGCAGCAGCGGCTCAACCTGGTGGTCGACTTCCTGCCCGCCGGCGACATGCCGCCGCCGGGGCCAAAGCCGTTCTTCAACCTGCTCGACCAGTCGCTGTCGAGCCAGATCGGCCGCCAGATCAGCCGCCCGTTCTGGATCGACACCGTCGGCCGCTCCAATCTGGTCGAGATCCGCATCGCGCTCGATGACGCCGTGATGCGCGTGTTCGCGCAGCGTGGCGCGGCCTACGCGTCGAACACCGATATCTTCCTGTTCTGGATGGTCGGCACCTCCTCGATCCTGCTGATCGTCTCGGTGCTGTTCCTGCGCAACCAGATCAAGCCGATCCTGCGCCTCGCAGATGCCGCCGAGAGTTTCGGCAAGGGCCGCGAGGTGCCGAACTTCCGGCCGCGCGGCGCGCGCGAGGTGCGGCGTGCGGCACACGCCTTCCTGGAGATGAAGGCGCGCATCGAGCGCACCCTGGAGCAGCGCACGGCGATGCTGGCCGGTGTCAGCCACGACCTGCGCACCATCCTGACGCGCTTCAAGCTGGAGCTGGCGCTGCTCGGCGACAGTCCCGAGATCGACGCCATGCGCAAGGACGTCGACGAGATGTCGCACATGCTGGAGGATTATCTGGCGTTCGCACGCGGCGACAATGGCGAGATCGCGCAGCCGACCGACATCTCCAACGCGCTCGAGGAGCTGCGCGGCGACGCCGAGCGCAACGGCCATTCCGCCACGGTCTCGTTCCACGGCCTGCCTGTGGTCACCGTGAAGCCGCAGGCGCTGAAGCGCTGCCTCGGCAATCTCGTCTCCAACGCCGCCCGCCATGCCGATGCGATCGCCATCACCGGCCATCGCGACCACCGCTACCTCACCATCACCGTCGACGATGACGGCCCGGGCATCCCGGCCGACATGCGCGAGGAGGTGTTCAAGCCGTTCCTGCGCCTCGACGACGCGCGCAACCAGGACGAGGGCGGCACGGGCCTGGGCCTCGCCATCGCCCGCGACATCGCGCGGTCCCATGGCGGCGACATCACCCTCGGCGACAGCCCGATGGGCGGGTTGCGGGCGAGCGTGCGGATTCCGGTTTAGCGCGCTGCTTAGCTCACTCCTGCGCGACCACGGCGTCGAGCCACGCGCAGTTCAGTGCCGAAACGCGAGGATCCGGCACGCGAACGCCGCGTGCAGCCGCGGACAGCCGCATATCGCGCAGGCGCTTGCGCTGCTCATCCGGCAGGTACAATCGCTCGTGCCCCCACAATGACGGACCGTCAAAGGTCTCATGCGGCTGCCAGGTCGCGGGATCGATCACCCGGCCGCCCCAGCCATATTCGATGAAGAAGCCGGAGGGCGTGTTGACGTAGAACGAGGTCATGTGGTCGTTGGTGTGACGGCCGAGCGTGTAGGCCACGCGCCCGTCGTCGAGCTGTGCCAGGTCGTAGCCCTGACCGACGTCGTCGAGACTACCTAGTTCCACCATGAAGTGATGCAGTGTGCGGCGACCGGAGCCGACCATCGCGAAGCTGTGGTGGCGGCCGTTGACGTGGAAGAAATAGAGCTTGTACGGCGTCAGTCCGAAGTCGGACACCTTGAAGCCGAGCAGGTCGCGATAGAACCGCAGCAGCGGCTCGACGTCCTCGACGTTGAGGACGACGTGCCCCATGCCGAGCGGCCCGGTGCGAAAGCCGGAGATCGGACGTCCCGGCCTGAAGGGATCCGAGGCGACAGCTGCACCCCAGAACACCTCGATCGTGTTGCCGGCGGGATCCTGAAAGCAGATCAGCTCGGTGACATGACGCTCGTCGACCAGTGCCTGCGAACCGCGGGCCACCTTCACGCCGTTGTCGTCGAGACGGCTCGCGAGGCGCGCGAGCGCCGCGGCGTCGCCGACCTCCCAACCCATGACAGCGAGCCCGCCATCGCCGCTGCCATCGACGATCAGCCGCTGCTTGCGATCATCCATCCGATAGGCCTGCACGCTGGCCGCGCGATCCACGCGCTGCATCCCGAGGAGCTCGGTCGCCATGCGTCCCCACTGCTCCGCTTGGGACGACTTGATGCCGATGTAACCGAGCGCCGTTATTTCCATCTTGTTTTCTCCCGAAAGGTGCGGGCGGAATTTCGTATCAGCTCCGCGCGGTCCTGCAGTAGACTGCCGCCCCTGCATCCGGCTCGCGTTCTCAAGACGGTATCGGCGGACGGAAACGAAGAACAGGGAGGATTTTCCAAGTGTCCAAGCAACGGACGCGATCTCCGCAAGCCCGTCCTGCGGAGGGTGTCCGCGCCTTCAAGCGGGGGCTCGACGTGCTGCGCGCGGTCAATCGGTCCGGGGGCATTCGCGCCGGCGACGTGGCGCGCCAGCTCGATCTGCCGCGGCCCACGGTCTATCGGTTGCTCGAAACACTCGAGGAACTCGGCTATGTCGCGCGCAGCGCCAGCGACGACCGCTTCCGGGTGACGCGCCACGCATTGAGCCTCGGCGACGGCTATGATCCCGGCATCTTCATCTGCCAGGTCGCCGCGCCCTATCTCGCCGAGCTCAGCCGCAGCCTGATCTGGCCGGTCGATCTGTCGACTTATGAGAACGGCGCGATGGTCATCCAGGAGACTACGCATGCGCGCAGCCCGCTCTCGATCGATCGCAGCATGATCGGCAAGCGCCTGCCGATGCTGCAGACCTCGGCCGGCCGGGCCTATCTGGCCGCTTGCCCGCCCGCAGAGCGGGACATCATCATCAACCACCTGCGACGCATCGAGAAGGCGGAGGACGTTTCCTTCCTGGCGCCCGAGCGGCTGCAGCGCATGATGACGGAAACGTCTCAGCGCGGCTATGCGATCCGCAACGAGGGCGAATTCAATCCGAAGACGTCGTCGATCGCGGTGCCGATCGTGCGGGGCGACGTCGTGTTCGGCTGCATTTCGATCATCTGGATCCGCTCCGCCATGACCCTCGAGGAGGCTGTCGCTCAGTACGCGGGTCCATTGCGCGACGCCGCGGCCGCGATCCCCGTCCAGGCCTGAGCGTCCGCTGCGCGGACAGTTTGCGACCGCGCCTTGAAGGTGCGAGGCGGTTGCGGAACAGATGCAGCCATGAGCAACATGGCTGCACATTCCGGAAGCTTCGACGTCGTCATCGTCGGTCGCGGGCCCGTCGGCTCGACGCTCGCCAACCTGCTCGGCCTGTGCGGCATCCGCACCCTGATCCTGGAGCGCGAAGCCAAGGCTTATCATTTGCCGCGCGCGGTGCATTTCGACGACGAATGCATGCGCGTGTTCCAGACCATCGGCCTTGCCGACGCCATCCTGCCCCACCTTACATTGAGTCCCGGCATGCGCTTCGTCGATGCCGAGGGACGGCTGCTGCTCGACTGGCCGCGCACCCGCGAGCCGACCTCGATGGGCTGGAATCTGAGCTACCGATTCCACCAGCCCGATCTCGAAAACGTGCTCAACAAGGGACTCGCGCGCTGGCCTCATGTCGAGCTGCGCACGCGCTGTGACGTCTTCGCGCTCGAGCAGGACCACAACGGTGCGCGCGTTCGCTATGAAGACCTCGGTACCGGCCGGCTCGTCGACATCTCCTGCGCCTATGTCATCGGCTGCGACGGTGCACGTTCGCTGGTGCGCCGCTTCATCGGCTCGGCGCTGGACGATCTCGGCTTTCACGAGCGCTGGCTCGTCTGCGACGTGCTGCTGAGGAAAGAGCGGCCCGATCTCGGCGACATCAGCGTCCAGCACTGCAACCCGCAGCGTCCCGCAACCTATATTCGCGGCACCGGCAACCGGCGCCGGTGGGAGATCACGGTTCGTCCTGCCGAGGACGCGGTCGAGATCACCCAACCGGCGCGCGTGTGGGAGCTGCTCTCGCCCTGGCTCCAGCCCGCAGAGGCCGAGATCGAACGCGCCGCCGTCTACACATTCCACTCCGCGGTCGCCCTGCAATGGCGTGCCGGACGGCTCTTGCTCGCAGGTGATTCCGCGCACCAGACCCCGCCTTTCCTCGGTCAGGGCATGTGTGCCGGCATTCGCGACGCGGCCAACCTCGCATGGAAGCTGGCCCATGTGACTGCCCGGAAGGCAACGCCTGATCTTCTCGACACCTATCAGAGCGAGCGCGCGCCGCATGTGCGCGAATTCATCGAGCTCGCGATCCGGCTGGGTGGGCTCATCAACACCAAGGCGGTCGAGGCGGCGCTTGCGACCGGCACGGCACAGGGCGACGGCCAGCTCAAGCTCGACGTGCAGAAGCCAGTGCTCGGCCCGGGCCTCGCCGGCGGCGATCGAAGCATGACGGGAAAGCTGGCGCCGCAATTCCGCACCCGCGATCTCGGCCGCAGCGACGACCGCGTCGGCTATCGCTTCGCGCTGCTGTGCCGGTCTGGACTCGGTGCCGCGGTGATCGAGCAGCATCATGCCGGCTTGGCGGCGGCTGACGTCGCCATCATTTCCGGCGAGGAGGCTAGCGGCCTCGACGGTTGGCTCGATGAGCACGGCTTCGCCGCCGTGCTGATGCGCCCGGACCGCTACATCCTGGGTGCCGTGCAGAAGAGTGAAGATCTCGCCGCGCTGTTGTCCGGCCTCGCCGTCCTCGCGCCGCGGCCGAGCACCGCCTGATCGTTTCCGTTTTGCTGAGAGGGTTCACGTATGAAGCTGGTTTCCTTTGTGATCGATGGGCGTCCCGGATACGGCGCGGTGAAGGGAGACGGTGTGGTCGACCTCGGCCGGCGCCTGCCGTCGAAGAGCCTGCGCGCGCTGATCGAGGCGGATGCGCTCGGTCACGCCGCCGAACTGCTCGCCCGCGAACAGGCCGACTATCCGCTCGATGCAATCACCTTCGCGCCCGTCATCCCTGATCCCGGCAAGATCATCTGCGTTGGCCTGAACTATCGCGACCACGTCGCCGAGACCGGGCGGACCGTCACCGAGAAACCTGCGCTGTTTGCGCGCTTTCCCACCAGCCAAGTCGGCCATCTGCAGCCGGTCATTCGCCCTGGTGTCTCCGAACATTTCGACTACGAGGGCGAGCTTGCGCTCGTGATCGGGAAAGCCGGCCGGCACATCCGGCGCCAGGACGCGCTCGCGCACATCGCCGGCTATTCCTGCTACAATGAAGGCAGCATCCGCGACTGGCAGCGCCATACATCGCAATTCCTGTCGGGCAAGACCTTCGACCGGTCTGGCGCGTTCGGCCCCTGGCTGGTCACGGCTGATGAAATTCCCGACCCGTCGAAACTGACGCTGCAGACCCGCCTCAATGGCGAGACCGTGCAGCGGACGACCACGGATCTCCTCATCACCGATGTCCCCGATCTGATCGTCTATTGCTCGACGATCATGACCTTGCTGCCGGGGGACGTGATCGTCACCGGCACGCCGGGAGGCGTCGGCTTCAAGCGCACCCCGCCTCTGTTCATGAAGCCCGGCGATACGGTCGAGGTCGACATCTCGGGCATCGGCGTGCTGCGCAATCCCGTGGCTGCCGAACCGGCAGCCTGACGTCTCCGCCTCGCGGAGAACCGCGAGGCGCGCCAATCAAACACGACAAAAAACCAAATCTTCAAGTCCGGGGAGGATCATCATGTCGCGCTGTCTCAGATCCAGCATCGCTGGCCTGCTGCTGCTTGCAGGCTCATCCGCGCAGGCCGAAATCAAGGGGAGCGCCATCCGTATCGGTGTGCTCACCGACATGACCGGCATCTTCGCGACCGCGATGGGGCCCGGCTCCGTGGAAGCGGCCCGGATGGCCGCTGAGGAATTTGGCGGCAAGATCAACGGCAGGCCGATCGAAATCATTCAGGCCGACCATCAGAACAAGCCGGATATCGCGGTCGCGATCGCCCGGCGCTGGTTCGAGCAGGACGGTGTGCAGGCGATCGCCGACGGCGGCAGCTCCGGCGCGGCCCTTGGCGTCCAGGAGCTGGTGCGTAGCAACGGCAAGATCTTCCTCATCTCGGGGGCCGGCGCCAACCAGCTGACCGACGAAGCTTGCGCCCCGACCTCGGTGCAATGGACGCACGACGCCTATTCGACCGCGACCGCAGTCGTCTCGGGCATCATGCAGACCAGCAAGGAGCCATGGTTCTTCATCACCGGTGACTACGCGTTCGGTCATTCGGTCGAGGCGACCGCGCGCGCCCGCATCGCCGAGCTCGGCGGCAAGGTCGCCGGCAGCGTCAAGGCGCAGCTCGGCACGCCGGACTACGGATCCTTCCTGCTGCAGGCCCAGGCCTCCGGCGCCAAGATCCTGGCGCTCAACGTCGCCGGCGACAACGCCACAGCCATCAAGCAGGCCGAGGAGTTCGGGCTTGCGGCCCAGGGCATGAAGATCGTGCCGATGTCGTTCCAGAACGTGGACATTGAAGCCATCGGCCTCAAGGCGACGCAGGGCGATCTCATCGTCACCAGCTTCTTCGAGGATGCCTCTCCCACCGCGCGCCGCTTCTCCGACGCGTTCTACGCGCGCCGGAGGGCGATGCCGTCACAGATACAGGCCGGGGTCTATTCGGCCGTGCGGCACTATCTGCAGGCGGTGAAGGATGCCGACAGCGACGACGGCGCAAGCGTGATGGCGAGGATGAAGGCGACGCCGGTCTCGGACGCCTATGCGGACCACGGCCAGATCCGCGACGACCAGCGCATGGTGCACGACCTGTATCTGGTCCAGGTCAAGACCCCCGCCGAATCGAAGGGCCCCTGGGACTTCGTCAAGCTGGTGACGAGGATCGCCCCCGATCAGGCGTTTCGCCCGCTCGACCGCAGCAAGTGCAGCCTGGTCGGCAAGTGAGCACATGAGCGACCAAGCATGATTCCGGACGATCAGCGCGCCGTCATCATCACCGCCGCGGGCGGCCCGGAGGTCCTGTCGGAGCGACAGGACTGGCCGGTCCCGCGCCTCGGACCAGACGATGTGCTGATCGAGGTCGCAGCCGCCGGCATCAACCGTCATGACTGCAACCAGCGCGCTGCCGGGCCGTCGCGGGAGCCCAATCCCGTGCCGGGGTTGGAAGCCTCGGGGCGCATCGTGGCCTGCGGCACCAACGTTCCCCGGGAACGGCTGGGTAAAGCGGTGATCGCACTGACCGACGGCGGCTCATACGCGCAATACGTCGCCACCGATCAGCATCTTGCCCTGGACTTGCCGAGCGGCCTCGACTGGATCCAAGGCGCCGCCCTGCCCGAGGCGCTGTTCACGACCTGGTTCAATTTCTTCGAGCTGATGCGCATGGCACCCGGCGAGACCGCCTTGATTCATGGCGGAAGCAGCGGCGTCGGCACGATCGCGATCCAGCTCCTGCGCGCGCTGGGTCATCCCGTCATTGCCACCGCCGGCACCGCAGAGAAGCGCGCCGCGGCGCTCAGGCTCGGCTGCAGCGCCGTGTTCGACTATGCCGATCCCGATCTCGCCGAGCAGATCCGCGCGGCGACGGGGATGCGCGGTGTCGACTGCATCCTCGACACCTCCGCAGGCGCTCACATCGCGCAGGACCTTGCGGCGCTCGCAATGGGCGGACGGATCGCCCTGCTCTCAGCCGGACATGGGAACGAGTTGGCGGTGCCGCTGCGCGGCCTGATGGCGCGCCGGGCCAGCATCACCGGCACGTTCCTGCGTTCGACGGCACTGGACCTCAAACGACGCATCGCGGCCGACCTGCGGCAACGCGTCGGGCCCCTTCTCGGGACGGCCATTCGGCCGCACATCGACAGCACCTATCGCTTGTCCGAGGCGGCCGATGCGCACACCCGCATGGAGACGAGCCGACATATCGGGAAGATCGTGCTTTGCGTCCGCGAATGAGCGACGATCCATGTCTCTGCGCTCGTGCCGCCAAACGCAACGGCCGCCCGCCTACTGCTTGGCACCCGGAATGAGGTTCTTCAGCTTGTTCATGTCCTTGATGTTCATCTTCATGCCACCGGGCATGACGATGTCGCCGGGCTTCTGGTCGGGCTTGCAGGCGCCGAGCCACTTCGCCTCGATGGTCATCGCGGTCTCCTTGGCGGCGCCGGCGGCACCGCCCTGGATGCGCGAGGTGGTCTTCACCGTGTAGGCCGAGTTGAAGTCACCGGTGATGTCGGCATGCGAGGTCGTGTTCATGCCGCCGAAGCTGCAGACGGCATCACTGACATAGCCGGTTGCGGTCTTCTGGATGTCCTGCTTGGAGCAGACCTGCTGCGCCATCGGCGAGGCCATGTTGTTCATGTCCCTGTCGGTGGTCTCGTCGGTGCAGTGCTGCATGGTCATTTCCGGCAGCTGGCCGCCGGACCTGACCATCTTCAATTCCCACAGGCCCGCCTTGCGCACCGGCAGGTCCACGGCACGGGCCTCGTGGCTCGCGGTCACGCTGAGGAGACAGCAGGCCAGAAGGCCGATGGCAGTGCGTGTGCAGGTCATGTGTTCCGTTCCGGCTCGTTGCGCGATGTCGGAGCGAATGCCGCCAAAAGATGGCAATTAGGAGAACGTTAGTACAGCGTCCGCAGCGGCCGTTGCGCCGAGCCATAGGGCACCCAGCGGCAGGCGAACGAGACGTAGCCGCCATAGCGCGCATCGACGGCGCGGAACTTCGCGACCTTGCCGTAGGAGGCGCAATGATCGACCGCGAGCTGGCGCGCATCCGTGCTCTGGGCCAGCTGATAGGAGATGATGCCGCCGGTGTCGTTGCCCTTGAAGGGCGGCACCACGTCGGCCAGAGCCGGCGCGGCGGCCAGCAGCATCCCGACGGCCGCGAGGCCTGCAGTCTTCACGAGTCCGGCCTTCAGCGTCCGCATTGCATTCTCCTTGAGCTGGCCTGCCATCCTAAAGGTCCTGTGCGGTCAAGAAAAGAACACCAGCCTCGCGTTAACAGGACTAATCGTGGAGTGTTGCCGCGTTGCACTTGACCTCCTGTGGCCGCCGCGGCACGGTCCACGCTTCCGGATCAGCCTTGCGGACGGCCCATGCGCGACTTCAGCTCACCTTTCAAGATGTTCGGCGCCGCCTGTGGCGCGCTGCTTGCCGCCATCGTCGCCACCGCCCCGGCTCAGGCCGCCAATCCGCTCGAGATGAACTTCTGGCTGTCCGGCCCGAAGTACGAAGGCCGGGTTGCCCCCTGCGAGGCGGCCATTCCGACCATCGTCTCGCGATTCCAGGACAAGGAGAGCACCTTCTGGAATTCCTCGCTGACGATCACCGGCGTCGCCAATGTCCATGAGATCGCCTTCCGGCCCTGGCAGTCCGACAACATTCCGCGCCGCTTCTGCACCGGCAGCGTGATGATCAGCGACGGCAAGGCGCGCACCGTCAACTTCTCGATCATCGAGGATGGCGGCTTCGCCGGCTATGACCAGGGCGTCGAGTTCTGCGTCGTCGGCCTCGATCGCAACTGGGCCTTCAATCCGGCCTGCCGCGCCGCCAAGCCCTGATTCGACTTTGTCGGACCATCGGCCGCTCGCGCGGGCGGCCGGCTGACGAATGGCTGCCTCGGGGCAGCCACTTTTGTTCTTGAAATGTTCCCGCGTACTGGTAGGCTCCTGGCATTGTCCTGGGAGTTCGCCATGTTCGATTGCCTGCGCCGACCTGCCGTTCTGTTGTCCATAACGATCGCCTGCTTTGCCCTCTTGGTGGGTGTGCTCGCGGCTGGCTCCGCCGAGGCGCAGGACCGCCGCCAGAACGCGCCGGGCGCGTTCGACTTCTACGTCCTCTCGCTATCCTGGTCGCCCTCGTTCTGTGCCGAGGCCGACGAGCGCGGCGGCCGCGGCAACCGGTCCCAGCAGTGCGGCGGCCGGCCCTACTCGTTCGTCGTGCACGGGCTGTGGCCGCAATACGAGAACGGCTACCCCGAATATTGCGAGCAGCCGGCGCCGCGCCTGCCGCGCAACATCATGACCTCGATGCTCGACCTGATGCCGGCGCCGGGCCTGATCTACAACGAGTGGGACAAGCACGGCACCTGCGCCGGCCTGTCCGCGAAGGCCTACTTCGAAATCATCCGCAAGGCCCGCGCCGCCATCAAGATCCCGCCGGAATTCCTCGATCTCGCGGAGGCCAAGACGGTGGCGCCGGGGGCGGTCGAGGAGGCCTTCATCAAGGCCAACCCCAAGCTCACGACATCGGGCATTGCCGTCACCTGCAACCGCACCAGGCTGAGCGAGGTCCGGATCTGCCTGTCGAAGGATCTGGAGTTTCGCAACTGCGACGAGATCGACCGCCAGGCCTGCCGGCGCGACGAGGTCAACATGCCGCCGGTCCGCGGCGGCTAGCGACGGCCGAATCGGGCGACCCAGTGCGTCGGCCTGCGGCGCCTCTCGCCGCGGCACTGATCCGATGCTCTCCTGGATCCATCCGACGCATCGACGGGGTACCCTTTTGACGCGGAACGGCGTAACTCGTGCCGCATGAACTACCGACACGCCTTTCACGCCGGCGGCTTTGCCGACGTCATCAAGCACATCGTGCTGACGCGCATCCTGGTCTACCTCCAGGAGAAGCCCGCTGCGTTCCGGGTGATCGACACTCATGCCGGCGCTGGCCTGTACGATCTCACCGGCGACGAGGCCATCCGCAGTGGCGAGTTCCTCACCGGCATCGCTCGCGTGCTGCAGGCGCGCTTCTCCGAGCAGGCCTATGCACTCTTGTCGCCCTATCTCGACATCATCAGATCGTTCAATCCGAAGGCCGAGCTGGTCGCCTATCCCGGCTCGCCGCTGATCGCCCGGGCGCTGCTGCGGCCGCAGGACCGCATGACCCTGTGCGAGCTCGCGCCGATCCCCCGCAAGCAGCTGATCGATCAGTTGCGCCGCGACACCCAGGCCCGCGTCGTCGATCTCGACGGCTGGGTCGCCCTGCCCGCCTTCGTGCCGCCGAACGAGCGCCGGGGCGTGGTGCTGATCGATCCGGCGTTCGAGGCGAAGGATGAGTTCGCGCGGCTCGCGGACCGCTTTGCTGCGGCCTTCGCGAAGTGGACCACCGGTATCTACGTGCTCTGGTATCCCGCCAAGAGCCGGCGCGCGACGGAAGAGCTCACCGATCGCGTCGCGGCGCTCGCGGCCGCGGCCAAGCCGCCGGGCAAGGTGCTGCGGATCGAGTTCAGTGTTGCGCCGCAGATCGAAGGCGAGGCGCTGACCTCGACCGGGCTGCTGATCGTCAACCCGCCCTGGACATTGCATGACGAGTTGAAGCTCATCCTGCAGGAACTGCAGAAGCCGCTCGGCCAGGGCGGCGCGGCGCGCTTCCGGATCGAATTCCCCAAAGCTTGAAACGGCGACTGGTCGAAAAGCCGTAGTCAATCGGCGCGGAACCGTATTATTGTGTCTAATTGTAAGACTGGCTTTACGTTCCGCTTCCGCGAATGGTTGCGGCGGGGTGATCAAGGCCTAACAAGATCCAGACGATCCGGCGCGGCGAGCGCTGGGCGTTAAGGTGGCCAACGCTTTCCGATCAAAGTGATGTCCGGTCGGACGCTGCGCAGAGCGCGCAGTGGAGGAAGCATTGCGGGGGAGGAGTTTCCCGATGGCCATGACTGGGACGGTCAAGTTCTTCAACGGTGAGCGCGGCTACGGCTTCATCAAGCCGGACGACGGTGGACGCGACGTGTTCGTGCACATCACGGCGGTGGAGCGCGCGGGCCTGAAGGATCTGACCGAGGGACAACGGATCAGCTTCGAGGTCGAGCCGGACAAGAAGGGCAAGGGCCCGAAGGCGGTGAACCTGGTCCTGTCGTCTTAGGGCGAGCCCACCAGGCGACGGTTCACGCACCAGCGTGAGACTGCAGCCGCGGGCGCCTCGACGGCATCTCATTCGTTCGTTTGGAAGCTGCCGGCAGCGCCACCGGCTCGCGTGCACAGCATTGCCGGCTCGTACGTGCAGGCCGCGCGCGATACTGCATGCCTCCAGATTGCACGGAGCACTACGACAAAAGGGACTCCGACAAAAAAATCCCGGCCGCGCGAGCGGCCGGGAGGTTGTCGTTGGACGTTTCTTCTTCCTATTCCCTCGTTGCCATCAGAAGTGGAAGTTGATGCCTGCGCGCACAATTCCAAACCGATAGTCGTTCTTTGCCCCCGTGATCACGAAATTGCTGCTGTCGAGATCGACGTAGAGATACTCGATCTTGGCGGTCCAGTTCTGCGCCAGGCCGAACTCGGTGCCGGCACCGAGCGTCCAGCCCACCGTGGTGTGCGATTCCGAAAGGCCGAAGGTCTCGGCTCGCAGGCCGCCAAAGGCGAGGCCGCCGGTGCCGTAGAACAGGATGTTGTTGAAGGCGTAGCCGGCCCGGCCGCGCAATGTGCCGAACCACGGGTTCGAGAACTTCCACGGCGCGAAGGTGTCGTTGGCGCCGGTCAGGTTGATGTCGCCCTCGGCGCCGAACACCCACGGGCCGTTCTGCCAATTGTACCCCGCGGTCAGGCCGCCGGTCAGACCGGACGGCTTGGTCGGGTTGTTGCCGACGGTGCCCCATTCGTAGCCCAGCGTGCCGCCGAGATAGGGGCCGGCCCAGCTATAGGCGTTGAGGGGCTGGTTCACGGTATAGGGCGCGCCGCGCCCATAGCCGAGATCGGCCGCCTGCGCCGAGACCGATCCGAGAGCCGCCGCGCCAAAGCCCGCCGCGGCGGCAGCACCGACCAAGAACCTGTTCATCGCTCACTCCACGCAACTCGCCGTCACCACCCGGAGCATGCGCCGCGCGACTGTGCTGCGCGGGCCGACGTGGTTACGGAACTCTCGCTTCTTTCGTGAGCTTTTATCGAGAGTTTTAGGTTAAGCCGTTGTTAAGCCGGGTTACCCGGCCATTAACGTGCTTAACGAAGCGTTACCGCCCTGCCCTGTGCATGGCGCCATCGCAAGCTGGCGAGGCGGCGCGGCAGCGCTTAATTTGTTGGACATGACCACCCACAGCTCCGCCCCATCCAAGGCGCCGACGCCCCCGAGCCGGCGTGGCGCCTCTGCCGACCTGCCCCCCGAGGCCATCGACACGCCCGACCTCGATCGCGCCGCCCCAGCTGCGGACGAGGACGATGACGGCCGGCTGCCGGAGCTGGCCGAGGAGAGCCTGGAGGCGGTCGGCGAGGGCCCGCTGGCGATCGGCCATGCCGCGATCGAGAACGCGGTGCGGCTGGCGCCGACCTCGCCCGGCGTCTACCGCATGCTCAACGCAGCCCATGACGTGCTCTATGTCGGCAAGGCCAAGAACGTCAAAAAGCGGCTGTCGTCCTACGCCCGCGCCAACGCGCCGCTGCCGGCGCGCATCCTGCGCATGATCGCCGCCACCGTGACTGTCGAGATCGTCTCCACCACCACGGAGACCGAGGCGCTGCTGCTCGAAGCCAACCTGATTAAGCAGCTCAAGCCGCGCTTCAACGTGCAGCTGCGCGACGACAAGTCGTTCCCCTACATTCTGATCACCGGCGACCATTGGGCGCCGCAGATCCTCAAGCACCGCGGCGCGCAGTCGCGACCCGGGCGTTATTTCGGACCGTTCGCCTCGGCCGGCGCCGTCAACCGCACCATCACAGCGCTGCAGCGCGCCTTCCTGATCCGCTCCTGCACCGATTCGTTCTTCGAGAGCCGCACCCGCCCCTGCCTGTTGCATCAGATCCGCCGCTGCGCGGGTCCCTGCACCCAGGAGATCGACTTCCCCGGCTACACCGAGCTCGTGCGCGAGGCGACCGACTTCCTGTCCGGACGCAGTCAGGCCGTGAAGGCGCTCCTGGCGACCGAAATGGAGAAGGCGTCGGGCGAGCTCGAATTCGAGACTGCCGCTGTCTATCGCGACCGTCTCGCGGCGCTGTCGGCGATCTCCTCGCAGCAGGGCATCAACCCGCGCACCGTCGAGGAAGCCGACGTGTTCGCCATCCACCAGGAGGGCGGCTATTCCTGCGTCGAGGTGTTCTTCTTCCGCACCGGCCAGAACTGGGGCAACCGCGCCTACTTCCCGCGCGCGGAGAAGAGCTATCTGCCGGAGGAGGTGCTGTCGGCGTTCATCACGCAGTTCTACGACGACAAGCCGCCGCCGAAGCTGATCCTGCTGTCGCACGAGATCGAGGAAGCCGAGCTGCTCGCCGAGGCGCTGTGCGTCAAGGCCGGCCACAAGGTCGAGGTGTCCTGCCCGAAGCGCGGCGAGAAGAAGGACCTGGTCACCCATGCGCTGACCAATGCGCGCGAGGCGCTGGGCCGCAAGCTCGCCGACACCGCAACGCAAAGCCGGCTGCTGGAGGCGATGACCACAACGCTCGGCCTGCCGCAGGTCCCGAAGCGCATCGAGGTCTACGACAACAGCCACATCCAGGGCACCAACGCGGTCGGCGCGATGATCGTCGCCGGCCCCGACGGCTTCATGAAGAACCAGTACCGCAAGTTCAACATCAAGTCGGAAGGTCTGACGCCCGGCGACGACTACGCGATGATGAAGGAGGTGCTGCAGCGCCGCTTCAAGCGGCTGGTGTCACCGTCGGAGAAGGATGTCGCACGCGCGGCCAAGGAGGACGACGTGCCGCAATGGCCCGACCTCGTCATCATCGACGGCGGCCGCGGCCAGCTCAATGCCGTCCGCGAGATCTTCACCGAGCTTGGCGTCACCAACGTCGCGCTGATGTCGGTCGCCAAGGGCCCCGATCGCGACGCCGGCCGCGAGACGCTGTTCATCCCGGAGCGGGAGGCGATCAAGCTCGAGCCGCGCGATCCCGTGCTGTATTTCATCCAGCGCCTGCGCGACGAGGCGCATCGCTTCGTCATCGGCTCGCACCGCAAGCTGCGCAAGAAGGACATCCGCGAGGCCGGTCTGCAGGAGATCCCCGGCATCGGTCCGTCGCGCAAGCGCGCGCTGCTGCACCATTTCGGCACGCTGAAGGAGATCGAGCGCGCCTCGATCGCCGACCTCGGCAAGGTGCCCGGCGTGAGCGCCGAGAGCGCGCGGAAGATTTTCGAATATTTTCACAGCAACGCGGGTTGAGGCTGCGACCTCCCGATCCGGCGCAAGCCCGGCTCTCTCCGCCCGTTCATTTCGTAGGAGCCCGCAGCGAGCCCGGAATCCATACTCACAGGCGGCGTGGGGACGGGACCCGTTGTGGCGCTCATCCCCGCATCATCCGGACAATCGTGGTTATGGATTCCGGGCTCGCGCTACGCCCGCCCCGGAATGACGGAGCGGCCGGGCCCGCCGCCTCCCGACGGCGCTGCCAGCACGCAGAAAGTATTTTACCCGGATAAAAATATCCGATATAAGCCCGGGTGATAATCAGGAGCCCGTCATGACCCCCGACCAGCGCAAGGTGGCCGTCGCCGCCTACAAGGAACGCAAGAGCCCTGCCGGCATCTTTGCCGTCACCTGCGCCGCCACCGGCGAGCGCTGGATCGGCTGCGCGCCGGATCTCGACAAGATCCAGAACCGGCTGTGGTTCACCCTGCGCCAGGGCGGCCACCGCCGCGGCGGGCTGCAGGCGGCGTGGACCGCCCACGGCCCTGACGCGTTCAGTCTTGAGGTGATCGAGACGTTCGATGAGGAGACGCTGGCCTATGTCCGCGACCGCGTGTTCGCGGAACGCCAGGCGCATTGGTGCGCGGTGCATGGCGCGGAGGCCATCTGAGGCTTCCGCTCAAGCATTCGCCCGGCTGTCACCGCACTGCAATAAGGTCGCGGCCACGCGTCGCGGCCGCCGATCTGGGCACTGGCGCGACCGCGTCCGGTTGCTTAATGAAACGTTGCGGCTCGCGTTGCCTCGCGCGCGAGAGTTCCTATCTCCGCAAGGCTTTGTTGCGATTTGCGTCATATCTGCGTCATCCTGTCCGGGCGGCTCGGCTCGAAGGTTGACGTTCGCACGGCATCAGTATTGGTACACGGGATGAATATTGCGACCACACGCGTGCCCAGCAAGACGTCGACGTCCCTGCCGAACATCCTGACCTATACGCGCATCGCCGCGATACCGGTCGTGGTCGGCTGCATCTACGCGCAGTCGGTCTGGATGTATCCTTTGTGGCTCCGCTGGGTCGCCGTCGCGGTGTTTATTGCGGCTGGGATCACCGACTATCTCGACGGTCATTTCGCGCGGATCTGGAACCAGCAATCGGCATTCGGCCGTATGCTCGACCCGATCGCCGACAAGCTTCTGGTCGCCTCCTGCCTGCTGATGCTGGCCGCCGACAGCACCATCCAGAACTGGTCGCTGTGGGCGGCCATTGTGATCCTGTGCCGCGAGATCCTGGTGTCGGGCCTGCGCGAATATCTCGCCGCACTGCGCGTCTCAGTGCCGGTGACCAAGGTCGCCAAATGGAAGACCACGATGCAATTGGTGGCAATCGGCTTCCTGCTCGCGGGCGAGGCGGGCGATGCCGCGGTCGCCCAGATCTCGACGGCCGTTGGCCCGATCGTGAGCGGGATCGGAATTTGGCTGCTCGGCTTGTCGGCGGTCTTCACCATCTACACCGGCTACGACTATTTCCGCGCCGGCATCCACCACCTCATCGAGGCAGACTAGCGATGAAGGTGAAGTATTTCGCCTGGGTGCGCGAGCGCATCGGCAAGGCCGAGGAGACCATCGAGCCGCCGGCGGATGTCCGCACGGTCAGCGAGCTGATCGCCTGGCTCAGCGCGCAGGGCGAGGACTACGCCTATGCGTTCGAAAAGCCCAAGGTGATCCGCACCGCCATCGACCAGACCCATGTGCAGCCGGATGCGGCCATCGCCGGCGCCCGCGAGATCGCGTTCTTCCCGCCGATGACCGGCGGCTGAGGCCGAGCGCCGGACCGGCAGACCAGGACACGGCATCATGACCGCGATCGTCACCGTCCGCGTGCAGCACGAGGATTTCGACACCGCCGCCGAGATCGCGGCGCTCAGCCATGGCCGCACCGACATCGGCGCCGTCGTCAGCTTCTCCGGCCTGTGCCGCGGCAACGACCATGACACGCCGATCAGCGCGCTGACGCTCGAGCACTATCCTGGGATGGCGGAAGCGGAGATCATGCGCCATGCCGAACAGGCGATGACGCGCTGGCCGCTGCAGGGTCTGACCGTGATTCACCGCTTCGGCCGGATCCGGCCGGGCGAGAACATCGTGCTGGTGGTGACCGCATCGAGCCACCGCCAGGCGGCGTTCGAGGCCGCGGAGTTCCTGATGGATTATCTCAAGACCAACGCGCCATTCTGGAAGCGCGAGGAAACCGAGGACGGCGGCAGCTGGGTCGAGGCCAGGAGCCACGATGACGCCGCCGCAGCGCGCTGGACAAGGTGATGGCGAAGACGGTCAAGACGGCAGCGCCGCGCAAGGCGGCGGCACTGAGGCTGCCGAAGGTCAATGCGGGCGAGCTGGTGAGCCTGCTCGACTACCTGCGCTACGCCGTGAGCTGCTTCCAGAACGCCGATCTGGTGTTCGCGCACGGCACCACCGATCCGGTGTCCGAGGCCGCCTTCCTGATCGGCGAGGCGCTGCATCTGCGCCCCGATCAGTTCGAGACCTTCGTCACGGCCCGGGTCACCGCCGCCGAAGGCAAGACGATCCTCGACCTGATCTCGGCCCGAATCACCACGCGCAAGCCGGCGGCGTATCTGGTCAACAAGGTCTATATGCGCGGCCTGCCGTTCTATGTCGACGAGCGCGTCATCGTGCCGCGCTCGTTCATCGGCGAGCTGCTGGAGACGCATTTCGGTGGCGCCGAGGGCGACGGCACCTCGCTGATCGACGATCCCCTGGCGGTCGACAGCGTGCTCGACCTCTGCACCGGCTCCGGCTGCCTCGCCATCCTCGCGAGCCGCCACTTCCCGAATGCAGTCATCGACGCGGTCGACATCTCCAAGGATGCGCTCGCCGTCGCGGCGAAGAACGTCGCCGCCTACGATCTCTCCGGGCGCGTCTCGCTGCACCGCGGCGACCTGTTCGCCCCCCTCAGCCAGCGCCGCTACGATCTGATCATCACCAACCCGCCCTATGTTGATGCCGAGGGCATGGCCGGCTTGCCGCGGGAATGCCGCGCCGAGCCGGCGCTGGCCTTCGATGGCGGCGCTGATGGCCTCGACATCATCCATCGCATCCTCGGCCAGGCGCGCGACCACCTGACCGCCGAAGGCGGGCTGTTGTGCGAGGTCGGCCGCGACCGTCCGCAGATCGAGGCGGCGTATCCCGACCTGCCGCTGCTCTGGCTCGACACTGAGGACTCCGAGGGCGAGGTGTTCTGGATCACCGCGCGCGATCTCGTCTGAGACGCGGCTGCCTGAGGCACACCCGCGCGGTTGGCGCGAAATGACGCGGCGACTTCCAATATGCGGCACAATCTGCTGCTGCTGTGCAGAATCCGCTCACCAGGGCAGCAGGAACGCCGGACCTTTGACATTTCCGTCTGCGCGCGAAGCTGATAACTTGCAGCCGGCCCGGATCAGCGGCTGACAACGTCGGCGCACCCATTCAGGCCCATCAAGCACGATCCGTTTCGGCAAGCTTTTCTGGCACCGGTTCGCCACCTTTCCGGATCATGCTGCCGCCGTCGCACAACCGTCCGAGAGGTCCCCATGCTGGACAAGAGCCCCCGCCCCGCCGTCACCGTTCCGAATGATCTTGCCGCGCATTGGATGCCGTTCACCGCGAACCGCGCCTTCAAGAAGAACCCGCGCCTGCTCGCCGGTGCCAAGGACATGCACTACATCACCGTCGATGGTCGCAAGATCATCGACGCTGCCGCCGGCATGTGGTGCTGCAATGCCGGCCACGGCCGCAGCCAGATCGCCGAGGCGATCGGCAAGCAGGCCGCGGCGCTCGACTACGCGCCGCCGTTCCAGTTCGGCATTCCCCAGGCCTTCGAGCTGGCGAACCGCATCGCCGACCTCGCGCCCGCCGGCCTCGATCACGTGTTCTTCTGCAACTCCGGCTCGGAGGCGGCCGACACCGCGCTGAAGATGGCGCTGGCCTACCACCAGATCAACGGCCAGGGCAGCCGCACCCGCCTGATCGGCCGCGTCCGCGGCTATCACGGCGTCGGCTTCGGCGGCACCTCGGTCGGCGGCATCGTCAACAACCGCAAGCTGTTCGGCACCTTGCTGACCGGCGTCGACCACATCCCCGCCACCTATGACCGCGAGAAGCAGGCCTTCACCAAGGGCGAGCCGGAATACGGCGCGCACTTCGCCGATGAGCTGGAAAACCTCGTCAACCTGCACGGCGCCAACACCATCGCCGCCGTGATCGTCGAGCCGATGGCCGGCTCGACCGGCGTGATCCCGGCGCCGAAGGGCTATCTCAAGCGGCTGCGCGAGATCACCCAGAAGCACGGCATCCTCTTGATCTTCGACGAGGTCATCACCGGCTTCGGCCGCCTCGGCTACGCCTTCGCCGCCGAGCGCTATGGCGTGACGCCTGACCTTCTCACCTTCGCCAAGGGCGTCACCAATGGCGCGGCACCGATGGGCGGCGTGCTGGTGCGCGACACCATCCACGACGCCTTCATGAGCGGCCCGGAGCACATGGTAGAGTTCACCCACGGCTACACCTACTCGGCGCATCCGATCGCCTGCGCGGCCGGCCTCGCCACGCTCGACATCTATCGCGACGACAAGCTGTTCGAGCACGCCCGCGCGATCGAGCCGAAATTCGCCGACGCGGTGATGTCGCTGAAGGGCCTGCCCAACGTGCTCGACATCCGCACCGTGGGTCTCACCGCGGGCATCGATCTCGCCTCGCTGCCGGACGCGGCCGGCAAGCGCGGCTACTCGGCGATGGAGACCGCCTTCCACGACAACGACCTGATGCTGCGCATCGCCGGCGACACGCTGGCGCTGACCCCGCCGCTGGTCGTCAGCGAGGATCAGGTCGGCGAGATCATCGAGAAGGTCGGCAAGGTCATCAAGGCCGTGGCATAAGCCGCGCGCGGACACATCGTCAGCCAACAAGAATGGCGGCCCCGGTGGCCGCCATTTCCTTATCTGGACTGCTTCCCAGCAGCGGTCATTCCAGGGCAATCGTCAACGCGGCCGCGCGTTGGCGATCGAACCCGGAATCTCGCTTGCCCTGCAAGGATTGCCGCAGAACGGCATGCCTGATTGCCGGGAACCTTCGCAAATCCTCCACGTTCATGTCGCGAGCCGGCGGTTTGCGCGGCGAACGGATTGTCGGAGGTCGCGCATGCTTGCACCGCCAGGAGAGCTGTTGCGCTTGGGACTCGAGCAGAGGCTCAACCGCGTCAAGCGCGCGACCCAGTCCTACATACGTGATCGCGCGCGACAGGCCACCGGCACCGTGACGTCCTACGCCGTCGCGGCCGGGATGCTCGCCACTGCGGGCGTCTTCCTGATCGCCGCCTGCATTGTCGGGCTGACGGCGCTGTTCCGCTGGGTGGAAATGACCTACGGCCTGTTCACCGCGTTCGCGGTGGTCGGCGGCATCTTGGTCGCGCTGTCGGTGATCTGCGCGATCATCGCCGCGGTGAAGCTCCGCAGCCCGTCGCCGCATTATCCTTCACTCTCCAGCCGGCTGCGCGTGGCGATCGCCGCGCCGGTGGCCCAGGAACCCGATGCGGACGAGATCGATCCCGACACCATCCCCTTGGCGCCGTCATCGACGTCGCCGAATCACGCGAGCGGAGTTGCGGGCGCACTCGGACGGGTCAACGTGCCCGTCGGTGTCGCCGTTGCGGCACTGCTGCTCGGCGTGGCCGCCCTGCGCAGGCGTCACCGCAGCAAGTGAGCCTGCCCGGACAGCGACAGGCGCGGTTCGACGGACATCGAAGCACAACCGGCTCAGTTGAGCTGATCCGCGTCGGGATCGCTGCCGCTCCTGGAGCGCCTACATGCGCCGATTAGGCGAAGGGCGTCGCGAGCATGTCTGAAGATGTCTGGAATCCGCACGGCGCGTACTCCGGCGTTCTACGGACCCGCGACACTACGATGACACTCCGCTTGCCGAGCTGAACTTGCGTAAATGACACGCAGACGAGAAATCATCGGCGTCTCCCGGTATTTGAATCCCGCCCACTATCCTCGCGAATCAACAGAAGTGCTAAGGTTGCGTTCGGTTGGGAGCGCCGCGCAGCATGATCCGTATCTCCACGATTTTCATTGCCGTTTGTATGGTTCTGGTCGCGGCCTCGCTCGGCCTGATCCTGTATTCGGTGGCCGGTATCAGTGGCTCGGAATCGGCGATCGTCGCGCTCACCGCACTGACCTTCCTGATTCTCTACAACGCCGTGTCGATGCGACTGCGCGACCGCACCGATGTCGGCAGCCAGATCGCCGATCTGTCACGCGGCACCGCCGACCTCGCGCGCCAGGTCGCCGAGTTCGGCCGGCGGCTGTCGGCGGTCGAGGGACGCATCGTGTCGTCGAGTTCGGTCAGCGCCGATCGCCTGCAGGGTGTGATCGGCGAGATCAATGAGCTCGGCGGACTGATGAAGCAGCTCGCCGTCACCGTGGCCCAGCACGAGGACCTGATCGCGGCCATCCCGCCGGCAACACCACCGGGAGCTGGGGCCAGCACGGTTCGCGACGCCGATCGTCCGCTCCCGGCGACCGCTTCCTCCAGCGGCGCGCTCGAGATGAACGCGCTGCCGTCGAGCGGCTTCGAGCAGAAGGTGGCCGAGACCTCCAAACCGCAGGCCCCGGCGGTCGCTGCCGTGCCAGCAGCCTCCAAGATCACGACGCCAGCTCCGTCGGCGCCGGTTGCCCCCGCCGTGCCGCGCAGCCAGCCGCAGATCCTCGCTGCCGTCAAAGGCGCGATCGAGGACAACCGTCTCGACATCTATCTGCAGCCACTGGTAACGCTGCCGCAGCGCAAGGTGCGCTTCTACGAGGCCGTAACCAGGCTACGCGACGAGCGCGATCAGGTGGTCGCGGCCGAGGACTTCATCGGCATCGCGGAGGCCGCCGGCCTGGTCGGGCGCATCGACCACATGGTCCTGCTTCGCTGCGTCCAGGTGCTTCGCCGCCTGATGGTTCGCAACAAGGACGTCGGCATCTTCTGCAACATCTCCTCGGCCACCCTGAGCAGCCCTGCAAACTTTTCACAATGCCTCGATTTCCTCGAAGCCAATCGCGCTCTGGCGCCGTCCTTCGTGCTCGAATTCAAGCAGTCGACCTTTCGCAGCCTGGGCCCGACCGAGACCGAGCACCTCGCGGCCCTGGCGCAGCGCGGCTACCGCTTCTCGATCGACCACGTCACCGACCTCCGGTTCGAGCCGCGCGAGCTCGCTGATCGCGGTGTCCGCTTCATCAAGGTTCCGGCCGTGCTGCTGCTCGACCCCAAGCAGAGCTCGGCCTCGGACATTCATCCAACCGATCTCTCCGATCTGCTGGGCCGCTTCGGCATCGACCTGATCGCCGAGCGGATCGAAGGCGAGAACAGCGTCGTCGATCTGCTCGACTACGACGTCCGCTTCGGCCAGGGCTTCCTGTTCGCGCCGCCCCGCCCATTGCGACCGGAGGGCGCATCTGCTACCGGCGATGCCGCCGCCGGCCCATCGGGCGGGCAGGACATCAAGATTCAGGACCCCAATGCCGCCGGCACCACCTCTCTCGACGTGTCACACACCAACGCTCCGACGCGCAGCGGCAATGCCGCCCTCGCCCGCCGTGTCGCCGGCACCATCTGAGATCAGCCGCCTGCCATGACCGTTCTCCGCTTCGAAGAGCGGCTGCGCGATCTTGTCGGCCGCAAGCAGGTTTTGCTGAGCGACATCTGGGGCGTGGTCCATAACGGGCTGGAGTCCTTCCCCGACGCCTGCGACGCGCTGCACCACTTTCGCCGCCAGGGCGGTACGGTGATCCTGATCACCAACGCACCGCGGCCGGCCGATTCGGTCCAGCGCCAGTTGCGCAAGCTCGGCGTCGCCGACGAGGTCTACAGCGCCATCGTCTCCTCCGGCGATTTGACCCGCCACTACGTGGCCGATCATCCCGGCGGCAAGGTGTTCTGGCTCGGCCCCGAGCGCGACAATTCCATCCATCGCGGTCTCGACCTGGCGCTGTCGCCTCTCGAGGAAGCCTCCTACATCATCTGCACCGGCCTCTACGACGACGAGACCGAGACCGCCGAGGACTACCGGCCGATGCTGCTGCGCGCCCGCGAGCGCAGGCTGCCGCTGATCTGCGCCAATCCGGACATCGTGGTCGAGCGCGGCGACCGGCTGATCTATTGCGCCGGCGCCATCGCCGAGCTCTACCGCGAGCTCGGCGGCGAGGTGATCTTCTACGGCAAGCCGCATCGACCGATCTACGAGCGCGCCATGATGCTGGCCGAGCAGCACGCCGGCCGGCCGGTGGCGCGCGAGGAGGTGCTCGCGATCGGCGATTCCGTGCGCACCGATCTCGCCGGCGCGCACGGCTTCGGCATCGACTGCCTGTTCGTGACCCGCGGCATCCATTCCGAGGAGTTCGCCGGCGTCGAGCAGCTCGACCCGGCCTCGGTCAAGGAGCTGTTCGGCCACCCGCCCCGCGCGCTGATGCGCGAATTGAAGTGGTGAACAGATCCTGAAACGAAAAACGCCCGGCCGAGTGCCGGGCGTCTGTCCTGTGGGAGTGGATCAGGCGGGCTTCAGGCCGTCGCCATGTCCGGGAACACCGCCTCGATCTTGGTCTTCAGCGTCGCGGCATTGAACGGCTTGACGATATAGTTGTTCACGCCGGCCTTCTTGGCCGCGATCACGTTCTCGGTCTTGGATTCCGCCGTGATCATGATGAACGGCGTGGTCGCCAGGTTCGGATCGGCACGGACCTCGCGGAGCAGGTCGTAGCCGGTCATCGGCTCCATGTTCCAGTCCGAGATCACGAGGCCGTATTTCTTGGCGCGCATCTTGTTCAGCGCCATCGAGCCATCGCTGGCATCGTCGATGTCCTCGAACCCGATCTGCTTGAGAAGATTCCTGATGATACGGATCATGGTGCTGTAATCGTCGACGACGAGCACCGGCATCGTCAAATCAACCGCCATCTTGACTCCCCCAGACGCGAACACAACGCGCAGACTGTTACAAAAACGCTGTTGCGGCACGGGTCGTAACCGACCCCGCCATCCGCTCCGAGCAGTAGCATCAGCCGTTAAACAGCGCGTTAACTGCGCTGCGTCTGCATGTCGCTATTGCTGCGCTGCATGAGCGGAGGAACCCCTTCGGCTTGACTTCGCGGGGCCGGCCGCCCACGGTCGAGGGCAACGCCGCCAGACGGCGGCCCACCGAAATCCGCGAGATATTTCCGTCACATGCCCGATTTCAAGATCATCCGCGATTCCACCCCGCCGTCGGACATCCTCAGGGGCGCGGTGGTGGCGATGGGCAATTTCGACGGCGTCCATCTCGGTCACCGGGCCGTGATCGAGGCGGCGATCGACATGGGCAAGGCCAAGGGGCGGCCGGCGCTGGCGCTGACCTTCGAGCCGCATCCGCGGCGCTTCTTCAGCCCCAATACCCCGCAGTTCCGCCTGACCGACGAGACCGCCAAGCTGCGGCTCCTGGCCGGAACCGGCCTTGCCGGCGCCGTGGTGATGGCCTTCGACAAGGGCCGCGCCCAGACCTCGGCGCAGGATTTCATTCACCATGACCTGATCGGGCGGCTGGGGATCGCCGGAATCGCGGTCGGCTACGACTTTCATTTCGGCAAGGGCCGCGTCGGCTCGCCCAGCCTGCTCGCCAACGAGGCCCCCAAGCTCGGCATCGAGGTCGACATCCAGGCCCATGTCGACATCGACGAGCGGCCGGTGTCCTCGACCGCGATCCGCGAGGCGCTGGCGGAGGGCCAGGTCAGCGAGGCGACCGCGATGCTCGGCGGCCCCTGGTTCGTGAGCTCCGAGGTGATCCACGGCGAGAAGCGCGGCCGCGACCTCGGCTACCCCACCGCCAACATGCGGCTCGACCGTGATTGCGGGCTTCGCCACGGCATCTATGCCGTCCGGGTCGGCCGCGGCCGCGGCGCGAACCGGGTGCTGATCGACGGCGTCGCCAATTTCGGCCGCCGGCCGACCTTCGACAATGGTGCGCCGCTGCTCGAGACCTTCCTGTTCGACTTCCATGGCAGCCTCTATGGCGAGGTCCTGGACGTCGCCTTCATCGGCTTCATCCGCGAGGAGGCCAAATTCGGCTCCATCGAGGCCCTGATCCGGCAGATGGACGCCGACAGCGCCAAGGCCCGCGCCCTGCTGGCGGCCCGTGCCGGCCTCTTCCCCCGGCTCGGCGAGATCGGCTAGCCCGCTCCAGGGACAGTGCGCGCACGATCGCTTTGCGATTTCGCAGGCCCCCTGCTAAGAGGAAGCCCCATGTTGATACGGCGCATCATCGGCATTAGCGGCCCGGCTTCCGCCTGAGCTTTGAGCTCGGCGCAAGACCGGGATGTCTCTGCTCGTTCCGCCGCCCGCGATCGAAATCGCGTCTCAGCGCCTCATCTCTCAGCCAGCCAGATCACGATGTCCGAAAAGCCGCAAAAGTCCGACGCTCCTGACTATTCAAAGACCCTTTACCTGCCGCAGACGGAATTTCCGATGCGCGCCGGCCTGCCGCAGCGCGAGCCGGAGATCCTGAAATACTGGAACGAGATCGACCTCTACGGCAAGCTGCGCGAGACCGCCAAGGGCCGGCCGAAATTCGTGCTGCATGACGGCCCGCCCTATGCCAATGGCAACATCCATATCGGGCATTCGCTGAACAAGATCCTCAAGGACGTCGTGACCAAGAGCCAGCAGATGCTCGGCCACGATTCCAACTATGTCCCCGGCTGGGACTGCCACGGCCTGCCGATCGAGTGGAAGATCGAGGAGGAGAACTACCGCAAGAAGGGCAAGACCAAGCCCGACTTCCGCGACTCCGCCGCCATGGTCGCGTTCCGCAAGGAGTGCCGCGCCTATGCCGATCATTGGCTGAACGTGCAGCGCGAGGAGTTCAAGCGCCTGGGCGTGATCGGCGACTGGGATCATCCCTACGCCACCATGACCTATCCGGCGGAAGCCCAGATCGCGCGCGAGCTGATGAAGTTCGCCGCCAACGGCACCCTGTATCGCGGCTCCAAGCCGGTGATGTGGAGCGTAGTCGAGAAGACCGCGCTGGCCGAGGCCGAGGTCGAGTACGAGGACTATCAGTCCGACACGGTGTGGGTGAAGTTTCCGGTTGAATACATTGCTGTCCACAACAAGGAACGGAATCTGCCCGAATTCCTGCACGGCACCGAAGCGCTGCAGAAATTCGGTCTAGACAATGTATCCATCGTGATTTGGACAACTACTCCTTGGACCTTGCCAGGAAACCGGGCAATTGCGTTCTCGCATAAGGTGTCTTACGGGCTGTACCGCGTTACGGCCGCACCGGACGGCAATTGGGCAAAAGCGGGCGACAAATTGGTTTTGGCGGACAAACTAGCCGCGGAAGTTTTCAAAGCAGCAAAAGTCGAATCCTACGAGCGCGTCGACGACTTTATCCCAACTGCAGAAGTGATCTGTTCACATCCGCTAAAGTCTAAGGGCGGCTACGACTTCCTCGTGCCTCTGCTCCCTGGCGACCACGTCACCGACGACACCGGCACCGGCTTCGTGCACACCGCGCCCGGCCATGGCCGCGAGGATTTTGACGTCTGGATGGCGCATGCGCGCGAGCTCGATAGCCGCGGCATCGCGACCACCATCCCCTACACCGTCGACGAGAACGGTGCGCTGACCGATCACGCGCCCGGCTTCACCGGCAAGCGCGTCATCAACGACAAGGGCGAGAAGGGCGACGCCAACGAGGCCGTCATCAAGGCGCTGACCGACGCAAGCCAGTTGCTCGCGCGCGGCCGCCTGAAGCATCAGTATCCGCACTCCTGGCGCTCCAAGAAGCCGGTGATCTTCCGCAACACGCCGCAATGGTTCATCGCGATGGACAAGGACATTGCGAATGACGGCAAGACAAAATCCGGCGACACGCTGCGCGCCCGCGCGCTCCGCGCCATCTCCGTGACGCAATGGGTGCCGGCCGCCGGCCAGAACCGCATCAACGGCATGATCGCCAACCGCCCGGACTGGGTGATCTCGCGCCAGCGCGCCTGGGGCGTGCCGATCGCGGTGTTCGTGCGCGAGAAAAGCGACGGCTCGGCCGAGATCCTGCAGGACGAGACCGTCAACACCCGCATCAATGATGCCTTCGCCAAGGAAGGCGCCGACGCCTGGTATGCCGACGGCGCGCGCGAGCGCTTCCTCGGGTCACGCGCCAACGAGGACTGGAAGAAGGTCGACGACATCTGCGACGTCTGGTTCGACTCCGGCTCGACCCATGCCTTCGTGCTCGAAGACCCCGTGCACTTCCCCGGCCTCGCCGGCATCAGGCGCAAGGTCGATGGCGGCCGTGACACCGTGATGTACCTGGAAGGCTCGGACCAGCATCGCGGCTGGTTCCACTCGTCGCTGCTGGAGAGCTGCGGCACCCGCGGCCGCGCGCCTTACGACGTGGTGCTGACGCACGGCTTCACGCTCGACGAGAACGGCCGCAAGATGTCGAAGTCGCTCGGCAACACCGTCGAGCCGCAGAAGGTGATCAAGGATTCCGGCGCCGACATCCTGCGCCTGTGGGTCTGCGCCACCGACTACGCCGACGACCAGCGCATCGGCCCGGAGATTCTGAAGAACACCATCGAGACCTACCGCAAGCTGCGCAACAGCATCCGCTGGATGCTCGGCACGCTGCATCATTACAAGCGCAGCGATGCCGTCGCCTTCGCCGACATGCCGGAGCTGGAGCGGCTGATGCTGCATCAGCTGTCGCAGCAGGCCGAGGTCATCAGCCGCGCCTATGCCGCGTTCGACTACAAGACCGTGATCGCGTCGCTTGCGGCGTTCATGAACACCGAGCTGTCGGCGTTCTATTTCGACATCCGCAAGGACACGCTGTATTGCGATCCGCCGTCGTCGGTGGCGCGCAAGGCGGCGCTCACCGCGATCGACCTGATCTGCGACACCGTCCTGAAATGGCTGGCGCCGGTGCTGTCCTTCACCACAGACGAGGCGTGGCGGATGTACCGCCCCGACGCCGAGCCGTCGGTGCATCTGACGCTGTTCCCGGATGCGATGGACCAGTACCGCGACGATCATCTGGCGACGAAGTGGGAGACCATCCGCAACATCCGCCGCGTCGTCACCGGGGCGCTGGAGCTCGCGCGTGCCGCCAAGACCATCGGCTCCTCGCTCGAAGCGTCGCCGATCATCTATGTGGCCGATCGCGCGCTGCTCGGCACCTTGTTCGATACCGACCTCGCCGAGGTCTGCATCACCTCGAACTACGAGGTCCGCGAAGGCGACGCACCGGCCGATGCGTTCCGGCTCGATGCCGTGCCAGGGGTCGCGGTCGTCGTCGAGAAGGCCGTGGGCAAGAAGTGCGCCCGCTCCTGGAAGATCCTGGAGAGCGTCGGCGACGACAAGGAGTACCCCGACGTCTCCCCGCGCGACGCGCAGGCGCTGCGCGAGTGGAAGGCGCGCGGGGTCAGCGTGTGAGGCTCGCTGGTACGACACCCACAACTGTGGTCCCCGCGAACGCGGGGATAACCACCGGCGCCCTTTGTAGACAAAGACAGATGACCCAGAGCCTTTTCCAACAATTGGCCATCCGCGGTATGGGTCCCGGCTTTCGCCGGGACGACAGCGGTGTTTGCCGCGAGTGGCCCGGCATGATCGCCATCACGCAATGACCTCCCGCCTCCGCCTCGGCCTCATCGCCGGTTTCGCCACCCTGGTCATCGACCAGGCCTCCAAGCTGTGGCTGCTGTACGTGTTCGACCTGCCCAACCGCGGCACGGTCAGGATCACCCCGTTCTTCGACCTCTACCTCGCCTGGAACATCGGCATCAGCTTCGGCTGGCTGCAGAGCGAGAGCGCGCTGGCGCAATATGGACTGATGGCGGTGAAGGCCGTCGCGGTGGTCGCCCTCGCCATCTGGATGGCGCGCGCGGAAAGCAAGCTGGCGACGGCCGCGCTCGGCCTGATCATCGGCGGCGCCATCGGCAACGGCATCGACCGGCTGGCCTATGGCGCGGTGGTCGATTTCGCGTTGTTCCACATCCAGATCGGCGGCACGGTTTACAACTGGTACATCTTCAACATGGCCGACGTGGCCATCGTTGCCGGGGTGGCGGGCCTGCTGTATGACTCCTTCTTCGGGGCTCCCGCCGCAAAAGCGCCCTGATCCGGGTCGATACCGGCCGGTGCCGATCCAGGGTCAAGAGCCTGATGATCTTCACGTTTTCGAGATCGGCGCGATGCCTGGACGGCCCCCGTCGAATCGAGGATCGCAATCGGTGGGTTCGCGGCCGGTTCGTCGGAGCACGAGCACTGGACAAGCGAGGACAGGGAAAGCCATGCGCAAGACCGAAGTCAGCGGCCGGATCATGACCCACGCGGCCTTTCGCGCTCTGCGCCTGTCGGCGGCTGCGCTTTGCATCGGCGTCATCATGGCCGCGGGCGTCGCCCGTGCCCAGGAGGACGAGGAAGACGACAAGACCTTCGAAGAGAAGATCGTCGACAACCTGATGCGCGGCCTCGGCGGCACCAACATGGAGACGCCGACCATCAATTATCGCGAGCGCTCGCCGCTCGTCGTGCCGCCCAAGCTCGATCTGCCGCCGCCGGCTGCCGCGACCCAGGCCAATGCCCCGAACTGGCCGAAGGACCCCGACGAGCAGCAGCGCCGTGCCGCGGCCGCCGCGCGCAAGAAGGACAACAAGGATCCGGTCAATGCGGCCCGCCCGCTGACCCCGGCCGAGATGAAGATGGGGCGGACGGCCGCCGCCAAGCCGACCGAGCCGATCCAGCCCGGCGTCAGCAACAACCCGATGATGAGCCCGTCTCAGCTCGGCTTCAAAGGCGGCCTGTTCGGCATGTTCAAGGGCAGCGACAGCGAAACCAAGCCGTTCACCAGCGAGCCGCAGCGCGAGAGCCTGACCCAGCCGCCGCCCGGCTATCAGACGCCGTCGTCGAGCTATGCCTATGGCACCGGCAAGCAGGAGCCGATCGCCGGCAAGCAGATGGACATCATGACCGGCAAGGAACGGTGAGGGCGGCTGCTCGCCGGAGCCCCCCGGACTTGCCGCGTTTGCCGGCATTAGTGAAATTTAATGTCTCGCGGCGGCACCATGCCATCGCCGCTTTGTGACGTCGGGCTCCGTCCGGCGCGATGTAGCATGCTGCGCTCAAACCCGATCGCCCCTCCCCGCGGGCCTTCAGAAGGATCATGATGTCCTCGCACCGGTTCATTCCCGTCGCCGCCGCGCTCGTCTCCATCATTGCGTTCACGGCCGGCGCTTCGGCGCAAACGACGTTCGCCTCCGAGCCCCCTGCCAGCTTCACCCTCCCCAACGGCCTGCAGGTCGTCGTGATCCAGGATCACCGCACCCCCGTGGTGACGCAGATGATCTGGTACAAGGTCGGCTCCGCCGACGAGACGCCCGGTAAATCAGGCCTCGCCCATTTCCTCGAGCATCTGATGTTCAAGGGCACCGAGAAGCATCCGGCCGGCGAGTTCTCCAAGACCGTGCTCAAGATCGGCGGCAACGAGAACGCCTTCACCTCGGTCGACTACACCGGCTACTTCCAGCGCGTGCCGCGCGACCAACTGCCCAAGATGATGGAGTTCGAGGCCGACCGCATGACCGGCCTCGTGCTGAAGGACGAGAACGTGCTGCCCGAGCGCGACGTCGTGCTCGAAGAATACAACATGCGCGTCGCCAACTCTCCGGAAGCCCGGCTCAACGAGCAGGTCATGGCGGCGCTCTACGTCAATCATCCCTATGGCCGCCCGGTGATCGGCTGGAAGCCGGAGATCGAAAAGCTCAGCCGCGAGGATGCGCTGGCATTCTATCGCCGCTTCTACGCGCCCAACAATGCGATCCTCATCATCGCCGGCGACACCGACGCCAAGGAAGTGCGTCCGCTGGTCGAGCAGACCTTCGCCAAGATCCCCGCGCAGGGCGACATTCCCGCGCACCGGCTCCGGCCGCAGGAGCCGCAGCCGGTGGCGCCGCGCACGGTCACGCTGGCCGACCCGCATGTCGAGCAGCCCTCGATGCGCCGCTTCTACCTGGTGCCGTCGGCGACGACGGCCGCGCCCGGTGAATCCGCTGCGCTCGACGTGCTGGCCCAGCTGATGGGCAACGGCAGCAACTCCTATCTCTACCGCGCGCTCGTCATCGACAAGTCGCTCGCGATCAGCGCCAGCGCGTCCTATCAGGGCACCTCGCTGGATCCGAGCCAGTTCTCGGTCGCGGCCGCGCCGAGACCCGGCGTGGAGTTCGCCCAGGTCGAGGCGGTGGTCGACAGCGTGATCGCCGAGCTGGCGCAGAACCCGGTTCGCGCCGAGGATCTCGAACGGGTCAAGACGCAGCTGATCGCGGAGGCGATCTACGCCCAGGACAACCAGGCCACGATGGCACGCTGGTATGGCGGCGGCCTCACCACGGGACTGAGCATCGAGGACATCCGGAGCTGGCCCGATCGCATTCGCGCCGTGACCGCCGAGCAGGTGCGCACAGCGGCGCAGAAGTGGCTCGACAAGAAGCGCTCCGTGACCGGCTATCTGATCAAGGACAATGCGGCCAAGCGCGAGGAGAAGCGGTCGTGATGAACACAATGACCTTCGCGCGCCGCTTCGCCTGCACGCTCGCCGTCGCTGCCGCAGCGCTCGCCGTCACGTCGGCTGCACAGGCCGCAACCAAGATCCAGCGCCTGGTCTCGCCCGGCGGCATCGAGGCCTGGTTCGTGCAGGACGCGACCGTGCCACTGATCGCGATGGAATACGCCTTCCAGGGCGGCGCCTCACAGGATCCGATTGGCAAGCCCGGCGTCGGCAATCTCGTCGCCGACCTGCTCGACGAAGGCTCCGGCGATCTCGACTCCAAGACCTTCCACGAGCGGCTCGACCGCCGCGCCATCGAGCTCAGCTTCCAGGTATCGCGCGATCAATTCCGCGGCTCGCTGCGCATGCTCCGCGACAACAAGGACGAGGCGTTCGAGCTGCTGCGCACCGCGCTGACCTCGCCGCATTTCGACAGCGCCGATGTCGAGCGCATCCGCTCGCAGGTGATCTCCGGCCTGCGCCGCGAGACCACCAACCCGAGCTCGCTGGCAGGCCGCAAGTTCCTCGAGCTCGCCTTCCCCAACCACCCCTACGGCCGTCCGTCCAACGGCACGCTGGACAGCGTGCCGACGATCACCGTCGACGATCTCAAGGACTACACCGGCCGCGTTCTCGCCAAGGACACGCTGAAGGTTGCCGTCGTCGGCGACGTCGATCCGGCGACGCTCGGCAAGCTGCTGGACCAGACCTTCGGCGCGCTGCCGGCGAAAGCGACCCTGACGCCGGTGCCTGACGTCATCGCCACCAAGCCGCCGCAGCGCGTCCTCGTCTCGCTCGACGTGCCGCAGACCGTCATCACCTTCGGCGGACCCGGCATCCGCCGCCACGACCCGAACTTCATGGCGGCCTATGTCGTCAACCACATCCTCGGCGGCGGCGGCCTGTCGTCGCGGCTCTACAAGGAGGTGCGCGAGAAGCGCGGCCTCGCCTACTCGGTCTATGACGCGCTGCTGTGGATGGATCACTCCGCGCTGTTCATCGGCAACACCGCCACCCGCTTCGACCGCGCCGGCGAGACCATCGCCGCGGTCGAGGGCGAGATCCGCCGCATGGCCGAGGAAGGCCCGACCCAGCAGGAGCTCGACGAGGCCAAGTCCTACATCAACGGCTCGCAGATGCTGGCGCTCGACACCTCCTCCAAGCTCGCCCAGGCGATGCTGCAATATCAACTCGACAAGATGCCGATCGACTACATCGAGAAGCGCAGCGAGATCGTCAAGGCCGTGACCCTGGACGACGCCAAGAAGGCGGCGAAGCAGCTCTGGAGCCAGGGCCTGCTGACGGCGGTCGTCGGCCGCACCCCGCAGGCCGCGGCCGAGCCAGTGCAGGCACCGGCGACGGCGCCGGTGACCAAGACGAACTGAGCGGGGCGCGGCGCTCGCGTCGCCCTGTTTTCAGCAATGCACAATGGCGATTAGTGACGTCGTCATGCCCGGGCTTGTCCCGGCCATCCACGTCTTTCCGGACCCTCGATGGACGTGGATGGCCGGGACAAGCCCGGCCATGACGAATGTTCGCGGCTGACGACCGCCGGAGCCACATCATCGGTGTCGTCCCGGCCTCGAGCCGGGACCCATACCCCCAGGGCGATGTTTGAGGCAGCTTGGTCATTGACACCTCCCGCCTCACGTCGGCTGCGGCGTATGGGTCCCGGGTCGGCGCCGTCAGCCACGCTTCGCGTCGCTGACGGCTTGCCCGGGACGACAGCGGAGGACCGCGCGTCGACTTCCGATAACAATAATTATCTTGCTATTTTTCGGAAATCATGTTCTTCTCCGCCATCCCGCCTCACTGCGGAGGGGCGTTGCGCGCGATCGTCACGACACGCGAGGCGGGGATGCGGTGGCCGCGAGAGGTCGCAGCGTCTTCTTGCGAGGACGCGGACGAACGATCGCTTGCGGACGTGAAGTCGCAGGGTCCTGACACCCCGACGCTGGTGTCACGTTCGCGACGGCGCTAACGCGCCGCGTGGATCATGGTGGCCAACAAGCCCGGCGCACCAGGGAGACTGCGTATAAGCGTGAAGACCACCGCGCGGGGAATGCCGGGATGTCTCGGCTGAACCTGTGGTACCTGCCGCCTGCATTTTTTTCGCAGGCGGGCCATGGGTGCGGCCAGCGCCCGGCATTCCCCGCACCCTCTGCACTTTCAAGAGGGACGAACTGATCGCAGACCTCGGGCATGAGATGCCGCGAGAACGCAGCGTCATGGCTGAGCTGATCGACACCTGCTGTTTGAGCCGTGAATCCGCCACCCCCACCGCTGTCGTCCCGGACAAGCGGCGACGCGCGCCAGCGCGGCGCTGCGCCGATCCGGGACCCACACTCCGCGGCCGACGTGATGCGGGAGGTGTCAACGACCAGCCTGCCTCAAACTTCTCCCTGGGGTTATGGATCCCGGCGTTCGCCGGGATGACAGTGGAGGGTTTCGCACCGGCCCCTGGCCAACCCGCGACGCAATGGTGCGAACCCGCGCACACCGGCCCTAAACCCGCTATGGTGCGCGAAAGCCTCGATTCCACCTGGTGCCCCATGCTGCGGATCTCCCGCGACCTTGCCATCGACGAGAACGACATCGAGATCTCGTTCGTCCGCGCCTCCGGACCCGGCGGCCAGAACGTCAACAAGCTGTCGACCTCGGCGCAGCTGCGCTTCGACACGACCCGGATCACGCTGCCCGAGGATGCCGCGGCACGGCTGGCGCGGCTGGCCGGCCAGCGGATGACCAAGAACGGCGTCATCGTGATCCAGGCCGAGCGCTTCCGCACCCAGGAGCGCAACAAGGCCGATGCGATCGACCGCCTGGTGGCGCTGTTGAAGGAGGCGATGATCAGGCCGAAGGTGCGGCGCCCGACCAAGCCGACCTTCGGCTCGAAGCAGCGCCGGCTCGAAGGCAAGAAGATCCGCAGCGACGTCAAAGCGGGACGCGGCGGGCGTCGCTTCGACGATTAGTTGGGCTGCATCACACCCACCGTCATTCCGGGGCAATCGTCGATGCGCCGCCGCGCATCGACGATTGAGCCCGGAATCCCGAGATGGGTGGGAATGAGCGCCAGCCAAACGCGCGATTCCGGGTTCAAGGCCTGCGGCCTTGCCCCGGAATGACGCTGGTGCTGAGGCAGAAGATAAGATCGCACCACGCCCGTCCCCACCACACCGCACGACGCCCCATGACGATGAGTCTGCATTGCTGACGCACCTTGCGCACCGCAAACACCTGCGCATGCTTTGTTCTCACTGAAACAGCCGGCTACTACCACGACGCTCCGACCGCGACCTACGCTCAGAAAAAATTGAGAGCGAGGACCAATGTCGGGACGGCGTGCGGCGCGATATGCGCCTCTTCTGTGCGGGTCATTCGTTGGCGCGGTGCTGAGCACCACGATCGCCTCGGCGCAGATGGCGCTGCCCGCACCCAAGCCGGCCGACGGCGCCACCCTGTTCAAGCAGCAATGCGGCGTCTGCCACACGCTGAGCAGCGGCGAACCGATGCGACAGGGACCGCCGCTATCGAAGATCGTCGGCCGCCGCGCCGGATCGATCGACGGCTTCCGCTATTCGGCCGGCTTCGCCAGGGCCGACTTCAGTTGGGACGAAGCCAAGCTCGACGCCTGGCTGACCAATCCGCAAGAGCTGATCCCCGGCGCCGTGATGGCCTATCGCCAGGCCAAGCCCGAATTGCGCGCCGCGATCATCACCTATTTGAAGGACAATTGAGATGGCAAAGCCCGTTCATTCCATGATCCGCGTGCTCGACGAGGCCAAGGCGCTCGACTTCTACACGCGCGCCTTTGGCTTGGAGATCGCCGACAACCTGCGCTTCGACGGCTTCGCGCTGATCTATCTGCGCCACCCGTCGTCGCCGTTCGAGGTCGAGCTGACCGTCAACTTCGACCGCAAGGAGCCCTACACGCTCGGCGACGGCTACGGCCATCTCGCTGTCGTGGTCGACGATCTCGATGCCGAGCATGCCCGCTTCGAGCGCGAGAACCTGGCACCAGGCCCGTTGCGCGATTTCAAGCACAATGGTGCGACACTCGCGCGCTTCTTCTTCGTCACCGATCCCGACGGCTACAAGATCGAGGTCATCCAGCGCGGCGGCCGCTTCGGATGAGCCGCTGACCACGAAAATACACCAAACAAAAAACCAACGGAGGATACCCATGAGAGAAGTCGATCGCCGCAACAAATACGACCGCCGCGTCTTTCTCAAGGGCGCGGCCTCGACCGTGCCGGCCGCAGCGGTGGCCTCCGCAACCGGCCTCGGCGTCACCGATGCCTGGGCCGAGGACGCCAAGGCGCTGACGCCGGCGACGCTGAAGACGCTGGTGAAGGTCGCACGCGACATCTACCCGCACGACTTCCTCGCCGACCGCTACTACATCACAGCGGTCAAGCCGTGGGACGGCAAGGCCGCGGAAGATACCGCCGTCAAGGCGATGATCAATGACGGCATCGCCCGGCTCGACCAGGACGCGAAGGACCGCCACAAGGTGCCGTATGCGCAGGTGCCGTGGGAGGTCGACCGCGTCGCGCTGCTCCAGGGCATCGAGCAGACCACCTTCTTCAAGACCATCCGCGGCGACCTCGTGGTCTCGCTCTACAATCAGAAGGAGCTCTGGCCGAAGTTCGGCTACGAGGGCTCCTCCGCCGAGCATGGCGGCTACATCAACCGTGGCTTCTCCGACATCGACTGGCTGCCAAAAGCCTGACGCCGGCGAACAACAGAAAACACGGAGGACACCACCATGGCAAAATTCGACCAGAACGATTCGAGCGTCGTCGTCATCATCGGCTCGGGGGCCGGCGGCGGCACCTTGGGCAACGAGCTTGCGCAGAAGGGCATCAAGGTCGTCATTCTCGAAGCCGGCAATCGCTACGAGATTCCCGACTTCATCAACGACGAATGGGAGAGCTTCACCCAGCTCGCCTGGACCGACATGCGCACCACGTCCGGCACCTGGCGGGTGGCAAAGGACTTTGCCAACCTGCCGGCCTGGATCGTGAAGGCGGTCGGCGGCTCCACCGTGCACTGGGCCGGCGCCTCGCTGCGCTTCGACGAGCACGAGTTCAAGGCGCGCACCACCTATGGCGGCGTGCCCGGCACGAGCCTGCTGGACTGGCCAGTGACCTTGGCCGAGATGGAGCCGTGGTACGCCAAGGCCGAGTTCAAGATGGGCGTGACCCGCACCAACGACATTCCCGGCCTGCCCGGCAACAACAATTTCAAGGTGCTCGAGGCCGGCGCCCGGAAGCTCGGCTACAAGACCGTGCACACCGGCAACATGGCGATCAACTCGCAGCCGCGCGACGGCCGCGGCGCCTGCCAGCAGATCGGCTTCTGCTTCCAGGGCTGCAAGTCCGGTGCGAAATGGTCGACCTTGTACACCGAGATCCCGAAGGGCGAGGCCACCGGCAATCTCGAGGTGCGGCCGGGCAGCATGGCGATCAAGATCGAGCATGACGCCTCGGGCAAGGTAACCGGCGTGGTCTATGCCGACAGCCAGGGCAAGATGCAGCTGCAGCAGGCCCGTATCGTCGCCGTCGCCGGCAACTCGATCGAGAGCCCGCGGCTGCTGCTCAACAGCGCCTCGAACATGTTCCCGGACGGCCTTGCCAACTCCTCCGGCCAGGTCGGGCGCAACTACATGCGGCACATGACCGGCAGCGTCTATGCGACGTTCGAGAACCCGGTGCACATGTATCGCGGCACCACGATGGCCGGCATCGTCCGCGACGAGGCGGCATTCAATCCGAAGCGCGGCTTCGTCGGCGGCTACGAGATGGAGACCTTGTCGCTCGGCCTGCCGTTCATGGCGGCGTTCCTCAATCCCGGCGCCTGGGGCCGCAGCTTCACCGCCGCGATGGAGACCTATTCGCGCATGGCCGGCATGTGGCTGGTCGGCGAGGACATGCCGCAGGAGACCAACCGCATCACGCTCGATCCGGCCGCCAAGGACAAGTTCGGCATGCCGGTGGCGTCAGTGCATTTCGACGATCATCCCAACGACGTCGCGATGCGCGCCCACGCCTACAAGCAGGGCTCGGCGATCTACGAGGCGGTCGGCGCCACCGTGACCTATCCGACCACGCCCTACCCCTCGACGCACAATCTCGGCACCAACCGGATGAGCGAGAAGGCCAAGGACGGCGTCGTCAACAAATTCGGCCAGACCCACGACATCAAGAACCTGTTCGTCTCCGACGGCAGCCAGTTCACCACGGGCGCGGCGTGCAATCCCACGCTGACGATCGTCGCGCTGGCGATCCGCCAGGCCGACTACATTGCGGGAGCGATGCAGAAGAAGGAGATCTGAGGGACAAGGTCGTGCGATGGGGCACACTTGGCGCTCCACACTCGGTCAGCGCCTCCCCCGCCTGCGGGGGAGGTCGCATCGCATCAAAGATGCGATGCGGGTGGGGGAACGCTCCGGCGGGACTACTGATGTGGCGCCCCCACCCCGCCCTCCCCCGCAGGCGGGGGAGGGAGACGAGAGAGCCGGCGTGCGGCTACTCCGCCGCGTCCATGATCGCGGCCGCGGGAAAATCCGGCAGCGTGGCGGTCGCCTTGGCCCGGTAGATCAGACAGGAGCACCTCAACAGCGACGCAAAATTCTTCACCTCGCCGTGATGATCGAGCACCTCGGCGTAGAGCGTGGTCACGAACTTGGCGAGGCTCATGCCCTCCTTGGCGGCGATCTCCTCGAGCGTGTCCCAGAACGCCATTTCGAGCCGGATCGAGGTGCTATGGCCGCCGATCCGCAACGAGCGGGTCTGCGATGCATAGTCGCGCTGAGGCTGGTGTGCGAACAGATGGCACATGGGCTTCCTCCGGCTGATCGTTATTTTTGCGAAACGATATACTGGCCCCGCCCGCCTCACAATCCCGTTGGAGAACGCCGCATTCGTCTGCCGCACTGCGTGAAAAACGCTATTCTCCCGGCAACACAAGTGGCGCCGCGACAGCGGCGTCGCATCAACGCTCCGAGCCGCACCATGCCCGTCCGCCAGCTTCCCGAACAGATCGTCAACCGCATCGCCGCCGGCGAGGTGGTCGAGCGGCCGGCGAGCGTGGTCAAGGAGCTGGTCGAGAATGCGATCGATGCCGGCGCGAGCCGCATCGACATCTTCACCGATGGCGGCGGCCGGCGAAAGATCGCGATCACCGACGACGGTGGCGGTATGACTGCGGCCGATCTTGCGCTCGCGGTCGAGCGCCACGCGACCTCGAAGCTCGACGACGAGGACCTGCTGCAGATCCGCACCCTCGGGTTCCGCGGCGAGGCGCTGCCCTCGATCGGCTCGGTGGCACGGCTGTCGATCACGACGCGGCACAAGAGCGAGCCGCATGCCTGGGCGCTCGCGGTCGATTGCGGCGACAAGTCTCCGATCGTGCCGGCCGCGCTCAACCAGGGCACCCGCGTCGAGGTCGCCGATCTGTTCCACGCCACGCCGGCCCGGCTGAAGTTCCTCAAGACCGACCGCACCGAGGCCGAGGCGATCCGCGAGGTGGTGCGGCGGCTGGCGATGGCGCGGCCCGATATTGCGTTTACGCTGGCCGGCGAGGAGCGCGCGCCGGTGACCTGGGCGGCCGCGCTGCCCGGCGCGCCGGGCCAGCTGACGCGGCTTGGCGACATTCTCGGCGCCGACTTCCGTAGCCATGCGATCGCCGTGCGCAGTGAGCGCGATCATGTGATGATCGAAGGCTTCGCCGCGGCGCCGGCGCTGACGCGGGCCAATGCGCTCGGACAGTATCTGTTCGTCAACGGCCGGCCGGTACGCGACAAGCTGATCCTCGGCGCGGTGCGCGCAGCCTATGCCGACTATCTGCCGCGCGACCGCCATCCCGTGGTGGCGCTGTTCGTGACGCTCGACCCGCGCGAGGTTGACGCCAACGTCCATCCGGCCAAGACCGAGGTGCGCTTCCGCAATGCCGGCCTCGTGCGCGCGCTGATCATTCACGCGCTGAAGGAAGGCCTCGCCCGCGAGGGCCGCCGCACCGCAGCCAATGACGGTGGCGCGACCATCGCCGCGTTCCGCCCGGCCTTCGCGCCGCCGCGGCCTGCCAATTGGGATTGGCAACGCTCGCCGTCGGCGCCCGTGATGCCGCACTTCGGCGGCTCGTTCCCATCAGCCGCGCCCTCGCCCGCTGCCACATCATTTGGTCTCGCCGAGTCGACGCAGTCCGCATTCGACGTCGGCACGCCGCGCGCCGATCTGCGGCTGCACGAGCAGCCGGCCGCGCCCGACCTGCTCGACCGCCCGCTCGGCGCCGCGCGTACGCAGATCCACGACACCTACATCGTGGCGCAGACCCGCGACGGCCTTGTCATCGTCGACCAGCACGCCGCGCATGAGCGCATCGTCTATGAGCGATTGAAGGCCTCGCTCGCCGCGCATGGCGTGCAGCGGCAGATCCTGTTGATCCCCGACATCGTGGAGCTCGATGAAGCCATAGTCGAGGCGCTGCTCGCGCGCTCCGATGAGCTCGCCTCATTCGGGCTCGCGATTGAATCCTTCGGCCCCGGCGCAGTCGCCGTGCGCGAGACACCGTCGCTGCTCGGCAAGATCAATGCATCCGCGCTGCTGCGCGATCTCGCCGAGCACATGGAGGAATGGGGCGAGGCGCTGCCGCTCGAGCGCCGCCTGATGCACGTCGCCGCCACCATGGCCTGCCACGGCTCCGTCCGCGCCGGCCGCCGCCTCAAGCCGGAGGAAATGAACGCGCTGCTCCGCGAGATGGAGGACACGCCCAACTCCGGCCAATGCAACCACGGCCGCCCGACCTATGTCGAGCTCAAGCTCGCCGACGTCGAGAAGCTGTTCGGGAGGAGATAGCGGCCACGAATTGGAGCACGACGAGAGCGACAAACTGGCTGTCGTCCCGGGCAAGCCACCGGCAACGCGCAGCGTTGTCCGGCGGCACCGACCCGGGACCCATACGCCGCAGCAGAAGTGATGTGCGAGTACGCCGTCGCGAGCGTCGCGCGTCCCAACCCGATCCCGTGGTTATGAGCCCCTGCGTTCGCAGGGGCGACAGTGAGCAAGGATCACGCGCTGCGCAAAAATACGAACTCGGTGTCGTCATAGGCGCGGCGTTCGAGTTCGCTGAAGCCTTCAGGCACCTTGAACGCGGCCTTGGCTTCCTCGACGACCAGCAGCGCCGATGGCGTCAGCCAGCCGCCGTCGCGCAACGAGGCCAGCGCCTTCTCGGCCAGACCCTTGCCATAGGGCGGGTCGAGGAACACCAGCGAGAACGGCTCGACCGGATGCGCAGGACCGAGATCGGTGGCATCGCGGCGGTAGACCTTGGTGACACCGCCGAGGCCGAGCGCCTCGACATTGTTGCGCAGCAGCGCCCGCGCCTCGGCGCCGTTGTCGACGAACAGCGTGAACGCCGCGCCGCGCGACACAGCCTCGATGCCGAGCGCGCCGGTGCCGGCGAACAGGTCGAGCACCCGCGCGCCCTCGATCGGATCGTCATAGGCGTGGACGAGGATGTTGAACAGCGCCTCGCGCAGCCGATCCTGCGTCGGCCGAATCTCGCGCGACGCAGGCGAAGCGATGTTGCGGCCTCTCAGCCGTCCACCGACGACACGCATCGCAACGCCCTACTCGTCCTGCGGCGTGATATCGCGCTTGCCGTGATAGCCGCGCTTCGGCCGCCGTGGCGGGCCAGAAAAGCGCGCCTCGGCCTCGTGGCGCTCGCGCGCCTCGTCGCTGCCGGTACGCTGGACCAGCACGCGGCGGCCCTTGCGATCGGCGACCACCTCGCGCTTCGGCTTGGGCTTCGGATCCGGCAACGGCTCGCGATTGCCCTTGCCGGCTGGACCGAGATCGGCGCCCGATTGCGCGATGACCTTCTCGCCGAGCTGCTCGCGCAGAACTCGCGTCTTGACCTCCTGCACCTCGCCCTCGGGCAGCTCCAAAAGCTGGAACGGACCGTAGGAGACGCGGATCAGGCGGTTCACCTCGAGGCCGAGATGGGCGAGCACGTTGCGCACCTCGCGGTTCTTGCCCTCGCGGATCGCAACCACGAGCCAGACGTTCGCACCCTGGTCGCGTTCGAGCGTGGCTTCGATCGGTCCGTATTTGACGCCGTCGACCTCGACGCCTGCGGCGAGCTGATCGAGCTGCGCCTGCGTGATCTCGCCATGGGCGCGAACGCGATAGCGCCGCGTCCAGCCGGTGTCCGGCAATTCGAGCACGCGCGCCAGGCCGCCGTCGTTGGTGAGCAGCAGCAGGCCCTCGGTGTTGAAGTCGAGCCGGCCGATCGAGATCAGCCGCGGCAGGCCCTCGGGCAGATTGTCGAATACCGTCGGTCGCCCCTCCGGGTCGCTGTGCGTCGTCATCAGCCCGCGCGGCTTGTGATAGAGGAACAGCCGGGTGCGCTCGCGCTCCGGCAGCGGCGCGCCGTCGACCTGGATGACGTCGTTCTCGGTGACGTCGAGCGCCGGCGAGTTGATGATGCGGCCATTCACCGTCACGCGGCCCTGCGTGACCATCTCCTCGGCGTCGCGCCGCGAGGCCAGCCCTGCGCGCGCCAGCACCTTGGCGATGCGCTCGCCCGCCTTCTTCGGCGCGGCCGGCTCGGCCGCGACGCGGGGGCTGCGCTTGTCCGTCTCCGGCTTGCGCTCGCGATAGGCGCCGCGGCCGCCGAACGCCGGGCGCTTGGCGAAGACCTTGCTGTCGTCCTCGTTGTCGCGGCGCGGCCGCTCGGAGAAGCCTTCGCCGCCGCGGCGCTCGCTGCGCGGATGCTCCTGCCAATCGGTGCGGCCCTCAGGACGGCGACGCGGCTTGTCGAAGCCGCGGTCGTCGCCGCGATCACGCGGACGATCGAATTTCGGCCTGTCGAACTTCGGCTTGTCGAACTTGGGACGATCCTCACGGCTGCGCTCGGTGCGCGGCCGGTCAAAGCTGCGCCCGCCTTCTCGCGACGGACGCGCACTGCGCTCCGGACGATCTCCCTCCGCGCCGCGCTTCTGCCACGGCTTGCTCTCGCCACGGGCCGGACGATCGCCAAATTCCTTGCGCGGACCACGCGGTCCGGCCCCGAACTTGCGTTCGCCACGATCGCCATCAGCACCGCGGGAAAACTTCCTTTCGCCGCCGAACTTGCGCTCCGGCCGATCGCCGCTGCGCGACGGACGGTCGCCAAAGCTGCGCTCCGCCCGCGGCCGGTCGCTGCGATCGCGGGCGCCTTCGCCGCGCGGCGTATAGGGCCGCTTGTCACCGTCACGCTCGCGCGCGGCGTAGGGCTTGCGCTCGCCGAACTTGCGCTCGGACGATCGCCCGGCAGGACGAGCCTCGTCGCGACCAGTGCGCGGCGTATAGGGACGCTTCTCGCCGCCCCGCTCGTCCCGATCGAATTTGGGCCGGTCACCCCGCGGCTTGAAGGCGCGCTTCTCGCCATCGCCGTCCCGCGCCGGGCGAGCGGCATAGGGCCGATCGCCACGCGGCCGCTCATCGCGGTTGAACCGTGGCTTGTCGCCAAAGGATTTGCGCGGCGCATCGCCCTCGTCGCGGCGGCGCGGCGCGCGGCCCTCGTCGAAGGCGCGCTTGCCCCGGCCACCCGCTTCCTTGTCGCCGAAACCGCGCTTGGCGAACTTCTTCTCCGGCCCGCGTGCGGCGCCCGAGCGTCCCTTGCCGCCCTCGGACCGCCCCCGCGGGGCGCCGCCGCGGCGGCCGCGGGAATCGTTGTCTTTGTCGGTGGTGCGGGGCATGAAGGTCTCACTTCGAGGTGCAGGACGAGGAGTGAACCGCGCGCTTCTGAAGCAGCGCATGTCACGCAGGAAATCGGGGTCCGGTTGTGCTGAAGGGCGATCCAGTAGCAGACTTGGGCGGGCGTGACGAGCCATGAACAGCCCTTCTTTCATGGATTTGGCGCTGAAAGCGGCCGAATCGGCCGCACTTTCCGGCGAGGTGCCGATCGGCTGCGTCGTGGTGCGGAACAACGCGGTGATCGCCACCGCCGCCAACCGCACTTTGACCGACCGCGACCCGACCGCGCATGCCGAGATCCTGGCACTGCGGCAGGCGGCCCAGGTCGTCGGCAGCGAGCGGCTGGTCGAGTGCGACCTCTACGTCACGCTCGAGCCGTGCACGATGTGCGCCGGCGCGATCTCCTTCGCGCGCATCCGACGGCTGTATTACGGGGCCGCCGATCCGAAGGGCGGCGCGGTCGAGTCGGGCGTGCGCTTCTTCACTGCGCCGACCTGCCATCACGCGCCGGAGGTCTATTCGGCCGTGGGCGAGCAACAGGCGGCGCGGATGCTCAAGGAGTTCTTCAAGGCGCGGCGATGAGGCTCGGTCAGCCTATGCAGCCGTCTCGTTGCGCAGCGCGCGAAAGCTCATGCGAACAGGGAGGCTGGAGACGCCGCTCATGAAGGGCGACCGCACCCGGCGCACCCGCCCGGCCAGTTCGATCCGCTCGGTCCGGCGCAGCAGCTCCGCAAATAGCGCCCGCATCTGCATCCGCGCCAACTGCAATCCCATGCAGATGTGCGGGCCACGGCCGAAGGCGATGTGCGGGTTCGGACTGCGATCGATCCGGAACGCGCCGGCATCCTCGAACACGGCCTCGTCGCGGTTCGCCGAATGGAAGAACAAGGCCAGCGCATCGCCTTCGCGAATGCGCTGCCCCGCGACCTCGGTGTCGCGGACCGCGGTGCGCATGAAGTGCCGCACCGGCGAGGTCCAGCGCAGCATTTCCTCGATCGCCGGATCGAGCAGCTCCGGCTCGGCCCGCAGCCGCACCATCTGCTCGGGCACTGCAAGCAGCGCCGCCAGGCCGCCGGCCAATGCGAGCGCCGTCGTATCGTGGCCCGCCGTGACCAGCAGGATGAAGTAGGAGATCAGCTCGTAATGCGGCATCGCTGCGCCATGCGGCGCGGCATGCGCAATCAGGCTGGCGAGATCGTCGCGCGGCTGGGCGCGCCGATCGGCCACGACGGCTTCGAAATAATCGCGCAGCGCCAGCATGGCCATCCGCATCGTATCGCCCGGCGACTCGGCCAGACGGCGCTTCGGATCCTCGGCGCCCACGAAGGCCTGGGCCAGCCACGCAAGCCGGGCATCGTCGGCCTCCGGCGTGCCCAGCATGCGGCCGATCACCCGGAAGGTGAAGGGCAGCGCCACGTCAACAGCGAAATCGCATGCGTCCCCGTGCGCAGCAACCCGGTCGACGATCTCGGCTGCCCATTGTGCCAGCCAGGTTTCCATCGCGCGCAAGGCCGGCGGCGCGAAGGCGCCCTGGATGATGCCGCGATAAACGCCATGATCCGGCGGATCCATCTCGGTCAGGCCGCGCACGAGTTGCGGCTTGCCGGTGACACGCTGCAGCACGGCCTCGGCGGTCTCGCTGGCAAGATAAGTGCGCGGGCCCGCGGCAAACTCATTGCTCCGTGTCTCGATCGAAACGATGTCGGCGTAGCGCGTGACAGCCCAGAACGGACGCACGCCGGGGCGTTCGACCCAATGCAGCGGCGCGCGCTGGCGCAGCAGCGCGCAGGCGCGTTCCAGCCGCGTTGGATCAGCGTGACCTCGCGAGGAGATCAGCACGTCCACAGCGCGCTCGATGGCGGCGCTGCGGCGATCTGTCCGCGAGGATAGCGACGGAACAGCCGACATCAGTGCGAGGGCCCCGCTTGCGACGGCGCGGCATGAGGCAAGCGGCGCACCAGGAGCGTGAACTCCTTCATGCCGTAGTTGCCGATGACCTCGACGGCCGCCGCAAACTCCTGCTCGCAGTGGGTGGCCCAAACGTCCGGCGTCGTGCGATACAGGCGCGCCTTGGCAGGATCGCCTTCCTGCTCCTCGTCCGCGGCAGCTCGCATGAAATTGACGGCAAAGCCGCGCCGGCTGGTCGCGAACATGCGCTGCAACATGGCCTTGATGTAGCCTTCCCAGGCGTCGCGCGAATAGCCGACATTGACATTCATGATGCCGGAGGCGACCGAATAGTCGGCGATGCGCGGGCTCTCCGAAGCGACGACGAAGCGCCGCAAGGGGGCGGCGAAGCGGCGCCGCGCCCGGCTGATCATGGCGCGGGACAGGTCGATGCCGAGATAGTCAATCTCACAGGACGCAAATCGCGATTCAAGAAACGGCACCAGCGCGCCATAACCGCAGCCGATGTCATTGAGGCTGAACGGCGCCGACACATCGCACAGCTTCATCAATTGCACGAAGCGCAGGCCCTGCGTCGCCTCGCAGGACCAGTCCACTCCGCGCGGCGTCGCGCCATGACGCGCGACGCATGCGGTGTAGTAGGCGTCGACGTCGGAGGAGATGTCATCGAGCGACAGATGATCGGCCCCGACGACGCTGCCCGCCCTCACGGTCATTTCTTGCGTTTCTCGACCCGCCTTGTGCGGGCGGTCTCAGCCGCCTGCTTGCGTGCTTCACGACCGGGCGTCGTCGGAATCGAGATGATGACGTGCGTGTCGAGAGAAAAAACGATCGGACGACCTTCGGACACAGTTACCCGCGGATCGTCAGCCGCGGAATGACAGACGATCGAGACGGGGAGCGGCTTTTCGGATTCGAGGTCATCCTTGAACGCCTGGATCACTCGATCATGCCCGTTAACATTGGCGAGGTCCGACGGATAAGTCTTGAGAAACTCGAGAAACTTGTACCAGCGCCGCCGCTCGGACCAATCGGCAGGCACGATTCCGAGCAAAGCAAAGGACTGCTGTAGACCATGCTTCAGCGAGAAGACCCCGAACTCCCGTTGTAGCTCAACCATTTCGGGCAAAGCATCAGCATCGAACCGTTTGTTGAGCTGCACGATAATATCAAGGGTCGTACTATCTTTAATCATTACCCCCATCGTAACCCCCAAATCTGAAAAAGCTGGAATTCAACGAATCGACAATGCATGCATCATTGCATTGCTTCAAGATGCAATTGCAGTTTCTGAACTAATGAACGCAGACAGAACGCACCGGAGACATTCATCAAATGTCGTATCTGCTCGAGAAGTCCCGCAGCCTGCTCGTTCCTGCCGGCTCCGGCAAGAGCAAGGCCCAGGATGATCGTCGCGTAACACTCCGCGACTCGATCCGTCTTTCGTTTGGCTACAAGGATCGCCTGTTTGCTGGCCTCGATAGCGGCATCGAAGTCCTCACTCCGGTAAAGCAGATCGGCATTTATGGCAGCCATGCGCGCCTCAAGCTCGAGCCCGGTTCTTGCGGCCCGTGCGGCTTCGATCGCGCCAACCATCTCATTCGTCGCATCGGCGAATCGACCAGTCAAAGCCTGTTCGAGGCTTGCACAGAGCAAGGTGAGCACGCGGATGTAGGGAATGCCGGATGTTTCAGCGAGATCGGAAACTCGCCTTGCGTGCTCGCGCGCAAGACCCTGGTCTCCGACGATCCATGCTAGCTCCACCAGGTTGAAGTGCGGAACGAACTGAAGCACCGGTGCGACCTCGGATGAAGGCTGCTGCACCAGTTCGAGAAGCTCGCTGCGAGCATCCTCGATTTGGCCGAGATGAGCCATTGCGCGCGCCCTGATGCATCTCACCCAATAGCTGACGTCGAAGCCGAGAATCTGGTTCGGGTTCAAACCAAGCGTGACGTGACTGTCGAAGCCGGCTTGGCTTGCCATCGCAGCGATAGCCGTATTGGCCGCCGAGAGCGCCTCGTTCATCCGTCCCGAATGTGTGTATGCCTGCGCCAGCATGGCGTTGACGGTCGCGTAGCGGCCGACATCCCCCTCGCCCGAGGTCAGCTTGATGGCGTTCTGCGCCAGGTCGACGTAGTCATCGGCCGCTCCCGTCGAAGCGAGCACGCGTCCATAAGCGCCGATCAACAACGGCTCATGCGCCTTGTCGGAGGAGCGTGCAAATCTCAACGCTTCCTCAGCAAAAGGCTTGACTTCTTCGGCCGAGATGCCTTCGCGCCAGCCGAAGTTCAGGATCTGGCCGCTGGCCAGCGCTCGCAGGCGGTCGACGCGCTCCGATTGCGGCAGCGCCTGCAGCAGGGAGCGGATCTTCTTCCACAGCCGCAGCGCCTCCGCCGTGTTGGTGCGGCCGATCCAGCGCGCCGCGCGCTGCAGATGCTCGACGGCCTGCATGGTCTGGCCGGCGAATTCGTAATGCGAGGCGATCAGGGCGGCGAACTCGTCCTGCGTGCCCCAATCCAGCGCCTCGATCGCCTTGGCCACGGCCACGTGCACGCCGCTCAGGCGCGAGCGCAGCTGCATGGCATAGGCCACCTCCTGGATCAGCGGATGGCGGAAGGCGAGCACGCCCATGTCGAACGGCGGCAGATCATAGAGAAGATCGGCATGTCTCAGTTGTGCGAGCGCGTCGAACAGGTCCGCCTCGCTGAGCCCGACGACCGGCTTGAGCACGGCGAGCGCGACCGAGCGGCCGATCACAGCCGCTGTTTCCAGGACGCTCTTGGCGGTCTCGCTCAGACGGTCGATGCGGGCCGCTACCACGGCATGCACCGTCGGCGGCAGCGGAATCGGGCCGATCCCGCCCTTCAGCCGATAGGCGCCGCGCTCACCCTCGAAGCCACCGCTTTCAGATACAGCGCTGGCGAGCTCCTCGAGGAAGAACGGATTGCCCTGAGCGCGCTCGACGATATCGCGCGCCAGCACCTCCAGCGAAGGATCGTCACCAAACACCCCGCGCAGCAGCTCGCTTGCCTCCTCGGAGGCCAGCGGAACGATGTGCAGTTCGTGAAATGGGACCTGCTGCATGAAGGAGGCGGCGAAACCCGGCCTGTAGTTCACGACCAGCAGCGTCTTGGTGCCGATCGTGGCCTCCGCGAGCGCCTCGACGAACTCCTCGCTGGCCTCGTCGATCCAATGCAGATCCTCGATCATGATCACCATGGCGCCATCAGCCGGCGCGGCGCGGAACAGCGTCTTGAACACGTTCAGGAGACGGGTCTTGAACACGCCGGGATCGAGCCGGAGCGCCGGACGTGACGGATCGGCGAGGTTCATGAAGTCCAAGAGCAGGACCAGCGCCGTGTCGGGCATGGCAATGGCTTCGAGCCGGTCGACCACGCGCTGGCGCGACACCTCCACCGGCTCCTTCGGCCGGATGCCGAAGAAGTCGCGCAGCAATTCGAGCACCGGCTGGAACGGGGTGGCGCGGCCATGCGCCAGCACGCGCGCCTCGTAGACGCGAATGCCCTGGCGGCGACAGTGCTCGGCGAACTCGAAGCACAGCCGGCTCTTGCCGATGCCGGCCTCACCCACAATGCCGACGACAGCGCCGCGCGCCGCCAGGACGTCGTCGAGCTCGCGTTCGAGCACGGCGAGCTGAGCGTTGCGCCCGATCAGCGGCAACAGGCGCTGGCCGCTACGGAAGACGTCGCTCGCCGGCGCACTGAGGCGGCCGATCAGCTTGTAGATCGACACCGGCGAGGCAATGCCGCGCAGCGTGTGGGTGCCGAGCGGCTCGGCTTCGACGAACTGCCTGGCGCCGGTGTAGGTTTCCTTGCTGATCAGGATGGTCCCGGGCTCGGCCATGTGCTCCAGACGATTGGCCAGATGGACGTTGGCGCCGGCCGCGTCGTAGGTCTGGTACATGCTGTTCTCGACGACCTGGACGATCACCTCGCCGGTGTGCAGTCCGACCCGGACCTGCAAATGCGGGTCGGCGAGGCGCGCGATGGAGTCCTGCATCGCCAGCGCGCCGAGGCAGCCGCGAACCGCATGATCCTCATGCGGCACCGGCGCCCCGAACAGGGCCATGACGCCGTCGCCCTGCGTCTTGTTGACGACGCCGTCGTAGCGGTGAACCGCCTCCTTCATGAGGTTGAGCACCGGGTCGAGCCGCTGCATCGCGAGCTCGGGATCGCCGAGGCTATCGATCAGCTGAGTGGAATCGCGGATGTCGGCGAACAGGATGGTGAGACGCTTGCGTTCTCCGCCCTTGCTGCTCAGCGTCCTCAGGACGCGCTGCGCCGCCTGGTCGGGCGGAGCCGGCCGGCCGGGCAACGGCGCACCGCATTGGCCGCAGAAGCGATTCGACGGGCTGTTGGTCTGGTTGCAAGCCTCACATCTGAGGCCGAGCGGCTCGCCGCACCGGTCGCACGAGGCTCTCCCTGGCTGATTCTGCCTGCCGCACCGCGCGCATTCCATGGCCCCTCCGTTCCACGGCGGAACTGATTCATCCCATCACGGCATGAGTCTATGGAACTGCCACAATTCTCGCGGGAAAAATAGCCTTGTGGGGCCGAAGGCGGCGATCACGATGCTCAGCCCTGAGCGCTTTCCTGCGCCACCGCCTGCCAGGCAATGTCGCGCCGGCAGAAGCCGTCGGTCCATTTGATGCGGTCGACGGCCTGATAGGCCCGCGCCTGAGCCTCGGTGACGCTCTTTCCCGACGCGCAGACGTTGAGGACGCGTCCGCCATTGGCGAGAATGGCGCCGTCCTTCGCCACCGTGCCGGCGTGGAAGATCTCCACGCCCTCGATCCGCGCGGCGTCGTCGAGCCCCTCGATGACACCGCCTTTGGCGTAGTCGCCGGGATAGCCACTCGCGGCCATGACCACGGTGACGGCGGCGTCGGGAAACCAGCGTAGGTCGAAATTCTTCAACTGTCCGTCGCAGGCGGCCAGCATGGCGGGCACGAGATCCGACATCATCCGCAGCATCAGCACCTGACATTCCGGATCGCCGAAGCGCACGTTGTATTCGAACAGCTTCGGCCCCTGGGCGGTCAGCATCAGGCCGGCATAGAGAATGCCCTTGAACGGAGTGCCACGCGCATTCATTCCGGCGATGGTCGGCTGAATGATCTGATTCATGATCCTGTCATGAATCTCCTGCGTGACGAACGGCGTCGGCGAATACGCCCCCATGCCGCCGGTGTTCGGTCCCTGGTCGTGATCGAACACCCGCTTGTGATCCTGGGCGGAGGCCAGCGGAATCGCGGTCTCACCGTCGCACAACGCGAAGAACGACACCTCCCGACCTTCGAGAAACTCCTCGATGACGACCTCGGCGCCCGCGACGCCGAAGCCGCCCTCGAACATCATCTTGATGGCGTCCTCGGCCTCGGCAACCGTCTTGGCCACGACGACCCCCTTGCCGGCCGCGAGCCCGTCTGCCTTGACGACGATCGGAGCGCCGTGCTCGCGGACATAAGCGAGCGCCTCGGGGGCATTGTCGAAGCGGCAGTAGGCGCCGGTCGGGATGTCGTATTCGGCGCAGAGATCCTTGGTGTAGCCCTTGGAGCCCTCGAGCTTGGCGGCGAGCCTGGACGGGCCGAACGCCTTGATGCCGGCAGCCTCGAGATCGTCGACGATGCCGGCGGCGAGCGGCGTCTCGGGGCCGACCACCACCAGATCCACCTTGTTCGCCCGGCAGAAGGCGATTACCGCCACATGATCGGCGACGTCGAGCGCGACACATTCGGCCTCCTTGGCGATCCCGGCATTGCCGGGCGCGCACCACAGCTTGGTGAGCAGCGGCGAGCCGGCAATCTTCCAGGCGAGCGCGTGCTCGCGACCGCCGGAACCAAGGAGCAGAATGTTCATCGTCGATGCCGTCGCAGGGGTGGGCCAATTTGGACGCCCCAATTGCCCGGCCATCGCTACAGAGTCAAATCATGGCTCGGACGGCTTGACGGCGGCGCCGGCGATGATCTCCTGCAGGCTGGCGACGTGGCGGGCGAACGCCGCCCGGCCGGCCGCGGTCGCCGTCACCGTGGTCTGCGGCTTCTTGCCGACGAAGGCCTTGTCCACGGCGGCGTAGCCGGCGCGCGCCAGCGTGTCGATATGGGCGCCGAGATTACCGTCGGTGGCGCCGGTCAGCTTCTTCAGCCGGACGAATTCCAGCCCGGCCCCGGCAGGCAGGGCATTCAGCGCCGCCATGATCTTCAGCCGCAGCGGCTGGTGGATGATCTCGTCGAGCTCCGCCAAACCGTCAGCCCCGCCGCATCCACAAGCCGCCGAGAACCAGGCCTCCGCCATTGACGAACGCCATCCACAACGGGAAAGCCGCGCCGATGAAGAGGTAGCCGACCAGGGTCAACGCGGTGACGCACAGGCCGAACACCGTGAAGGCCGCGCCGAACCATAATCCGGCGAGGCCGTAGAACAGCATGAAATAGACCGGCCAGAATGCGCCCATCTCGCGCGGTCCGAAATGGCCGATCGCTTCGACGAAGAAGCCGAACGCAAAGAACATGACGAAGGCGAGCAGCGCCCGGAGATCGAAGCTGCGGACGCCGGAACGCGCCTTCTCCGTCGCGCCCAACACCACCGATCCGGCCAGACCGAGGACATAGAGCGACAGCCAGGCCTTGTCGGCGTAGTAAGGCGCCAGATAGGTCACGAGATTGCCGGCAAAGACGAGGACGCCCCAGAGGATCATCATCAGGCTCGACAGCCGATAGATCTGCGACTGCCGCACGCGCTTCGTGACATCCTCGATGTCGCTGAGCGCCCGCGCGGCTTCCAGGCTGTCGATCATGCGGCTTGAACCCCTAGCGCGTCGCCACGTCATCGGCGATCGCGCTCACCGCCTGCGGCGCCGACACGATCTCCATGTGATTGACGCCGGCGATCAGCTTCACGTCAACGCCGGGCGCGACGGCGTGCACCGCATCTGCATATTTGTCGGCGAGCATCAGCTCGTCATCGGCGCCGGCGATGAGGGTCACCGGGTGCTTCGCCGCAGCGAGATCGGCCTTGTAGCCACGGGTCGCGAAATTGCGGAACAGCCGGTAGCTGTAGGTCGAGGCCACGAACTTCTCCGAGTTCGGCCTGACAGCAAAGGCCAGCGCGGGCAGCGCCTCGCAGCATCTCAGGCCGACGCGATCGAGCACGCCGAGCGCGAGGATGCGCGGAACGTCGGGACCGGCCCAACCGCCCGAGTTCTCCCGGTTGGTGGGCGCGTCATATCCGAGATAGGGCGACAGCAGCACGGTGCGCGCGAACAGGTCCTGGGTCGGCGCGCTAGCCGCGCGCAGCGCGAAGCCGCCGCCGGCCGAATGGCCGAGCAGCACGATCGGCTGGGACGGCGCGGTCCTCCTGACCTCTGCGACGAGATCGGCCAAATCGTCCTCGAGCTGGCCGAGATAGCCGATGTCGCCGCGGGTGCCTGAGCCGCCATGGCCGCGAATGTCGGGCGCGAACGTGTCGATGCCCCGGGCGGCGAGCCCATCCGCCAGCGCATGCACGGCAACGCTCGAGCCGGAGGAGCCGTGCACGAGGATGGCAACCTTGCCGATCGGCGTCGCCCGCGCCGGATAGTGGCGGTAGGCGAGCTCCGTGCCGTCCCGGGCGCTGAAGCGCTGTAGGGCCGGCATGGTGCTCCGATCGACACGACCGACGGTCTCCGAGATCGATTTCAGCTCGGGCGGGCGCACCAACGGCGTCGCGATCATCCCAACCAGAAGAAGGGCAAGGGCCCCGGCGAGGCCGAAGCCCCAACCGATGAGCCGACGCACGATCTTGATGCTTACCCGCATACCCCTCTCCATTTTCTATAGAGAACTCTGTAATACAGAGTTATCGAAAAGGCAACGGCTTGATTGGCGGCGGACGCGGAAAGCCCCTACCTTGGCAACTGCTCCCCGAACCGAATCAAACAGCGATGCCGCCTGCGGAAGCCTTGCCCAACGCGCCCGAATTCACCGTCACCGAGCTGTCCTCGGCGCTGAAGCGCACGGTCGAGGACCAGTTCGGCCATGTCCGGGTGCGCGGCGAGATCACCGGCTTTCGCGGGCCGCATTCCTCGGGGCATTGCTATTTCGCGCTCAAGGACGAGAGCGCCAAGATCGAGGCGGTGATCTGGAAGGGCGTGCATGGCCGCATGCGCTTCAAGCCCCAGGAAGGGCTCGAGGTGATCGCCACCGGCAAGCTCACCACCTACCCGAATTCGTCGAAGTACCAGATCGTCATCGAGGCGCTGGAGCCGGCCGGGATCGGCGCGCTGATGGCGCTGATGGAGGAGCGCAAGCGGAAGCTCGGCGCCGAAGGACTGTTCGATCCCGCACGCAAGCAACTGCTGCCGTGGCTGCCCGAGGTGATCGGCGTCGTCACCTCGCCGACCGGGGCCGTCATCCGCGACATCCTGCACCGGCTCGAGGACCGCTTTCCTCGCCGCGTGCTGGTCTGGCCCGTGAAGGTGCAGGGCGAAGGATCGGCCGAGCAGGTTGCCGCCGCGATCCGCGGCTTCAACGATTTGCCGCAGGATGGCCCGATCCCGCGGCCCGACGTGCTGATCGTCGCGCGCGGCGGCGGCTCGCTGGAGGACCTGTGGTCGTTCAACGAGGAGATCGTGGTCCGCGCCGCGGCCGAGAGCATGATCCCCCTGATCTCGGCGGTCGGCCACGAGACCGACGTGACCTTGATCGATTTCGCCGCCGACAAACGTGCGCCGACGCCGACAGCAGCCGCGGAAATGGCGGTGCCGGTGCGCAGCGAGCTGATGCAGGAGGTCGCAAGCCTCGCGCGCCGTGTCAGCGTCTGCTGGCAGCGCGGCCAGGAGAGCCGCCGCAACGAGCTGCGCGCCGCCGCGCGCGCTCTGCCCGGCGCCGGCGATCTGCTCGCCATTCCCAGGCAGCGGCTGGATTCGGCGGCCGCCAGCCTGCCGCGCGCGCTCAAGACCAACACGCATGTGCACTTTCGCCAGTTCGCAGCGGCGAGCGCCAAGCTCACTCTGCGCGTGCTGCACGCGCAGATCGCGCAATCGCGCCATCGCCTCATCGCTTCGTCCGAGCGGCTGTCGCTGTCGTCGCGCGGCCAGCTGCACCGGCGGCGCGAGCGATTCGAGGCGCTCGACGCCCGCTTCAAGGCCTCGCGCCAAGCCTATGCGCAGGCCAAGCGCCAGGCCATCGGTCGCGAGCGCGACCGAACCGAACGTCTTGCCGAGCGGGCCCGGCGCGCGTTGCAGACTCAGCTCCAGCGCCTGACGGCCCGCGTGGGACAGAACGAAAAGCTCCTCACCGCGCTGTCCTATCGCAGCGTGCTGGCGCGTGGATTTGCACTGGTGCGCGACGAGGCCGGCCATCCGTTGCACCATGCCGCGAGCATCGGTCCGGGCGCCGCACTCTCGATCGAATTTGCGGACGGCAAGGTCGCGGCCACGGCGGGCGCGGACCGCCCGCTTCCAGCCGCGGCGCCAGCATCGCCAAAAGCCCCGCGTGAGGGCAAGCCTTCGGCGCCGAAGCGCACGCCCGATCCCGCCGATCAGGGCAGCCTGTTCTGATTGGTCCTCAGCGCGCGAGCCAATCGGCCACGAGCTTCTGCGCATCGGCACGCGCCTCGGGATCCGAGCCGACATGGCCGCGCTCGGGCGCCCCGGCGTCCGACCCTGCGACTTGATGCAGCGGCAGGTTCACACGATCGAAATCGTGATAGGCGCCGGGATAGATGACGATGCGGGTCAGCGCGCTGCGGCCGCGCGCGCCATCGATCATCTGTCGGCACGCGGGCGGCGAATAGACGTCGTCCAGGCCGCCGATCAGCACCAATGTCGGGACGCGCGTGCTCCAGCCGAGGCCGGACGAGGCGCGGCAATCCGGATAGAACGCCACCGCGGAGCGGAAATCCGGCGAGACATGCTCGGGCAATTGCGGGCGCACCGCCCACAACAGCGCGCTCGCGCCGCTGGCCCAGCCGACGAGGCTGACCCGGTCGGGCATCGCCCAGGCTTGCTCCGCCAGCCATTTCTGCGCGATCACGATGTCAGCGACACGCTCGCGCCGGCCGCTGATACGACGCTCCTTGACGCGGCATTGCGGCCCCAATCCGCGCGAGCCGTAGCTGTCCGGCAGCAGGACGGCCTTGCCGTCCTTGACCAGTTCCTCGGCCCAGTCGCGATAGCGCGGCAGCACCGGCTCGGAGCGGCCGGAAAGCCCGCCGCAGCCGTGCAGCGCGACGACGACCGGAAATGGGCCGGCCCCCTTCGGCCGGTAGAGCTGGGCGCGCAGCACATAGCTTCCCGAGGGGATCTCGACCGCGACGGGCGCCGGCAATGGCTCAGCCAAGGCTGAAAACGCCGTGGCGCAGAGCATTGAGACGACGATGGCGACGAGGGAGCGCATCAAACCAGCCGGGCGGGACAAGCGGCGGATATTGAAACCTAGCTAGCACGGAGTTTCGAGCAGAAGCATCACAAATCAGTGGGTTTGCGCGGGGGGACAGGGCCCCCCATCTATGCTAGGAAATCATCGAAATTCGGCCTGTCGTGTGCGCGCTGCGCCTGCGTAGGGGGACTTCACGTCAAGGAATTGGAGATCGCGGACGTGCTCAACAAGTTTGGTCCCTCGGGCCAGGGCGAGGCGCAGGTGCAGTATCTGGACGGCGATTTCCGCGTGATCTCGCCGGGAAGCTATGTGCGCTGCGCGGTCACCGATGTGCGGATCCCGCTGGACGAGCTGAAATATTGGAGCGTCGATCTGCAGGAAGCCTACGCCCTGCCGAGCGCCGTGCTGCAGCGGCATTATCCGGGCGCATTGAAAGCCAGCGGCTGACCGTTCCGCTTCGCTGACAGCCGCTGCACAACCAGCGCGCGCAACGCGGCGAGATCGCCGAACTGCAGTGTCACCGGGAATGCCACGACATCGGGCGCGGCCTCGTGGCCGCGGAACCGCACGAGATCTTTTTCCGTGGTCACCAGGGCAAATCCATCACGCCTGGCTTCGTTGGCAAGGGCTACGACGTCGGCCGTCGTGAATGGGTGGTGATCCGGAAAGGCACGCTCGCGCCTGACGTCGAGACCAGCGCCGCGAAGGGTGCGGAAGAATCGGGCGGGATCGCCGATCCCGGCAAACGCCAGCAGCGGCCTGCCCTGCAGCGCCGCGACGATCTGCGCATCGGGCTGCAACGCGGCTGAAAACACCGGCTTGCCGGCCGCCAACACATGTGAGGCGACAGCCTCGCTGGCTCGGCCGCTACCGATCACGACCAACGCGTCGGTGCGCGCCAGCTGCGGTGGCAGCGGCGCGCGCAACGGGCCGGCGGGAAACACCTCGGAATTGCCGAGGCCGCGCGCGCCGTCGATCACGATCAACGCGAGATCCTTGGTGATCGACGGGTTCTGGAAGCCATCGTCCATCAGGATGACGGAGGCGCCCTGCGCCTTGACAAGACCGATGCCGTCGGCGCGGTTGCGCGCCACGACGACCGGCACTCGCGCCGCCATCATCAGCGGCTCGTCACCGACATCGGCAGCCTCATGGACAGCGGGATCGACGACGACGGGCCCGTGCAGCCGGCCGCCATAGCCACGGCTCAGCACCACCGGCTGCTCGCCGAGGTCACGCAGCATATCGGTCAGCGCCAGCACGGTCGGCGTCTTGCCCGCCCCGCCGACATGGAAATTGCCGACGCAGATCACCGGCAGGCCGGCATCGATGCCGGCTTGCGCCATGCGGCGTGCGGCAACGGCGCCGTAGAGTTTCGAGAGCGGGAACAGCAGACGCGATTGCCAGGACGGCGGCCGATGCCAGAAGGCCGGCTCACGCATCGCCGGCTGCCCCCATTTCGAGCCTGACCTGCAATAGATACGGCTCCAGCGCCGACAGCGTCCGCTCCAGCGCGCCACCGAGCTGATCGACCACGCGCGTTCCTGCCGCAACCAGGCTGTTGCCGGCTGCGGGATCAGCGAGCAGCTGCCGGAGTTGGCGGATCAGCGCCTCCTGATCGTGGGCGAGCCTGGCTCCCCCGGCTTTGTCCAGCGACTCATAGACGTCGGTGAAGTTGAACACGTGGGGTCCGTGCACGATGGCCGCGCCGAGCTTGACGGCCTCGATCGGATTCTGGCCGCCATGCTCGACCAGCGACCCGCCCATGAACACGACCGGCGCCAGCCGGTAGAACAGGCCGAGCTCACCCATCGTGTCGGCGACGTAGATGTCGGTGCCTGCGAGCGGCTGTTCCTCGCGCGAACGCAAGGCGCCCTGCAGGCCCGCGCTTGCGACGAGTTCGGCGACGGCCGGGCCACGATGCGGATGGCGCGGCACGATCACGGTGAGCAGCGACGGATAGGTAGCCGACAAGGCCTTGTGGGCCGCGATCAGGATCTCGTCCTCGCCGGGATGCGTGGAGGCGGCGACGACGACCGGACGGCCGCGCGTCATCGCCGTGAGCCGATCGAGCTTCGCCGGATCGGCGGGCGGCGCCGGCACGTCGAGCTTGAGATTGCCGGTGGTGATGACGGTGCGCGCGCCGAGCGCGGAGAACCGGTCGGCGTCCGCCTGCGACTGCGTCAGGAAGAGATCAAAGCGTCCCAGCAAAGCGGAGATGGTGCCGGACATGCGGCGCCAGCGCGGGAACGAGCGCGGCGACATGCGGCCGTTGATCACCACCATCGGCACCCGCCGCGAGGCGCCGGCGAGGATGAGATTCGGCCAGAGGTCCGACTCGATGAACAGCCCGAGCGAGGGACGCCAATGATCGAGAAAGCGCTCCACGAAGCGCGGCGTGTCATAGGGCACGTATTGGTGGATCACGTCGGGCGGGAAGCGCTTGGCCACGATGGCGGCCGACGTCACGGTGCCGGACGTGATGAGGATGCGGATGTTGAGCTCACGCAGCCGCTCGATCAGCGCCGCCGCCGCCAGCACCTCGCCGACGCTGGCACCGTGAATCCAGACCAGCGGACCCAGCGGGCGCGTGTCGTGGCTCAGGCCGCGCCGCTCGTCGGTCCGCTCGGGATCCTCCTTGCCATGCTTGAGCCGCTGTCTGATCAGTGCCGGCGCAAGCGGCACCGCCGCCGAGGACAACCCGCGGTAGACACGCAGGGCCATCGGCAGCGGCCTAGGCACTTGATGCTCCCGACGCGACCGGCGGAGGACAGGCCTCGGGACGGCCGACGATCTCATAGGCGCGGCGCATGCACTCGTTCAGCGTCGCCTCGAGGTCGAGACGCGCCTCTTCCATCATCGCGGCGTCGGCATCGCGCGGCACGTTGATTTCCTTGATTCCCACCAATGCGCCGCGGCCGAATGGCAAATTGATGGTGGTGCTGTCCCAGTTCTTCAGGCGGATGAAGCGGCTCGTGACCATTGCGAACGGCATGATCGGACGTCCTGATTCGCGCGCGAGCATGATGATGCCCAGCCCCGCAATCCGCGCACGCTTCGGCACATCGGCGGTCGATGCCACATTATAGTTGTCTTCGAGCGCCCGCACCATCTCCTTGAACGCCCCCACCCCGCCTTTCCGGTGGAAGGAGGAGCCATGATCGCCGGAGCCGCGGATGGTTCCGATGCCGAGCCGCTCGGCGGCGATCGCGTTGAACTCGCCGTCGCGATGGCGGGAGATCAGCACCTTGGCGCGATAGCTCGGCTTGTTCTTGATGAAGGGTGTCAGCAGATGCTGGCCGTGCCAGAACGCGAAGATCGCCGGCATCTGCGGCTCGACGATGTCGTAGACCTCGGGCGGCTCATAGGTGAAGCGATTGGTCAGCCACACAAGGCGCAGGTACTCGGCCGCGAGGAACCCGACGGCGCGCTGGAACCAGCCGCTACGCAGCGTATTGCGGATCAGGTGTTTCAAGTCGCGAGCTTTGCGTCTTACTTCGCATCCTGACCGGGATCGAGAAGCCGGTGCAGGTGAACGATGAAATAGCGCATGTGGGCGTTGTCGACCGTCATCTGCGCCTTGGCGCGCCAGGCGGCGTGGGCCGCCGCGTAGTTCGGATAGACGCCAACGATATCGACCTTGTCGAGATCCTTAAATTCGTTCTTGTCGAGATTGATGAGCTCGCCGCCGATCACGAGGTGAAGGAGCTGCTGCGAGGCGCTATCTGTCATCGGTATTGTTTCCTAGTCAACGCCTTGCAGGCGACGTGGAGGGTGCGATCCAGGGGCGTTCAGTCCGGCGGTAACCTGCGATACTGCGCGACGATGTCGGCATGTCGGTCGCGGCCCGCTGCCACCAGCATCCCGTGCACCACCTCCGGACGATTATAGAGGATCGCCTCGCCGGACAACGCGGTCATTTTACCCCCCGCTTCCTGCACGATCAAATGAGCCGCCGCAAGATCCCAATCGCGGCTTTGCCCGCCTGCAAAAGCGGCATCGAGCCCGCCATGCGCGACACGGCACAGGCGCAGCGCCAATGATCCGATTCGCGGATGGAGTTCAATCCGCGCAGAACTCGGAGCCAACCGCTCAACCAACGGTTTTGGACCGGCCACCCGCGCGAAGTCGAGCACGCGTCCGGTCGAGGCCTGAACCCGCTCGTCGTTCAACGTGGTGCCGCTGCCGCGGGCGGCAAAGAAGAACTCCTCGCTGACCGGGACATGCACCGCGGCGAGTATCGGCGCACCGTGCTCGACCAGCGCGACGCTCACGCACCAGTCGTTGCGGCCGCCGAGATAGGACCGCGTGCCATCGATCGGATCGACGATCCAGACCCGCGACCGACCGAGTCTCGCCCGATCATCCGCGCTCTCTTCGGACAGCCAACCGTAATCCGGCGTTGCCGATCGCAGCCTGAGCTCAAGCAGCGCATTGACCGCCATGTCGGCTTCGGAGACGGGCGACGACGCGCCCTTGGTCCATTTGCGCAACTCCGTTCCGAACATCGAACGTGCGAGCCCGCCGGCTTCGCGCACCGCCTCCTTCAGGAGCCTGGCGTCTGTCGCGAGGCTGGTCTCGTCCGGTTTCTCGATCTCACCGTCCGCCAAGCGTCAATCCTTCGATGCGCACCGTCGGCGCATTGACGCCATAGCGGAATTCCAGATCGCTGGCAGGCGTCATCGACTTGAAGATCTCGAACAGATGCCCGGCGATCGTCACCTCGCTCACGGCATAGCCGATCTCGCCATTCTCGATCCAGAAGCCGGACGCGCCACGGCTGTAGTCACCGGTGACGCCGTTGACGCCCGAGCCGATCAGGTCCGTAACGTAGAAGCCCTGCTTGATGTCCGAGATCAGCTCCTTGGCTGTCACGACGCCGGCTTCGAGATGCAGATTGAACGGACCGGGCGAAGGCGACGACGACACGCCGCGATGGGCGTGGCCGGTCGTCACCATGCCGAGCTCGCGCGCGGTGCCCGAATCCAGCAGCCACGTCGTCAGCACGCCATCGTCGACCAGCGCGGTCTGCTTCACCTTCACGCCCTCGGCGTCGAACGGCTGCGACCGCAGCCCGCGCTTGCGCAGCGGATCATCGATGATGCGGATACCCTTGGCGAACAGTTGCGCGCCGAGCTTGTCCTTGAGGAAGCTGGTCTTGCGCGCGATCGAGGCGCCATTGATGGCGCCGACCAGATGTCCGACCAGCGAGCCTGACACGCGGGGATCGAACACGACCGGCACCTGGCACGTGGCAACCTTGCGCGGATTGGCGCGCGCCACCGCGCGTTCGCCAGCGCTGCGCCCGACGGCCGCGGGCGCCAGCAGGTCGGCGCCGTGCGGAGCCGCCGTGTAGTCGTAGTCGCGCTCCATCCCGGTGCCTTCGCCGGAAATGGCGGTCGTCGAGATGCTTTGGCTCGAGCGCAGATAGGCGCCGTGAAAACCGTCGCTCGTCACCAGCACCATGCCGCCGATGCCGGTCGAGGCCGACGCACCACCGGACTTCGTCACGCCCTTCACGCCGAGCGCGGCAGCCTCCGCCTCCTGGGCACGGCGCTCCAGCTCTGCGGTCGAGGGAATCTGCGGATCGAGCAGGTCGAGTTCGGGAATGTCGCGCGCCAGCAGCGCCGGATCGGCGAGGCCGACATATTGGTCGTCAGGCGCCACCCGCGCCATCGCCACGGCCCGCTCGGCCAGCCGCGCCACGCCGTCCCCGCTGACGTCGTTGGTCGACACCACGGCCTGGCGCTTGCCGACGAGAACGCGCAGGCCGACATCGTCGCCTTCCGAGCGCTCGGATTCCTCGACGCGCCCGTCACGGACCTCGACGCCTTGCGAGATGCCGCGCACCGCGATGGCGTCGGCGGCATCGGCACCGGCCTTCCTCGCGGCTTCCACCAGCCGCTCGGCGAGCGTTCGCAGGGCGGACTGGTCGAGCAGATCTGATTGGGCTGATGTCGACGATGAGGCTGGGGAAGAGGTCACGAACACGATCCGATCGATGTCAGGTGGGCGGCGAAGACGGCTCAATCCAAAGGAAATGTGGCCTGTTCACGCCGACTTCAAGCAGGACGGCAGACGGCACATCGGATTGTCGGCAAATCGGCAAGGTCTCGTCAATCATGCGGGGCAAGCGCTTGTCAATCATGACGGTAGGAGGATCACGCGTGAGATCTGATTAACCAGGCTTGTTAAGCCGATACGGGCGATCCGCGTGGCAAGGTCACACGCATCGACCGGGAGCATAATCCCGGCGGGGAGACCAAGCCGTGAGGCGTCAAACAGCAACAGGCGGAAGCCATTCCGCTGGGTCGGGCCGCGCCCTGCGGCTCGACCCTCTTTCCCTGCCCGTCTCGTACAGCGCGCACGATACCCGTGCCGATGGCGGAATCCGGCAGATCGAATTGCACCGGGAGCGCGTGGTCCTGCGTCGTGCCGTCAGCGGCATGCGCATGGCCCTGAACCTCCGCGTCAGCGATTTCCTCGGCATCGGCGTGCGCGAGATCGACGACACACAGGTGATGCTGGTGCTCGTCCACCGCGACCCTTCCCTGACCATCCCGCTCTGCGTCAGCGACGACCAGAACGAGATCGTTGCTGCGTGGGCGATGTGGAGCGAGACCTTCGCGCTGCCCCAGTTGCAGGACACGCGCCGGGAGGCCACGCCGCGCCGCCGCCGCCGCAACGCGATCCGCTCGCGCCGCCCGCGCTTCCTGATGCGACGCCGTGTCGGCTACCAGCTCAATCCAGCCTCGATCCATCGCGGCGAGCGCGAGATCGTCGCGCGCAACTGATCAGGTTGCGCGCAGCACGGCATCGACCAACAGCCCTGCGAACAGCAGCAGTCCGGCATCGCGGTTCGACTTGAACACCCGCAGGCACAGCGCCGGATCGGCGATATCCAGACGCCGGATCTGCCAGCCGAGATGGGCGGCAAAGCACGCCAGCCCGAGCCACGCCGCGACATGCACGTGGGCGGTCGCGAACGTGGCCCCAATCAGGATGACGGCCAGACTGTAGAAGATGACCAGCGCCAGATGCGTGCGGTCGGCAAACAGGCGCGCGGTCGACTTGATGCCGATCAGCGCGTCATCCTCGGCATCCTGATGCGCGTAGATCGTGTCATAGGCGATCACCCACGAGATCGACCCGGCGTAGAGCAGCAGCGCGGTGGCATCGATGCGGCCGAACGCGACCGCAAATCCCATCAGCGCGCCCCACGAGAAGGCGAGACCCAGCACGACCTGCGGCCACCAGGTGACACGCTTCATGAACGGATAGATCGCGACGATCAGCAACGAGGCGATGCCGGTGGCGATCGCGAACCGGTTGAACTGCAGCAGCACCACCAGGCCGATCAGGGCCTGCGCCACCAGGAAGGCGAGCGCCTGCTTGACGCCGACCTGACCGGCGGGAATCGGTCGCGAACGGGTGCGCTCCACCTTGGCGTCGAGATCGCGGTCGGTGATGTCGTTCCAGGTGCAACCGGCGCCACGCATGACGAACGCGCCGACGAAATAGAGCCCGATCCACGCCGGCAACATGGATAGGTTCCCGGCGATCCCAGCAGCCAGAGCGGCCGACCACCAGCACGGCATCAGCAGCAGCCACGATCCGATCGGGCGATCGAAGCGGGCGAGACGCAGGTAGGGCCGGCTCCAGACCGGCGCCAGCGTATCGACCCAATTGCCGGTCGCGTCAGCAACGCGGACGGCCGTGTCGCTCATCGGGTGAGAACATTGCCGGTCATGGTGTCGAAGGCGGATCCGCCCTTCTTGGTCGTGTTGGCCTCAGGCAACGCGGCCGACGAGCCCAGGACGTCGCTCAGGCTCGGAGCGGAGGGCCTTCCGGCCCCCGACTGCATCTGCGCCGCCACGGCACAGACCTTCTTTTCCAGCGCGTCGGTGTTCTTGTGACCGGCCTTCAGCTGATCGGCGATCTGCTGAGGAATGCCGCAGCTCGCCGAATGCGCCTCGACATATTTGATCATCTTCACTTCGGCCTTGCCGAAATTTGCGATCAGCTTGCAGGCCTCGTCAGGCGAGGCCTTGCGGTCGCTCGCGGCCTTGATCAGCTTGCCGCGACGCTCGGCTTCCTCGCGCAGCGGAATGAACTCCTTCATGCAGCTCTCCGGCGGGCCACCCTGCGGCGCGGCTCCCATCGGGGCCGGCTGGAAGCCACCACCGCCGCCGAACGCCGAGGCGCCTGGACTGGGGAACGGACTTGCCGGGGCTGCGGCTCGGGTCGGCGCCGCGCCGTTGATGGGCGGAAACGGCGAGCTGCTGGTCTGGGCCTGGCCAGGCATCGGCGCGGGAAACGAGCTCTGCGCGAAGAGCTGCCCTGTGGAGAGCACCAGGGCGGCAATGGCGAGCGGCATGAAAGACTGGCGGACGATCAAGGCTGGTTCTCCGGTAAGACCAAGAATCCTCAACACTTCCGGATGAAAGCACGATCCGATCCGGGGCTTTTACGATTCTCGCCCGTCCAGCACAACCGCGGAGTTGATCACAGCCGCGGCGGAGGGACGCAGCCGGGTTCCAACCGGCGCGGAGGCCCAAAACGAGGCCCTTCCCGAACGTCGGGGCCCAAAAATCCGTTCACTCCGCGCCCTCGCCCACCTGGTCAGGCCGGAGTCGCCAGTTCGGCGGCCGGCGGGACGGTTCACGTCGCCGTGCAGACCTTGCGCATCACGGCCAGGGTGTTTTCGTGATTCGCCTTCAGCTGATCGGTGATCTTGGGCGGGATGCCGCAGAGCGAGGCATGGGCGACCGCGTAGTCGATCATCTTGGTCTGGGCGAGCTCGTAGTCGTGCACCAGCTGGCAAGCCTCGCCGGGCGCGAAACGCCGCTCGGTCGCCGCCTTGAGCAGCTTGGCCCGGCGGGCGGTCTCGTCCCGCAGCGGGGTGAACTCCTTCAGGCAGGTTTCGGGCGGGCGAAAGCCGGCCGCTGCGGCACCACCCGGCACCGCGGGAGCCGCTTGCTGGGGCGGAGCAGCGATCGCCTTGTCGTCGGCCCGGGACGGCCCGGCGACCGTCACCACGATGACCGCGGCAAGCGCCCAAGTCGAATATCTCAAGATCAAGGCCGTTCTCCGCTTCAAGGCTCACGGAATCGTCGGATGTCCGTCCCCAAGGGACGACCGGCGGGATCGAACCGGTAAAATCTGTCGACAGCACGGCCGAAAGGCGCCATCGCCAATATCCAATACAACACCGTGTGACGGCTCGACCGGCTTTGCGGCCGGCGCGCGGTCTGGTTAAGCAACATCCATCATCGGCACCGCTTCGCTCCATGCCCGCATACGACTTCACCGCCCCGCGCCTGTTCGTCGACGCGCCCCTGCAGGAGGGAGGCACGGTCGCGCTCGACCGCAATCAGGGCAACTATCTCGGCAACGTCCTGCGTCTCGGCACCGGCGATCACGTCCTGGTCTTCAACGGCCGCGACGGCGAATGGCGGGCCGTGATCGAGGGCCGCAAGCGGCCAGATGGCCTGACGATCCAGCAGCAGAGCCGGCCCCAGGATCACCTGCCGGACATCGCCTACGTCTTCGCACCGCTCAAGCACGCGAGGCTGGACTACATGGTGCAGAAGGCGGTCGAGATGGGCGCCTCGTGCCTGCAGCCGGTCATCACCCGTCACACCCAGGTGTCGCGCGTGAATGGCGAGCGCATGCGCGCCAACGTGGTCGAGGCCACCGAACAATGCGGCATCCTCAGTCTCGCCGAGGTGAAGGACCCGGTGCCGTTGGAGCGCTTCCTCGCGCAGCGGCAACCTGAGCGGCTGCTGGTGTTCTGCGACGAGGCCGCCGAACTGGCCGATCCGCTGCAGGCGCTGCGCGGCGGCAAGGACCCGGCCGGCATCGACCTGCTGATCGGACCGGAGGGCGGTTTTGCCGACGACGAGCGGGCGCTGCTGCTCCGCCAGCCGCATGTGATCAGGCTCGCGCTGGGCCCGCGCATCCTGCGCGCGGATACGGCCGGCGTTGCCGCCCTCGCCGTGATCCAGGCAACGCTCGGGGACTGGACCGGCCCCCGCGGTTAAGGCATCCGGCCAATTGTGGCTCGCCGCGGCCATTCGCAGTCGAAACCGTCAAACGGCCATGCTAAGGGGCAGCCGCGGCCTCCAGAGGCGCTCACTCCACTTTGGAACTCGATCGACATGACCGGACCCGCTCCAACCGGACCCGCCGCGTGGGCGGACATGCTGCTGCAATCCTTCGCCCAGGCCGGCTATGAGCGGGCCGAACCGGCGATCCTGCAGCCGGCCGAGCCATTTCTCGATCTCTCGGGGGAGGACATCCGCAAGAGCCTCTATCTGACCGGCGACGCCGCCGGCGAAGAGCTCTGCCTGCGCCCCGACCTGACCATTCCCGTCGCCCGTGACTACCTCGCCTCGGCCCGCGCCGGGCATCCGGCTGGCTTCAGCTATCTCGGTCCAGTATTTCGTTACCGCGAGGGCCGCCCGAGCGAGTTCCTGCAGGCCGGCATCGAATCGTTCGGCCGTCAGGATCGGCCCGCCGCGGATGCCGAGATGCTGGCGCTGGCGATCGAGGCGACCGCCACCGCCGGCCTTGCCGCGGTGGATATCCGCACCGGCGACGTCGCGCTGTTCACGGCCTTGATCGACGCCCTCGATCTCTATCCGGTATGGCGACGGCGGCTGATCAAGGACTTCAACCGCAAGCGCACCCTGGCGCAGGACCTCGAGCGGCTGGCGATCGCCTCGGTGGCCCCGCGCAACGAGTATGAAGGGGTGCTCGCCGCCCTGGCCGGCTCCGACCGCAAGGCGGCGCTCGCCCTGGTCACCGACCTGATGTCGATTGCCGGCGCAACCGCGGTCGGCGGCCGCACGGTGGCGGAGATCGCCGACCGATTCCTCGAGCAGTCCACCCTCAAGAGCGGCGCGCTGCCGCGTGACGCGCTGGACCGTATCAAGCGCTTCCTCGCAATCAGCGGGAGCCCGACCGAGGCTGTCCAGCAGCTTCGCGCGCTCGCCGCCGACGCCAAGCTCGACATTTCAGCGGCGATCGACACGTTCGAGGCCCGCGCCGGCTTCATGGCCCAGCGCGGCATCGACATCACCAAGGTGCGCTTCGCCACGTCGTTCGGCCGCGGCCTCGACTACTACACCGGTTTCGAGTTCGAACTGCATCATCCGGGCAATGGCGACGAGCCACTGGTCGCCGGCGGCCGTTATGACGGCCTGCTGAGCCAGCTTGGCGCCGCCGAGTCGATTCCGGCCGTCGGCTTCTCGATCTGGATCGAGCGCCTGGCCCAGAGCAGCGCCGTCGGCAAGTCCCCGCGCGGGAGAGCATCATGAGCGGCCCCCTCGTCCTCGCCGTTCCCTCCAAGGGGCGTCTGCAGGAGAATGCCGAGGCCTTCTTCGGCCGCGCCGGGCTGAACCTGTCCAAGCCCGGCGGCGCGCGCGACTATCGTGGCACCATCGCAGGTCTCGACAATGTCGAGATCGCCTATCTCTCTGCGAGTGAGATCGCCTCGCAACTGGCGCGCGGCACCGTGCATCTCGGCGTTACCGGCGAGGATCTTGTGCGCGAGAGCATCACCGATGCCGACAAGCGCGTGCTGCTGATCGATACGCTCGGCTTCGGCGGCGCCAACGTCGTCGTCGCCGTGCCGCAGGCCTGGATCGACGTCCGCACCATGGCCGATCTCGATGACGTCACCACCGGTTTTCGCGCCCAGCACAATCGCCGCATGCGCGTCGCCACCAAGTACATCAACCTGACGCGCGGCTTCTTCGCCGCCCATGGCATCGTCGATTACCGCATCGTCGAGAGCGCCGGCGCCACCGAGGGCGCGCCGGCGGTGGGCACCGCCGAGCTGATCGTCGACATCACCAGCACCGGCTCGACGCTCGCCGCCAACGGGCTGAAGGTGCTGGACGACGGCGTGATCCTGCGCAGCCAGGCCAATCTGGTCGCCTCCCGCGACGCCGACTGGTCGGAGGGTCCGCGCGAGAGCGCCCGGATCATTCTCGACCACATCCATGCCCGCGCCCGCGCCAGCAAATACCGCGAGGTCCGCACCCGCTTCAAAGGGTGCGACGCAGCAATGCTGACCGAGGCGCACAACCGCTTCGGCGTCGTGGCGCCGTTCGGCGGCCCGACCTCGTCCGGCATGCTCACCCTGCACTGCCCGCCGGCGCAGATCTACGCGCTCGGCAGCTTTCTGCGCGCGCATGGCGCCGAGACCGTCTCGGTCGCCTCGCTCGACTATGTGCTCGACCGCGAAAATCCGCTGTTTGCTCGCCTCGAGGCCTTCCTGCGATCATAAATCGCCGTTCATCGTAGCGACAGGCGAGCGCAGCTACCATATGTTGGTAGCAGAACGAGGACGCTGAGCAATGCTGGGAACTGACGTGTCGGATCTGACCACGACTGCGGCCGACGCCGCGTCGCAGGGATTGTCGATCGTTATCCCCGTCTACAACGAGGGCGCGGGACTGACGGCGCTGCACGAGCGGCTGAATAATCTCGCCCGTACGCTGCGCCAGCGCTTCGGCCTCGCCTGCGAGTTGGTCTATGTCGACGACGGCAGCCGCGACAACACGCTTGCGATTGCGCGCACCTTGCAGGCCGATGCGCTCGACATCCAGGTCGTCTCGCTGTCGCGCAATTTCGGCAAGGAGGCCGCGCTGATGGCCGGCCTCGATCATGCCCGGCGCGGCGCCGTGCTGTTCATGGACGGCGATGGCCAGCATCCGCCGGCCCTGGTCGAGCAGCTCGTCACGCACTGGATCAAGGACGGCTATGACGTCGTCTATACCGCCAAGGCGCATCGCGACAACGAGCCGTTCCTGCGCCGCGTCGCCGTGCACGGCTTCTACGCGCTCATCAACTGGGGCGCGCGGCAGAAGATCCCGGAGGATGCCGGCGACTTCCGGCTGCTGTCGCCGCGCGCGGTGGCGGCGCTGCGGCAATTGCCCGAGCGCAACCGCTTCTTCAAAGGACTCGCGAGCTGGATCGGCTTCCGCCAGATCCGCGTCGACTACGAGCCTGCCGCGCGTGCCCATGGCGTGACGGCCTTCAACCTGACCAGCCTGCTCGGCCTGTCGATCGAAGGCCTGACCTCGTTCTCGGTCGCCCCGCTGCGGTTCGCCAGTCTGCTCGGAATCCTGCTCGCCTCGGCGGCCTTTCTGTTCGGCCTCTCGATCCTGTGGGAGACTTTAGCTACCGGCAAGTCGGTGCCCGGCTATCCCTCGCTGATGGTCGGCCTGATGACGATCGGCGGCGTGCAGCTGATCATGATCGGCATCATGGGCGAGTATATCGGCAAGATCCTGTCCGAGCTAAAAGCGCGTCCGATCTACTTCGTCGCCGAGCACAGCGAGAAGCGTGCAGCGCTCGATGCGCGCAGCGACGGCGCCGAGAGGAACGCCGCCGAATGAGCGCGACGCCGCACCGGCGCATCTGGCTCTGCGCCGATGACTATGGCATCAGCCCCGGGGTTAACAGCGCCATCCGAGACCTGATCGCGCGCGGTCGGTTGAACGCAACCTCGGTGATGACCGTGGGCGCCGCGATCGGGCGCGACGAGGTGACGGAGCTGACCAAGGTCGCGTCCGACAGCCCGCGTTGCGCCATCGGCCTGCACGTCACGCTGACCGCGCCGTTCCGGCCCCTGACGATGCATTTCCGTCCCTCGGAAGGCGGCATGTTCCTGCCCTTCCCGAAGCTGCTGCGCGCCGGACTGACCCGCCGGCTCGATCCCGAGATGATCCGTGCCGAGGTCCTGGTTCAGCTTGCAGCGTTCGGCGATTTGTTCGGTCGCGCCCCCGATTTCGTCGACGGCCACCAGCATGCCCAGCTCTATCCGCAGGTGCGCGAGGGCTTTCTCGCCGCCGTCAAGGAAACTGCGCCCACGGCCTGGGTGCGCCAGGGCGGCCGCAATCTGCCCCTGATGCAGCGGCTGACGGCGCCGAAGGCGCTGCTGCTGGACGTGCTCAGCGCGCAATTCCGCCGTCAGGCCAGGCGGGCCGAGATCGCCTTCAATCCCGGCTTCGCGGGCGCCTACGACTTCACCAAGGCCTCCGACTTCGGAGCTTTGATGGATGGCTTCCTCGACGAGTTGCCCGAGCATGGACTGGTGATGTGCCACCCCGGTTTCGTCGATGACGTCCTCATCGAGCTCGATCCGCTGACGGTGCAGCGCGAGCATGAGCACGCCTATCTTGCCGGCGAGCATTTTCCGGGCCTGTTGGAGCGCCGCAAGGTGACGCTCGGCTGATGGATGTTTCGCGTGCCCCGGCGAACAAAACCCGGCGCGGCGGCGTTCGAAGTGGGAGGGAGGTAGGCATGCCGTCCGCCTTCGGCTTCCGAAACGCCTCGCAAGTGCAAAGACGCTTTGTCGCATACGGAAATTTAATCCGCGCCCCGGCTGGCCGGGCCACAAAGTCCCCCTAAATCTTGGCCGCGCTTGGCCGGAACAAGGCAAGCGGCAGGAGAACGACATGACACCGCAAGAACGCCAACTCATCGACGATCTGTTCGACCGGCTTGCCACGTTGGAGAGTGCACCGCGTGATCCGGAGGCTGCCGCCGCCATCGCCCAGGCGCTGCAGCGGGCTCCCAATGCCGTCTATGCGCTGGTGCAGACGGTGCTGGTGCAGGACGAGGCCCTGAAGCGCGCCAACGCCCGCATCGAGGAGCTGCAGCACGCCCAGGCCCCGCAGGGCCAGTCCGGCGGCTTCCTCGATTCGATGCGCGACAGCATCTTCGGCTCGGGCAGCCGCGGTTCGGTCCCCAACGTGCCGCCGCCGTCGCAGAGCCGCCCGGTCTGGAACAGCGGCCAGGCGATACCCCCGGGCTACCAGGGCCAGCCCGGCTATCCCGGCCAGCCCAGTTCCTATGACCAGGGCGGCTTCGGCCAGCCGCGCGGCGGCATGTTCGGCGGTGGAGGCGGCTCGTTCCTCGGCACGGCGGCGGCCGCAGCGGCCGGCATGGTCGGCGGCTCGCTGCTGCTCGGCGGCATCCGCTCGATGATGGGCGGCGGGTCGCATCAGGCGTTCGGTGACACCACGATCATCGAGGAGCGGGGCGGCGGTGCCAGCCCGTGGAGCGGCGACCAGTCCGGCGGCTCGCTGGCGCGTGACGCCGGTCTCGACGACATCGGCCGCCCGGGCGGCGACGGCGGCCGGGCCGGCCTGTTCGACCAGGCGAGCCATGACGACAGCGGCAATGACAGCGACGCGGCCGACTTCGATGCCGATGACGGCTATGGCGACGACGACGGTGGCAGCGACTACGCGTGAAGCTCCCGGGTCGCAGCCAACTCAAGAATGCAAAGGCCGCCCCCACGGGCGGCCTTTTTCTGTTGCTGATGTCGCGCAGCGGCCGTCGTCAGAGCACGATGACCCTGGCACCGACGTTCACGCGGCCATAGAGGTCGATGACGTCCTCGTTGCGCATCCGGATACATCCTGACGAGACGTTGGTGCCGATCGTCCATGGCTCGTTCGAACCGTGGATCCGATACAGCGACGAGCCGAGATACATCGCGCGTGCGCCGAGCGGGTTCTGCGGTCCGCCCTCCATGTGTCGCGGCAGGTCGGGCCGGCGCGCGAGCATCTCCGGCGGCGGCGTCCAGTCCGGCCATTCGCGCTTGGCCGAGATCGTCTTCACGCCCGACCAGGTGAAGCCGGGGCGACCGACGCCGATGCCATAGCGGAGCGCCCTGCCCTCGCCCTGGACCAGATAGAGGAACTTGTTCGGCGTATCGATGACGATCGTGCCCGGCCGTTCTTTGCCGTCATAGTCAACGATCTGTTTCTCGTATTTCGGATCGAGCGGCCGCTGCGTCTGCTCATAGGCCTCCTCATCCGGCACTCCCTGCTGCGGGACCATGCCCGGCGCCAGCCGCTGCGGCTCGTAGTAGGACGGCTGCTGCTGGTACATCGGCTGTCCCGGCGGAGGCGCGCCGCGGCCGCCTTGCGGATCCCCGAACAGGAATTCGATGAAGCCGCCACCCATGCGCGAGCGTTCGACATAGGCGGTGCGCACCGGCGCGGACTGCTGCGGCGGGCCGCTATAGATCACGGTCGGCTGCTGAAATCCCTGGGCTGCGGCGCGGCCCAGACCTGCATGGAAAACGCATGCGCCGGCCAGCAGCGCTGCGGATACTGATTTGAACATCGACGTACTCTGTACTGTTTCGTCTGAAGACTGTTCATCGCGCGAGGCAAATGCGCCGCCGCGTATCGTCAATAAAGAGCAAAACCCGATCGCTTTGGTAAACGCGGGAGGCGCCGGGATTCACCATCGCCGCATACGTCGGCGGTTTTGATCGCTAGCGTTTATTTTGCGTGAAGGCCGGCGGAGCATGGTTAATCGTTGACGCACGATGCACGTCAGCGTTGCTCAGCGGCGGTTCCTGGCGTGAACGCGATGTTAAATAGCCTTTGCGTAGAACTGATCCGAGCAAAAGGTCAGGGATACTATCATGGCTGTTCGCAAGCGTTTCCGTATCGAAGAAGCAATCGTCGGCCATATGCCGGAGCCTGAATTCGTGGGTGGCGAGATCGGCCCCAACCACAAGGAAATCATGGACGAGCTCCGCGCGATCCGCTCCCAGATGGCCAATGCGATCCGCAGCGGCGGCAGCAACACGGCGAACGCCGCCATCGAAGAGTCCGCCGCACGCGAGGTCGCCGAAGCGCGCGCGCTGCTCGAGACCTATCGTGCCCAGATCGAGCAGTGCGAAAAGCTCAAGGTCGAGCTCGACCTGATCCACGACGCGATCAACCGCACCAAGGGCGAGATCGCGACCCTCCATGCCAAGAGCTTCAACGGCGAGGAGATGGCCAAGGTCAACGGCGAGCTCGGCGCGGTCGTCGGCGGCACCGAGCAGGCGACGCAGCAGATCCTCGAAGCCGCGGAGGCGATCGACCAGGCCGCCAGCGCGCTGTCCAAGGTGGACTCGGCCGACCAGCAGAAGATCCTGAGCGAAGAGATCCAGGAGCGCGTGGTCTCGATCTTCGAGGCCTGCAACTTCCAGGACCTGACCGGCCAGCGCATCAACAAGGTCATGACCACGATGAAGTTCATCGAGCACCACATCGTGGTGATGATGGACATCTGGGGTGGCGTCGACGCCATCAAGGCGCACACGCCGCCGATCGTCGACCACCGCGAGGGCGACGCCAGGCTGCTGAACGGCCCGAAGGCGGAAGGCGACGTCGGCCACGCCTCGCAGGACGACATCGACGCAATGTTCAACTGACCTCATCCTGCCTGACCGGCGGCCACGCCGGCCAGGGATGGCACCGAGCAGCACCAAGCAAAACGCCGGCGCTTTCACCGGCGTTTTTTTCGTTTGGCTTTTGGGTGTGGCCGGGGCTTGTCGCGAGGGCTTCGCCCGGATCTCAGGCGCGCGGTCCGCAGCGGACGTAGACCATCGTCTGGTAACGGGTCGCCGCATCCTTGTCGACGAAGCGGGTGATCAGCACACGACCGTCAAAGGAGACGACCTCGCGGTCCTGCTCGCCGCCGGGCGGTCCGGCCGGGCCGATGTAGTTCTTGCCGCTGGCCGACCCCTTCAGGCGCAGTTCCTGGGGAGTCGCCTGGTCGGCCAGATGCATCACGACACCGCCGGACGTGCCCGCCCCGATGACATAGGGCTGTTTGCACTGCGCCAACGCCATCTTCTCGGTGCGCGGACGGTCGTTGGGGTTGTTGTAAGCGGCGAGGCCCCATTTGCCGACGAGATCCTCGGGGCGGATCGTCGCCGGAACCTCGGGCTCGACCGGCGCCTCGGTCTGCATGGGGGGCGACGGCGACAGGCTGAAGCCCGTGCACGCTCCCAGAAGCATCGTGAGCGCCGACGCGATCGCGAGATTGGCAACCGGCCGCGCGCACCGTGAACTCGTCATGGCATCCCCTTAGGAACAAGATCGTGGCTGCCCCGTCCGGCAACCAAACCCAAAACGCTCGTCAGAGCAATGACGTCGGATGACGACGCCGCTCCACTAACATGTCTGGCCCGGGACAACATCCCCTAACAGCCTCAAGAACGGCTTAACTGCCGGCCGTTGCTTGACAGGAACAGCCGCAAGCCATATTTCCCCGAGCGGTCTTTAGCACTCGGAGGGCGCGATTGCTAAGGCTGCGAGCCAGTTGGCGCCAAGTGGGCGTCAAATGTGGCCGCATTCAGATTTCCTCCGACAGCAACAACTTATCCAAGCACCCCAAAAGGGATCCGTCATGGCCAAATCGAAGTTTCGTCCCCTGCACGACCGCGTCGTGGTTAAGCGCATCGACGCCGAAGAGAAGACCAAGGGCGGCATCATCATTCCCGACAGCGCCAAGGAAAAGCCCTCGCAGGGCGAAGTCGTCGCCGTCGGCCCGGGCGGCCGTGATGAGAGCGGCAAGCTGATCCCGATCGACGTCAAGGTCGGCGACCGCGTGCTGTTCGGCAAGTGGTCCGGAACCGAGGTCAAGCTGGACGGCGAGGAGCTCCTGATCATGAAGGAGTCCGACATCATGGGCGTCGTCGCCTGATCCCGACCTGCCGGGGGCGGCGATCAGCCGCCCCGGGCGAAAATGCTCTGCAACCTCGTTCCGGCGACAGACGGGCGATCACGCCCCTCGCCGTCGAGGTCTACTCCAGGAGAATTTTGAAATGGCAGCCAAGGACGTCAAATTCGCCGGCGACGCACGCGACCGCATGCTGCGCGGCGTCGACATTCTCGCCAACGCCGTCAAGGTGACGCTCGGCCCGAAGGGCCGCAACGTCGTCATCGAGAAGAGCTTCGGCGCTCCGCGCATCACCAAGGACGGCGTCACCGTCGCCAAGGAGATCGAGCTGGAGGACAAGTTCGAGAACATGGGCGCGCAGATGCTGCGCGAGGTCGCCTCCAAGACCAACGACACCGCCGGTGACGGCACCACCACCGCGACCGTGCTGGCCCAGGCCATCGTGCGCGAGGGCGCCAAGGCGGTTGCCGCCGGCATGAACCCGATGGATCTCAAGCGCGGCATCGACATCGCGGTGGCCGCCGTGATCAAGGACATCGAGAAGCGCGCCAAGCCTGTCGCCTCGTCCTCCGAGGTCGCCCAGGTCGGCACCATCTCCGCCAATGGCGACGCCGCGATCGGCAAGATGATCGCCCAGGCGATGCAGAAGGTCGGCAACGAGGGCGTCATCACGGTCGAGGAGAACAAGTCGCTCGATACCGAGGTCGACATCGTCGAAGGCATGAAGTTCGACCGCGGCTATCTCTCGCCCTACTTCGTCACCAACGCCGAGAAAATGACGGCCGAGCTCGACGACGTCTACGTGCTCTTGCACGAGAAGAAGCTGTCCGGCCTGCAGGCCATGCTGCCGGTGCTCGAAGCCGTGGTGCAGTCGGGCCGTCCGCTGCTGATCATCGCCGAGGACGTCGAGGGCGAGGCGCTGGCGACGCTGGTCGTCAACCGCCTGCGCGGCGGCCTCAAGGTTGCCGCCGTCAAGGCGCCGGGCTTCGGTGATCGCCGCAAGGCGATGCTCGAGGACATCGCGATCCTGACCGGCGGTCAGCTGATCTCGGAAGACCTCGGCATGAAGCTCGAGAACGTCACGGTGAAGATGCTCGGCCGCGCCAAGAAGGTCGTGATCGACAAGGAGAACACCACGATCGTCAACGGCGCCGGCAAGAAGGCCGACATCGAGGCGCGCGTCGGCCAGATCAAGGCGCAGATCGAGGAGACCACCTCGGACTACGACCGCGAGAAGCTGCAGGAGCGGCTGGCCAAGCTCGCCGGCGGCGTCGCGGTGATCCGCGTCGGCGGTGCGACCGAGATCGAGGTCAAGGAGAAGAAGGACCGCGTCGAGGACGCCCTCAACGCGACCCGCGCCGCGGTGCAGGAAGGCATCGTCCCCGGCGGCGGCGTGGCGCTGCTGCGCGCCAAGAAGGCGGTCGGCCGCATCACCAACGCCAATTCGGACGTCCAGGCCGGCATCAACATCGTGCTGAAGGCGCTCGAGGCTCCGATCCGCCAGATCTCCGAGAACGCCGGCGTCGAGGGCTCGATCGTGGTCGGCAAGATCCTGGACGAGAAGTCCGAGACCTTCGGATTCGACGCCCAGACCGAGGACTATGTCGACATGGTCGCCAAGGGCATCATCGACCCGGCCAAGGTGGTCCGCACCGCGCTGCAGGACGCCTCGTCGGTCGCCGGCCTCCTGGTCACCACCGAGGCGATGGTCGCCGAGCTGCCGAAGGACGCAGCTCCGGCGATGCCGGCCGGCGGCGGCATGGGTGGCATGGGCGGCATGGGCTTCTGAGCCCCCCTTGCATCACCGAGACGTTCAGGAAGGCCGCCTCCGGGCGGCCTTCTTTTTGGCCGAGTGTCCGCGCCCGGGGGTGCAGCGATCGCAAATCGGCGCTACAGCTTAAGGCCGATTCTGCCCCCACAAGGATTTTCAGATGCGCGCGATTTTGCTTGCGCTGGCCGTGATTGCAGCGGCCGCGCCGGAACTCGGTTGGGCCCAGAGCAAGAGCGGGACCAAGGCCCCCGCCAACGAGACTCGGTATTTCACCGCGATCGACGGCCTGATGGACGGCAATGCCGACGTGATCCTGAAGGAGACGCGCCAGGGCAAGACCGTCACCGCCGCCACGCTCGACGTCTGCTATCCCGTCGCAAAGAATTCGGATCGCAAGGACCGCTTCGTGGTCAGCCTCACCGTCAATGGCCAGACCTTGACCGGTGCGACCCAGAGCAACGGCGCCAAGGAGCCGGTCACGGTGAAGCTGAATCGCAAGCCGACCGGCGACACGTTCGAGTTCCGCGGACAGATCGCGATCGGCAAGACCGTCACCGAGGTGGCGTCGACCGACAATTCCGACGTCAGCGAGAAAGAGTTCCAGGAGAGCCAGTCGAGCGACGACGGCATCAGCGCCCAGCCGAAGGACTTCACCGACGTCTCGCCCGAGGCGGTCTCGGTCCGGCTCAAGCTCGACGCGGTGACCGACTTCCTCAAGAGCCTGAAGGGCGAGAACGTCGAAGTTTCGCTGTCGAGCCTCATCGTGAGCTGCGACGCACTGCGCGCGGGCGAGCAGACCATCAGCATGACCGTCGACCCCGAACGAGCCGGCGCACTGATCGCGAAGGCGCGGACCATGAACGGCGTCGTCACCGCCGGCTGGACCGCCGGCACGGTCGAGATGGACCGCACCATCCGCTTTGCGGCGGCCGACTGGCGCGACGGTGACAAGATCAACAAGGACAAGCTGGCGGGCGCCATCTCCGACGTGCTGGCCAAGACCTACAATGCCAGGCCGACGAGTGCGGCGTGGAATCCGGTCAGCGGCAAGCTGAAGCTGACGTTGAAGCGGCCGAGCCAGCTGATGCCGGCGCTCGAGCTGACCGACGTCATCGAGGTCACCGGCCTCGTCTCGGCGGACAAGCCGGGCGGCGCGGACGCGCTGATGCTGTGGATCAGCAGCCCGACGACGACCACCGTCGACGAGACCTCTGCCGCCAAGCTGATCCTGTCGGACGAATCGTCAGGCGACGAGGAAAGCGATACCCGCGACGACGGCGGTGCCATCGACGAGCTGGCGAAGGCCTTCAAGGCCAAGCGCTGGGATGCGGACAACTCTGTCTGGAAGTAAGGCGACGGCAGGCGCCGCGATCTCAGATGCCACCCTCCCCTGGAGGGGGAGGGTCGATCGCACGCGAAGCGGGCGAGCGGGATGGGGTGACGCCGCGGGCACCGGTGCACGTGGAGAGATCACCCCACCCCGCCTCCCATTCGCTGCGCTCATGAGAGGCGACCCTCCCCCTCCAGGGGAGGGTGACAGCGGGGCTGACCTCAAAGCTGCGTGCTGCGGAATCGCGAACGTGCATGAAGCAGGACCAGGTGCCGGACCATGACAGCGAGGTCCACATGCCGATATATCGATGTGACCAAGACTAGGACTTTCGATACGCCCGTCTCGGCTCAATTGGTGTTGAGCCGGAAGCGCAGCGTCTTCGGTCCGATGAAGATGATCAGGTCGCCCTGACGCTTCCAGTTCGTCGTCGCGCTCAGCGCCGCGATCAGCTCGTCATCGGCTTGCGCGCGTGCCGCCGGGCAGTTGCGGTCCTCGATCTTGCTGGCGATGAACACGATGGTGTTGCCGGCGACCGAGAACTGCCCCTTGCCGCCCTTGCACCAGAGCTCCAGCACGGTCTCGCCGTTGTCGCCGATGTCGAGATCCGGCACGCGCTTCGAGCCGGGCATTGGTAACGCATCGAGCGTCATCTCCATTCCGAAGGGAAACTCCTCCGCCGACGCGCCGGCAAGCGGCAGGCCCGACATCGACAACGCCATCATCGCCACGGCGCAGCCACGCTTCAACACTTGCATCGTTCCTCTTCAGACCAATCACACGCAGGGTTGCGCCTTCCAGGCGACGACCGTGATCCCCGCCGCCACGGCTCCCGCACAAATGTGTTCCAAACATAGCAAACCCCGCGCCGTAGCTGCGGCGCGGGGCTTTTGTCGCTGCCGGTGTTGCTACTTCAGCACCATCGCCGTGAACGGATAGACATAGGCCTGCAAGGTGACGAACAGGCCGACCAGACAGGCCAGCACGATCGAATGCAGGAAGACGTAGCGCAGGATCGAGCTCTCGTGGCCGTACCAGTTGGTGGCGGTCGAGGCGACCACGATCGACTGCGCATCGATCATCTTGCCCATGACACCACCGGATGAGTTGGCAGCCGCCATCAGGACCGGCGACAGGCCGAGCTGCTCGGAGGTGATCTTCTGCAGGTTTCCGAACAGCACGTTCGAGGCCGTATCCGATCCCGTCAGCGCCACGCCCAACCAGCCGAGCAAGGTGCCGAAGAACGGATAGAGCACGCCGGTCGCAGCGAAGGCGAGGCCGAGCGTTGCGTCGACGCCGGACAGCCGGGTCAGCGTGCCGATCGCCAGCATCGCCGAGATCGTGATCAGCGAGATCGCGCACAGACGGATGGTGCGGCCATATTCCGCGATCAGCTTGCCCGGTCCGACACCCATCAGGAAGCCGGAGATGATCGCGGCGATCAGCATGCCGGTGCCGGTGAAGGTCAGGTAGGTGAACGAGAACACCGCGCCTTCCGGCGTCGGCTTCGCAGCCACCGGCGGCATCTTGTTGATCAGCTTGTCGAGCTCGGGCACCGGATAGTTCCAGGTGAAGATCGAGTTCGCCCAGGCCTTGAAGGCGCCGTTGCCCCAGATCAGCATGATCACGCAGACGATGATCCAGGGCAGCAGCGCGCCCCAGAGCTCGGCTTGCGTCAGCGGCGTGCGGTCCAGCGGCTTCGCCGCCGTCATCGTGGCGGCCGATTCGTCACGCCCGCGCAACGCCGGCGACAGCCACAGCTGCCTCGGCTGCCAGACCTTCAGGAACAGGATCAGCGCGCCCATCGAGATCAGCGAGGCGCCGATGTCGACGATCCACGGATTGATGTAGTTCGAGATCAGGAATTGCGGCACCGCGAACGAGACGGCGGTGACCAGGATCGCCGGCCAGACGTCCTTCATGCCCTTCCAGCCCGCGAACGCCCAGATCACCCAGAACGGCACGATCAGCGAGAACACCGGCAGCTGCCGGCCGACCATCGCGCCGAGGATGTAGGGATCGAGACCGGTGACCGAGGCGAGGCCCTGGATCGGCGTGCCCAGCGCCCCATAGGCGACCGGGGCGGTGTTGGCGATCAGCGACAGGCCGGACGCCGCGAGCGGCGAGAAGCCGAGGCCGATCAGCACGGCACCGGTGATCGCCACCGGCGTGCCGAAGCCCGACGCGCCCTCGAAGAACGCGCCGAAGGAGAAGGCGACCAGCAGCAGCTGCAGCCGCCGGTCTTCCGTGACGCCGCCGATGGCGCGCTTGAGCAACTCGAAGCGGCCGGTCGAGACCGTGACCTGGTAGAGGAAGATGACGTTCAGGACGATCCAGCCGATCGGAAAGAAGCCGGTGATGACGCCCAGAAACGTCGCGCGCAGCGACATGTTGGCCGGCATCGTGAACACGAAGATCGTGATCAGGTTGGTCAGGATCACGGCGATGATCGCCGCGATGTGTGCCTTCACCTTGCCGCTGGCGATCAGCACCAGCAGCGTCACCACTGGGACGGCGGCGGCCAGCGTCGACAGCGCCGGGCTCCCCATCGGGTCGTAGATTTGATTCCACATCGTGACTTCTCCCCCCACGTTCTTGTTGTTGGACCCGGTCCGGCGGGACGGATCAGGTCTCCTCGCCCAGGCCCCCAAGCCTGGCAAAGGTCGGAAAAGGAGATCACAAAACCGGCAACGCCCAACTCTGCTCAAATTCTCGCGAAATCTGGCGGCGGTCGCAGTCCCTCTCCCCTACCCCATGCTACGGTTTGTCACACGCGACCGACAAGCCGGCGGTCACCCGCCACATTACGACTTTAGTCTATACAGGCGGCAATCACTGCGATTTTCTCGTTTTTCGTCAGCCCGTTAAGACCTTTTCTCAGGAGCAGCCCCTCTGTGAACAATCTGCGCTCGACCGTCGCCACCGTCTGGCGGATCGCCATTCCCTACTTCCGCTCCGAGGACAAGGTCGCCGGCCGCGTGTTGCTCGCCGCCGTCATTGCGATCGAACTGTCGCTCGTTGCGATCCAGGTGCTGGTGAACCAGTGGCAGAACAGGTTCTTCAACGCGCTGCAGCAGTATGATTGGAACAGCTTCATCTGGGAAATCGGCGTGTTCGCCGTGCTGGCGACCATCTTCATCATCCTGGCCGTGTACCAGCTCTATCTCAATCAATGGCTGCAGATCCGCTGGCGGCGGTGGATGACCGACGTCTACCTGCGCCGCTGGCTGGACAACGCCACGCACTATCGCATGCAGCTCAAGGGCGACATCGCCGACAACCCGGACCAGCGCATTGCCGACGACGTGCAGCTGTTCGTCGACAAGACGCTGAACATCACCATCGGGCTGCTCAGCTCGATCGTCTCGCTCGCCTCGTTCATGGTGGTGCTCTGGGGGCTGTCGACCGATGCCCCGCTGCAACTGTTCGGCACCGACATCGCGATCCCCGGCTACCTGGTCTGGATCGCGCTGATCTATGCGGTCTTCGGCACCATACTGACGCATTGGATCGGTTCGCCGCTCGTCAATCTCAACTTCGAGCAACAGCGCTACGAGGCCGACTTCCGCTTCAACCTGGTGCGGGTGCGCGAGAGCTCCGAGCAGATCGCGCTGCTGCGCGGGGAAGGCGCCGAGCAGGGTCAGCTCGGAACCCGCTTCGGCCGGGTCGTCCAGAACTGGTACCAGATCATGAGCCGGACCAAGCGGCTGACGGCCTTCACGGCGGGCTATTCACAGGCGGCCGTGATCTTTCCCTATGTGCTCGTTGCGCCTGCCTACTTCGCCAAGTCGATCCAGATGGGCGGCATCATGCAGACGGCGTCCGCCTTCTCGACGGTGCAGGGCGCGCTGTCGTTCTTCGTGACGACTTACCGGACGCTTGCCGACTGGCGCTCGACCGTCGCCCGCCTCGACGGCTTCGACATGTCCATCGAGAGCGCGCACAAGCTCTCGGGCGAGCCGCAGACGATCGATGTCGTCGACCATGCCGGCGACAGCATCGATCTCGCCCAGCTGCTGCTGAAGCTGCCCAATGGCCTGCCGCTGGTCGCGGCCGACGGGTTCAGCATCGGCAACAACGAGCGCACGCTGCTGACCGGCCCCTCCGGCGCCGGCAAGTCGACGCTGTTCCGCGCCATCGCCGGGGTCTGGCCGTTCGGCAGCGGCGCGATCAGCGTGCCCGCGCATGCCAAGCTGATGATGCTGCCGCAGCGGCCCTATTTCCCGATCGGCGCGCTCAAGGCGGCGATCGTCTATCCCGCGGCCGCCGACGCTTTCAGCGTCGAGCAAGTCAGGGAGGCGCTGGTGGCCGTCGGTCTGCCACAACTTGCGGACCGCCTGGACGAGGATTCGCACTGGAACCGGATGCTGTCGCTCGGCGAGCAGCAGCGGCTCGGAATTGCCCGCGCGCTGCTGCATGCGCCCCAATATCTCTTCCTCGATGAGGCCACGGCCTCGCTGGACGAGCCGAGCGAAGCGAGGCTGTATCGGGTCATCGCCGAACGCCTGCCGCAGACCACCGTCGTCTCGATCGGCCACCGCTCGACCCTGCACGAGTTCCATGATCGGAAGGTCGAGCTGATTCGGGATGGCGACCGATTCGCGCTGCGGCAGACTGAGAAGGCTGCCGACGCGACCGCGGGTGGAGGCAATTGAAACGAGCGCTGCGGACCTCATGGATGAAGACGCGCTGCAAAGCGGCGCGTCTCCAACAGCAAGGGGTCTGAGAGATCCGTCCCGAACGCAGCCCATTGTCCCGAGGGCGCCGCCAAGGATCTCATCGCGCCCCTGCGCCCATGATGAGAAGTCCAATTGCCCGGGCGGCGTCCGAGCCATGGCGATCCAAAAGATGGCGATCCAGAAGGACGGCAAGACGCCCGAGCGACCACGGCGAGCTGCCGTCACCAAAGCAGAAGGGCGGCAGATTGCTCTGCCGCCCTCGTCAGGAATTTCGATCCGCCTTGGGACGATTACTTCAGGTTGGTCATCGCCGTCAGGTCGACCGAGAGCTTGGCGATGCCGGTGGCGCCGCACCACTTCGAGCCCAGGCCACCCGGGTTGATCGCGGTGACGTTGGTGGTGCCGCTGGCGGTGAAGTCGCCAGTGAAGGCGTTGCAATTGCCCTTCGACAGGTTGGTGTCGGAGTAGCGCAGATCCAGCGTGAACACCTTGTAGGTGAAGCCGACGCCAACGTTCCAGGTGTTGTAGTCGGCGTAGTGGATGCCGTTCGGGAAGGCCGCGGTGCCGTAGAAGCTGTCGGTGGTACCGAACCACTGGCGACCGAACTCACCCGAGACGTACATGCCGACGCCGCTCGATCCAAACAGGGTGCTCGGAGCGGTATACTTGCCGGTGACCGAGGCGTAGTTGCCCCAGGCGCCGGAGTTCAGGAAGCTCGGGGTATAGAATTCGGTGACGCCGAACGACCAGTTGTCGTTCACCGTATAGGTGCCCTTGCCGTAGACCTCGAAGAAGCTGACGTCCTTCTTCATGGTGTTGAAGTTCGTCAAGGTGTTGGCCTGGCACTCGGCGCTCAGCGCGCGGCCGGCGAAGTCCGTCGTGGCGCCGCCGCCGTAATAGCAGGTGCCGCCTGGATACAGGTAGCCCCAGACGCCGATGTCGAAGGCGAAGGCGCCGAAGGTCGGGCGGATACCGCCGTAGATGTCGATCTCGGCCGCAGCCCGGTTCGGGAAGGAGATGCTCTCGCCAGCGACGCCAACGTAGAACTGCAGGTCCTTGTTGACGTTGAAGCGCGGCTCGAAATAGGCGGCGACCGACGGCTTGTGGTTCGACTGGGTGATGCCGCGGAAGACGTAGTCGTTCATGATCGCCGCGCCGAACGCGATATCCCATGGTTCAAACGCCACCGGAGGCGGAGCCTTATAGGCCTTGACCGCCATGTCCGCCGCCGAAGCCGATCCCGAAACCATTGCCAGCGCCGTTGCCAGCAAAGCCCACTTTTTCATGACGATCCCCATCACCCTATTTCGAAAAAGCCTGCCCCACATTGGCCCCCCAGGGCGCAAACAAGACCGGCTGCGTCATCCAGACGCAATTTGTGCCAGGGTCTCGCCGCAGGTGAAGCAAAAAAGCGCGGCATCTGCCGCCTTTTTGGGCGTTTTGACAATTCCACGGCAGGTAGTCAGCGCGTGTTGCATTTGAACAACAAATCTCCGTGTCCTAGAGCAGCCCAGGACGCACATTCGGGTGTGCCGGCACGCTGGACTCGTCGTGCCGCAAGCGAAATGCCGCAGCGCATCGGGATCGGATTCGCCCGGCCGTAGATCTGCGGGGGCGACGCTGGCGACGAGCAGATCGACAAAACGGCCAGCCAAAACGGAGGCAACAGACGGAGGCAACAACAAACGAGAAGGCCGCAGCGTTGCCGCCGCGGCCTCCCGATGTGAATTCATGCGGTGGTGAAAACGATCCGATCCGGAAAGATCAGCTTCCGGAGGCGGTCCCCTCTCCGTCCTCGTGCGCCTCAGGTGCCACGCTCGGCATCGCCCAACTGGTTTCGGCAGCCGATTCGGTTGCGCTCACTTCGGGGGTCTCGACCAGGGGAGCCATCTTGGGGGCCCGCTTCTTGGCGGCCTTCTTCTTCGGCGCAGCGGGAACCTTTGCGGCCGACGTCTTGGCCTTCTTGGCGGGAGCCTTCTTCGCAGCAGCCTTCTTGGCAGGCGCCTTGGCCGCCTTCTTCGCCGCGGCCTTCACGGTCTTCTTCGCCTTCTTGGCCGGCGCCTTTGCAGCCTTCTTGGAAGCCTTTTTCGCGGACTTCTTGGCAGCCTTCTTGGCGGACTTCTTCGTCGCCTTCTTGGCTGTCTTGGCCTGCGCCATCAGCTTCTTCTTCTCTTTCTTGTCCTTCTTCGCCTTCTTGTCCTTCGCCATCAGAAACCCTCCAGTTGCCGCCGATCGATCAACTCATCCGGCGGGACGGGCCGGCAGTCAGCACGCGCCCGTCCGTCAAATCATTCCTGGTCGCGGACCGCCCGTCGCCCAGTCGAGAAGCTCAACGGTGTGCACGACGGGAACGGTGGTGCCGCTGGCAATCTGCATCATGCAGCCGATATTGCCTGCCGCGATCACATTCGGCTTGACGGTCGCGATGTTGGCGACCTTGCGATCGCGCAGCTTCATCGCGATGTCAGGCTGGAGAATGTTGTAGGTCCCCGCCGAACCGCAACACAAATGACTCTCCGGTATATCTTTCACCACGAATCCGCACTTGGAAAGCAATTCTTTCGGAATGCTCGTGATTTTCTGCCCATGTTGCAGCGAGCAGGCGGAGTGATAGGCCACGACGAGGTCGTCGTGCCGAGATGCGGAGACCAGATCGAGACCTGCGAGATACTCGCTGATGTCCTTCGCCATGGCCGACACGGCGGCAGCGGGCGCTGCATATTGCGGGTCCTCGCGCAGCATGTGTCCGTAGTCCTTGATGACGGTGCCGCAGCCCGAGGTCGTCACCAGGATGGCGTCGAGACCGCCACGCTTTGCCTCGGCAGCCCACACCCCGACATTGGCGCGGGCGCGCGCCAGCGCGTCGGCGTCCTGCCCCATGTGATGGGTCAGCGCACCGCAGCATTGCTCGTCCCTGACCAGCACCACCTCGACGCCGTGCCGCGTCAGGACGCTGATCGCAGCCTGGTTGATGCGCGGCGCCAGCGCCGCCTGCGCGCAGCCCTGCAGCAGCGCCACGCGGCCGCGCCGCGCGCCCTGCGCGGCAAACACGCTGCCGCCCGCGGGCCCCGGCGGCGGCAGCGCCGCGGCGGGCGCCAGGTCGAGCATCGCCCTGACGCGCCGCAGCAGGCTCGGCACAGGTCCCTGCGTCGCGGAGGACGCCGGCAGCAGCGCCTTGAACGGCCGGCCGAGCCGCGCCAAGGTCATCGCGAGGCGAAACTCGCGCGGCCGCGGCAGCACATAGGCGAGCACGGCGCGCAGCAGCCGGTCCGTCAGCGGGCGCTGGTAGCGCTGCTCGATTCGCCCCCGCGCCTGATCGACGAGGTGCATGTAGTGGACGCCGGACGGGCAGGTCGTCATGCAGGACAGGCACGACAGGCAGCGGTCGATGTGCTTGACCACGTCGGCGGTCGGAGCCTGATCCTTCTCCAGCATCTGCTTGATCAGGTAGATCCGGCCGCGCGGGCTGTCGAGCTCGTCGCCGAGCAGCACGTAGGTCGGACAGGTCGCGGTGCAGAAGCCGCAATGGACGCAGGCGCGCAGGATCTTGTCGGCGACCGCGATGTCGGGATCGGCGAGCTGCGCCAAAGTGAACTCGGTCTTCATGGCGCAACGCTCCGCCTGATACGGCCGCGGTTGAGAATGGTCTTGGGATCGAAGGAGACGCGAACCCGCTCCTCCAGCGCGGCGACACCCGGCGGCTGCGGCTGGAAGACGTCGACCGCCAGACGCATCTCGTCCCACGCGCGGAGCAGGGTGGCGTGGCCGCTAACGGCCTCGGCCTGCTTGCGCACCAGCCCCGCGGACGCATCGGGCTGCGGCGGCAGCGCGGCCCAGATCAGCCCGCCGCCCCAGTCATAGATCACCTCGCCACCGGTCTGGCGCGTCAGCGCCTGCCCGATGACGCCGCCGGATACGGGCGGACAGACGATCCGCCAGACCGGCCAGGCGCCGAGCGGGCCATTGGCCGCGAACGGCAGCACGTCGCGCACGGCGCTCCAGACATCGGCGGAGGCGTCGTCCGCGATGATCTCGGCCGGACCGAAGGTCGCGAGCTGCTTGGCGAGCGACGCCGCCCGATGCGCCGCGGACGCCGTGATGCCCTCGAGCCTGAGCACCGTGACCGCCTCGCGCGGCGAGCCGATCGGGCCCAGCCCATCGACCTCCGGCCGCAGCGTGGAGGCCGGCAGATGCGCAGCCCCCGACACGTCGAACGGCGATCCCAGCGCCGCCGTCATGGCGCGGTTGGCCTTGAGGTCGTCGAGCCCGCGCAGCACCAGGGTGCGCTCCGACTCCGGCCGCGGCATCACCTTCAGCGTCGCCTCGGTCATGACAGCGAGCGTGCCCCAGGAGCCCGCCAGCAGCTTGCAGAGATCGTAGCCGGTGACGTTCTTGACGACCTTGCCGCCGGTCTTGAAGCTCTCGCCGAAGCCGGAGACCGCGTGGGCGCCGAGCAGATGGTCGCGCGCCCCGCCGGCGCGGATGCGCCGCGGACCGGCCAGGCCCGCCGCGATCATGCCGCCGAGCGTGCCGCGGCCGGCCGTGCCGAGCAGCGGTCCCGTATCCATCGGCTCGAACGCGAATTGCTGGCTCTTCGAATCGATCAGCGACAGCAGGTCGGCGAGCGGCGCCCCGGCCTGCGCCGTGATGATCAGCTCGTTCGGCTCGTAGCCGACGACCGCGTTCAGCGCCGACAGGTCGAGCACGGCGTTGGTTGCGGTGAGCTGGCCGATCCGGCGCTTCGACCCGTGCCCGATGACATCCAGCGGCTGCTCGCTCGCGATCGCGGCGCGAACCACCTCCTCCACGTCGGCTGCGTTGCGTACTTTGAGGGCGTCCACCGCTGCTCGCCTTGCTTGTTGATGATGACAGGCGGTCCAGCGCAACACGCACGGCCACCGACGTTGGGGCCTTTCTAAAGCGTTGCGGGCCGGACACAAGGGCGGGCAAGACGGAACGTTCCCGAGCGATCTGCATGGCCCCGCCGTCGTGCTCTGCGGCATCGAGGCCTCGCTGCCCTGCAGGACTATCGCATATGACGCCGTCAGAGTCCGGCCGAGCTGTTTCAACGTCGTCATGGCCGGGCTTGTCCCGGCCATCCACGTCGTCGAATCCGGAGAAGGATAGACGTCGATGCCGGGCCTTCGCCCCGCGAGGCGCCAGGCCCCGCAGGCGGAACAAGCCCAGGCATCGCGTACTCCCCAGCCCGTAGGGCGGGTTAGCGAAGCGTAACCCGCCGACCTTCCGAGACACATGGCGGATGACGCCTTCGGCTAATCCGCCCTACGCCCTCATGTGCACATCCATCCTTCGTCCGCCATCGAAGGATCAGGTGCAGGAACTGCGGTATCGTTGCCCTTGCAGCACTTCAACGAAAGGAACGATCACGATGACCGGATATGCAGTCGAGACGAAAACCGTGAACGAGGCCGTCAGCGGCGGCGGCCTGCTGGTGGTGGCGCAATGGGAGGCGAGGGCCGGCGAAGCCGACCGCGTCGCCGAGATCCTGTCGCGCTTCCTGCCTGACGCGCAGCGCGAGCCCGGCGCAAAACTGTTCCTGATCTCCCGCGCCAATGACAACCCGGCGCAGTTCCTGTTCTACGAGCTGTTCCGCGACGAAGCCGCCTTCAAGGCCCACCAGGAGAGCGACCACTTCAAGACCTATATCGCCGGCCAGGCCCTGCCCCTGCTGGCCCGGCGGGAGCGGATGCAGTACGGGCTGATCGAGACACCGCTGTCTTGAAATCGGCCCTCATGGATGGGGTGAGCTTTCGCCATCCCCAATGCTGTCATGCTCCGCCCTCGGGCCTCGCCTTCGGCGAACCCGAGGGCAGGCTCCAGCAATCGGCGCGATAGCTATATGCGCCGGCCGCATACACGGGGGAGATATTGCGGGACGTCGCCAGGAAGCATGCTGAGAATCGAGGCACCCTCGCCGACGAACACAACCAACGCGCTCGGCGCTCTCATACTTTACACCTGAGATGAGAATATCACACCGGCTTGTAAAAGGTTTCATTCAGCGAAAGCCGCCATGCCCGTCACGCTTTGCGATCGCAATGCGGCTCAGAATCGCATTCTCTTTCAGAGAATAGAGCAATGCCGCATGCTGCGTCCGGAGTCCAAGGAGGGACCTAATTTCGACGGTTAGAGCGAGCTTCTCACCGTCTGGCGAGAGTAGAGCAGCTTCGATCTGGCACTTCTTGGAATTCACGGCGGACGCTACCGTCGGAAGAATGGCGTCCCAACGATCATGAGCGTCTATTGCGCAGCGTCTGCCGGCAAGAAGCTCCTCCACCGGCTGTAACCGACGCGTTTCGTCCGACAAATGCTGGAAGTGCACGGAAAGGCCGAGCAATGCGCAGGTTTTCAGATCATCCAGATGCGTCAGCACCCCGCTCCATTGGCAACGCCTAGCTTCGATGGGAGCGCAGAATCGTCCGTGAGCGGATCGGACGCCTTCGTCTTCCAGCAGCTCCGCGTTTGATAGGCTGCTTCTTACCAGATACTCGCGCAGGACACGCTTACCGCTGACGGACGAAGTGCCAAGCTCGCGTGGCAGCACGTGCTTGCCGGTAACGGCACAGGGCTGCAGCACGTCGGGCGCTACGATCCGGCCGGTTTTGGCACATCGTGCGGCCTCGCTCGGAAGTAACGCGCGTTTAGTTTCCTGGCATCGGACGAACTCCTGAGCATGTCCGCGTTTGCCGGAAACGACAGACGTGACCTCCTGGTCAAGCCGATAGGACCTTCCGGAGACATCGCTCTTTCTGATCTGGTCCGCGAGGACATCGGAATTTGAAAACTCGCAATGTCCAAAATGGATAGGCTCTCCTTTCTTTCCTGTGATGGCGCAGGTCCTGAGCAGGGTCCTGTCGACGACTGCGTTTGTGATGTCTGACATGCCGGCTTCATCGATCAGCAATGATCTTCCAGAGAGCGAACAGCGCAGGAGATACTCTGGCAAAGCGTAGCGGCCGCTTACCTCCGAGCGGGAAAGCCTATGTCTAAGCGCGCGGGTTCCCGACAAAGCGCATTTGACGAGACAATCTGCCGGCACCTCAACGCGCGTAAGGGCACAGACTTCGAGCCGAGGCGCCGAGTCGATCTCGCCAGTCGACGGCACAATACCGAGTTCACTTTCGTACGTTGCCTCATCCAGCCGATAGCGGACCTTGACGTTTGCCCTTCGGCTAACGTCCCCATATAGGGCGACGAGCGTAGAATCGATCTGGGGTGTAAAGTCGTCTTCTAGCTTTTTCCGCCGACGGGCGTCTTTACCGGCGGCTTCGAGCTCTCTCTCCCGCCGTTCCAAATAAAAACGATTAAACTCGACAATGTTTGGATCACGACGAGCTTCTTCAAGGATGCGCGTGGCATTGAGCCCGATCGCCTCTGGGCGCTGGAGCAAATCGGGAACCGCATCCAAGGCTGCGGCTGGCTGCACATGATCAGACGGTGCGCAGGCAATATCGACGAGACGTTCATAGCTGTCATGGGCCGTCGTAGCGCGCACAAGTGCGGTAGCTCGCCCATCAAAGCAGCGTTGAACCCCCTGGATTGTTATCTCGGCACTAGTCCCACCAAAGCTTGCGACCCATTCCCGTGCGCACTGCTCAATCCGCTGTCGAGGTTGTTCGTCGCAATCGCGTATCTGATGAAGACCCGAAGCGGTCACGCGATCGACCAGACGCAAAAAGGCCGGGCTTCCGGGACGATAGAGGGGAGCCTTCGCGTAATCAGGGCGGACATCGTCCCGCAGCCGCGCATATTCCGGAATGCCTTTGATCGAAATGCGCAAGACACCCGGCGCTATGTCAACAATGGTACCACCAAGGCTTGCAAACGCCGCTCGCACGAAAGGCTCGAATGCCATGGAAGGCTCGGCCTTCTCCAACGTGGGAGACTGCGGGCCTACATACCCGTAACCGTCCTGCGACCCCAGCATATTCTCGATGTTCTCCTTTTCCTCCTCGAGGGTCTTTTTCGCTGCATCGATGCTTTGGGCAATTCTCTCGGCCGCCGCCTTGGCGTCGCGGCCCGCCAGCGCCGCGACCACGAGTTCGCGTATCTTTTCATCGAAGCCCGTTCCCTCCTCACCGTCCCCGACACCTGAGGCCTCAAGCAAGGATTCGATGTCGCCAATGGCATCGGTCGCCATTTGCAGCTTGGTCATCAAGCGGCCTACAATGTATTCCTCGAACGTGCCAGCAAGCATCACATTGTAGATCACGACATTCTTGTGCTCAGAGCCCAGACGTTGGACACGACCGACCCGTTGCTCGACAATCATCGGATTCCAAGGCAGATCGAAATTGATCAGGACGTTGGCGACCTGAAGATTGATGCCCTCCGAGCCGGCTTCAGTTGAAACAATGGCTCTGATTTCCGGCGGGTTGGCGCGAAAACGTGCGATCGTGTCCTGATTTCGTTGGCCAGACGAGCCGTTGATGATACCGACCTTGAGTCCGAGTTCTTCGAGGAAGGCCTGGATGGTGGTCTGGGTTTCACGACGACCAGTAAAGACGACCATGCGCCAGCCGGTCGGATTCTCCTGTTTGAGCATCGAGACGAGTTGAGAGAGTCCTTGAAGCTTCGCACTGGCGCGCATGGGCGTAACGATGGCTTTCACCGTCTCGGCCAACGCCATCGGGACGGTCCCGTTGCGAGCCATCGTTTGGAGCTGGACCATGAGCGCGTGCGGGCTGCTTGTTAGGGCCTGCAGGATGCTGATCTGCGCCAACCGATTCAACTTTTGGATCGGACCCGCGATCGCATCAATGAGGGCAAGCTCCTCCCGCGTGGGAGTAACTCTGTGAAGCTGTATCTTGCGTTCAGGAAATTCTAGATTGGCATCGCCGCGCCGAACACGCGACATATAGCCGTAAACGATCTTCCGAAACTCGTCGCGTGTCTCGGATTTCAGGACGCGCGCACTTTCGCGCTTGTCTTCAATAAAGCGCCGGGCAAACATACCATCGCTGCCGAAGGGGTTTTCATGGCCGCGCGCGACTGTCAGGAGATCGACGAGGGAATAGAGGTCCCAAAGTCGATTTTGGATCGGCGTTGCGGTAAGCATAAGCACGTAGCGAAAACGACGCTGCTGCAAGGCACGATGAAACACCTTCGCAACTTGCGGCCTCGGATCAACGCCGTAGAGATTGCGAAGCTTATGAGCTTCATCCAGCACTAGCATATCGAAGCGATCATCGGGGATCCTGTCCAGATGAACGCGGGCCGAGTGATAGGTGGTGATGACAGCGCCCACTTCCTCCGGTTCGGCGGAAACGAGTTTGGAGCCGGTAACAACCTCGCTCGGGATATCGAACTTCGTACCAAGTTCGTCCTGCCATTGAGGACCGAGCAGCTTGGGCGCGACGACTAGGATCTTTGCTATGCGATTTCGAGCGATGAGTTCGCTGGCGATGAGACCCGCCGAAATCGTTTTACCTAGGCCGACATCGTCGGCCAACAGAGTGACTGGCAAGCGCCGGCAGAACGTGATGAGATTTTCAACCTGATGGTAGAATGGCTCTAGCCTATCCTTCCAACGGAACTCGGATTTGAAATCGTCGCGACTTTCGATCACGATGGGATCGGCTAAGCCCCACTCTAGCGCAGCGCGATAGACTGCATAGTCCTCCGAAGACTTTGCCCGTCTCAGTATTCTGGTCTGAAGCTCCTGCGCCGACGCCATGGCACACGTTCCCCCTTTGCGACCAGAGTGACGTCAGGTTCGGGGAGGCTGCAAGTCTTCTGTTGCCATGGCATCCCAAAGACTTGTAACTGGTCGCGCTCGCCGGCACGGTGAAGTGAGCCGACGTGCTCCACGGTTCTGATACGCGCACTCATTCCCGATGCGCCAACCGCCGGATGCCGCTATGTTAGTGGTCATGCATATAGGGGAAGATTGCGCGTGCTCCGCTTCCGAGGGGGCTTTCCCCAAGGCGTCGGGCAAATCACCTCAGCGTTTTGCGCGGTTCTCAGCGCATGATGCGGCCGGCCGAAGCCAAATCGCCGCGCGCGGAAAATATTCATTTCGCGAGAGATTTCAACGCCGAACGGCCAGTCTGTCCCAGACGCCGAAACTTTTCTATTTCGCTTTAACAGAAATCGTGTATGACTCCCCCATCCCGCCTCACCGAGAGGGGCGTACGCGCGGTCGTCACGATATGCGAGGTGGGGATGCGGTGGCCGTGTCGGGTCGCAGCGTGATCTGATCATGCCGACGAACGACATCGACGCGGACGTGAAATCGTGTGGTCCTGGTCTCCCGGTGCTGAGACCAAGCCCTGCGCTGCTCGGTCACGGGCATGCGGGCGACGGGGGCAAGAACGCCGATCCCCGGGGAGATCACGTATAAGCGTTAAGACCGCCGCGCGGGGAATGCCGGTTGTTCGGCTGAACCTGTGGTACCTGCCGCCTGCATTTTTTTAGCAGGCGGGCCATGGGTGAGGCCTTCACCCGGCATTCCCTGCGCCCTCTCGTTTGTTTTGGAGGGCGGACGATCGCACGATCCGGGCGTCATGCGCCGCGGGGATGCGAAGTCATGTCCGATATTGTCTGGGATATGGACCTCACGCCGTCGGCATGGCTGGACGGGCCTCATGGTTCGAGACGGCGCTGCGCGCCTCCTCACCATGAGGGTTCAGCTCCGAGAGCGGCGCGGCACATGGACCGTCAGCAGCGTGGTCATGGAGAGAGCGAGAGTGCTGGATCGATCTACACGGTACGTGTTCTGGGCACGACTTCCGCTCCTCACCCTGAGGAGCCCGCCGCAGGCGGGCGTCTCGAAGGGCGAGGCCCGTACGGTGGCCTCATGGTTGGAGACGGCGCTATCGCGCCTCCTCACCATGAGGGTCTCCAGCATTTGCGGGACGTGAGATCGAGCAGACACCAAACGATGCCGCCCTGCCCTCCCGAGCCCGCCTCAGAATCTCGGCAGATCCGGAAACGCCAGCTTGCCGCCATGGACGTGCATCCGCCCGAGCTCGGCGCAGCGATGCAGGGTCGGAAACACCTTGCCGGGGTTGAGCAGGCCCTGGCTGTCGAAGGCGCACTTCACCCGCTGCTGCTGGTTGAGGTCGATCTCGGTGAACATCTCCGGCATCAAATCGCGCTTCTCGATTCCCACCCCGTGCTCGCCGGTCAGGACGCCGCCGAGCTCGACGCAGCAGCGCAGGATGTCGGCGCCGAACGCCTCCGCCCGCTCCATCTCGCCCGGCTTGTTGGCGTCGTACAGGATCAGCGGATGAAGGTTGCCGTCGCCGGCATGGAACACGTTGGCGCAGCCGAGCTGGTATTTTTCCGACAGCTCGCGGATGCGCGCGAGCGCCTTCGGCAGCGCGCCGCGCGGGATGGTGCCGTCCATGCAGAGATAGTCCGGCGAGATGCGCCCGACGGCGGGGAATGCCGCCTTGCGGCCGGCCCAGAACAGGTTGCGCTCGGCCTCGGAGGTCGAGATCCGGCAGGTGGTCGAGCCGCAGGCGTTGGCAATCGTTTCGACGCGGCCGATCAGTTCGTCGACCTCGACGCCGGGGCCGTCGAGCTCGATGATCAAGAGCGCCTCGACGTCGAGCGGGTAGCCGGCATGAACGAAGGCTTCGGCGGCGTGGATGGCGGGCTTGTCCATCATCTCCATGCCGCCGGGAATGATGCCGGCGCCGATGATGCGGGCGACGCATTCGCCGGCGGCCTCGACCTCGGCGAACCCGACCATCAGCGCGCGCGCCGTCTCCGGCTTCTGCAGGATGCGCACCGTCACCTCGGTGACCACGCCGAGCAGGCCCTCGGAGCCGGTGATCAGCCCCATCAGGTCGTAGCCGGCGTTCTCGGCGCATTTGCCGCCGATGCGCAGCACCTCGCCGGTCATCAGCACGATCTCGCAGCCGAGCACGTTGTTGGTGGTCATGCCGTATTTCAGGCAGTGCACGCCGCCGGAATTCTCCGCGACATTGCCGCCGATCGAGCAGGCGATCTGCGAGGACGGATCGGGTGCGTAGTAGAAGCCGGCATGCGCAACCGCCTGGCTGATGGCGAGATTGGTCACGCCGGGTTCGGTGACGACGACGCGGTTGTCGAAGTCGATATCGCGAATGCGCTTGAACTTGCCGAGCCCGAGCAGCACGCCATCGGCCAGCGGCAAGGCGCCGCCGGACAACGACGTCCCCGAGCCCCGCGGAACCACCTTGATGCCCTGCTCGTGGCAGTATTTCAGGACCTTCGACACCTGCGCAGTGGTCTCCGGCAGCACCACAACCATCGGCGGCTGGCGGTAGGCCATCAACCCATCGGACTCGTAAGGGAGCATCTCGGCGGCGCTGTCGATGACGCCTTCGCCCGGCACGATTGCGCGCAGTGCAGCAACGATCTCGTCGCGGCGCGCCAGCACCGCCCGATCAGCTTCCGGCATCATGATCGCCATCGCGTTCCTCCGGCCCTCGATTTGCCCTGGCATATCAATCACAACGGAAACGGTTTGGATAGGCAGCGGATCAGCATCGGAGTTTGCGGCAGAGCAACAAACTCCGCCATTATGCTGATTTGCCTCAGCGCTTCCCCGCTTGTGCGTCGCCTGAGGCCATGCCACAACCTGCGCGCAAACTCGTCTCGTAACCCACAGAGCCTGATCCATGAAGAAAATGACTTTGAGCGCGCTCGTCATCCTCGCCTCGTCGTCGCTGGCGTCTGCCGCGCTGGCGCAGGATGCGGCCGCCGGCAAGACGTCCTTCAACAAGTGCCTGCCCTGCCACGCGATCGGCGAAGGCGCGAAGAACAAGGTCGGTCCGGAACTCAACGGCCTCGATGGACGCAAGTCGGGCAGCGCGCCGGACTACAATTATTCGGAAGCCAACAAGAACTCGGGCATCACCTGGAACGAGGCGGTCTTCAAGGAATACATCAAGGACCCGAAGGCCAAGATCCCCGGCACCAAGATGACCTTCGCGGGCATCAAGAACGAGACCGAGATCAACAATCTCTGGGCCTATGTCGCGTCGTTCGACAAGGACGGCAAGCAGAAGCAGTAAGCGGCCGGCCGCGGCCCTCCGCTCGAGACCTGGAGGCCCCGGCAGACGCCGGGGCCTTTCCATCATCAGGGCGCCGCTTCGACGGCCGTGAGCGCGCTGACCATCCGATCGACCTCGCCCACCACAAGCTCCGGCACCGCATTCTGGACCATGTGCCCGAGGTCGGGCACGACGATCAGGCGCGCCTGGGGCAAGACCCGCGCGAGCGGCCGGGAATGGATCTCGGTATAGACCGTCCTGTCGGCATCGCCGGCCAGGATCGTGACCGGCACCTTGATCTCGCCATAGCGCGGCGCCTGCTCGATCACCGCCTGCTTCAGGGTGACGAGGTCGCGCGCATTGGCCAGGAACTCGCGCGGCCGCAGCAACAGCGGCGTCGCGGTCTGGTCGACGAAATCGTCCGGCATCTCCTGCGGCGCGAACACCCCGCGGGCACCAGGCGCCATCAGCGCCAGGCCGAGCGGCAGCGTGATCGTATGCGCCAGCAAGGGCCCGACCACCGGCGTCGTGACGGCCGCATTGTACTGCCCGACCCCGCCCCGCCAGGGATAGGCGACCGGCGCCAGCATGACGAGGCCCGCGACCCGGTCAGGGAAGTCGAGTGCCATGCGCAGGCCGAGCGCACCGCTCCAGGAATGGACCACGAGGATCACCGGGCCGATGCCGAGCCGGGCCAGCGCCTCGTCCAGCATGCGGGCCTGAACCGCGGGCGTCGAATCCTCGGCGCGATCGCGCGGGCTCCAGCCGTGGCCGGGACGGTCGACCAGGAGCACCCGATGACGCCGGGCGAGCAGGTCGCCGAGCGGCCTGCGCATCGCCTCGAGGTTCGAGCTGGCGCCGTGGACAAGCAGAAGCGGCGGCCGCTCCCCGTCACGCGGCCCGATATCCACAAGATTGATGGTCGCTCCATCGACCTCGACGGCCTCTCCCTGGGCTGGATAGCGTCTTTCCATCAGCACGACGCCAGCCTGGGTCAGCAGCGCCAGCAGCCCCAGGGCCCCCACTACGAGTATTGAAATCATTGATGATTTTCTGCCTGTCACCTGGACAGATACGGGATGGATCGCAGCAGGTTGCGGCTGCGGCCTCCGTCTCCCCCCGTTTGTCTTGCGAATCCTGTCATGATGGCGTCGTCGGCCATTTTATAACCATGGTCAGGACATTTCCTCGCAATCAGCCGATGGCCGTGAATTACTTGCGGTCGGGTCATTGCGCAGTCGAAGCACGATGACCGGCCCTGTGTTTAGTTTGGTGTTTTGGGAGGGGGTTACCGATGAGCTTTCGTTCAAGCGAGGCAGCCATCGACGAGATCGTCGCGAGCTGCAACGGCGACCTTCGCGGCGCGCTGAAGGCGCTGCTGCTGGTCAACGAGCATCTCGAGGCCGAGATCGCACAACTCTATGCCGCGGCCGCCCAGTACGGCCTGCCGGACCGCCGCAGCACCGCGTTCCACTGAGCCGCCAGCCCGCTCGCGGGCGAGCCGATCAGTCCTCCTGCGTCATGTCCTTGTTCGGGCACGCGTTGATCGTGGATCTCGCGAGCTTGGCGTCATCCTTCGATTTGAAGGGGCCGGACGCGAACCAGATGTCGCCCATGATCGTGACGACCGGATTGCTGGTCACGATCTCGCAGCGATTGGTGGCGCGGTTGCCGACCACCCAGAACAGATCCGGATCCTCGGCCCAGGCGGCCGACATCGTCGTCATCACCAGCGCTGCCGTCAGCACCGCCCGCCGCATCGCGTCTCTCCTGCCGAGATCCATCGTTGAGATGGCAGCTAGGTTCGCGCGGCCGGTCCGACAAGGACGGCCGCCCAGACGTGGTTAATCGGCCGTTACGGCTAGATGTCGCGCCCCTCGACCTTCTCGGTGAGGGTTTTCACCAGCTCCGGCACCTTGTCGAGATGCGGATTGACCTCGAGCGCCTTGCGGAACGCGTCCAGCGCCCGCTTCTCCTCGCCGAGATCCTGCATGATCATGCCGAGACCTGCGAGCGCGCCGAAGTGCCGCGGCTCACGCAGCAGGACCTGCTGGATGTCGGCAAGCGAGCGGCCGTAATCGTTCTGGAGGTAATAGATGGTCGCACGACGGTTCCAGGCCTCGACATAATCGGGCCGGAGCTTGATCACCGAATCGAGCAATTTGAGCGCAACTTCGTTCTGCTTCGCGTCCATCGCGGCTTTGGACCGCGACATCAGCAGGGCGACGGTATCGCTGGGGGTCTGCAGCCAGATCGCCCAAATCCGCGCCTCGACATGCTTGGCGCTGATCTCGTCGGGCGCCGCCTTCAGGGCACCGAACAGGAAATCGAGGCCCTTGGTCTTGTCGGCGCCGATCTTCGGCAGCTTGGCCGGAGCCTCGGGCGGCTTTGGCTTGACGCCGGCCCGCGGCTCCCCCTGCGCAAAGGCAAGATGCGGTACCGAAATGACGACAACGGCGAGAAGAATCGCCCGCAAGGATCGCTTGGCCATGCCCCAAGTCTAAACGCAGTCGGCACGTCCTGCAAAGCAGCACGCACCTCAAAGACCTGTGAGGAGGCCCCTCTTCTCGAGGGGAGATCTACGGGATCAGCCCTGGCGCGCCTTGAAGCGGCGCTGGACCTTGTTGATCACATAGACGCGGCCCTTGCGGCGGACCAGACGGTTGGCGCGATGGCGGCCACGCAGCGACTTCAGCGAGTTACGGACCTTCATGGGACATCCTGATACGTTGAAAGGCCGTGTTGGACAGGCCGGAAGTGGCAAATACAAAGGGAGTTCCGCAAGCGACCAAGTCGCCCGGATTGGCCGGTTTCTAACCACCAGCCCGCCGGATGTCAATCATGGCGGGCCCCGGCTTCAACAGAACCGGCCGGCGACGCGCCCTCGATCCAACTTGGCGATTGCCAAATTTGTTATATCATATAATCAATTTTCCAAAGCCAAGAACCAACCGCCGGGAACGCCCATGCCCAAGCTCGCTCTGCCCAAGATCGACGATGTCGTCGCCATCGACATCCATACCCATGCCGAGGAGCCCTGCGGCATGCATGCGGATGACGGCTACGACGATTTCCAGGCCCAGATGGCCGACTACTTCAAGTCGCCGCACAAGCATCCGCCGACGGTGCCGGAGACGGCCGCCTATTATCGCTCCAAGAACATCGCCGCGGTGATCTTCCCGGTCGACGCCGAGCGCGAGACCGGCTTTCGGCGCTACAACAACTACGAGATGCTCGAGGTCGCTTCCGACCATCTCGACGTCCTCATCCCCTTCGTCAGCATCGATCCGCACAAGGGCAAGCTCGGCGTGCGCGAGGCGCGCAAGCTGATCGAGGAGTATGGCGTCCGCGGCTTCAAGTTCCACCCGACGATGCAGGGCTTCTACGCCAATGACCGGCTGGCCTATCCGCTGTATGAGGCGATCAACGACGGCGGCGCGATCGCACTGTTTCACACCGGCCAGACCGGCGTCGGCTCGGGCATGCCGGGCGGCATGGGGATGCGGCTGAAATACTCCAACCCGATGTACATGGACGACGTCGCGGCCGACTTCCCCGACCTCAAGATCATCCTCGCCCATCCCTCCTTCCCCTGGCAGGAGGAGGCGCTGTCGGTGGCGACCCACAAGCCGAACGTCTACATCGACCTCTCGGGCTGGTCGCCAAAGTACTTCCCGCCGATCCTGGTGCGCTACATCAACTCGATCCTGCAGGACAAGATGCTGTTCGGCTCGGACTGGCCGGTCATCACGCCGGACCGCTGGCTCGCCGATTTCGCCAAGCTCGACATCCGCGACGAGATCCGGCCGAAGGTGTTGAAGGCCAACGCCCGCAAGCTGCTCGGGATCTGACGTCGTCGGTCCTGCCCTTGCCGCCCCGCGCAAGTCACGGGCATCATGCTATCATCCGCAGGCGCGGTGGCCATCAGCCTTAGCGCCTGTCTGCTTTCGATCAGGTGATCGCCGTGCCCTTCAAAGCCGTGGTCTTCGATGCCTATGGCACGCTGTACGACATCCAGTCGGTAGCGGCCGTGACCGAGGAGGCCTTTCCCGGCCATGGCGACATCATCACGCAGATCTGGCGCATCAAGCAGCTCGAATACACCTGGCTGCGCTCGCTGATGCAGCGTTACGAGGACTTCACCGCCGTCACCCGCGACTCGCTGATCTACACGCTGCGCGTTCTCGGGCTGCAGGCCGATGCGGCGACGCTGGACCGCATCATCGCCAAATATCTCGATCTCGATCCTTACCCCGATGCGAGGGCTGCGCTCGCCGCGATGAAGGATCATCGGCTCGCGATCCTCTCCAACGGCAGCCCTGCGATGCTCGACAGCCTGGTCAAGGCCAGCGGCTTCGATGCTCCGCTCGATGCGGTCATCAGCGTGGATGCCCGGAAGATCTTCAAGCCGAGTCCCCAGGCGTACGCGCTGATCGAGGAGACGCTCGGGTTTGCACCCGACGAGGTGCTGTTCGTATCCTCCAACCCCTGGGACGTCTGCGGCGCCAAGGCGTTCGGATTGAACGTCGCCTGGATCGAGCGCGTCACCCCGGACGCCATGGTGGCTGCCTGCAGCCAGACCGACCTCGTCGCGCCGCTCACCCTGTTCAAGGCGCTGCGCACCCAGATGGACGAGTTGGGTTTGGCGCCGGACTATCGTATTGCTGCGCTATCCGAACTGCCCGAGATCGTCGCCAAACATGAGCCTTGATTCCGTCCGCGCCTTCTTCACCGAAAAAGCCCCCGACATCGACGTCCTCGTCTCCAGCCAGAGTTCCGCCACCGTGGCGCTCGCGGCGGAAGCCTATGGTGTCGAGCCGGCCCGCATCGCCAAGACGCTGTCGCTGCGCGTCGGCGAGCGCGTCATCCTGATCGTCGCCGCGGGCCACGCAAGGATGGACAACAAGAAGGTCAAGGCGCAGTTCGGCGGCAAGCCGAAGATGCTCGGCCTCGACGAGGTCGCCGACATCACCGGTCACGAGGTCGGCGGCGTCTGTCCGTTCGGGCTGAAATCGCCGCTGCCGGTCTATTGCGACGTCTCGCTGAAGGCCTTCGACATCGTCGTGCCAGCGGCAGGCTCGACCCATAGCGCCGTCAAGATCACGCCAGACCGCATGGCCGAGCTGACATCAGCCGAATGGGTCGACGTTTGCGAGGTCGCGACTTAGTCGTCGCACCGGAATGATACCAGGCGCGGCAGCTTCATCGCGTCGTGCGCTCATTTGGCGACTGACGAAAGCTCGCTCTGTTGCGAGCGAGCGGTGCCCGACTTCAAAAATAGCGCCCCCATGAGCGCCATGAACCATGCAACGAACGGATGCCAGAGCGGCACCGCCAGCAGTCCGAACCATCCGAAAGCGATTTCCGGCACTCAAGCGTTGCGCTCATAGCTCCGGGACGCGGGCATGAGTCCACCATTTGCGTCGTTGAAGGTGCAGGGTCCACGCCGGGCGGTCTCGACGCCGTCTTGTGTGTAGGTGATCAACGCACGTGCACGCACGGAGCAGATCAGCACATCTCCCGCGTCACTGACACCGATATCGAAGGCGCCGCCTTGCGAACCGACGTAAAAACCTCGCTCGAAGCCCTGGGGACCATAGCGCTGCACTCTCCCCAACGGCTCGCTCGCAACAAACACGCGTCCATTTGGAGCTGCAACCCGGGCCGAGCCAAGCGCGTTTGGAAGCTCGATCGCATTCAGCCAATCGTCCGGAAACACCCCCAATCCGAGCGGTAGCAAAAACCCAATGATTCCGAGAGCGACGGCGCACCTTGCAACGGCGCTCGGCAGCTGCTTCCACATGGAAACCACTCCCCCGAACGTCACTTGCGCTTCCCTTTCGCCAGCTCCTTGACCAGGAACTCCGCCAGCACCTCGACCCGGGCGGGGCGCGGGCCGCCGGGCGGCATCACCAGATGCATCGCCCCTTCGGGCTGGCTCCAGCCCTTCAGGATCACCTCGACCTCGCCCGAGGCGATCGCGTCGGCAACGATGAAGTCCGGCAGGTCGGCGATGCCGAGGCCGGCGATGACCGCCGGCAGCACCGCCTCGCCATTGTTGACGCGCAGCTGTCCGGCTGGCCGCACGCTAGCCTGCTCGCCGGCTGCATTGGTGTAGTGCCAGACGCCGGCGGTGGAGAGATAGGCGTAGCCGAAGCATTTGTGCTCGGCGAGATGCATCGGATGCGTCGGCCGTCCGTGCCGCTTCAGATAGGACGGCGCCGCCACCGTGTAGCGCGGCATCGCACACAGCCGCCGCGCGACAAGCGATGAGTCCGGCAGCCGCGCGATACGCAGCGCAAGATCGAAACCCTCGCCGATGAGATCGACGGTGGCGTCGCTCATGTGCAGGTCGATCGAGACCTCAGGATACTGCTCAAGGAAAGCCGGCAGCAGCGGCGCGATCTTCTTGACGCCGAAGGTCATCGGCACGGCGAAGCGCACCAGGCCGCGGGGCGTCAGCGACTGCGCCAGCGCCTCGGTCTCCGCCGCCTCGCCATCGGCGAGCAGCTGCGCCGCGCGCTCGGACAGGCGCTGTCCGGCGTCCGTCAGTGCCAGACGGCGCGAGGTGCGGTTGAACAGCCGCGTTCCCAGACGCTCCTCGAGCCGACTCACCGCCTTCGACACTGACGCCTTGGAGAGGCTCAGCTCCTGCGCCGCGCCGGCGAAGGAGCGCAGCTCGACGACCTTGGCGAAGATCGCCATCGCCTCGAAATCCGGAAGTCGCGCCATTGGCGGCAATCTCACTTTTGGAAACAATGGGTTTCAATAGTTTCTATTTCTATACTCGGATCGTCAGCCTATTCCAGTGCCCAACGGCACGGCGGCTCGCGGCCGACGTGCAACAACGGAGCAAACCCATGATCGAATTGAAGCCCTTTGCGGCGCTGGGCGGCGCCGACCACGGCTGGCTGAAGGCCAAGCACCATTTCTCGTTCGCGAACTATTACGACCCCAGCAACATGGGCCACGGCGCCCTGCGGGTCTGGAACGACGACGAGATCGCGCCGAACACCGGCTTCCCTGCACATCCGCACCGGAACATGGAGATCATCACCTATGTCCGCGAAGGCGCGATCACGCATCAGGACAGCCTCGGCAACAAGGGCCGCACTGAGGCCGGCGACGTCCAGGTGATGAGCGCGGGCAGCGGCATCCGCCACTCCGAGTACAATCTGGAGCCGACCACGACGCGGATCTTCCAGATCTGGATCGAGCCTGCCACCGATGGCGGCCAGCCGACCTGGGGCGCCAAGCCGTTCCCGAAGTCCGACCGCTCCGGCAAGCTGGTCACACTGGCGAGCGGCTTCGCAGATGACGGCGACGCGTTGCCGATCCGCGCCAAGGCGCGCGTACTCGGCACCACGCTGAAGGCAGGCGAGACCGCCGAGTACAGCGCCGACAAGGCCCGGCACATCTATCTGGTGCCCGCGGCCGGCAGCGTCGAAGTGAACGGCGTCCGAGTCAACGCCCGCGACGGCGCCGCCATCCGCGACGAGGCCACGCTGAAGATCACCGCGCTCGAAGATTCCGAGCTGGTGCTCGTCGACGCCGCCTAACCGTCTCACGCGATCCCGGCCGGGCATCCGGCCGGGACGCTCTTCCCGATCATCCTCGCCCCACGGAGACTGCCATGACCAAGGTTCTCGTTCTCTACTACTCCGCCTACGGCCACATCGAAGCGATGGCCAACGCGGTGGCCGAAGGCGCCCGCGAGGCCGGCGCCACCGTGGACGTCAAGCGCGTGCCCGAGCTGGTGCCGGCCGACGTTGCCAAGGCCTCCTACTACAAGCTCGACCAGACTGCCCCGATCGCCAAGGTCGAGGAGCTCGCCGATTACGACGCGATCATCGTCGGCACCGGCACCCGCTTCGGCCGCATGGCCTCGCAGATGGCCAACTTCCTCGATCAGGCCGGCGGCCTGTGGGCCAAGGGCGCGCTCCACGGCAAGGTCGGTGGCGCCTTCACCTCGACCGCGACCCAGCACGGCGGCCAGGAAACCACCCTGTTCTCGATCATCACCAACCTGCTGCACTTCGGCATGACCATCGTCGGCCTCAACTACGGCTTCGCCGGCCAGATGAAGCTCGACGAGGTCACCGGCGGCTCGCCCTATGGCGCCACCACCATCACCGGCGGTGACGGCAGCCGGCAGCCGAGCGCGAACGAGCTGGCGGGGGCGCGCTATCAGGGCCGCGTCATCGCCGAGACCGCAAAGAAGCTGCATGGCTGATGCGACTGGGGCGGCACTTCCGCAAACGAAGTGCCGCCCCATTTCACAAGAGTTGGAAAGTAGGAGAGGAGTCCGCAATGCCCGCCATGCTCGAACTGGTGACGCTGGCCCGGTTGGCCCGCCATCCCCTGCAGATGATGGCGCGCCGCTGGTACTGCAAGAGCCTCTACCGCGCCAGCCGCGGCCAGCGCCGCTGCCCGGAATGCACGGCCGCTACAGCGGCTTGATCTGCACCTTCCTGAACTTCACGACGCCCGAGCCGTATTGCAGGGCGATCGGTCCCGCCGCGTGCTTGCTGTCGTCGACATCGGCGGTCTTCTCGCCGTTGAGGATCACGGTCAGCCGCGTGCCCTTGGCGGTGATCTCGTAGGTATTCCAATTGCCGCCGGCCTTCGGCATCGGATCGACCTTGGACACGTCGACGATCGCGCCGGTGCCGTATTTCGGATCGGGCCGCTTGTCGAAGATGTTGACCTCGTAGCAGATGTTGGAGTCGATCTTCGCCGACTGGTCGCAGCGGATGAAGATGCCGCTGTTGGCGGCGTCATCGACCCAGAACTCGGCCTTGATCTGGAAGTCCTTGTAGCTCGCCTTGGTCACCAGATACGATGGATCCTTGCCGTCGAGCTTGTCGGCCGACAGCGCGCCGTCCTTCATCTCCCAATTGGCCTTGCCGACCTCGGTGAAGTCGGCCTTGGTCGTGGAGTCGACCAGAGTCACCCAGCCGTCATCGGCCAATGCCGCTCCCGTCATGCCTGCGCCCGCAATCAATAGTCCGGCCGCGAGCCCACTCAAGCGATACCGCATCGAAACTCCTCCCTGATTTCTGTTTCGTTCGTCGCCACGATAGCAAAGCGCCGGACAATGCAAACGGGTTTCGATGCTGCACCTGCTCTATCGTCTCCTCCAACTACACCGCCGTGGCGCGCGCAAAATCGACATAGATCTCGCGCAGCCGCGCCGCCACCGGTCCCGGCTCGCCGTCGCCGACGGGCTTGCCGTCGATCGTGACCACCGGCTGCACGAACGAGCTCGCGCTGGTGATGAAGGCTTCCTTCGCCGCGAGCGCCTCTTCCACCGTGAATGGCCGCTCCTCGACCTTGAGCTGGCGCTCCTCGGCGAGCTTCACCACGGCCTTGCGGGTGCAGCCCGGCAGGATCGCGTTCGAGTTCGGCCGCGTCACGATGACGTCGTCCTTGGTCAGGATGAAGGCCGAGGACGAGCCGCCCTCGGTGACATGACCGTCCTCGACCATCCACGCCTCGCCGGCCCCGGCCGCGGCGGCCGCCTGCTTCGCGAGCACCTGCGCGAGCAGCGCCACGCTCTTGATGTCGCGGCGCGCCCAGCGGATGTCGGGCACGGTGATGACGCCAATTCCCGTCTTCGCCGAGGGCGCATTGATGATGTCCTTGGCGGTGACGAACATCACCAAGGTCGGCTTGACGTCGCCCTTGGGAAACGGGAAGTCGCGGCCCTTGTCGGCGCCGCGCGTCACCTGCAGATAGACCATACCCTGGTCGAGCCGGTTGCGTGCGACCAGCTCCTTCTGCAGCTCCTCGATCCGCGCCAGGCTCTCCGGCAGCGCCAGCCCGATCTCGCCGACCGAGCGCTCCAGGCGGGCAAGATGCGGGGCACTGTCGACCAGCTTGCCATCGAGCACCGCCGCCACTTCGTAGATGCCGTCGGCAAACAGGAAGCCGCGATCGAGGACCGAGACCTTGGCCTCGGACAGGGGCACGAAGGCGCCGTTGACGTAAGCGATCGGGTCCAAGGACGTGTCTCCATTCTCATCTGCGCACGCAAAGCATCTGCGTACACCAATTGTTACTCTCGCCGTCATTCCGGGTTCGCCCTACGGGCGCCCCGGAATGACGGACGCAACTAATGCGACAGGATCTTCGACAAGAACTGCTGCGCCCGCTCGCTGCGCGGCTGGCCGAAGAAATCCTCTTTCTTGGCGTCCTCGACGATCTCGCCGCGGTCCATGAAGATGACGCGGTGGGCGACCTTCCTGGCGAAGCCCATCTCGTGGGTCACGACCATCATGGTCATGCCCTCGCGGGCGAGATCGACCATGACGTCGAGCACCTCGCTGATCATCTCCGGATCGAGCGCCGAGGTCGGCTCGTCGAACAGCATCGCGATCGGGTCCATGGCGAGCGCACGTGCGATCGCCACGCGCTGCTGCTGGCCGCCGGAGAGCTGCGCCGGAAACTTCTGCGCCTGCTCCTTGAGACCGACGCGATCCAGGAGCTTCATGCCCTTCGCGGTCGCTTCCTCATGGCCACGACCCAGCACCTTCTGCTGGGCGAGGCAGAGATTGTCGATGATCTTGAGATGCGGAAACAGCTCGAAGTGCTGGAACACCATGCCGACCCGCGAGCGCAGCTTCGGCAGGTTGGTCTTGGAATCATTGACCTTGAGGCCGTCGATCGTGATCACGCCGTCCTGGAACGGCTCCAGCGCGTTGACGCATTTGATCAGGGTCGACTTGCCGGAGCCGGAGGGGCCGCAGACCACCACCACCTCGCCCTTGGCGACCGAGGTCGTGCAGTCCTTCAGCACCTGGAAGCTCGGGCTGTACCATTTGTTGACGTGGCTGATTTCGATCATGGGAGCCGACTATCTGATGATGGAGATGCGCGACTGCAGGCGGCGGACGCCGTAGGACGCGACACAGGAGATGGTGAAGTAGACCAGGGCCGCGAACAGATACATCTCGACCAGACGGCCGTCGCGCTGGGCGACTTTCGAAGCAGCGCCGAGGAAGTCCGGAATCGAGAGCACGTAGACCAGCGACGTGTCCTGGAACAGCACGATGGTCTGCGTCAGCAGCACCGGCAGCATGTTGCGGAACGCCTGCGGCAGCACGACGTAGCGCATGGTCTGCGCATAGGTCAGGCCGAGCGCCGAGGCCGCGGCCGGCTGGCCGCGCGAGATCGACTGGATGCCGGCGCGCATGATCTCGGAGAAATAGGCCGCCTCGAACAGGATGAAGGTGATCAGGGAGGACGCGAACGCGCCGACCTTGATCGGCCGCGACGAGCCGGTGATCCACTGCCCGATATAGGGCACCAGGAAGTAGAACCAGAAGATCACCAGAACCAGCGGCAGCGAGCGCATGAAGTCGACATAGAGCCCGGCGATAAAGCCCATCACCCGATAGCCGGACAGCCGCATCAGCGCGATCAGGGTGCCGAACACAAGACCGCCCGTCGCCGACAGCGCCGTCAAGGTCAGCGTGAAGGTCATGCCGTCGATGAAAAGATAGCTCAGCGAGCGGCGGATGACGTCGAAATCGAAATTGGCCAGCATCTCATTTGCCCGTGATGTAGCCAGGGACCGCCACTGCGCGCTCTAGGAGCCGCATGCCGATCACGACGATGACGTTGATGACGAGATACATCAAGGTGGCGGCGCTGAAGGCCTCGAACACCTGGAACGAGAATTCCTGCATGGCGCGCGCAGCGCCCGTCAGCTCGATCAGACCGATCGTGATTGCGACGGCGCTGTTCTTGACCGTGTTGAGAAATTCGGACGTCAGCGGCGGCAGGATGATGCGGAAAGCCATCGGCAGCAGCACGTAGCGGTAGGCCTGCAAGGTGGTGAGGCCGAGCGCGGTCGCCGCCAGCTTCTGGCCGCGCGGCAGCGAGCCGATGCCGGCCGCCAATTGCACGGCGACACGCGCCGACATGAACAGGCCGATGCCGACGGCCGCCGTATAGAATGGCGCATTGGGCATCTGCTTCAGCCACAGGCCGATCGTGGGCGGCAACAGCTCCGGCAGCACGAAGAACCACAGGAACAGCTGCACCAAAAGCGGCATGTTGCGGAAGAACTCGACATAGGCGAAGGCGATCCAGGTCGCCAGCTTGGACGGCAAGCTGCGCAGGATGCCGACGATCGTGCCGCAGATCAGCGCGATCACCCAGGCCGACAGCGAGGTCACGATGGTGACCTTCAGCCCCGCCAGCAGCATGTCGAAATAGGTGCCGGCCCCGGTCGGGTTCGGCTCCAGGAAGATGTGCCAGTTCCAGGTGTAGTTCACGGGGACATCCTGAGAGGGAATTAGCTCGCAAGTCGCATTACACAGTCTTTGCCAAAAACTCGCTGCGCTCCCTCCCCCCTTGCGGGGGAGGGTCGGGGTGGGGGGTCCACACGGGCAATCTTTCCTGAGACCCCCACCCCCGACCCCTCCCCGCAAGGGGGAGGGGGGCGCATCGAATTCGGCGCGAGAGCTGCGACCTCACCTTACGGCTTGTACGAGTCCGGATCCGGCGAATCCGACGGCTTGGCGAACTCGGCCTTCAGCTCGGCCGACAGCGGGGTGTTGAGGTTCAGACCCTTCGGCGGGATCTTCTGCATGAACCATTTGTCATACAGCTTGGCGCCCTCGCCGCTGGTGTAGATCTTGGCGGTCGCCGCATCGACCACTTTCTTGAACTGCGGATCGTCCTTGCGCAGCATGATGCCGTAGGGCTCCGGCTTCGAGAACGCGTCCTTGGAAACGACATAGGCGGCCGGATCCTTGGAACCGGCGACGAGGCTCGCCAGAAGAATGTCGTCCATCACGAAGGCGACGGCGCGATCGGTCTCCACCATCAGGAAGGCCTCGGCATGATCCTTGGCCGGGATGATGTTGATGCCGAGATTGCGCGCGGCATTGGCCTCGGTCAGCTGCTTGATGTTGGTGGTGCCGGCGGTCGACACGACCGATTTACCCTTCAGATCGTCGATCGCGTTGATCTTGCTCGCCTTCTTCGAGACGTAGCGGCTCGCCGTCAGAAAGTGGGTGTTGGTGAAGGAGATCTGCTTCTGGCGCTCGGCATTGTTGGTGGTCGAGCCGCATTCCAGATCGATGGTGCCATTGGCGAGCAGCGGGATGCGGGTCGACGACGTCACCGGGTTGAGCTTCACATCGAGCTTGTCGAGCTTGAGCTCCTTCTTCACGGCATCGACGATGCCCATGCAGATGTCGATGGCAAAGCCGATCGGCTTCTGATTGTCGTCGAGATAGGAGAACGGGATCGAGGAGTCGCGGACGCCGAGCGTAATGGTGCCGGTCTCCTTGATGTTCTTCAGGGTCCCCGTCAGGTCCTCGGCCTGCACCTGGCCGGCGCAGAGCGCGGCGGCGACGGCAAGACCGAATAGGCGAAGCTGCTTCATAACTGATCTCCTCAATCCGGCTGATTGCCGGATGCTTGCATAAACCACAGCGAACTCAAAATGGCCCCCGCCCCCCGGACGATCTCCGGCCGGACGAGCGCGGGCACCATAGACCGCCCCGCGGCGGGACGTCCTCGGACGATCGCGACAAATTGCCTGTCCTGCGTCCCCTTCGACAAGACGTTCGGGCTGAAACGGCAGCGCCGAACATCGGGATGGTAAACTGCGAGGGGCTCGCGAGCCCCGCGACCAGACGAAAGTCTCACTCGGGCGGTTCCCGCACGCGGCAATGCAACCGCACAGCACACGGACCTCGTGGTTCGAGACGCGCCGCGCGCGGCAAGCCCGCCGTCCATCTTCCTGACCGGCGCGGCGTTCCTCACCATGAACGTCACCACGGACTTCGCCAAGGCACTAGTCCTCGCCCGGAGGAGCCCGCCGAAGGCGGCCGTCTCGAAGGGCGGCCGCAGGCGCTGAACACGACCGGGGCGTCGCTCACCCCGCCTCAGGCAGCGAGAGGTGAGCACCGATAACGCCAAGAGATGTGTGCTCATGCCCCCCTTCTCGCCTCACAACGGCTTCTGCAGCTCGCCGAGATCCCAGAACAGCCCGGCCATCAGGCCGAGCGCCTCCTCCGTGACATCCAGCAGAATGTGCTCATCCGGCGCGTGCTGCGAGCAGCCCGGATAGGAATGCGGCACCCACATGGTCGGCATCTTCAGCACGTCGGCAAACACGTCATTGGGCAGCGAGCCGCCGAAGTTCGGCAGCACGGCGGGCGCTTTGCCGGTGCTCATCTTGATGGAATCCGCGGCCCATTTGATCCAGGGGCTGTCGATGTCGGCGCGCGAGGCCATGAAGCTCTGCGCCATGCTGACCTCGATCATCGGGAAGCCATGCGCGGCGAGATGGTTCTTCACGTCGGCCACGATGCTGTCGACCTTGGTGCCGACGACGAAACGCAGCTGCAGCACGGCGCGGGCGCGGCCGGGGATCGCATTCGCCGGCTTGTCGATATTGCCGGAGGAGATCGCAAGCACCTCGAGCGTATTCCAGGCATAGAGCCGCTCCGCCGGCGTCAGCCCCTCCTCGCCCCAATGGTCCGACAGCGCCGGCTCGTCGGCGGTCGGCTCCACCTTCACGTCGGCGAGGATGGCGCGGATCGCATTGGTGAGACGCGGCGGCTTCAGCGACTCCAGCTTGATGCGGCCATGGCCGTCGACCAGCGTGGCGATCGCGTTCGCCAGAATGGTCGCCGGATTGGCGAGCACGCCGCCCCAATTGCCGGAGTGATTGCCGCCCTCGCGCAGGTTGACGTCGAGATGCAACCGGATGCCGCCGCGGCAGCCGAGAAAGATGGTGGGGCGCGCGGTCGACAGCCGCGGGCCGTCCGAGCCGATGAAGACGTCGGCCTTCAAGGCGTCGCGATGCAGATCGGCCACCTTGGCGAGATCGGGCGAGCCGATCTCCTCGCCCATCTCGATGATGAACTTGGCATTGAAGCCGAGCTTGCCGCCACGCGCCTCGCGCACCGCGCGCAGCGCCGCCATGTTGACGCTGTGCTGGCCCTTGTTGTCGGCGGTGCCGCGGCCATAGAGACGATTGCCCGCCGGCGTCACCGCCCAGGGATCGCGGCCGTCGCGCCATTCGCCAGCCATGCCGTCGACGGTGTCGCCGTGGCCATAGCTGAGCACCGTCGGGGCACTGTCGCTCTCGTGGTAGGTCGCGATCAGGAACGGCGACTTGCCGCTCGGCGAGGGCACGATCTCGGAGGAAAAGCCGAGGGCGGCAAAGGACGGCGTCAGCTCTTTGGTCAGATACGCCGCGAGCTCGTCCTTGCGCTCGGGATTGAGGCTCTCGGTGCGATAGGCGACCCGGCGGCCGAGCTCGGCCAAGAAGTCACCGCTCGTCAGCGTCTGACGGGCACGGGCAATTGCATCAATCCTGGTCATGGCGCTTTTCCAGTCACAACGAAGGCGGCGTCATATCGGGATCGCGCGGCGAGCGGAAGGGGCTGGGTTTGAATTCAATGCTGATATCAAGCAAGTCTCGGATTTCGGAACCGCGTAGCCTGCCATCAAACTCGGTGGTTGGATCGCGTTGCGGCTTGCTCGGTACTCCTCGCCCGCCCGTGTAACGCCAGCCCCGTCCTCGTCCCGGACGAACGTGGTCAACTGACAATCCAGAGGCGCAGTCTCTCAATTCACCGCGTGACTGACCATCACCTCGATCAGCTTGGTGCCCGGGCGGCGGAACGCGTCCGACAAGCTCGGATTCAGCTCGCGCGGATCACTGATGCGCATCGCCTCGCAGCCGAGCGACTGTGCCAGCCCTGCAAAATCCACCGGCGGGTCGGCAAAATCCATGCCGATGTAGTTGTCGTCGCCGTGAAACGACAGCAGCCGCTGCTTGATGATGCGATAGCCGCCATTGTTGACGATGACCACCGACAGCGGCAGCTTGTGATGCGCTGCGGTCCACAGCGCCTGGATCGAATACATCGCGCTGCCGTCGCCGGAGTAGCAGACCACGGGGCGATCGGGCTTGGCGAGGCTGACGCCGATCGAGGCCGGCAGGCCCCAGCCGATGCCCCCCGAGGCGAGCGCGTGATAGTTATAGCGGTCGCGATAGGGCCACAGCGCCGTCATGTAGCGCGCCGAGGTCAGGCCCTCGTCGACCAGGATGCCGTGCTCCGGCATCGCCTCGGCGACCTGCAGCGCCAGATAGTCCGGGTCGATCGGCGTCCGCTCGCGGGCCGCCTCGATCTGCGCCGCCAGCGTCCGGCGCCGTGCGCTCCAGTTCTTCGAGGACAATTCGGCCACGCGCTCCTGAGCACGCGCCTGCAGGGCCGCGCCGCCGAGCTCGTGTAAGAGCGGCGTGAGCTGAAGCAGCGTCTCGCGAACGTCAGCCTTGAGCGCGATCTCGGCACCGAAATTCTTTCCCAGCTCCCAATCGACGAGGCCGATCTGCACGATCGGCAAGCCCTCGGGCAGCGGCTCGATCTCGCTATGCACGGACATCCGCAAGGGATCGGCGCCGAGCACGATGAGAAGATCGTGTGGCGCGAGCAGGTCGCGGACCTGCTTCTGCGCGCGCGACAATGAGCCGATGTAGCAGGGATGCTCGGACAGGAAATGCGCGCCATAGGGCGCGGACTGCTGATGCACGGGAGCGCCGATCGCCGACGCGAACTCGGCCGCCTGCCGCAGCGCATCGCTCTTGACGACCTCGTCGCCGGTGATGATCACCGGCCGCTGCGCCCTGAGAATGCGCTGCGCCAGCCCCTGCAACGCGTCCGCGGCCGGCAACACGCGCGCATCGACCCGGGTGGAACGGCCGAGCTCGATGCCGCCTTCGGCATTGAGGATATCGCCGGGCAGCGAGATGAAGACGGGACCGGTCGGCGGTGTGGTCGCCACCTTGGCGGCACGCCTGATGATGCGCGGCAGGTCCTCCAGCCTCGTCACCTCGACCGCCCATTTCACCAGCGGCTCGGCCATCCGCACCAGCGGGCCGTAGAGCAATGGCTCCATCAGGCCGTGGCCCTGCTCCTGCTGGCCGGCGGTGAGGATCATCGGCGTGCCGGTGAACTGCGCATTGTAGAGCGCGCCCATGGCGTTGCCGAGACCCGGCGCGACGTGGACGTTGCAGGCGACGAGGCGTCCCGAGGCGCGACTGAAGCCGTCGGCGATCGCCACCACCAGGCTCTCCTGCATCGCCATGACGTAGGTGAGATCGGGATGATCCTTCAGCGCATGCATGATCGGCAATTCGGTGGTACCGGGATTGCCGAACAGATGCGTGATGCCCTCGTCCTTGAGCAGCGCCAGGAAGGCCGAGCGTCCGGTGGTGCGGTTCTTCATGGTGGCGTTTTCCTCTGGGTCGTGGCCTTGTTCGTTCTCGGCAAGCTCTCACTCCGTCATTGCGAGCGAAGCAAAGCAATCCAGCGTCTGTCATAGAGGCAGTCTGGATTGCTTCGGAGCTGACGCTCCTCGCAATGACGGCGGAGGGGCCGTTGGTCCGGCTTCTCATCGATGGCTCCGGCTAAGATCATGTCACGACCTTGCCAATCAGTACGGCTCCTTGAGTGCGCTCATTGTGACGATGCCAAGCTGCCCGCGGATCAGAACATCCCTTCGCGCGAGCCGCGCTTCTTGCGCTGCGCGCGCTGCCAGACCACGCCGGGAAAACCCTTCAGCGGCACCAGGGGCGCGCCGGTGTAGGCCCAATCCGGCGCCTCCTCGATGGCAACGTGATAGAGCGGCTCGCGACCGGTTCGTGCTGCAAATAGCGCGCGCGGGATGTTCACCATGTGCGGCGAGCGGGCGCGCTCGTAGAACACAGGCGAGCCGCAGCTGCTGCAGAAGCTGCGCGTGGCTTTCGCGGCGTCGTCCTCGTAGCGGGTGATCGCATCCGCACCCGAGGTGATGCGAAGGCGCTTGCGCCAGCTTCCGACATAGGTGGCGTAGGCCGCGCCATGGGCGCGGCGGCTGGGCGATGAATGATCATGCCAGGCCCAGCGCGCCGGGACGTCGATCTCGAAGGCGACGCGGCCGCACAGGCATTGGCCGGAGGCGATGCCGGCGGGAGCGGATCTGGGCATGACAAGCATCCATCCACGGCGTCATTCCGGGGCAAGGCCACCGGCCTTGAACCCGGAATGACAATGAAAACGCGACTGCTCGGCTCTCGTGACGCAGTCGAGCTAAGCGGGCGCCATCTCGTCATAGGCCGGATAGTCGGTATAGCCCCTGGCGTCGCCGCCATAAAAGGTGGGACGGTGATACGGCGTCAGCGGCCAGCCGTGCCGCAGCCGGCGCGGCAGGTCCGGGTTGGAGATGAAGGTGCGGCCGAAGGCGATGGCGTCGGCGTGGCCGGCCTGGATCGCGGCGTCCGCCGGCTCGCCGGTGAAGCCGCCGGCGCCGATCAGCACGCCCTTCCACACCGGCCGGAACAGAGCGATGGCCGACGGCACGTTCTGCCAGTTGACGTCGGCGCGGCCGGCGCCGGAGGAGCGCGGCTCGATCAGATGCAGATAGGCGATGCCGAGCTTGTTGAGAGCCTCGATCGCGTAGGTATAGAGCGGCATCGGCTCGGCCTCGCCGGAGCCGTTGGCGATGCCATAGGGCGACAGCCGCACGCCGACCTTGTCGGCGCCGCAGGCGTCGATCACCGCCTGCGTGACCTCGAGCAGGAAGCGGCAGCGGTTCGCGATTCCGCCGCCATAGCGGTCGGTGCGCTGGTTGCTGCGGGTCTGCAGGAACTGCTCGATGAGATAGCCGTTCGCGCCATGCACCTCGACGCCGTCGAAGCCCGCCGCGATCGCGTTGCGCGCAGCCTGGCCATAGGCCGCGACGAGCGCGGGGATCTCGTCGGTCTCCAGCGCGCGCGGCGTCTCGTAGGCCGCCGGCCTGCCGTCCGCCGTCATCGCCTTGAGATCGTCGCCGATCGCGATCGCCGACGGCGCCACCGGTAGCGCGCCGCCCGGCTGGAACGAGGAATGCGAGACGCGGCCGACGTGCCAGAGCTGTAGGAAAATGACTCCGCCCTTGGCATGCACCGCGTCGACGACCTGCTTCCAGCCAGCGACCTGCGCCGCGCTGTAGATGCCCGGCACGTTCGGGCTGCCGGTGCCGGTCGGCAGCACCGGCGAGGCCTCGGCGATGATCAGGCCGCCCGGCGTCGCGCGCTGCGCATAATACTCGACGTTGAGCGGCCGCGGCGCGAGCGTCTCCCTTGCGGCGCGCATGCGGGTCAACGGCGCCATCACGACGCGATGCTTGAGGCGATAAGGACCGATCGTGAGCGGTGAAAACAGCGCAGGCAGCATTTCGTCCCCAGATGTCGTTGCGATTGTCGATTGGGATCATCTTGTTCGCAAAACATGATGGTGGCAATGTCCGCCCCACGTCAGTACGAGCAGACCCTCCATGCCGAAAGCGAACGCCCTGCCCTCGCTCAGCCTGCGCATCGATCTCGATGACGGCAGCCGGATCGGGCCGGGCAAGATCGCGCTGCTGGAGAACATCGCGCGACACGGCTCGATCTCTGCGGCCGGGCGCGCGATGGACATGTCCTACAAGCGGGCCTGGGACCTCGTCGACGAGATCAACCGGGTGTGCCGGCAGCCCGCGGTCGCGCGGCAGACCGGCGGCCGCAATGGCGGTGGCGCAGCGCTGACGGCGTTCGGCGCGCAGTTGGTCGAACGTTACCGGCGCATCGAGCGCGATGCGGCTGACGCCGTGAAGAAGGATCTCGCCGCGCTGCGCAGCGACATCGAGAAGCCGAGGAAGGCGCGCGGGGCCAAGGCCGCGTCGTAAGCCGGTTCCAGACGACGCGATGCATCTGCGACCGGACTGGTGCCCTCGCGTTGCAGCCGCAAAAAACCCCTCTTGCCGTCAGCCGGATGATCTTGCGGCCGCGCCAGGACGTCATACACCAGCATCTCATCGTCATGCCGGAGAACCTGCCGTGTCTCACCCCGCCTTGTCCGCCGACCACACCGCCGTCGTCACCGGAGGCGCCTCCGGCATCGGGCTCGCCGCCGCCATGCGCTTCGCAGAGCGCGGCATGAACGTCTGCATCGCCGATGTCGACGAGGCCCGGCTGCGCGACGCCGCCGCCAGGCTCGCGGCCGCGGCCAAGCGTGGCGAGGCTGCGGTCATGACCGCCACGGTCGATGTGAGCAACCGGGACAGCGTGGTCGCGCTCGAAACGGCGGTGCGCGCACGCTTCGGCGCGATCGACGTGCTGATGAACAATGCCGGCATCCAGCCGGGCAGCAAGATGCTCACTGAGGCCAATTGGCAACGCATCCTCGGGGTCAATCTGTGGGGCATCATCCATGGCGCGCAGGTGTTCGCCCCCGGCATGATCGCGCAAGGCAGGCCGGCGCTGATCATCAATACCGGCTCCAAGCAGGGCATCACCACGCCGCCCGGCGATCCCGCCTACAACGTCTCGAAGGCCGGCGTGAAGGCGTTCACCGAGGCGCTGCAGCACGAGCTGTGCAACACGCCCGGCTGCCAGGTGACGGCGCATCTGTTCATTCCGGGCTTCGTGTTCACGCCGCTGACGGCGAATGGCCGCATCGAGAAGCCGGCCGCCGCCTGGACGCCGGAGCAGACGGTCGACTTCATGCTGGAGCGGGTTACGGCCGGCGACTTCTACGTGCTGTGCCCCGACAACGACGTGCCGCGCGCGCTCGACGAGCGGCGTATCCTGTGGGCAGCCTCCGACATCGTCGAGAACCGGCCGCCGCTGTCGCGCTGGCATGCCGACTACGCCGACGCATTCGCGGCGTTCGCAAAGATATCGCCATGATCCGGCCACATCGGAGCGGCGGCAGCGTAGCTGCTCCCGGTCTCAGCACAAGCTCCCAGACGCGTCGGATCGTCGCAAGGCGGTCCGCGTGCGTTCGGGACGTCTACCCATCGACCGAATCGCTACGGTCGAACGCTCTTGCAACTTACTGATTTGCCGCGGGCGCGACGTCGCCGCTGGTCGCCGGCTCTTGAAGCGCCCCTCAACCGTCAAGCGGTGAGATGTCGCAGCTCTGCGGGAGCGCCATCCGTACGCCGCACGACAATCTGACGCAGACGCATTCCACAATCCCTGCGCGAAGCAGCCACGAAGCAGGCAGCAGATAGCCCTCATCATCCGCACCCGCGTCAGCCGCGCCCGTTGCTTCGGCTCATCCGCAGTGGTGCGCAGCTTTGAGGAGTACGTTGGACATGTCGCGCCATCACCGTCACCATCACGACAGTCACCACGGTCACCATCATCACAACGACCACCACCACCATCATCATCACAATCATCACTGCCAGCCGGCGCCTGCGCCAATGCCTCCGACGCCGCCCACGCCGACACCGCCCACGCCGCCGACGCCCGCGCTCGGCTTTGCCGATCTCGGCGTCGTCTTCAACGACGCGACGCGCTTTCTCGAAGGCGGACTGTGGCGCAACGTGGTCGAGGAAGGCGGCCAGGGGCTTGGCAGCGTCTACAACTACACTGGCGATCTCACCGTGATTCAGGATGGTCTGAAGGCGATGGTTGCCGCCGGCCAGTTCACCGGGCAGACGCTCACCAACATCAACAAGATCCTCGCTGACATCACGGTCGCGCAGGATGCCGCGATGGCTTCGGTGACCGGCGGCGGCGCGTTCGGCAGCATCGCCGCCGCGGAGACCGCGCTGCGCAACGCGCATCTCGACATCCTCAACGTCGTCAACAACGATCCGAACCTTGCGGGCAAGGCGACCAATGCCGACGGCGCCACCGGCTTCCTGCAGGCGCCGGCGCTGCTGCCCGAAGGCGTGACGGCCGCAACCGCCGCCAAGGGCACGCTGGCCGAGCTCGGCCTGATCTTCAACGATGCCGCCAACCGGCTGATCGGCGGCGTGAACGAAAGCAACGTCGATGTCATCCAGGACGATGTCGACGCGCTGATCGCCGGCCTCAATGCGCTGGTCGCCGCCAATCCGCTGCAGTTCGGCGGCCTGACCGGCGTGCACGCGCTCGCCATCATCGACCAGCTCGCGCTCGTCAACACCCACATCAACGGTGCGGCCGGCAATGTCGACATCGGCCGCGCGCTGAACGACGACTTCCTCGACATCATCGACATCGTCGCCGGCGACACCAATCTCGCCAACATGGCGCAGCAGAACGGCCTGACCGGCTGGAGCGGCTTCGGCGACTTCCTCAACCCGACGCCGGCCTATCAGGACAACCAGGCACAGACCGATTTCTGGGCCATGTTCATCGCCCAGTCGAACGCGCTCGGCAAGGCGGCGATATCAGCCGTCAATTCCGGCGACGCCGCCGCGATGGCCAAGGTCACCGCCGACCTGATAACCTTCAAGAAGGACGTCACCGATTTCGACGCGGCGCAGGGCGGCATCTTCCAGGCCCGCTTCGACAACGAGCTGCTCGGCGACCAGAGCACGCTCGGCGCCGAGATCGCCAAGATCCTCGAGGGCTTCCAGGCCGGCAACAAGGCGCTGGTCGCCGCGGCCGCCGACCAGATGCACCAGAACGCAGCCGATGTCGGCGGCAACAACATCCCGGTCAATGGCGGCGCCTACAATGTCGACGGCACCACGATCGGCCAGGTGCTGGCGACCACCGGCGGCGGCAACAGTGCCGACGCCGCCGCGCTGCTGGCCGCGGTCACCAGCGCGCCGGCCTCGAACGTGATCATGCTTCCCAGCGCCGCGCCAGCAGCACACGCCGGCGCCGCTCCGGCAACCCTGGTCATGGACGGTCCGATGATGGAGGGGCCGATGATGGAGATGTCACAGCATCAGCATCATCACATGTGGGCGTGATCACTTGTCGCTCGGGCGCCTGCACCAGCAGGCGCCTGACGAGCGCGAGCGCGGTTTCCGTGGCCGGATCGGCCGAGATCACGGAGACCGCGAGCACGATGAGATCGACCGGCTGGTGCGACAGCACGATCACATGCGTCGCATGCCGCGCATCCATCAGCGCCACCATGCGCTCGACGGCGGGGTCGGTGACCGCCCGCCGCCACGGCGCATCGGCCCGGCGCAGCACACGGCTTGACGCGAGAAAGTCGCGCAGCAGCGGCGGATCATAGGCGGTCAGCTCATCCTCGCGACAGCGGCGTGCGCTTTCGAAGACCGGCTGGCGCGTGAGCTCGGCGATCAGATCGTCGCGCGTCGCCGCGATCGAGGCCCCGATCGAGTCGAGCACGCCCGGCTCGCGGGCTTGCAGCATCGCGCGCAAGGCATCGCCGATCAGCCCGATCGTGAGCACGCCGGCCACCGCGACCGCGCAGAAACGCATCAATTGCGCCGCATCGACGTCCGGCGACAGCGCGGCCGCGGCGGCGCCGAGCAGGGCGGCGCCGAGGATTCGCAACAATGTCAGCAGCCCGCCCTGACGCTGCGTCTCCGCGCTGGCGCCGGCGATCAGGATCGCGGTCACCGCCAGCAGCGCGCCCAATGCGCCGAGCCGCACCGGCATGCTCGGCGCCAGCACGCGGAAATCGGTGATGATGAAGGGAATGACCATGACGGCGCCGAACGCGACGCGATCGATGACGCGGTTCTCCCAGGCCAGCAGGCTCGCGCGGTCGCGGCGAAGCAGCAGCCAGGCGCAGGTCGCAAAGCCTGCGAGCTGAAAGGCTGACAGCACGACCGTGTGGTGGCTTTCGAACTCGGCCGGACCGAGCGCGCCGGCGAGCGCGAGCACCACGCCGCCGGCCAGCGCGATCGCCTTGAGCGCGCGATGCGCGTGTCGCCGCAGCAGACCTTCCGTCACCACTAGCGCGCCGAGCGGGATCAGCGCCGCCGGAATCAGCGAGATGCGGTCGAGAAAAGCATTGTCCGTCCACCAGGCGATGCCACGCAACAGGAACAGCGAGGCGACGGTCCCGAGCAGAACGACGAGCCGCGCCGTCAGCGGTCCCCTCGGGTCGCGCCGGTGCAGCATGGCGGCGGCCACCGCGAGGCCGATTGCGCCGCAGAGGTTGACGACGGAGTCCGCAACGATGCCGGCCGTCATGGCGCGGCTTCGCCGGGCTGCAGGCGCGGACGGAGCGTGCCGAACGTCCTGGTGTCGTCGAGCCAATGCACCAGCGGCAGGATCATCCGCTGCAGCGCCAGCACGGCCGAGGTCGCCAGCAGCGCCGGCAGCGAGCCGGAGGGGATCTCGCGCAGCAGATAGCGCCGGGCGGCGGCGAGATCGATTCGGCCGAGCTGCAGCAGATCGTCGCCCCTGGTGTAGTCCAGCTCGCGCGCGCAGAAGCCGTTGTAGATGGCGTCGCGATGCTTGGGCGCATCGTCATACGTCTTCTTCAGCGCATCGGAGCCGCCGGTATAGGCGTTGGTGATGACGAAGCGCGCCTCGTCGAACCCGGCCTCGCCGCCGACGCCGAACACCGCGCGATGCGCCCGCATGATGCCGCGCGCGAGCTGAAGATGCGCAAAGCTCTGTCGGGCCTGCGGCAGCGGCGACGGATAGACGTCGGAGAAGGTCTCGCAGACCATGCCGGCCACCGCCGGCACCTGCGTGACGTTGGAGATCCATTTCGGCCGCAGGCCGTCGCGGATGAACAGCAGCAGCGTCGTGAGGCCGTAGAGCACGCCGGACAGGCCTTTGCCGCGCGCTTCCGGGTCGACCATCACCAATCCGAGATGGATCACCTGCTGGGTGTCGCCGTCGCGCTCGACCTGCATCACCGCGAGCGCATTGAAGGCGATCGGCCGGCCGCCCGCCTCCTCCGACACCACGGTGATGATGGCGCGCGCGAGCGGCTCGCGCGCTCCGGAGAAGATGCCGTAGGTGAGCTCGCCGGCGGGCAGCGTCTTGCCGGCGACGGTGCGGAGATCGGCCACGAGCGCCGCCAGCGCCGCATCGTCCAGGGTCGTGCCCGGGCTCTCGACGATGCGCGTGCGAAACTCCGCATGGGTGCGCAGCGACAGGTCCATCGCCTCCTGCCCCAGCGCCGTCAGCCAGAAGCCGACATTGTCGTGGATACGCCTGGCCGTTGCGACGACGTTCATTGTCCTCATCCACCTGCCCGATCAGAAACGTCTCGCCGAAGCCGTGCCTAAAGTTCACGACATACGCTCCGCGCCGTTAATTCATGATCATGACGCAGGACGGAGCGTCAGTGACGGTAAACGCAGGTTGAACGACCGGAAGCGGTGGACGCCATCGCATCCACCGCTTCCCGGCACGCGCGGAGTGTCCCCCTCACCGGATTGCATCTTCGATGCAATCCGGCCTCTACCCGCATCCGCCTTCGCTCGTCGAGCTAAGGTGGACAAGAGCGGGGAGAGGCGAGGAAACCGCTGCTCACGCCGCCTTCGACACCTCCATCAGCAGGCGCTCGGCGCGGGCGTCCTCGATGCGGTTGACGAGCTTGCCGCTCTCGTGGCGGTCACGCAGGGTCTTGGTCAGGGTGACGCAAGTCTGCACCAGCATGACGATGCCCATCGTCAGATAGCCCTTCATCCAGAGATCGATCGGCATGAAGAACACGCCGAGAGCGACGAGGAAAGCGGAGGCGGCGAACGAGGCGTAGGAGAAGGTGATGAAGGCGCTGCTGTGGGGCTGGGTGTTCTGGTTCATGGTCGGCTCCTATGATGACAATCAGGTTGGTTGATGCGTTTCGATCGGTGGTGACGAAATTCAGTTGGCCGGTGCAGTGCGGCCGGCTTTCAGCCGCGCCAGCACGTCGTCGGCGGTGGTCTTGATGCGCGGGCCAAAGCCCTGCTCGGCGAGCTTCTCGGCGGTGGTGATCGGCCCCGTCGCGGCATCGAGCTCCATCAGCGCCTCGTCGGCGGCCTGCGCTTCCATCTGCCGCTCGCGCAGCCGCTTCAGGGTCGCCTCGGCCTCTGGCAGCGTGCATTCGTAGGGACGCGCCGCCTCGATGCCGCCGCGGCGCAGATTGCGCACGGCCTCGGAGGCGCGCGCAATCCGCCGGCCGCGATCGAGCTCGGCAATGCGCGCCTCGGCGTTGGCGACATGCTTCTTCAGCCTGGTGATCTCGGTCGCGAACAGCGCCCGCGCCGTCCTGGCCGCGTCACGCTCGGCCTCGAGGCCGGCGATCGCCTGCGCCGCCTCGCGGGCCAGATCCTCGCGGCCGCCGTCGAGCGCTGCGGTGGCGCGCACCTCGAGATCGGTGATCCGCGCCAGGGTCGCCTCGAGCCGCTTGCCCTCCTGCTGGTCCTGCGCGATGGCCAGCGCGAGCGCGCGCTTGCTGCGATCGACGGCGGCAGCGGCGTCACGCAGCTGCTGATCCAGGATCACCAGTGCGGTCCGGTCCTGCAGCTCCTCCTCCGCGACGGCCACGGTGCCCCGAAACAGCGTCAGAACAGTCTTGAACATTGTGAACTCCCTGTTATGAGCATTGCTCATAGAGTTTCTTCTAACGCAATCATGAGCGCCGCTCAAGAAATATTTTGAGCATCGCTCAATATTTTGGTTAACAATGTCCAAGACACTGGAAAGACGTGCAAAACAGCGCGAAGCCCTGATCGAGGCCGCCGAGCGGATGATCCGCACGCGGGGTCTCGCCGGTCTGAAGACGCGCGATCTCGCCCAGGAGATCGGCGTCGCCAATGGCGCGGTCTACAATCTCGTCGCCGATGTCGACGAGCTCGTGCTGATGGTTGGATCACGCACCCTGGCGCGGCTCGACGCGGAATTGTCGGCGGCCGAAAGCGCCGGGCCGCCGGGCCCCGAGGCTGCGCTGGTGCGCATCGCGACCGCCTATTGCGACTTCGCAGCCCACAATCTCGAGCTCTGGCGCGCGCTGTTCGAGCATCGCATGGCGCCTGAGAAGCCGCTGCCCGACTGGGCCATCGCCGACCAGATGCACCTGTTCCGTCACATCCACCAGCCGCTGGCGGCGTTGTTTCCGCAGCGCTCGTTCGACGACATCAGCGTCACCGCGCGCAGCCTGTTCTCGGCGGTCCACGGCATGGTCGCGCTCGGCTTGGAGCAGAAGCTGATCGCCGTTCCGCTCGCCGCCCTGCGCCAGCAGATCGCGACCATGGTGCAGGCGATGGTGACGGGACTGGTGGCGGAGGAGACGACCGGCCGGTGACGCGCAGCTTGGCGTCGCGCGCAGCGTCATCGGACGCCTGAACGCCAACGATCAAACACGACTGCTTCACGGCATTTCTCTCCTGCCTGCTGTGATAGCTAGTTGCTGCCCCGGCGGCGCGGCTCCCGCCTTGTTCAGCCGGAATTGACGGCGAGAACAAACAACCGCCCCATTGCTTCGCAGTATCATGCCGACGTTCGGACTTGTTCCAGACAACATGTCTGGAACCCCGATCCATCAGCACTCGATGACGAGTGTTGGTCTGTGTGACATGTGCAGATCTCGGCGCATGGCCACGCTCATCCGGCCGGCAGAACCTGCAGCGTATGACGGCCGCGCGATCAAGAAAAAACTCCAACGAGTCCATGACGCGCGAGCCAAGGGGAAAATCGTGAGACATCTGCGTGCGCCCAATGACGACCGCGATCCGCCATTCCCGTCCGGCTACGACGACGGCCGGCGTCCGCTGTATGAACAACCGTGGCGCGACGAGCACGATCGGCCTACCCCTGCTGAATTCGCGTCCCGTTACGGCGTGCAGGAGGTTCCTCCGCCGCCACGGGAACGGCGTCTCCTCGGCGCGTTGAGCATGATGGGGCTCGTGGCTGTTGCCGCGGGCGTGGCCGGCTTTGCAGCGACGAGACTTCCGACGCGGTGGACCGCTGCGCTCTCCGCCAAGAGCAGCGCGACGGTGACAACGACGGCAACAGTCCCGTCGCCGCCGGTCCAAGCCGCGCAGACCGTTGCGCCAGTCCAGGATACTCTCCGGACCGGAGCGCTCGCGAGCGCCGTCCCCGTCGTCGCGCCGGATCAGAGCCTGCCGCTGAGGGAGGAGGACCGCGTGCCGAAGTTCGATACGCGGATGGCCAATGCCGCGTCGGCGCAGCCGACCAGCGCGCGGCCCCCGGTCCAGGGCGTGACGGATACCGAAATCAGCTTCGGAATGGCGGCGCCGTTCTCGGGTCCGGCCAGGGAGATGGGCCATCAGCTCAAGCTCGGCATCGACCTCGCCTTCGCGCAGGCCAACGAGGAAGGCGGCGTGCATGGCCGGCAGCTCAAGCTCTACACGGCCGATGATGCCTATGAGCCGACGCGGACGCTGAACGCGATGAAGGAGCTCTACGAGCAGCACAGGGTGTTCGGCTTCGTCGAGAACTACGGCAGTCCGACGGCCCTGATCTCGGTGCCGTACGCGCTCGAGCATCATGCGCTCTATTTCGGCGCCTTCACCGGCGCTCCTTCGCTCCGCCACGATCCGCCGGATCGCTACGTCTTCAACTACCGTGCCGGCTACGCCGAGGAAGCCCATGCGCTCGTGAACTATCTCGTCAAGAGCCGCAAGCTGCGTCCGCAGGAGATCGGAGTTCTCACCCAGCAGGATGCCTACGGCGACGCGGGGTGGGAGGGTGTCAGCAAGGCGATGCACGGGCTGCGCGGCGGCGTGGGCGACGCCTTCCGCATGAGCTACAGCCGCAACACCGTCAATGTCGACGAGGCCATCGCGCAACTGCGCCGGCAGAAGCATGCGATCAAGGCGGTGGTGCTGGTCGCCACCTTTCGCGCCGCGGCCAAGTTCATCGAGAAGACCCGCGACCTGTATCCGGACATGATCTACGCGACGATTTCGGGTGTCGGCAGCACCGGCCTCGCCAGTGAGCTGATGGTGCTCGGCCCGCGCTATGCGGACGGCGTCATCTGCACCCAGGTCACGCCGGCGGTCGACGGCTACGCGTCCGTTACCCTGAACTACAAGAAGGCGCTCGACAGATATTTCCCGGGAGAGCCGGCGGACTACTCGTCCCTGGAAGCCTATCTCACCGCCAACATCCTGATCGAAGGACTGCGTCGCGCCGGTCCCGCTGTCGACACCGAGTCGCTGGTCGATGTCCTCGAATCGATGCAGAATTACGAGCTGGGCGTTGGATCAAGGGTGAGCTTCGGCCCGTCCGACCACCAGGCGCTGCACAAGGTCTGGGGCACGCAGCTCGACAAGACCGGCCAGTATCACGCAATAGATCTCGAATAGGCTGAATGGCCTGGGCTCGCCGCTCCGTGCAGCGTGCGTGAGCGGGTTGCTTTCATCGGCGGTTTCGGCCATATCGATCGCATGATCAAGACTGAGACCTTGCACGCGAACACGTGGTGGCGCTCCATCTAGGAGCGGCACGGCCTCGTCATTCATTCGCCCGTCGCCGCCGTTCATCGGCCTGCGACGCGGTTCTTGTCATCAACAGCATCGAAGAGCTCGATCGAGCGGCGGTTCTCACTTCTGGAGAACCACGATGCCTCTCTCAATGCCAGAACGTCCCGTCATCCTGACCGGCGACAGGACCACCGGCCCCCTGCACCTCGGCCACTATGTCGGCTCGCTGCAGAACCGCGTCGCGCTGCAATCGACGCATCGGCAATTCCTTCTGCTGGCCGATGCCCAGGCGCTGACGGACAACGCCCACGATCCGGGCAAGGTGAGCCGGAACATCCTGGAGATCGCGACCGACTATCTCGCCGTCGGCATCGACCCGGAGATGACGACCATCTGCCTGCAATCGCACCTGCCGGCGCTGGCCGATCTCACGCTGCTCTACATGAACTTCGTCACGGTGGCGCGGCTCGAGCGCAACCCGACCATCAAGGACGAGATCCAGGCACGCGGCTTCGGCCGCGATATACCGGCCGGCTTCCTGTGCTATCCCGTCGCGCAGGCCGCGGACATCACCGCCTTCAGGGCGACCATCGTGCCGGTCGGCGAGGACCAGGCGCCGCTGATCGAGCAGACCAACGAGATCGTCCGCCGCATCAACCGCCAAGCGGGCACGGAGGTGCTCCCCGAGGCACGCGCGCTGATCCCGAGCGTCGGACGCCTGCCTGGCGTGGACGGCAAGGCCAAGATGAGCAAATCACAGGGCAACACGATTCCACTCTCCGCCACCGCGGACCAGATTCGCGATGCCGTCCGCCGCATGTTCACCGATCCCGGCCACGTCAGGGCCGCCGATCCGGGGCGTGTCGAAGGCAATGTCGTTTTTACCTATCTCGACGCGTTCGACGACGATCACGCGGCGGTCGCGGACCTGAAGGCGCGCTACGTCCGCGGCGGCCTCGGAGACAGCGTCGTGAAGCAGCGACTTGATGACGTGCTGCAGGCCGTGGTCGCGCCGATCCGCGACCGGCGGGCAGCCTTTGCGCGTGATCCCGACCATGTTCTCGAGATCGTCAGGTACGGCACCGAACTGGCGCGCACCGTCACCGATGCGACCTTGCGCGACGTACGCGAGGCGCTGGGTCTGTTTGCGCTGCATTAGCGGTGCGATGCTAATGCCTGATAACATGAATTAACTAATTCTCGCTCCGCTGCGTTACTGGAACACGAAACGGCTGCGCGTGTCCCGTCGAAATAGGCGCTGCGCTGTCAAGCGGCCGCGAAAGGCGCTATGCTGCGTTCGCGCCTGCCCAACTGTTATGCCGAGATCCGGTTTCGAAGTATTCAGCACTCGCGTTTCACCCGGAGAACACATGGCGAAGCGACCCATCGTAAAGCCGCCGACGGCCGCAAAGCCGCAGCCCAAGAAGCAGGCTTTCGATCCGGCGGTGTTCCTGAAGACCGAAGGCCCAGGCCGGACGATCGGGAAATACCGAAAGGACCAGCAGATCTTTTCCCAGGGCGGCCTCGCCGATGTGCTGTTCTATATCATCACGGGCACGGTCAAGATCGTCGTCCATTCCGAGCAGGGCAAGGAGGCGGTCATCGCGCTGCTCGGTCAGGACGATTTTTTCGGCGAGGGGTGCCTGGCCGGCCAATCTCATCGGCTGTCGGCAGCGTCGGCCATCACGGACAGCGAAATCCTGCGGATCACCAAATCGGCCGCGATCAGCACCCTGCGTGAGCAGCCGGCGTTCTCCGAGGTGTTCGTTTCGCACATCCTCGCCCGCACGATCCGCGTCGAGGCCGATCTCATCGATCAGTTGTTCAATTCGAGCGAGAAGCGCCTTGCGCGGGCGCTACTGCTGCTGGCCAATTTCGGCAATGACGGCAAGCCGCAGCGGGTCATCGCGAAGGTCAGCCAGGAGATGCTGGCCGACATGATCGGCACCACCCGCTCGCGGGTCAGTCACTTCATGAACAAGTTCCGCAAGCTGGGCTTCATCGACTACAACGGCCATCTCGTGATCCACAACTCCCTGCTGAACGTGGTTCTGCACGATCAGCCGCATATCGCAGGCGTGAAGTCGGTTGAAGGCAAGGCTCCCCTCAAGAGCCTATGACCGTGCATCTCGAGTGACCGTGCATCTCGAGATCGAGCTGGCCCTGGCCCTGCTCGATCCGCGCCACCATCAAATCAATGCTGGCTGCGCACCGCCGTCGTGGGCGGCTGGAGAAATGCACCGAACCGCTGCTTGACGATGGCGTAGCATTCGCACGAGGCTTTCTCGAGTCCGGGCCGGTCGAGCACCTGAATGGTGCCGCGACGATAGCTGATCAGGCCGGCCGCCTGCATGGATTGCGCGGCAAGCGTCACCGACTTGCGATTGGCGCCGAGGATCTGCGACAGGAATTCATGCGTGTACGGAAGCACCGCCCCTTCGGCCCGGTCGTGCATCATCAGCAGCCATCGGCAGATGCGCTCGACGGGATCCATCTGTCACACGCCCCACGACTCGCTGTCGGTGGGCCACACCACCGAGCGGAAAGAATTGCCGCCGAATGGGCGGAGCTGGCCGACGCGCCAGCGGCCGGCCGCCTGGCTCGCATAGGGCGGTCTCCGGTGATGAGGGTGCCGCCCCGCCCACTGAAAGGCTGGCATGAGCACGCCTCTCGCCACGGCATCAGTGCCCGCTCTCCGTGGAAGGTCCTCTGGATGAGCGCGCGGGGGGCACAGCGAGCGTCAGGTGCTACTGCCCGCGCCGGGGAGCCATTCTCCTCGATTCGGCTCCCGACGAATTGCGCTGCGGCAAACTGGACCCATGTTCGCTTTTGCTCAGACTCCGACCGGGAACAGCAACACAATAGTCTCATAATATCAAATTGTAAGGAAGAGAGCAGCGGGGAATTTGTAGTCGGAGTGCGTCCTGTTTTGGAGAATTCGCGTGTTGAGACATCAGAGCCAAGATACCGCTTTTCCGATCTTTCTCGAGCGGGCAGGCGTCCGGAATGACATACGCAGCTACAGGCTCATCCAACAATCTGTGCTCGCCGAATTCAGTCGTGCTGCATTGCAGACCCGCGATATCAACAGCGTTCTTCAGCGCGCCACCGCGCTCTGCGCCAAGGGCCTCAATGCACCGTTCACGATGGCGATGGAATTCGTGGCGGATGGCAAGAGACTGCTGGTCCGCGCGGGTTACGGATGGCCGAGCCCGGTCGAGCAATCATCGTTCGTCGTGGACAGCGCCTCGTCTGCTGGCCGCGCCTTCCAGACAGGTCAAGCCATCATCACCAGTCGCGGCCCCCCTGATGGTCGCTTCGAGACACCGGGACTTCTTCCAGTAGACCGCGGCATCAAGACGTCGATCAGCGTCCGGATCGATCGCGGCGGACAAGGCGGCGGCTATTTCGGCGTGCTCCAGGTCGACAGTCCGGCCCCCCGCCGCTTCGACGAGGCAGACGCTGCCTTCCTCACTGAATTCGCCGACATCGTCGGGATTGCAATCGAGCGCCTGCATGAGGAGACGCGGCTCCGCGAAGCCTTGGACCATCAAGCCATGCTGACGCGCGAAATGGGCCACCGCGTCAAGAACAGCCTCGCATCCGTCGTGGCCATGCTCCGCGTCCAGTCGTTCGGGTCGCATTCGGCTGAAGCCAAGCGCGCCCTCGAAGACGCAGGATCGCGCGTGGCGGCCATTGCCCAGGTTCATGATCATCTCTCGCGGGCCTCGCAGATCGGCTTGATCGACGTCGACGTCTTCCTCAATGACTTCTGCAGCCGGCTGCAACGCGTCGCGGGAACGAATGTGCTGCGCTGCGACTCCGACCCGATACGGCTTTCGGCCGATCATGCCGTTCCTCTCGGCCTGCTGATCAATGAGCTGGTCAGCAACGCCGTGAAACATGCCTACCCCGGCCGGGACGGGACGATCGACATCTCCGCCCGTGACATCGACGGCTGGCTGCACCTCAGCGTGTCCGATCATGGTGTCGGTCTGCCGGCCGGTTTCGACATCGATCAACCGCGCGCGAGCCTGGGGTTCCGGATGATCAAGGGGATGGTCGAGCAGCTCCGCGGCCGCCTCTCCGTCAGCGCCAACCAGTCGACCGGCACGCGTGTCCTGGTCGAACTGCCGATGATCCCCCGCAATGAAGGGATTGCACCCGCGGCAGCACTCGTCACCGCAGAGCGACCGGTGCTGGAGAAGACCCGGTGATCCCTTGGGCGATCATCATTCGCCAGCACGGCCGATGACGTGATCCTCGATGCGCCGCTGACAAGGCCGGCCGCTTTCTCGAACGGCAGCTCTTTGTCAATGCTCCTCGTCCACGTGCCGCTGGTGGCGACGAGCGCGCTACACGCTTCATGGTGAGACCACACCGCACATCCGAACATGCGCGAGCCCGGCGGCATTTACCGGGCGGAAACCGTTGCTGGCGTTCAATGCGAGCATGGCACAGTTGCGCATGGAAGTTCGCGATTCGACCGGCACCATCCTGCCGGGCTATGGCGACGCATTCTTCGACCTCAGGCTCCCCGGCGATCACCGCCGCGTGGCGCGGACCCTGCTCCAGATCATTCGCGGCGACGATGTCCGCTCACCGGTGCACAGCGTCCACTTCTTCCGGGGCGCTTCCGAGATCGGCTGCTGGTCGGTCGACGACGAGCGCGCGGAGATGAGCTTCGTGGACCAGTTCGCGCACACGCCGCCCGCCGCGGCGTAACAGCTTCCCCGACGAGCTCAAGGCACGCGGCATCGGCCTCACGCGATCCGCGGGTGCGCGGTCTGGTGTCAGGTCCAGGCCGAGCGGATGATCGTGCCGTCATAGTCGGTGCCGAAAATCGCGAAGTCCGGCACATGGCCGAGGATCGCCGTCAGCGCCCGCGGGATCAGGTGCGTCTCGGGATCGCGCAGCTCACCGATCAGGCCTGACGCGTCGGCACCGCCGGCGTTGAAGTGCGGCGATGGCCGGTGGACAGATTGTCGTAGCAGACCGGCGCGTAGCCGGCCTCGGCGACAGCCTTGCAGCAATGAGCCCCGATGTAGCCGGCGCCGCCGGCAACCAGGATCGCTCCCTTGTGATCCATGCATGAAGGCCTTCTGATCAGCAAACGGCTGGATCGAGTCGCGGAATGCGAAATGTGACCCAGCGAGCCGACCGCTGCAACCGGGCAGCGCGCGCCGGCTGGCGTCACCGACAACCGCTTGGCGGAAGGCCGCTCCGCGCTCTTAACGCTCTCGCACCCGGCCGGTCGTCCGATTGCGGTCAGGTGACGCCGAATAGCGGGCGTCCCGCGACTACAGCACGACATCTAGCCGTGAACAGACCTCGTACCGGGCCGCGCCGCTGATTCGGACGCGGTTCGTTCAAGCCACGTTCTGAACGTTAACGTGAGCGCGCACGACGTCGCATTCTGGGACATCATGCGCAGGCTCGCCGTGGCAGCGAGTCCAGCGCTGATGTCGTTGGCGCGATCCCGGCGCGGCGAGGTCGGCGCGGCTCCAGGTGTAGGCCGTGCCTGCGCGCCCGCCCGGCACGCCGATCCGTTCGGCGCGCAGATGTCCATGCCCCCAGGTGCATGGCTCACAATCCAGAGTCCAGGTGGCACGCGGCGCAGAATGGGGTACGAGTCGTCGGACTGATCAGCGTCGGCCGATGCGGGAGACGTCCCTTGAGTGAAACACCGAGCAACGTCGACGCGGCGGCGCGCGCTGCAGCGACGCCACCGCCCTCGTCCGCCGCGGCGCCCGGGCTCTCGGCGCGTCTCGGCATTCCGCTGCTTGCGGTGATCGCAGCGCTCGCCTTCGTGGCGCTCGCGACCACGCGCTGGAACGCCTGGACCGGCAACGCAACGACCCAGTCGACCAACGACGCCTATGTGCGCGCCGACCTGACGCAGCTCTCGAGCCGCGTGGCCGGCGAGGTGACGAAGGTCGCGGTCAGCGATTTCCAGCAGGTCAAGGCCGGCGACCTGCTGGTCCAGATCGATCCGGCCGACTACGAGGCACAGGTGTCGCAGGCCGAGGCCAATGTCGAGGCGGCACAGGCGGCGCTCGACAACCTCAGCAATCAGGTCGAGCTGCAATACGCAACCATCGCGCAGGCCGAAGCGCAGCAGGTCTCGGCCGGCGCGGCCGAGGTGCAGGCCAGGCAGGAGGAAGAGCGCCAGCAGTCGCTGTCTCAGAGCGAGGCAGGTACCAAGCAGCGGCTGGAACAGGCAACGGCCGCCTATGCCAAGGCACAGGCGGACGTGCGCGCGAGCCGCGCGGTGATCGCCGCGCAGCGCCACCAGCTCGAGGTGCTCACCGGCACCAAGAAGCAGCGCGGCGCCGATCTCGCCGGCGCCAAGGCCGCGCTGGCCGCGGCGCGGCTCAAGCTCGGCTACACCAGGATCACCGCGCCGTTCGACGGCGTCGTCGGGCAGCGCCAGGTGCAGGTCGGCGACTACGTCAATATCGGCAGCAGCCTGATCGCGGTGGTGCCGCTGCCGCATGTATTCGTCATCGCCAACTACAAGGAAACGCAGCTCACCCATGTCGCGCCCGGCCAGCCGGTCGAGGTCACCGTGGACTCGTTCCCCGGCGAGAGCCTGCACGGCCGCGTCGAGCGGATCGCGCCGGCCTCCGGCTCGCAATTCGCGCTGCTGCCGCCCGACAATGCCACCGGCAACTTCACCAAGGTCGTGCAGCGCATTCCGGTCCGCATCGCCCTCGACGGCGACCAGCCGCTGCTCGCGCGGCTGCTGCCGGGCATGTCGGTCGTGACCCACATCCGCACCGCCGGCCAGGCCGATGGCACCAAGTGAGACCGAGCGCGGACCGCTGTCGCGCGGCGGCCAGGCGGCGCATCCGCTGTTTGCCGTCGGCGCCGTCCTGCTCGGCTCGTTCCTGGCGAATTTCGACAGCCGGCTGACCTCGGTCGGCCTGCCCGATCTGCGCGGCGCGTTCTCGCTCGGTTTTGACGAGGGCGCCTGGCTGTCCACCGCGGCGATCGGCTCGCAGATCGTGATCGCGCCGGCCGTGGCGTGGCTCGCGACGGTGTTCGGTCTGCGCCGTGTGCTGGGTATTCCCAGCCTGATCTATGCGGTGCTGTCCCTGATCATTCCGTTCGTGCGCGACTATCCGATCTTGATCGCGCTCGCGATCCTGCACGGCATGCTGCTCGGCACCTTCGTGCCGGCCACCTTGATGATCATCTTCCGCAACCTGCCGATCCGCTGGTGGCTACCGGCCATCTCGATCTATGCGATCCGGGTCGGCTTCGCGCTGGATACCTCGACCTCGCTGGTCGGCTTCTATGTCGAGCATCTCGGCTGGCAGTGGCTGTACTGGCAGGGCGTCGTGCTGGCGCCGCTGATGGCGCTGATGGTCTATCTCGGCACCCCGGCCGAGCCCGTCAACCGCGCGCTGCTCGAGAACGCCGACTGGGGCGGGATGCTGTTGCTCGGCAGCGCCGTGGCGATGATCTATGCCGGTCTCGACCAGGGCAACCGACTCGACTGGCTGCAATCGGGCACGGTCATGGCGCTGCTGTGCGGCGGCGCCGCGCTGTTCGTCCTGTTCCTCGTCAACGAGGCGCTCGCCCCGCAGCCATGGGCGCATTTCAACGTGCTGTTCTCGCGCAACATCGGGCTGTCGCTGGTCGTGATCCTGCTCTACACGCTGACCAGCCTCTCGAATGCGTCGCTGGTGCCGAACTTCCTCGTCACCATCACGCAGTTGCGGCCGGAGCAGAGCGGCTCGCTGCTGTTGTTCTACGGCGCGCTGCCGATGGTCGTGCTGGTGCCGCTGTCGATCGTCCTGCTTCGCCATCTCGATCCTCGCATCGTCGTCGTGCTCGGTCTCAGTGCCTTCGCGGCGGCCAATCTGCTCGGCACCCAGATCACCCATGCCTGGGCGCGCGAGGATTTCATCGTCATCGTCGTGCTGCAGTCGATCGGACAGGCCCTGACCTTGCTTCCGATCATCATCCTCGCGCTGTCGAATTCCGATCCGGCCCGCGCGACGTCCTTTGCGGCCTATATCCAGGTGATGCGGCTCGGCGGCGCCGAAATCGGCGTCGCCCTGATGGGAACGTGGCTGCGGGTGCGCGAGCAGGTGCATTCGGCCTATCTCGGCCTCAATATCCAGAGCAGCGATCTCGACGTCGCGCGCGCGCTGCAACGGCTGACCGGCTATTTCGCCGCGCATGGCGGCGGCCAGGCCAAGGCCCGCGCCGTCGGGACCTTGGCGGCGCAGGTGCAGCGCGAGGCCAACGTGCTCGCTTATCTCGACGCGTTCTGGCTGTGCTTCTGGCTCGCGATCGCCTCGCTGGTGCTGGTTGCGCTGATCACCCGCGCGCCGCCCGGTCCGTTCTCGCCGGCCCCCATTGGGTTGAGAACGGCGTGGACGCGACGATTCGGATCGTCGCCGGCGTGAGAGCGACGACATTCTCCGACGCGGCACGGCTGCAACGTCACAACACACGCGCCTCGCGGCGGCGCCGAGGTTGCTTAACTTTCTGACGCCGGCACAGCAGCACGGCGCGTGCGCCGGAGCTGCATCTTGCATCTCAATTCAGCGTGGCACGAGATGTAGCCGTGAACAGACCTCGTACCGTGACTCGCCGCCGATTCGGACGCGGTTCGTTCCAGCCGCGTTCCGAACCTTAACAGCGGCACGGTGAGCGTCGCATTCTGGGACATCATGCGCGCGATGGTTGCGGCAGCTCATCGAGCGGCCATTTCGGACGCTTGATCTTCCTGTAGGGCAACGTCGTCACGTCGCGCGCGACCACGCCGGGCGCATCGACCATGATGATGTCGGCCGCGATCGGCGCAAATGCCGCGCGGAAATGCTGGGCGGATTTCACCACGACGAGCTTGCGCGTGGCAGGATCGCAGCCGAGCTGCGTGAAGAAGTCGGTGCCGAACGCCTGGCAGCGGAACGTCGTGATCACGACCTCGACGCCATTGCTTCCGATCAACGCGCAATCGCCGAGCTTGGCGGGCGTGCCGGCAAGGCCCGTCATCACCATGTTCTCCTTCAGCGCCTTGATCTCCCAGGTCGCATCGACCGGATCACCCGACAGCGGACCGATCTTGCCGCCGATCCGCAGCGGCAGCTTGGCGCCAACGCCGGCATCGAAGGCGATGCGCACCGCGATCGGATCCCAGAGTGGACCGAGGCAGGCATTGCCGATGTTGCGGTCGAGCAGCCGGCGCAGGATGAACGTGGAATCGCCGGGCGCACCGCCGCCGGGATTGTCGCTGGCATCGCCGAGCACGATGGTGCCGTCTGTCGCCAAGGCCTGGTCAAGCGCGGCATCGACGGCGGGCATGCGCTCGGTCACCGCCTCGCGCATGCCGATCAGTTCGTCCGCAAGTCGGCGTGCCAGCGCCTTCGCCCTGACACCATCCGGATCGACGGCGGCATCGCTATAGACCAGCACCTTGGTGCCCATGTCAGGCGTGTCGCCCCAGCCGAAGCCGTGCACGATCGAGACCGAGACGATGCCGTCCTTGCCTTCGAGCGCGGTGATGCGGTCGACGAAGCTGCGCACCGGCTCGCGCGTGGTGTGCAGGGTGACGATCATGTCGGTGTCGACCAGGGCCTTCTGCAGCTTCAGCCGCTTCTCGGCGATCTCGGTGCAATGCTTCACCAGATCCTGCGCGCGCTCGAGGATGTCGGTGTGCGGATATTCCTTCCAGCAGATCAGCAGATCGGCGCTTCTGACCATCAGCTCGCTCATGTGAACGTGGGGGTCGAGCGTCGCACCGATGACCACATCGGGCCCGACGATCTCGCGGATGCGCGCGAGCAGCTCACCCTCGCAATCATCGTAGCCGTCGGCGATCATCGCGCCGTGCAGGCCGATCAACGCCATGTCGACCGGCAGCGCGGCTTTGAGGTCGGCAAGAATCTGGTCACGCAGGGTCTCGAACGCGGCGCGGGTGACCAGCCCGTTGGGCACGGCCGCAGCCACCAGCCCTTCGATCAGCGTCCAGCCCTTGGACGGCCCGACCTGGCGCGCAGCCCATAGCGGCCCGCCATGCATCTGCATCTTGTCCGGATGCTGGCCGGCCGGGAAGTAGGCGCGCTCATGGAAGGTCGCGAGCCCCGTGGGCATCGGCGCGAAGGTGTTGGTCTCGGTGGCAAGGGCGGCGGAGAAGACACGCATGGAGGGGAGGCTCTTGGTTCGCGCGAGGGACGAGGATGCGGCGCAGGGGACCGCATCGCGTCCATCAGCACAAGCCGGCAGGAATGAAGAGCGCCCCGTCGCCCAGCGCATGAGCGGCGTCAGACCGCGCTCTCAACCGCGACCGACTGATCCTCGATCGCCTTGATCGCGACCAGCGCGACCTGCGTCAGCGCCTCGCGGTCGGCGCCTGACGACGCCATCACGCTCATGCCGGTGATGACGGCCGAGACATAGCGGGCGAGCGCCGCAGGGTCGGCGGTGGCAGCCAGATCGCCTTCGCCCTTTGCGCGATCGAAACGCTGCCGGAGCTGTTCCTCGGTCTGCGCACGGCGGGCCGCGAGCTCGAACGGCACATTGGCCGAGCCGGAGCCGCAGGCGAGACCGCCCTGCACCAGCAGGCAGCCGGGCGGATTGGAGGGATCGGTCTGTTTCTCGGCGACGCCCATCAGCATCCGCGCGGTGACCTCGCGGGCGGTCGGCGCACTCAGCACCTCGTCCATCCAGGCCTCCCGTCGCGCCGTGTAGCGGTCGAGCGCGGCCCTGAGCAGGGCCTCCTTGCTGCCGAACGCGGCGTAGAGGCTGGGCGGGTTGATGCCCATGGCGTCGGTGAGCTGGGCGATGGTGGCGCCCTCATAGCCATGGCGCCAGAACACCTCCATCGCCTGGTCCAGCGCGGTGTCGCGATCGAAAGTCCGGGGCCGTCCGATGCCCATGTGCAAAACTCCTGTTCCGTCTCCGCCCCGTCCGATTCTTATCTAGTTGTTATTGAACGCGATTTCTTTGATCTGGCGCAGTCGCCGAAAGTCGGGCTACTATTTTCGTAGTATCCGTTACATAAGTCTCTTGCGAACCGGTTGCCAGCGCCACATTTGTAGCGAGCACTACAAAACTGGAGCGCGCCAATGCCTTCGCCCGAAATTCGTTCCTCCGGCCGCCTGAAGCGGTGGCTGAGCACCGTCGCCGCCGCTGGCCTGCTGATTGCCGCCGGATCCTATGCCGGCTCCCATTATTTCAACTTCAGTTCCGCGCCGAATGCAGCCCGCGCTGCGGCCCCCGAACAGGCCGTCGCCGTTACGGTTGCCGTGGTCGAGCCGCGAAAGGCGAGCCTGTGGGACGAGTTCTCCGGCCGGCTCGAAGCTGTCGAGCGGGTCGAGATCCGGCCGCGGGTGGCCGGTGCCATTCTCGGCACCAATTTCACCGAGGGCTCGCTGGTCAAGGCTGGCGACGTCCTCTTCAAGATCGACCCGGCGCCCTACGCAGCCGAGGTCGACCGGGCGCAGGCGCAGCTGGAAGCGGCGCGCGCCCGCGCCGCTTTCGCTGCCAACGAACTGGAGCGCGGCGCGCAGCTGGTCGGCAATTCGATCGTGACCAAGCGCGATTACGACCAGCGCGACAACGGCAATCGCGAGGCGATCGCCAACGTCAAGGCCGCCGAGGCGACCTTGCAGACGGCCAAACTCAACCTCGACTACACACAGGTGCGGGCGCCAGTCGACGGCCGGGTCGGCCGGATCGAGGTCACCGTCGGCAACCTCGTCGCCGCCGGCTCGGCCTCGCCGGTGCTGACTTCGCTGGTGTCCGTCAATCCGATCTATGCGAGCTTCGATGCCACCGAAGAGCTGGTGTTGCGCGCATTGTCGGCGATCGCCGATGGCTCGGGCAAGCGCGGCAATCTCGACCGCATCCCGGTCGAGATGACGACCTCGGGCGGCATCGCGGCATCCGGCCACATCCAGTTGATCGACAATCAAGTCAACGGGCAGAGCGGCACGATCCGCGTCCGCGCCGTGTTCAAGAACGAGGACGGCCGGCTGATCCCCGGCCAGTTCGCGCGCGTGCGCATGGGCCAGCCGCAGCAGCAATCGCTGGTGCTGCTCGACGAGCGCGCCATCGGCACCGACCAGGACAAAAAATTCGTGATGGTGGTCGGTGACGACGAGCGCGCTGTCTATCGCCCGGTCAGCCTCGGCGGCAGCGTCGACGGCCTGCGCATCATCTCCGCCGGTCTCAAGCCCGGCGAGCGCGTCGTCGTCAACGGCCTGCAGCGGGTGCGGCCGGGTGCGTTGTTGAAGACGCAGGTGGCCGCGATGGGCGCACGCGATGGGGCGGCGTCAGACAACAAGCAACTGGCGCAGCGCTGATCGTCATTGAGGCCCGGCTATCCGCGACCACCACAACTGTCGTCCCCGCGAAAGCGGGGACCCATAACCACCGGCCCTGCTTGTCGACCAAGGAAGATGACCCGCAGTCTTTTTCACCAATTGGCCGTCCGCGGTATGGGTCCCGGCGTTCGCCGGGACGACACCGGATGTGAGGCGGCAGCGAGCCAAACAGGCCAAGCGAAATCCACACTACACGCTGACATCTCCCGACCACGGGGCCTCCCATGAACCTCTCCAAATTCTTCATCGACCGGCCGATCTTCGCAGGCGTGCTGTCGACGCTGATCTTCCTCGGCGGCTTGATCGCGCTGTTCTCCATGCCGATCTCTGAATACCCCGACGTCGTGCCGCCCTCCGTCGTGGTGCGCGCGACCTATCCCGGCGCCAATCCGAAGGTGATCGCCGAGACGGTGGCGACGCCGATCGAGGAGCAGATCAACGGCGTCGAGAACATGCTCTATATGAGCAGCCAGGCGACCACCGACGGCGCGATGACGCTCACGGTCACCTTCAAGCTCGGCACCGATCCGGACAAGGCCACGCAGCTGGTGCAGAACCGCGTGCAGCAGGCCGAGCCGCGGCTGCCCAACGTCGTGCGCCAGCTCGGCGTCATCACCAAGAAGAGTTCGCCCGACCTCACCATGGTCGTGCATCTGATCTCGCCGAACGGCCGCTACGATACGACGTACCTGCGCAACTACGCGGTGCTCAACGTCAAGGACCGGCTGGCGCGCATCGACGGCGTCGGCGACGTGCAGCTGTTCGGCGCCGGCGACTATTCGATGCGGGTCTGGGTCGATCCGCAGAAGGCGGCCGAGCACGGCCTGTCGGCGTCCGACATCGTCAAGGCGATCCAGGCGCAGAACGTCGAAGCCGCGGCCGGCGTGGTCGGCGCATCGCCCAGCGTCAAGGGGCTCGACCTGCAGCTCTCGGTCAATGCCGAGGGCCGGCTGTCGAACGAGGACCAGTTCGCCGACATCGTGGTGAAGACCGGCGCCCATGGCGAGATCACGCGGCTGCGCGACGTCGCGCGCATCGAGCTCGGCGCCTCGGAATATGGACTGCGCTCGCTGCTCGACAACAAGCAGGCGGTGGCGATCCCGATCTTCCAGGCGCCCGGCTCCAACGCGCTGCAGATCTCCGACAACGTCCGCGCCACCATGGCCGAGATCAAGAAGACGATGCCGGAGGGCGTCGAGTATCACATCGTCTACGATCCGACCCAGTTCGTGCGATCCTCGATCGAGGCCGTCGTGCACACGCTGTTCGAGGCCATCGTGCTGGTCGTGATCGTAGTCATCCTGTTCCTGCAGACCTGGCGCGCCTCGATCATCCCGCTGCTGGCGGTGCCCGTCTCGATCGTCGGCACCTTCGCGGTGATGCACCTGTTCGGCTTCTCGATCAACGCGCTCAGCCTGTTCGGCCTGGTGCTCGCCATCGGCATCGTCGTCGACGACGCCATCGTCGTGGTCGAGAACGTCGAGCGCAACATCGAGAGCGGCCTGTCGCCACGCGACGCCACCTACCAGGCGATGCGCGAGGTGTCCGGACCGATCATCGCGATCGCGCTGGTGCTGGTCGCCGTGTTCGTGCCACTCGCCTTCATCTCCGGCCTGACGGGACAGTTCTACAAGCAGTTCGCGCTGACGATCGCGATTTCGACCGTGATCTCCGCCGTCAACTCGCTGACCCTGTCGCCGGCGCTGTCGGCGCTGCTGCTCAAGGGCCACCACGAGCCGAAGGACCGCCTCACCCGCATCCTCGACAAGAGCCTCGGCTGGTTCTTCCGCGGCTTCAACCGTGCCTTCGTCCGCGCCTCCGACAATTACAGCGGCAGCGTGTCGAAGGTGATCACCGGCAAGGCCGCGGTGATGATCCTCTACGTCCTCCTGGTCGGCGCCACCGCCGTGCTGTTCAAGCAGGTGCCGGGCGGCTTCGTGCCCGGCCAGGACAAGCAGTATCTGGTCGGCTTCGCCCGACTGCCCGATGGCGCCACGCTCGACCGCTCCGAGGAGGTCATCCGCAAGATGAGCGACATCGCGCTGACCCAGCCCGGTGTCGAGAGCTCGGTCGCCTTCCCCGGCCTGTCGATCTCCGGCTTCACCAACTCCTCCAATGCCGGCATCGTGTTCTCGACCTTGAAGCCGTTCGACGAGCGCAAGGATCCGTCGCTGTCCGGCGGCGCGCTGGCGATGGAGCTCAACAAGAAATATGCGGGCATTCAAGACGCCTTCATCGCAATGTTCCCGCCGCCGCCGGTCAACGGCCTCGGCACGATCGGCGGCTTCAAGCTGCAGATCGAGGACCGCGCCGGGCTCGGCTATGAGGCGCTCAACGACGTCACCAAGGCGTTCATGGCGGGCCTGCAGAAGTCGCCGGAGATCGCCGGCGTGTTCTCGAGCTTCCAGGTCAACGTGCCGCAACTGTTCGCCGACATCGACCGCACCAAGGCGCTGCAGCTCGGCGTGCCCGTGACCGAGGTGTTCAACACCCTGCAGATCTACCTCGGCTCGTACTACGTGAACGACTTCAACAAGTTCGGCCGCACCTATTCGGTGCGCGTGCAGGCCGACGCGCCGTTCCGCGCCCGTGCCGACGATATCCGCCAGCTCAAGGTGCGCTCCGCCTCCGGCGACATGGTGCCGCTGTCGGCGCTGCTCAACGTGCGACAGAGCGCAGGTCCCGAACGCGCCATCCGCTACAACGGCTTCCTGTCGTCGGACATCAACGCGGCAGCGGCACCCGGCTTCTCCTCGGGCCAGGCGCAGGCGGCGGCGGAGCGGGTCGCGGCCGAGGTGCTGCCGCCGGGCTTCGCCTTCGAATGGACCGACCTGACCTATCAGGAGTTCATCGCCGGCAATTCGGGCCTGTGGGTGTTTCCGCTCGCGATCCTGCTGGTGTTCCTGGTGCTGGCCGCGCTGTACGAGAGCCTCACCTTGCCGCTCGCGATCCTGATGATCGTGCCGATGGCGCTGCTGGCGGCGATGTTCGGTGTCTACCTCTCGAAGGGCGACAACAACATCTTCACCCAGATCGGCCTGATCGTGCTCGTCGGCCTCTCCGCCAAGAACGCGATCCTGATCGTCGAATTCGCCCGCGAGCTCGAATTCGCCGGGCGCACGCCGCTGCGCGCCGCGATCGAGGCCAGCCGGCTCCGGTTGCGCCCCATCCTGATGACGTCGATGGCCTTCATCATGGGCGTGCTGCCGCTGGTGCTATCGACCGGTGCAGGCTCGGAGATGCGGCGGGCGATGGGGGTCGCGGTGTTCTCCGGCATGATCGGCGTCACCGTGTTCGGCCTGTTCCTGACGCCCGTGTTCTACGTGCTGCTGCGAACGCTGACCGGCATGAAGCCGCTGACCCAGCACGGCGGCCACGGCACGGTGGCAGCGCAGCCTGCGGAGTAAACGGCATGTGAACAAGCGTGATGTCGGACGCGGAGAAACGCAATCGTCTCTTGTTTCGTAGAGGCAAGTGACAGTCGGCGTCCTCATCACGCTTCCCCGATGATCCGGGGCACGATCAATTCTCAGCGACTGTGAACTGGATCACAGACCAGCGCAGCGGAATGGAGGACGCCAACTCCAGCACGTTGCGCCGACCCGGCGGCCTGTCCCGCACCAGGCCGCCGGGTCATTCGACCGAAGGAGTTGCAACATGGATTTTTTGAATCATCTCGTCGCCGCCAGGCTGAAGAAGACGGCAAAGGGTTTTGAACGCATCGGCACACACGGTGCAGCGCGGCGGCTGCCGGCTCCGACCCGTGCACGGGCGACGAGCAGACCGGCGCTCGGCCTCGTCGTCGACAATTCGGCGGAGAGCGAACCGGTACCGGCGCTTGCCTGCCCGGACGATCAAGGCTGCAGCGCCGGATTGTAGGGCCGCAAGCCCCCAACGCGTCCCCGAGGTTGAACCCGGCCGGACCAGGCCAGGCGCCGGCAGCGGACGATCTCAACACGCCCCGCCGCAGCGCGGCCGACGCCGCCCCTAGCGCCAAAATGGCATCATCTCACGATCAAAACTCGCGCTTGCCACGGCTGGGAACAGCCGATAGCTTTTTTGAACCTTTCAAAGCGCGACGGATCATCGAGCATGTTTTCACGGCGGACCAGCCCCACGGGTGTGAAGGTGTCGAACGGAACGGGTCGGGCGACGCCACGCGCGGCCCTCACCGTCTCGAAGACGGTGCTGGTGGCTGCGGCAGCCGTGCTGAGCCTCGCCGCGGCGGCGCAGGCGCGCGATCTCACGGTGGTGTCGTGGGGCGGCAACTATCAGGACGCGCAGCGCAAGATCTACTTCCAGCCGTTCGCCGCCAAGCTCGGCGCCACCGTGCTCGACGAGAGCTGGGACGGCGGCTACGGCGTGCTGCAGGCCAAGGTGAAGGCCGGGGTGCCGAACTGGGATGCGGTGCAGGTCGAGGCCGAGGAGCTCGAGCTCGGCTGCAGCGACGGCATCTATGAGAAGATCGACTGGAGCAAGATCGGCGACAAGAAAGGCTTCATCCCGGCCGGCGTGAGCGATTGCGGCGTCGGCGCCATCGTCTGGTCGACGGGCATGTCCTATGACGGCGACAAGATCAAGGACGCGCCGAAGACGTGGGCGGACTTCTGGGACACGGCGAAGTTTCCCGGCAAGCGCGGCCTGCGCAAGGGCGCCAAATACACGCTCGAATTCGCGCTGATGGCCGACGGCGTGCCGGCGGCCGACGTCTACAAGATGCTGAAGACCAAGGAGGGCGTCGACCGCGCCTTCAAGAAGCTCGACGCGCTGAAGGCCGACATCGTGTGGTGGGAGGCCGGTGCGCAGCCGTTGCAGCTGTTGTCGTCCGGCCAGGTCGCGATGACCTCGGTCTATAACGGCCGCATCAGCGCCATCAACCGCACGGAGGGCAAGCATTTCGGTTTCGTGTTTCCGGGCAGCATCTACGCGGTCGACAGCTGGGTGGTGCTGAAGGGCTCGCCGAACAAGGATGCCGCGATGAACTTCATCGCGTTTGCGAGCCAGGCCGAGAACCAGGCCAAGCTGCCCGAATACATCGCCTACGGCCTGCCGAACATCGCCGCCGCCAAGCTGGTGCCGGAAAAATTCGCCGCCGAGTTGCCGACGACCCCCGATAATCTCAAGCAGGCGATCGCGCTCGACGTCGGCTTCTGGACCGACAATTCGGAAGAGCTGTCGAAGCGCTTCAACGCCTGGCTGGCGCGCTGAGGCTCGCCGCATCAGCAAACCGGGCGCGCGATGATCGTCGTCGCGACGCGCGCCTGCCCTCCTCGTGCATGAGTCCCGGCGAGGTCCGCGCCGAAAGCCTCCGTCATGGATACCCCCTTCATCTCGTTCCGGCAGGTGGTCAAGCGCTTCGCTGCGCTGACCGTGGTCGACGATCTCGATCTCGATATCGCGCGCGGTGAGTTCGTCGCCCTGCTCGGGCCCTCCGGCTCCGGCAAGACCACGCTCTTGATGATGCTCGCCGGCTTCGAGCAGCCGACCAGCGGCACGATCGAGGTCGGCGGCGCCAGGGTCGACGGGCTGCCGCCGCACAAGCGCAACATGGGTGTGGTGTTCCAGAACTACGCGCTGTTCCCGCATATGAGCGTGCGCGACAACATCGCCTTTCCGCTCAAGATGCGCGGCACGTCCAAGCCCGAGATCGCGCAGCGCGTCGCCCGCGTGCTCGACACGGTCAAGCTGTCGACCATGGCCGAGCGCAAGCCGGCGCAGCTGTCCGGCGGCCAGCAGCAGCGCGTCGCGCTTGCCCGCGCCCTGGTGTTCGAGCCGCAGGTGGTGCTGATGGACGAGCCGCTCGGCGCGCTCGACAAGAAGCTGCGCGAGCAGATGCAGCTCGACATCCGCGACCTGCACCGCCGGCTCGGCCTCACCATCGTGTTCGTCACCCACGATCAGGACGAGGCGCTGACGATGTCCGACCGCATCGCCGTGTTCAACCACGGCAGGATCGAGCAGATCGGCCGGCCGCGCGAGATCTACGAGCTGCCGCGCACGCCGTTCGTGGCGGAGTTCATCGGCGAAACCAACCTGCTGACCTGCCAGGTCGATGAGCACGCCGGCGAAGCCGTGCGGTTGACCACGGACTCCGGGCTGTCCTTGTCGGCGCATTCTGGCGTCGTACGCGGCGACGGCGGCAAGGTGCAGGTTTCGATCCGCCCGGAGGCGATCCGGATCAACGATCATGCTGCGGCGACGGCGAACCGTCTCACCGCCCGCATCCTCGATGCCGTCTATTTCGGCGACCACGTGCGGCTCGTGGCGTCAGTCGGCGAGCAGCGGCTGATCATCAAGGGCGACCGCATGAGCGAGGCGGCGGAGGTCGGCCGCGACGTGGCGCTGTCATTCGCGGCGTCGGATGTCTGGGTGGTGGGATCATGCGACCAGACCTCGCCCAGCGCCTGAAGGCGGCCCTGCTGCTCGCACCGCTTCTGGCGTTCATGCTGTCGTTCTTCGTCGTGCCGCTGGTGACGATGATGAAGTCGGCGGTATCGGATCCGGTCGCGACCGAGTCCCTGCCCCGCACCCACAAGGCGCTGGCGCGCTGGGACCGCATAAGCGTGCCTCCTGCAACCGCACAGGCCGCGTTCGTCGACGACATCCGCAAGCTGGCCAATGACGAGCAGTTCGGCGATCTCGTTCGCCGCCTGAACAGCGCGCAGTCCGGCTTCCGCAGCCTGCTCGGCAAGACCCGCCGCGCGCTCGACAGCTCCGGCGCGGTCGACCTCGCCGCGATCGACTCGCGCTGGAGCGAGACCTCCTATTGGACGACCATCGCCGAGGCCGTGGCCTCGCCCTGGACCGACAAGAACCTGCTCGCCGCCGTCGACCTCGAGCGCAACGCCGCCGGCAATATCGCTGCGATGCCGGAGGGCGCCTCGGCCAACCGCCTGATCATGATCCGGACCTTCGTGACCTCGGCGCTGGTGACGCTGGCCTGCATCCTCATCGGCCTGCCGTTCGCGATGGTGGCCGCCTCGGTCGAGGGCTGGCGCCGGCAGATCCTGCTCGGCGCGGTGCTGCTGCCGCTGTGGACCTCGCTCCTGGTGCGCACCGCGGCCTGGTATGTCGTGCTGCAGGACAACGGCCTGATCAATGCCACGCTCAGGGGATTGGGCCTTACTTCAGCGCCGGTGCCGCTGATGTTCAACCGGCTCGGCGTCGTCATCGCGATGACGCATGTGCTGCTGCCGTTCATGGTGCTGCCGATCTTCAGCGTGCTGATCGCGATTCCGCGCAACCTGATGCCGGCGGCGGCCTCGCTCGGCGCGCATCCGCTGCGCGCCTTCGTCCACGTGCTGCTGCCGCTTTCGATGCGCGGCGTCGTCTCCGGCGCGCTGCTCGTGTTCATGGCCGCGCTGGGCTACTACATCACGCCCGCTTTGATCGGCGGCGCCAACGACCAGATGATCAGCTCGGTGATCGCCTACTACGCCACGGGGGCGGCGAACTGGGGCATGGCCGGCGCGCTCGGTCTCGTCCTGCTGGCGATGACGATCCTGCTCTATGCCGTCTACATCCGGCTGACCTCGGCCGAGGAGCAGCGCGCATGAAATGGCTGCCGCTCATCAAGCTGCTGTTCGCGATCGCCGTCGTCGTGTTCCTGCTCGGGCCGTTGATCGCGGTGCTGCCGTTGTCGCTCACCGACAGCGTATTCCTGAACTATCCCATTCCCGGCTATTCGACGCGCTGGTTTCGCGAGCTGGTCACCGCCGAATCCTGGCGGCTGTCCATCGTCAACAGCCTGCTGATCGGCTCGGGGACCACAGCCCTTGCAACGTTGCTCGGCACACTCGCCGCGCTCGGCCTGCGCGGCAGGCGCGCCTCGCTGCTGATCTCGACCTTGCGCACCGTGTTCCTGCTGCCGATGGTCGTGCCGGCGGTCGTGCTCGGCGTCGGCATGCAGCTGATGTTTTCGCGCTACGGGCTCACCAACACCTATCTCGGCGTCATCATCGCGCACACCGTCGTCGCCGTTCCGTTCGTGCTGGTCAACGTCTCCTCAGCCTTGCAGGGCGTCGATATCCAGCTCGAGCGGGCCGCCGCGAGCCTCGGCGCCTCGCCCGCCATGGTGCTGCGCTCGGTGACCTTTCCCATCGCGCTGCCCGGCATCATCTCCGGCGCATTGTTCGCTTTCGCGACGTCGCTGGACGAGGTGGTGCTGACGCTGTTCGTCGCCGGCCCCAATCAGCGCACCCTGGCGCGGCAGATGTTCGCCACCATCCGCGAGAACATCAGCCCGGCGATCGTCTCGGCGGCGGCCGTGTTCATCGTCGGCACGATCGCGCTGTCGCTGGCGATGCTCGCGATCCGGCGGCGGATGTCGTGACGAGCGAGCTGCCGTGCGCATCCGCCAGTTGAGTGACCCGTCATGCCCGGGCTTGACCTGGGCATCCACGTCCTTTCCTCCACGCATGAAGACGCGGATGGCTGGGACGATCCCGGCCATGACGTCGTGGAGAGAGCCGGGCTACAACCCTGATCGTCAAGTCAGATCGCCCTACCCCGCCTTCACGTACTTCCGCCAATTGTGCGCTTCCTTGAACCCGAGCACCTCGCGCGCCTTGCGGTTCGACAGCGGCGCTTCGCGCTCGCCGAGCTCACGGGTGATCGGGACGTTGGGACAGTAGCGGCGCAGCAGCTCGCGCGTCGGGATATCAGCCGTCACCGTGTCGTTGACGGCGTTGAAGACCTGGAAGCCGAGCCCGTCCTTCTGGAGCGCCAGATGCACGATCTCGCCGAGGTCGCGGGCGTCGATATAGGACCACGCATTGCGCTTGCGCGACGGGGGATCGGCGAGAAAGCCGGGAAACCTGTCGTATTCATGCGGCTCGATGACGTTGCCGATGCGCAAGCAATAGATGTCGATGCCGTAGCGCATCGCAAACGCCCGCGCCGTCTTTTCGTTCACGACCTTGGACAGCCCGTAGGAATCCATCGGGTCGGTGTCGTAGTCCTCCTCGAGCGGAAAGCTCCTGAAGTCCTTGTCGCCCTCCGCGAAGCATACGCCATAGGTGGTCTCGCTGGAGGCGATGATGATCTTGCGCACGCCGAGCTTCGCCGCGGCCTCGATGACGTTGTAGGTGCTGATCGTGTTCACGCGAAAGGTCTCATTGTCGGGCTCGATGAGCACCCGCGGGATCGCGGCGAAATGCACCACCGCATCCGGCGCCCGTGGCGGCCGGCCGGCGTTGAAGCCGCCGAAGCCATGATGCGTGGTCAGCGCGTTGAAGGCCTGGCCGCTGTCTGTCAGATCGGCGATCAGGGTGTTGATCCCGGGGTGATCGAACGGCTTGAGGTCGACGTTGAGGAGCTCGTAGCCCTCGTCCTGCAGATGCGGCAGCACATGCCTGCCCGCCTTGCCTGTTCCCCCGGTGAACACCACGCGTTTGGCTGTCATTGTTCTGTCCTCGTGAATGCGTCGGTTCTAGCAGCTTCCACCCCGCCCGCTCCATAGGAACTTCCAACCGGCCGCGGCCCGCTGTCCCTCGACGTCGAACCGTGTTGCCGCGCCGCATGGGCTGACGAACGCGCCGGCCGGCAGGCGATCCATTTCAAGCTGTTCCTTGATGAAACATTCCACGCACGATTCCAACAATCCGAATTCGGCCAATGTCCCGACGGGCCAAACCCAAGCAACTCATTCGCGTCTGATCCATCACGGCGCTGGCGACAGCGGCCGCTGAGAATCTTTCTCACCATCAGCAGCCAAGTTCCCGCACTCGTGATCGGTAACTAATTGCCGTTACGTAGATGCACTGGGCGGCTGGTCCGTCCCGGAAAGGAGCTGTCATGCGATTGTCGTCTCGCGTCGTCGCGCCGTCATTCGTTGCAGTATTGGCGACGATCCTGCTCTGCGGCCCGTCCGTCTCGCAACCCGCAAAAGGCTCCGCCTCCACTGCTCCTGTTTCGAAATATCAAGGTAGTACTTGAGCAGCGTGATACCCGAACGCTCGATCATTGCCTCGAATGCCGGCACGGTCTCGAGGAATTCCTCGGTTTCCTCCTTGGTGCAGAAGCCCATGACGCGCTCAACTCCAGCCCGGTTATACCAACTGCGATTGAACAGCACGATCTCTCCTGCCGCGAGCAAGTGCGAAACGTGACGCTGGAAGTACCATGAACACTGTTCCCGATTGCTTGGCGGCCCCAGCGCTACGACGCGGGTATCACGCGGGCCTAGATGTTCGACGATCGACTTGATCGTGCCATCCTTGCCGGCGGCGTCGCGACCTTCGATGATGACGAGGATGCGCCGACCGCGCTCAATCACGCAGCGCTGCAGCTTCACGAGCTCTCCGATGAGACGAGATCAGATTTGTCCAATCAATGCACGCTGACGTTGCGCTAAATCAATTCATACAGGCCTTCTCGGATCATTGTCGTTTTTGAGACACCGGATGCGGGTAGCTGCGCTCCCCGAAAATGAACTTGGAGATGCTCCTATGAACAAGTCGTCCAAAACCGTGCTGGCTGCACTCATCATCGCCACCACACCACTTCTCGTTGCCCCCGTCATTGCCGCTCCGGTAACCTCCCCGCTGATGCTGCGCAGCGCCGTGGCGCCATCGGTCGAGACCGTGCGATATCGCCATGGCTGGCACGGCGGCGCGGGTGTCGGAATTGGTGCAGGCATCGCTGGCGCGCTGATCGGCGGAGCGATCATTGGGGCAACGCAACCCTACGGATACTACGGCTACGGTCCCGGGCCGGTCTACGTCGCTCCGGCTCCCTATGTGGGCGACGCCGTCAACTATTGTGCGCAACGCTTCAGGTCTTATGACCCGTATTCCGGCACGTATCTTGGCTACGACGGCTTACGACATCCGTGCCCGTGAGAGTAACCGGAGTCTCCGCCTGTCTGTCGTGATTCAAACCTGTCATCTATTCAGATCAACCGCTCGAAATAGAACAAATCCGCTATAGCTGGACGCCTCATTGGCGGGCTCCGTTCATCCTTGTCCACTCATGAAAGTGAGTGGACATTATTGGACTCCCTGCTCCCCTTCAGAGGCTGCTCCAGTCTCGTCGAGCGCTGTTCTTCTGAAACAAGGGCCTCCTCGTCCGGCGTGACGGAGGTCGACTACTGACGCTATCGTGGCCGCTACTACCGCGCTTCCGGAGTCCGCAATCGGTTCTGGGATTCCCGGCGCCGAAGCTGGAGCCGCTACCTACCGACCCGGCCATTTCGCGCCGGGCTACTACGCACCAGGCCAATACGGTTGTCCCTACCGCTATCGTCGCCGCCACGTGCCATGCTGAGGGCACGATTAATCCAAGATATACAGAAGAGACGCGGTAGCGCTCATCTGCGCCTGGGAACGTCACGGCTAAACATGCGCCGCGCAGCGGTGCCCAAGCTTGTTGCTGTGATTATGTCAACTCCGTTGACGCGTTCACCTTTATCGTCATGCCGGCCTTTCCGCCTCGAAATTACCCCCGCGGTTTTGCGCTACATCAAGGTCGCCATGACCGCGAGGAGCAGGCTGTTTTTCTCTTTCTTCAACCTGCGGAGAAACCAGATGAGCCTTCCGAGATTGTGGACTACCAGCCAGGAGCCTGCATTCGACCCATTCAGGGCCATGCGGCGTGAAATGGAGAACGCGCTTCGCGTTTTCGATCAGGGTTTGCCTTCTCCCAGCATTGGTGCCGGGGCGCCAGCAGTCAGTGTGGCGGAGACCAAGGATGCTTTCGAAGTGACCGCCGAACTTCCCGGCGTGGACGACAAAGATATCAAGGTCAGCCTGGACGGCAACCAGCTGGTTATCTCCGGCGAGAAGAAGGCGGAGAGCACGAAGGACGAAAAGGACTGGCACGTCGAGGAGCGCAGCTACGGCTCATTCTATCGATCGATGTCTCTCCCATTCGAGCCGGAAGAGGGAGCCGTCGAAGCTCACTTCGACAAAGGCGTGCTGCATCTCGCCATCAAGAAGCCGGCCAAGGCGGTGAAAACCACCAAGACGATCGATATCAAGACAGGTGCTCCACCGAGCGCAAGCCCCGCACCGAACAAGGCCGCCGCACCTGGCAAGTCCGCTTAGTTCTGCTCGGCAGAAAGCCGGAGACCAGACCGAGGTAAGCCGGTCGCGGTCTCCGGATTTTGTCCTTCGCCTTCTCCGGTGCCGCGATGAGACTTCGTAGCTTGATCGGCTTCTTGGTCTCAGCGAGCCTCCGTCACGCTTCTGCGATAGAATGAGAGCTCCGATGAAGAAGTCAGTTCGCTCAATTGAGGAGTCTGAGCAGAAGGTGCCACGTGCCGACCGGCCGCCGTCGGAAGGATTTGTGGTCATTGTCGACGGGCACTTCAAGTCGGCGTTTGAGACGGCCGAAGCGGCCGAAGCATCAGGTCGTAAACTGAAGTCGACCTATCCGATGCTCAAAATCGAAATCTATGACGCCGCTACAAGGGTCAGAACCTTGTTGACCCAAGACACATAGCTATCGCATCGTCCTCGTCGGGAGCGGACAATGGCCTTCCTAAAAAGGGAACTGTATCGCCAGGTGAAAGGCCCCGATATCACACGCGAGGATCGCTGTTTCCTTGTCTTCGATACAGACACCAAGAACTTGTATGTCGAGCGAGAGGTGGCGCGTTTGGAGACTGGCATTGGGGGCACGATCGAATACCAAACGGCGACAATGGATATTTCGGACTATCTGACGCAGGGCGGTCAAACAGCTGGTCACCGCGAACTTTGGCGTTTGCTGAGAGCGCTCTTCAACGAGGACCGCGACGGTGCCGGCCCCTCGCGCGAGGTCTAACTTCGCCGCACCTTTTCACCGCCATCATCTGATGAACTCCGCACCCCAAGCCGACTGATCCGGCGCCTCGCGCACGACGACCTGCGGCGACGTCATGTTGGGCTTTGCTTCTCTTTTACAATTTGCGCCAACGGTCTGCGCACTCGCTCATCGTGAAATGTCATTCCGAAAAGGGCCAGAACGACCTGGCCGGGCGGAAGTTCCTCGTCGCCCTTTGCCTGTCGAATGAACATTTCCATCTCGCCATTTTCACGAACAACGATAGCCGCGTCGTTGGCCTTGGCCGGCACCGGGCCGTATACCTTGATCCCAATCAACAATTCGGCCTAGCCGTAGCCTATGGTGGCAATGACCATCATTCCAGGCCCGGAGCCAAAGCGAGATGAACACGCAGCTCGGCACTGGTGCTGCGGCCGAAAGCAGGGAAGCTCTACCCTATGTGCCGCGTCCATCGACTGGACGCCCGGTCAGCGAGCCGGCCGTACAGTCACGATTTGCGACGGGGCGCTGGGTTCTCGTTGGGATCGCGGCACTGCTTCTTGCTGCGTCCCTGGGCATCTGGTGGTCGTTCAGCGGCGACGCTTCAGTTCGATATGAGACAGCATCTGTTGCGATCGGCGACATCGCGCGCGACATCAACGCCACAGGGTCGGTCAATCCGGAATTGACGATCATTGTCGGGACCTATGTCTCCGGCGTGATCCAGGAATTGAGTTGCGATTACAACACGCAGGTCAAACGCGGACAAAGCTGCGCCAAGATTGATCCCCGCCCCTATCAGAGCATCGTCGATCAGGCGAAAGCCAGTCTCGCCATCGCGAAAGCGCAACTGGAGAAGGACAAGGCATCGCTCACCTATGCCAAGGCCAACCTGGAACGCCTCGCCACGCTCGTCAGGACAAGCGCCGTGTCGGAGGACGCCTACGACAATGCGAAAAACGTGTACGATCAGGCTCTGGCGCAAATTGCGTTTGACGGGGCCACCATCCAGCAGCGCGAAGCCGTGCTCGCCGCGGCACAGGTCAATCTCGACTATACCAACATCATCTCGCCGGTCGATGGCACGGTCGTTTCGCGCGCCGTCACCATGGGACAAACTGTGGCGGCGAGTTTCCAGACTCCCACCTTGTTTCTGATCGCGACCGACCTCACCAGGATGCAGGTGGACGCCAATGTCAGCGAGAGCGACATCGGCGGCATCAAGAATGGCGACAAGGCGACGTTCACGGTCGACGCATATCCGAAACGTCTGTTCGAGGGAACGGTGACCCAGGTCCGCCAGTCCCCGCAAACCGTGCAGAACGTCATCACTTACGATGTCGTCGTGAGCGTCAACAACCCTGATCTGGCGCTCAAGCCGGGCCTGACGGCGGCGACAAGGATCATCGTCGATCGGCGCAGCGGCGTGCTCCGAGTTCCGAACCGGGCGTTGCGTTATGTCCCGACCGGGACCGCCCTTGGCGACACGAAACAAGCGCGCGTTTGGGTGCTGCGGGACGGATCGCCGGTGCCGGTTCAGGTCATGGTCGGGCTCGACGACGACGAGTTTACGGAGATCGTGCAGGGCGACCTGAAGATCGACGACCGGGTGATCGTCGCGGAGCAACGGAATTCAGCGAAAGCACGTTCCAGCGTGCCGCGGCCCCGCCTCTGATCGCATCGGCTACAACGATTGAAGGCACATGGCGGAGCCGGTTATCAGGATTGAGGGAGTGTCGCGGACATATCATGTCGGCGACATCGACGTTCGCGCGCTTTCGGACGTCAGCCTGATCGTCGAACATGGCGAGTTCATCGCCATCATGGGCGCGTCCGGATCGGGCAAGTCGACGCTGATGTCGATCCTCGGTTGCCTCGATCGGCCTACCGCCGGTCATTACTGGTTCGACGGCATCGACGTCGCGCAGCTTGCAGAGCCGGATCTCGCCGGCCTTCGCAGCGAGCGGCTTGGGTTCGTATTCCAGAGCTTCAATCTATTGCCGCGCACCAGCGCCATCGACAACGTCGCCTTGCCGCTTCTGTACGCGATGTCCGGCCAGAGCCATGCGAGCGCGCGCTTCGAGCGGGCTCGCGCGGTTCTGGACAAGCTCGGGCTGCGCGACCGGGAACGCAACACGCCGGGCCAGTTGTCGGGCGGGCAGCAGCAGCGGGTGGCAATCGCGCGGGCCCTGATCAATCAGCCGAGCCTGCTGTTGGCGGATGAGCCGACCGGCAATCTCGATACCCGCAACTCCAACGAGATCATGCAGACGCTCAGCTCGCTCAATCGCGAACAGGGCGTCACCATCATCGTGGTGACCCACGAGCCGGATGTCGCGGCCTTTGCCGATCGCGTGCTGACCATGCGCGACGGCCAGATCATCACGGATGTGAAGAAGACAAAGCCCGCCAAGGCGCCGCAGCCGGCGAGCGGGACGGCGGACAAATTGGTCCAGCCAAGGGAACGGTCGGCCTACGTCGCAATGTCGGTCGCATCATGGCCCTTTGCCTGGATGGTGATGACGGCGGCCGCCGAGGCGATCTGGCGCAACAAGATGCGTTCAGCGCTGACAATGCTTGGAGTCTTCATCGGCGTCGCCGCATTGATTGTCATGGTGTCCGTCGGCCAGGGAGCGAACGAGGCGGTCCGAAAGGAGATCGCAAGGCTCGGGACCAACCTCGTGGTCATCCTGCCGGGCGCCGCCACAAGCGGGGGCGCTCGGGGGGGCTCCGGAAGCGCTTCGACGCTGACCGTTGCCGACGTCCGGGCGATCCGGCAGGAGGCACCCGCCGCCGGGGCGGTGAGCTACCTCATCCGCCAGCCGGGGCTGATCCGCTTTGCGAACCAGAACTGGACCACCGGCATTCAGGGCGTAAGCGCCAATTATCCTCCGATGACGAACTGGCAGATCGCCGCAGGGCGGGCGATCACTCCGGAGGACGAGCGAAGCTCGGCGCTGGTCGCGGTCCTCGGCGAGACCGTGCGCCGGCAACTCTTCGGCACCTCTCAGAATCCGATCGGGGCGACGGTGCAGGCCAAGGGTGTGTCGTTGCGGGTGGTCGGAATTCTTGAAACCAAGGGACAGACATCTTTTGGGCAGGACCAGGACGATCTGATCATGGTTCCGTTCACCACCGCCGAGCGCAAGATTATCGGCGTTGCCGCCCCAAGCCAGCAGCAAACGGCGATCAACTGGATTTATCCGACGCCGCCGAATCCGTATGGGCTTCAACCGCGCATGACCGGGTATGTGAATCAGATTTACGTGCAGGCGGTGGATCAGGCCGGCATCCAGGCGGCGATCGATCAGGCTACTGAAATCCTGGCGCGGCGTCACCGCATCCGCCCAGGCACCATCAACGATTTTTCCGTGCGCAACCTCAGTCAGATTGCGCAGACCGCGGAGGGAAGCAGCCGCATCATGGCGCTCCTCTTGGCCGCGGTGGCGTCCATCTCGCTTGTGGTCGGCGGCATCGGCATCATGAACATCCTGCTCGTCTCGGTGACGGAGCGAACGCGGGAGATCGGACTACGGATGGCGATTGGCGCGCGGAGATTGCACGTCCTGCTACAATTTCTTGCCGAGGCGATCTTCATCAGCGTCAGCGGCGGCATCGTGGGAATTGTCATCGGCGCGGCGTTGTCCGTCGCCATCTCCATCCTCACAGGCTGGCCGGCGCCGATATCCCTGGCCGCGATTGCCGGCGGGTTCCTGTTCTCGGCAGCCGTTGGCATATTCTTCGGCTACTACCCCGCGCGAAAGGCCGCTCGGCTCGATCCCATCGAAGCGCTGCGCTACGAGTAAGCAATACGTTGACCAGACGGCCCGACGTTGACGGGTTCGGGAAACTTGCGCATCCTAACTCCTTCACGAAATTTCGAAAGACTTCGCTCGTATGGACTGAACGAACCAGGCCAGGACGCAGAAGCCTAATCGACGGAAGCCGCCGCCCCATCAGCAACGCCGTCGAGTTTCGCCAGGCGCTTCGGTCGCGGGCCCGAACTCGCTGTATTCCGGACCGCCTCGGTCAGCATCTCACGGAGCTCAGCCTTCGTCTTATGCGGTTGCCGCGTGCTCGATTTCTGCCATTTTGCCATCCAGCTAATATGGGGATGCCCGCGCAAAATGCCACTTTTTGGTTCCAGGCATGGGTCTTCGGCGGCGACGAGAGGCGGGACGCCCAGGAGCTCATACGCACGATCGACGATGTGTCCAAAGATATCGTCTGCGAACATGACGCGGGCCGAGCAATTGTCCACGAGTGGACATGTTAGCTCGATTCATGTCCACCCGACGGGGCAACTTGAAATGACCTGCCGCGCGGACAACTCGGTCTGATGACCTGTCAATCGGCATCCAAAATTGCCCCCTGATCGGCGTCCAATTTTGACCGCCTCCGGCCGCGTGTTCTGGCGATAGCGCTCGCGGGGTCGGAGCTGGCCGGGGTTGCGGAGACGCCGCGAGCGCGGGGTGGGACGTGATCGTCGTCGCGGCTCTTGAAGCGCCAGCTGGCTCGCTGCTCCGTGGCGAGATGGCGCGGCCCTGCTCGCCATGCGGCTCACGCCGATGTCGAGCCTCGCCGACCAGGTGTACTGGCACGCCGAGAAGAACAACGAGCTACCGACCCGCGAGCTGATGTGGGCCTGCCGGGGTCGATGGTCGCGGCGGTCCACATGGCCAGGATGACCGAGGAGTCGCGCTGGCGCCGCCTGTTCGAGGTGCAGGCGGCACGGCTGTTGTCCGAGCTGGAGGACACCCCGCGCCCGCTCTGGACCCATGATCTGTATGGCGCCAAGGACCGCTTTCTCGGACCCGTGCATGGCCTTGCCGGCAACGTCATCCCGCTGTTGCTCGGATGGGATTGGCTGACGCCGGCTCAGCAGGCTGATGTCGCGTTCGTGCCGAAGGCGCTCGACGCGCTGCTCCTGGACGGCGGACGCTTCACCTGGGCCGCCGGGCCGCTGACCAAGGGCTCGAACCTCCGCCATGGCACCGGCGGTCCGGCTCGACCGCACGCGCCTGTTCGCCTGGGATTGCATCGCGGGCGACGCGCGGTTTCCCACCATCGATGTGGTCTGACGTCAGCGGTCTGCTGAGACGGCTTCCAGTCATCCGCACGCAGGGCAAAGCGCCGATGTCGGCCTGGGTGACTCGACGGGGAGCGATGGACGACGACAAGCGATATTTACGCCGAGGATGGACGGTGCTCGCGAAACGCAGTCGCGAGGGTTCTAAGCGCTTCGCGGGATTTGGCGTCCGAGAGTGTCGAGAGAAGAATGATTTCGGACGAGGGAAGCGAGGGCAGTCCGAACCGCCGGCTAACCTCGACCGTGCCGGCCGGCGCGAGCCGGCACGAGAAGACGGCGGTGGCCAAGCCGGCCGAAACCGCGTCGGACACGACGGAGGAACCGCCGCCGAGGAAAACCTCCGTCCAGGCTATTCCCGCAGCGTCGAGCGCGCGGGTGGCGATGTCACGGACTCCGCAGGACGGCGACAACGCGGCCAAACGCAGCGGCTCGCCTGCTCGATGCACGAAGTCGGGAGATGCAAACCAGCCGAAGTGTTCCGGCGCAAGCACCTCGCCGTCACGCCGGTCGTCCTCCCTGCGGATAATCGCCGCATCGATTTCGCCACGGTCGAAAGCGTCCAGCAGGTTGCGCGAATTGTCGAGCCGCACTTCGATGGTGAGCGCCGGGTCGTGTGCGTTCAACCGCGCAAGGAGTGTCGGAATCTCCGATCCCGCCACATGGCTGGCAATGCCGAGCGCAAACCGGCGACGAGTCGAGGATAGCCCCGCGACGGCGCGGTCATGGGCGGCAAGGAAGTCGCGCGCCGATTCAAGGAACACCGCGCCCTGCGCCGACAGCCGGACCAACCGCGGCGTCCGTTCGATCAATTTCTGGCCGAGCCGGTCTTCAAGCCGTTTCAGCTTTACGCTGATCGCGCCCTGGGTGGTGCCAAGCACCTCCGCCGCCCGCGTGAAGCTCTGCTGATCGGCGATCGTCACGAAGGCCTGGACGGCATCCACGTCCAGTATGGTCATCCCATCTATCCAAATTTGCTGTCTTTGAAATATCCAACCATCCAGTTCTGGAATGGTCAAGTCCCGACTATGTTGCGTCCCACCGCAACACGCGAACCGAGTTGCGCCGCCTCTCATCACCGCTGGACTCCACCATTGCCGACCACAACGTCGGAAGGCCGAATCATGACCCCTGCACTGACACGCCGAAGTACAATCGCCTTGGCCGCCGCCTGCCTCTCGTCCCTCATGTTCGGCCTGGAGATTTCCAGCATCCCCGCAATCCTGCCGACGCTGGAGCAGGTGCTGCGCGCCGATTTCAAGCAACTCCAATGGATCATGAACGCCTATACGATCGCGGTGACGACCGTTCTGATGGCGACCGGGACGCTGGCCGACCGCTATGGGCGCAAGCGCATCTTCATGGTCTCTATCGCCGCGTTCGGCGTGACGTCGCTTGTCTGCGGCGTGACCGAGAACGTCTCGGTGCTGATCGGCGCCCGATTTCTCCAGGGCCTCAGCGGCGGCGCGATGCTGATCTGTCAGATCGCCATCCTTTCTCATCAATTCCAGGAAGGACGGCAGCGCGCCATCGCCTTCGGCTGGTGGGGGATCATCTTCGGCATTGGTCTTGGCTTCGGTCCGATCATCGGCGGCGCGATCGTCGCGGTCTCGAGCTGGGAGTGGGTGTTCTTCGTCCATGTCGCGTTTGCGATCCTGACACTGATGCTCACCCTCAGCGGCGTTCAGGAATCGAAGGACTCTGAGGCCGGCAGTCTCGACGTTGCGGGCATCATCACACTGTCGTTGTCGGTCTTCTGTCTCGCTTTCTTCATCACACAGGGACCGGATCTCGGCTTCACCAGCCCGACCGCCCTGGGAGTCATTGGCGTTGCGATCGCGAGCTTCATCGCTTTCATCATCGCCGAAAAGTTCAGCCCGCGACCGATGTTCGACTTCTCGGTATTCCGCATCCGCGCTTTTTCCGGCGCAATCATCGGCTCGGCCGCGATGAACTTCAGCTTCTGGCCCTTCATGATCTATTTGCCGATCTGGTTTCAGGCGGGCCTCGGCTACGACAGTGTCTCTGCTGGTCTCGCATTGCTTGCCTACACCCTTCCGACGCTCGTCGTGCCGCCGCTGGCGGAGCGGCTTTCGCTACGCTATCAGCCCGGTTTCGTCATTCCCGTTGGCCTGTTCATGATCGGTCTGGGCTTCATTCTGATGAAATTTGGTAGCGCCGCCGCGCAGGCAAGCTGGCTGACGATGCTGCCCGGGTCGCTGTTCGCCGGGATCGGCCTCGGCCTGACCAACACCCCTGTTACCAATACGACAACGGGTGCGGTTTCGAGCGATCGTGCCGGTATGGCGTCCGGCATCGACATGAGCGCCCGGATGATCTCACTGGCGATCAATATCGCGGTGATGGGTTTCATCTTGATCAGCGGCGTGCTGGCACACCTCAAAAATGCGCTGCCGGATTCATTGGACGCCGCGCATCTGCGCTTCTTCGCCGAGAGGATCGCCGCAGGAAGTCTGGTTTCCGTTCCAGAGCTGTCGGAGTCGCTCGTCCATCAGGCGCTTGTCCAAGGCTTTGGATGGGTGATGCTTTACGGTGGGGTTGGCGTTTGGGGGCTCGCTCTCGTCAGCCTGCTTGCTTTTCGACCTCAGGACCATCGATCGATGAAGTCGCCGATGGTTTGAAGGCAGCGCGGTGAATGGTCCGTTCGGCCGTCGGCCAGTCTCTTCGAACTCACGACCCGCCGGCGAAAGATCGAGTGGCCCGGCCCGCCGGGCAAATCGCTGCCGCGCAAGCAGCCCGCACGAGGCGCGATGTGCCGGCTCATCCCCGCGGGCTCGAGGTCGATTGCGGCCCCAACCGCATGCGCCGAAAAACTCGTTTCGCGCGCCGGTTCAAACACATCACCCTCGCCGGCCATTCGAGCAAGAAGATTTCTGTTTCTTTTTTCCAGAAATCATGCTTTCCTCTCGTCCGTCCCGTCTCACAAGAGGGGCGCTTCGCGGTCGTCACGAACGTCGAGGCGGGATGCGGTGGGCGTGTCGATGTTGCAGCGTGGCTGAGCCGCGCCGACGAACGACGTTGATGCGCACGGTCAAGTCGCGTGGTCCTGGCATCCCGATGCTGATGTCCAGCGCAACGTGCGCAAGCACGTTGTGCGATACGGTGGCCAGAAAGCACGGCGCACCGGGGAGATCGCGAAGCAGCCGTCAAAACCATCGCGCGGGGAATGCCGGGTGTTCTCGGCTGAACCTGTGGTGACTGCCGCCTGCTTTTTTTCTGCAGGCGGGCCATGGGTGCGGCCAGCGCCCGGCATTCCCCGCGCCCTCTTCTCGAAGAGGGCGATCGATCAGCAAGCCTCGGACGCGACAGCGCGCCGCGAGACAGCGAAGCCATGTCCTTTGATCATGTCGACAACGTCAAGTTCGCCAAATCGGCCAGCACCGGACCGTCCATCGGCATGCCGCTCTGCAGGCCTCGCGTTCGGCGCAGGTGCGCCTCCGTGCACCGGAAAATCGCACGTGCCGACAATGTCAGCGCCTGGATCTCGGTGCCTGGTTCTTCGAAGGTCGGGGAATGGACCGAGGTTGGGTCACCGGCCGGATCGGCCGATGGTGGGCACGACAGGGATCGAACCTGTGACCCCTACCATGTCAAGGTAGTGCTCTCCCGCTGAGCTACGTGCCCTAGTCCAGAAGTCCGTTCGGGTGGGCGTCCCTATATCGGCTCCCACGCAGGCAGGCAAGGACGCAAAATGCCGAAATTGGGAATAATCCGCCAGTTCCGGACGTCCGTCCCCGGCGGCTCAGGCCGCCAGCATCTTGTTGACCTCGCTGACGAGCTCGCGGAGGTGCACCGGCTTGGACAGCACCTTGGCGTTCTTGGGCGCCTCCGAATCGGAGTTCAGCGCGACCGCGGCGAAGCCGGTGATGAACATGATCTTGATGTCCGGATCGAGCTCGGAGGCGCGGCGCGCCAGCTCGATGCCGTCCATCTCCGGCATCACGATGTCGGTGAGCAGCATCTCGAACGGCTCCTCGCGCAGCCGCTGGTAGGCCGACATGCCATTGTCGTGGGGCGAGACCTGGAACCCGGCATTTTCCAATGCCTTGACCAAGAAGCGGCGCATGTCGTTGTCGTCTTCGGCGAGCAGGATTTTGTGCATGGCGAGGGGTTGTCTGGTCCGGGTGAGAGGCGGAGCGTTGCCGCCACTAAGCCTGACGGGCGGTAAATTTCGGGTGAAAGATTGCGCCTTTTGATCCGACATCGGCAAGGCAATTTGAGGGCTGAAGGTGCGGTCTTCGACCGAAACAGCACGCCAGCTCAGAGTTGTTCCAAACGGCGGGTGAACTTTTTCATTGCTTTTCGCTTGGCAGAACGGCTCGGATTATCGAAGATGTGCGTTGGCAAGAGCAGTGCCTGCGTTGTCCAGCGCGAATCGGCCGGAGGATACCGGCGCATCAACGGACGTGACATCGACGCACGTGACCAAGGGGACGGCGCCCAGAGATGACGGACTTTGATGGCGAATTGCCGCCGTTCGAGATCATGGAGCCGACCGAATGGCGCGCGCCCATCATCTTCAATTCCCCTCACTCCGGATCGGCCTACCCCGACGATTTCCTCCAGGCCTCGCGCATCGATCTGCCGTCGCTCAGGCGCTCCGAAGATTCGTTCATGGACGAATTGATCGGCGACCTCCTGTCGCGCGGGTTTCCGGTGGTCCGGGTGCATTTCCCGCGCTGCTATGTCGACGTCAATCGCGAGCCCTATGAGCTCGATCCGCGGATGTTCACCGGGCGGCTGCCGAGCTTTGCCAACACCCGCTCGATGCGGGTGGCCGGCGGCCTCGGCACGATCCCGCGCGTGGTCGGCGACGGCCAGGAGATCTATCGCGACCGGCTGAGCGTCGACGAGGCGCTGCACCGCATCGAGACGCTGTACAAGCCGTATCACCGCGCGCTGCGCCGGCTGATCAACCGCGTGCACCAGCAGTTCGGCACGGTCGTCCTGGTCGACTGTCATTCGATGCCGTCGGTCGGCGTCTCGCGCGACGAGCCGCGCCGGCCCGACATGGTGATTGGCGACCGCTACGGCACGAGCTGCGCGTCGCTGCTGCCGGACCTGGTCGAGGACGTGCTCGGCCGGCTCGGCTATTCCGTCGGCCGCAACAAGCCCTATGCCGGCGGCTTCATCACCGAGCATTACGGCAATCCGGCCACGGGCTTGCATGCGATCCAGATCGAGCTCAATCGCGCGGTCTACATGGACGAGCGCCGCAGGGAGCGCGGACCGCGTTTCGCGCAGGTCGCTTCCGATCTCGCCGTGCTCGCCGAGGTGCTGGCGACGGTGCCGCTCGGCGACCTCGGGCCGTTCCAGGCGGCGGCGGAATAGAGCGGCTGCGCTTTCGGTACGAGGGATTTCGGCGGGTGGCGTCGGCACAAAAAAAGGGCCGCTTGAATGACAAGCGGCCCAAGTCTAGGGAGGAAACGCCCAAGGAGGGCAGCGATAACGCGAAGCGCTACCGCACCGCAACAATATGCAATCGCGCTGCACAAAGCGCAAGGGTTTTTCCGCCCTTCTCCATGCAAAAAAACATAGGCCGGGTTGCGTTCAGCGCGACCCAGCCCTCTCCTTTTCATCATAGATGTCAATGGCTTGATTGGAGATTCCAAACGACCCGAGAGGGACCGCGGGTTTCACTTTCACTTTCACATGAGAGGCCAGCGACGGATCAATCGCGCCCGGCCAGCGGGCCGGACACCAAACGGTATCCAAGATGCCACGCCAGCGTTCCATATCCGGATGCACGCCGGACCGCTTTGAGCTAGGCATAGCCGCTCATTGCCACCCGATTCCCTCACCCAAGGACGCGTTGTGACGGTCATCGATTTCTCCGCCTTCATCGGTCGTCTGGCGACCGCGTCGGGCGAAACCATCCTGCCGTTCTTCCGGACCTCGCTGCTGGTCGACAACAAGAGCAGCCGGCACGATTTCGATCCGGTGACGGAGGCCGACCGCGCCGCCGAGGCGGTGATGCGCCGCCTGATCAAGGCGAACTTTCCTCAGCACGGCATCGTCGGCGAGGAGTTCGGCAATGAGCGCGAGGACGCCGATTACGTCTGGGTGCTCGATCCGATCGACGGCACGAAGTCCTTCATTGCCGGTTTCCCGACCTGGGGCACGCTGATCGCGCTGCTGCACAGGGGCACGCCGGTGTTCGGCATGATGCACCAGCCTTTCATCGGCGAGCGCTTCGCCGGCGACAACGGCTCCGCCAACTACAAGAACGGCGGCGGCGAGCGCCGGCTCTCGGTCCGGCGCTGCGAGCGTCTCGCGGACGCGGTGTGCTATACGACGAGCCCATTGTTGATGAACGAGGCCGATCGCGCCACCTTTGGCCGGGTCGAGGCCGAGACCCGGCTGTCGCGCTATGGCGGCGACTGCTACTCCTATTGCATGCTGGCCGCCGGCCATCTCGATCTCGTCATCGAGACCGAACTCAAGCCCTATGACATCGCCGCCCTGATCCCGATCATCAACGGCGCCGGCGGCATCGTCACCGATTGGGAAGGCGGCCCGGCGCAGAACGGCGGCCGGATCGTCGCCGCCGGCGACAAGCGCGTCCATGAAGCGGCGCTGAAGCGGCTGGCAGCGGGCTGAGCCCGCCTCCACCGGCCTGGCTCCGCTTCGAGCTGAACGGAGACGTCCGGCCTGTCGTCGGACGCCTCATGCAGCGGCCCGGCGCAAATGCTCGACGAGCAGCTTCGCGGGACGCGGCAGCGCCTTGAAGCTGCGGGCGCAGATCACGAGCCGGCGATCGGCCCAGGCATCGCGCAGCGCGACGAGGCTGATCGGCATCGACCGCGCGCAACGCCGCGCCGCCGCTTCCGGCACGACGGCAATGCCGATCCCGGCCGCCACCATCTGGCAGATCGCGTCGAAATCGCGCAGCCTGGCCCGCACGTGCTGGCGGATGCCGAGCCGCGCGGCGTGCCGGCCGATATGGACGTTGAGCGCCGTCCCCTGCGTGAGGCCGATGAAATCCTCCCCCGCGGTCTCGCTGAAGTCGATCTGCCGGCGGGCTGCGAACGGGCTGCGCCGCCCGGCGACCAGGATCAGCCGGTCCTCGCCGAAGGCGAAGCGCTCGATCGTCTCGGGCAACGCATGCTCCGCCGCAAAGCCGAGATCCGCTCTGCCGGACGCGATCGCCTCGGCGATCTCGGTGCTTTCGCGCTCCTCGACGTCGACGTTGATGTCGGGATGCTCGCGCAGGAAGGCGGCCAGCGCCTTGGGCAGATGCTCGGCGAGGCCGACCGTGTTGGCGAGCAGCTGCACATTGGCGCGGCGGCCGGACGCGAAGCCCGAAAGCTCGCCTTGCATGGCCTCGACATTGGCCATGATGATGCGGGCGTGGTCGAGCAGGCTCTCGCCCGCCGCGGTCAGATCCACGCCACGCCGGCCGCGCTTGAACAGCTCGACGCCGAACGCGTCCTCCAGACCCTTGATCCGCGCGCTCGCCGAGGCCAGCGCCAGATGCGCCCGGTCGGCGCCGCCGGTGATGCTGCGGGCCTCGGCCACGGCAATGAAAAGCCTGAGATCGACCAGATCGAAACGCATGGTCATCCTGCCTCAGTCCTGGACGAAGGCTTGCTCCGTAACCTCCACATTGTGCCGCCAGCGCGGTCTGGTCAATGTGACGACCATGATCGACCCCATCCTCATCTTCATCGCCCTGGCGCTCACCTTGGCCGGCTTCGTTAAGGGCGCGCTCGGCCTCGGCCTGCCGACCATCTCGGTCGGGCTGCTCGCGGTCGCCATGCCGCCCGGCCGGGCGCTCGCCATCGTCATCGTGCCGGCAGTGATCACCAACATCTGGCAGACCTTCGCCGGCCCTTATCTGCGCGATATCGCCAGGCGCCTCTGGCCGCTGATGCTGGGCACCGCGATCGGCATCTGCCTCAACGCCGGCGCGCTCAGCCATGCCTCGACGCGCTGGGGCAACGTCGCGCTCGGCGTGCTGCTGATGCTCTATGCCCTGCTCGGCCTCACCAAGTTCGCCTTCAAGGTCGCGCCCCCGCACGAGAAATGGGTCGGCGGCATCGTCGGTCTCGTCACTGGGCTGATCTCGGCCGCCACCGGCGTGCAGGTCGTGCCCTCGGTGCCGTACATGCAGGCGATCGGGCTCGAGAAGGACGAGCTGGTCCAGGCGCTCGGCGTGTTCTTCACGGTCGCCACCATCACGTTGGCGTTCAACCTGACGAGCTCCGGCCTGCTCAGCACGGCCACCGCCCTGCCCGGCGCGGTCGCCATGGCCTGCGCCTTTGTCGGCATGTTCGCGGGCCAGGCAGCGCGATCCCGACTGCCGGCCGAGGCGTTCCGCCGTGTGTTCCTGATCGCCATGATCCTGCTCGGCCTGTATCTCGCCGGCACGGCGGTCGTCGAGTTGCTCTGGTAGGTCAGCGCGCCTCGAGCATCGCGATCCGGACGCCGAGATAGATCAGCAGCCCGCCGATCGCGCGGTTGAGCCAGAGCAGCGCGGCGGACGAGCCGCGCACGCGGCGCGCAGCCCGGGCCGCGACGACGGCGACGCCGAGGCACCAGATCGTGCTGTTGACGATGAAGATCGTGCCGAGCAGCAGGAAGGCGAGCGCCTTGTGCGGCGCATCGGCTGCGACGAATTGCGGCAGGAAGGCGAGAAAGAACATCGCAACCTTCGGATTGAGAATGTTGGTGAGCGCGCCCTGCCAGAACACCTGGCGGAGCGTCACCGCCGGCATCGACGTCGCATCACTGGCCCTGGCGGTGTCCGGCCGTCGCGCCAGAAGCTGCGTGATGCCGAGATAGACCAGATAGGCCGCACCGGCCCATTTCACCGCCGCGAAGGCCGCGGCGGAGGCCGTGAGCAGCGCCGACAGCCCGATCGCGCTTCCGAACACATGAACGAGGCACCCCGTGCTGATGCCGAAAGCGGCAGCGGCCCCGCCGCGCCAGCCGATCTGCGCGCTGCGGCCAACGATGTAGGCGGTGTCGGGACCCGGCGTGACGTTGAGCAGCAGCCCGGAGACGAGAAACAAAGGCAGATCGTGAATGCCGAGCATGATTGAACATTTCCTAACGATACCGGTCTAATCATCTACCTGACCTCGGCATTGCTGTCTCGCACCGCAGAGGCCGGCGCGGGGCCGCATAGCAAAGGTGCCGCGATAGGGTCCGGAAAAGCGTTGGATTCGGCCGCCTCGGTCGTGGTATGCGCGAGGCGGGAGCACGATGTGATGGAAAGACGCCTCGCTGCCATCCTTTGCGCCGACGTCGCCGGCTATTCACGCATGATGGGAATCGACGAGGACGGCACGCACGCCGCCTTCAAGGCTCATCGCGGCGCCATCCACCCGATCATTCTCAATCACGCCGGCCGCATCGTCAAACACACCGGCGATGGCTTTTTGCTGGAATTCGCCAACGCCGCCAGCGCCATCCAGTTCGGGGTCGAGATGCAGTCCCTGATGGCGGAGCGCAACGCCGATCTGCCGGCCGACCGCAACATGCGCTTCCGGCTCGGAATTCATAAGGGTGAGTTCACGATCGACGACGGCGAGGCCTTCGGCGACGGCATCAATGTCGCCGTCAATCTCGAATCGATCGCCGTCCCGGGCGGTGTTGCTGTCTCGGCCAAGGCTTATGAGGAGGCCGGCCCGCAACTCCCCATCGAGCTGACCAGCGCCGGAAGCTTCCAGTTCAAGAACCTGCAGGAGCCGGTGCAGGCGTGGACATGGGAGCCCGGCAGCGAGGCGGCGATCCGGGCCGGGACGAGCGTCACCGGCCTGCCGCCGCAATATCGCACGGCGATCGTCGGCGTGCTGCCATTCGTCAACCTCTCCGACGGCGCCGACGAGTATCTCGCCGACGGGCTCGCGGACGACCTGATCCATGCGCTGTCGCTGCAATCGTTCTTCCGTGTCCTGAGCCGCACCTCGACGTTTCGCTTCAGGGACCGCGGCCTCAATCCCCGCCTGGTCGCACGCGAGATCGATGCGACCTACCTGATTCAGGGAACGGTGCGGCGCTCTGGTCACAAGCTCCGCGTGACGGCGGAGCTGATCGCGCCCGAGACCGGCGCTCAATTGTGGACCGGTCGCTATGACGGCGACGTCGGTGATCTGTTCGCGATGCAGGACGAGATCACCACCAGCCTGTGCGCGGCGCTGATGCCGGAGATCTATCGTGTCGAAGCCTCGATTCCGGTCCGTGCGCCGGCGACCGACCCGACCGCCTGGGACCGCTTCCTGCGCGGTCTGTCGCACTACTACCGACCGACCAAGGCCGACTACGAGATCTCCATCTCGCTGTTTCGGCAAGCCATTGCGCTCGATCCCACGCTCGGCCTCGCGCACGCTTATCTCGCGACCATTCTGATGCAGGGCATCAATTTCGGCTGGATCAAGGGCTCGCGCGAGCTCTGGGACGAGGCGAAGAACCTGGCGCTGGACAGCGTGCGGCTCGACGCGCGCTCCTCCTTCGCCTATGCGATCCTGGCCTTCGTGCAGGCCATGCAGGGCGCCCATGAGGACGGCATGAAGGCGGCGCGCAAGGCGACCGAGCTCAATGCCTACGACATGGGCGCGCGCGGCGTGCTCGGGCTCTGCCACATGGTCAACGGCGAGCACCAGCAGGCCATCGATCTGTTCTCGATCGCGGCCCAGCGCGGCAACAGCGATCCGCGCTATCAATGGCCGGCGCTGAACGCCTACAGCCACTACCTGCTCGGCCGTTATGAGGCCGCGTTGTCGTGGGCCCGCGAGGAGCTGTTTCTCTACCCGAACCATCTGCAGGCGCTGACGATCCGCGCGGCAACCCTGGCGCAACTTGGTGCGACGGACCAGGCGAGCGACGCCGTCGACGCGCTGCGCGCGCAATATCCCTGGCTCACGCTGGATCGCCACATCAAGAACATCCGGTGGAAACGCCGGGACGACATCGACCACTACCGCGACGGACTGATCAGGGCCGGGCTGACGTGAGCCAATCGGGCCGCATGTCGCCGGCCCGCCACATGGCCTACACATTGCTTCCGCAAATTGATTGGATTCGACTGCTGTTGCCGTGGTATCGCCCTGAGTAGGAGCAAAGACGGAATGGAGAGACGGCTGGCCGCGATTGTCTGTGCCGATGTGGTCGGTTACTCGCGGATGATGGGCGCCGACGAGGCGGGAACCCATGCCGCGTTCAAGGCGCATCGCGGCGCCATCCACCCGATCATCCTCAATCACGGCGGCCGCATCGTGAAGTACACAGGGGACGGATTTCTCCTGGAATTTCCGAGCGTCGTCGGCGCCATCGCGGCCTCGGTCGAGGTGCAGAAGCTGATGGCCGAGCGCAATGCTCATTTGCCGGCCGACCGGGTGATGCAGTTTCGCCTCGGCCTCAACATGGGCGACGTCATCTTCGACGAGGACGAGGTATTCGGCGACGGCGTCAACACTGCTGTGCGACTTGAAGCCGCAGCACCGCCCGGCGGAATTGCCGTCTCCCACAAGGCCTACCAGGAAGCCAGCAAGCACCTCACGGTCACCTTCGTCGACCGCGGGCCGTTCCGCTTCAAGAACATCGAAGACACCATCAACGTCTGGACCTGGGATCCGTCCTCGCCGGAGAAGACCCGCGAGCAGCGGTCCGCCACGACCCTGCCGGCGCAATACCGGACCGCCATCGTCGGCGTGCTGCCGTTCGCAAATCTCAGCGGCGAGACCGACGAATATTTCTCGGACGGCCTGGCGGAAGACCTCATCCACGCGCTGTCGCTGCAGTCCTTCTTCCGCGTGCTCAGCCGCAACTCCACCTTCGCCTTCAAGCATGCCGGCATGAGCGCCCGCCTGATCGCGCGCGAGATCGATGCGACCTATCTGATCCAGGGCTCGGTGCGGCGCTCCGGCGACAAGATCAGGGTGACCGCCGAGCTGGTCGCGCCGGAGAACGGCGAGCAGCTGTGGGCCGGCCGCTACGACCGCGACATCGGCGACCTGTTCGCCGTGCAGGACGACATTACCGCCAATCTGTGCACCGCGCTGATCCCCGAGATCTACCGTGCCGAGGCGGCGGTGCCGGTGCGGTCCAAGACCACCGACCTCACGGCGTGGGACCGCTTCCTGCGCGGGCTGTCGCACTACTACCAGCCGACCAAGGCCGACTACGAGAGTTCGATCGCGCTGTTCCGCGAGGCGATCAGGATCGACCCCGGTCTCGCCATCGCCCACACCTATCTCGGCACCATCCTGCTGCAGGGCATTCATTTCGGCTGGATCAGGAATTCGCGGGAGCTGTGGGACGAGGCAATGGCGCTCGCCGAGGCCGGCGTCCGGCTCGATTCCCGCTCGTCCTTCTCCTATTCGCTGCTGGCCTATGTCCACGCCATGCAGGGTCGGGTGGAAGCCGGGATGGAAGCGGCACGCAAGTCGCTGCAGCTCAATCCCTACGACATGGGTGCGCGCGGCGTGCTCGGCGTCTGCCATCTCGTCGCCGGCGAGCACCGCCAGGCGATCGAGCTGTTCTCGGTCGCGGCCCAGCGCGGCAACAGCGATCCGCGCTATCAATGGTCGGTGCTGAGCGCGTTCAGCCACTACATGCTCGGCCAGTACGACGCCTCGCTGTCCTGGGCGCGGGAGTCGCACTACCAGAACCCGAACCATCTGCAGTGCCTCGCCATCCGCGCCGCCGCGCTGGCGCAGCTCGGACGCTCGGTCGAAGCCGGCGAGGCCGTCGCGGCGCTTTTGAGCCAGCATCCGTGGATGACGATCGAGCGCCTCCTGAGCAACATCCGCTGGCGCAATCCGGCCGACATCGCGCATTATCGCGACGGCCTCACCAGGGCCGGCGTGCCGCTGACCAAGCTCACCCTGGTGGACACCAAGGCGAAATTCGCGGGCGAGTAGCGCGATCGCGACTTGAGGTTGACACTTGGGCGGGTTACGCCAATCATTGACGATTGCATTGTAACGTTCAGATGGCGGGGCTCCGCCCGTTCCTCGGCGCAATTCGGCGCCGCCCTCGTTTGTTGGCGTGATTTCGTTTTCATCACTCAGGTGCTTTCCAAGGATGTTCTTCGATGCAAGAAGACAGCGCCCGCGTCCGTGACGCCCTGCCCGGACAGCTTCCGGTCTCGTCCGATAACCCGTGTCCCTTCCTGCGCGCGCTCGTCGCCGGCGGTTTCGTCGACGGCCACAGCGTCCCCCTGAAGACCATCGGCGACCGGGTCGAGGCGGCGAGCGGCGAGACCGGCTTCAAGAAACGGCTTGTCGGCATCGAGACCTTCGGCGTCGCCCTGATCGCGAACGGCCTGTCGCCGCTGCGGCTCCTGAAGAGCCTGTGGTCCGGCGCCGATCTCGACCAGTTGCGCAACGGTCCGCTCGACAAGCATGGCGGCGGATCGCGTATCCTCGACGCCGAGGCCAAGGTCCATCCCGAGGAGATCGACCGGTTCGCGAGCTTCGGCAGCGACTATCCCGATCCCAATGGGGGCACCGAGCGCGGCCTCAACGAGGCGCAGATCCAGACCTTCATGAAGGCCAATCTGACGCGCGACGGCGATCGGGCGCGCTGGTACTTCCCCATTCTGATGCAGGGCGAATGGCCAGTGCTGCTGAACATCCTCGGCAAGGGCGAGGGCGACGGCCGCTATCTGTCCGTTGCCGAGGTCCGCACGCTGTTCGTCGACCGCCGCCTGCCGCAGCGTATAGCCGCACGGCTGACAGCCAAGCCCAAGCCCGCGAACATCGTCTGGCGCATCGGCAAGGCACTCGTCGGCACGGCAGTGCTGGCCGGCGCCGCCGTGTTGCTCGCCTGGGTGGCCGCGCCCGACGCCGTCAGCGACAAGCTCGGCAAGGTTCTGCCGAAGAAGGCCGCGGCGTTCATTCCGCCCGCTTTGCCCGAGACCGAGCCGACCAGGGCGGCCTATTGGCTCGATCAGGGCTGGACCACGCAGGACCGGCACTGGTTTCACCACGTGACGCAGGGCACCGCGACCTTTCCGATTCCCTACGCCTGGTTCATGGCGATGGAGCAGCCTTATCTGACGCCGTTCGGCTCGCCCGGCCTGATCTCCGACAGCGCCTATCTCGAACGTTTCGGCTTCATCCCGAGCCCGAAGAGCGTCGACGGCGACCCCAGCGCGCTCCGGCCGTTCGGCTACGCCGCCACGGCTGCCAAGACCGAGCCGGCAGCGCCGCTGCCGTCCGGCCTGAAGCCGACCCCGGCCGGCAACGAAGGCGGCCTGCCGGTCGGCTTTGCCCGGCTCACTGGCGCGACCGATCCCGCCACCGGCGCCGCGCAGTCCGACAAGATCGGCCTGACCTGCGCGGCCTGTCACGCCGGCAGCATCCACTACAAGGGCGTCAGCGTGCGCTTCGACGGCGGCCCCGGGATGGCCGACCTGCGCAAGCTGGAAGAAGCCATGGGCTTTGCGATGATCTTCACGCAATACGTGCCCGGCCGCTTCTCCCGCTTTGCCGATCGCGTGCTCGGGCCGAACGCCTCCGACGCCGATCGCGAGACCCTGAAGAAGGGCCTGAAGGCCGCGACCGATTTCGCGCTCAACATGCAGGCCAACAACTACAAGACCACGATCGAGGCCAAGGGCCAGACCGAAACGGAGGAAGGCTTCGGCCGGCTCGATGCCCTCAACCGCATCGGCAACCAGGTGTTCTATCTCGACATGGCATCGAGCGGGCTGCCGAACATGCTCGGCAACCAGGAGGCCATCGACGCGCCGGTGTCCTATCCGCCGATCTGGACCGTGCCGTGGTTCTCCTGGGCGCAATATGACGGCTCGATCGCACAGCCCCTGATCCGCAATGCCGGCGAGGCGCTCGGCGTCTCCGCACAGATCAACTTCTCGCCGGAGACCGCGAGCGACAGGCTGTGGCGGTCGTCGATGGCGATCGACAACCTGCTCTACATCGAGAACATGCTGCGTGGTCCCGATCCGTTCGCGACGACGACGCCCGCGTTCGGCGGGCTGACCTCGCCGAAATGGCCGGAGAAGCTGTTCGCCGGCGACGACGCCTGGAAGATCGATCCGGCACGCGTTGAACGCGGCCGGAAGCTCTATGCCGCTGTTTGCGTCGAGTGCCATCTCGGGCCGGTCGCCGACCCCGTGTTCGACAAGACCTATCCGGACAAGAGCTTCTGGAAGATCAAGCCCGCCGAGGATTGGGAGAGCAAAGGCTGGAATGCCAAGGGTCCGATCCTCGACCTCGTGCAGAAGCCGGTCGACGCGATGCAGACCGACTCCGGACAGGCGAGCATTCTCGCCAACCGCAAGGTCAAGGTGGCAGGATTCCTCGAGGTCGATCCGGCCAAGGATCTGAAGGGCTGCAACCTGCCGCAGGGCTCGACCACGGAGATGCCCTATGCGCTGGCGCTGATGGCCGTCGTGCAGAAGGCCAGCGACAAGTGGATGGAGGACCGCAATCTCGGTGAGGCCGAGCGCGCCGCGCTGTGGGGCGACCGCAAGAACTGTCCCAACCCGGCCGGCAAGTCCTATCGCGCCCGCCCGCTCAACGGCGTCTGGTCGACTGCGCCCTATCTGCACAACGGCTCAGTACCGTCGCTGTACTGGCTGCTGACGCCGGCCGCCGAGCGGCCGACCTCGTTCTGCCAGGGCGCACGCGACTATGACCCGAAGCCGGTCGGCTTCGCCGTGCCGAAGGGCGGCGAGAGCGCGTGCAAGGTCGGTCAGACGCTGTTCATGGCCAAGGATTCCAGCGGCAAGCCGATCAAGGGCAACAGCACGCTCGGCCATTCCTTCGAAGGTCCGACGAAGCCCAACAAGGACTATCCGAACGGCATCATTGGCGGTGCGTTCTCGGAGGATGAGCGCTGGGACCTCATCGAATATCTGAAGACGCTGTGAGGATGCGCACCTTCGTCACGACGAAGCCACGGGCCTCGCGGGACTGATCTCTTGCGGCGAGAGCGGTTCCTCCCCTCCCGGTTGCGGGCAGGGGTTGGGACGGAGGTCCATGAGCTCCGGTCCCTACAACTCATTGAGCGCGACAGCGACGTCCGTGCGCCGACCCGGGACCCATACATACTCCCGGGCGGCGACGGGGCGCAGGCTGGCGCCATAGCGTGCCTTACGCGGGCAGAGGTGGGTGGAGCGAGCTACGTTCTTCTGCCCGATCAGAACATCGCGGGCGGGCTGACATTCACTCCGTGCTGGACCAGCACGAGAGAAGCGACCACGCCCGTCAACGAGAACATGGTCACCAGACCGAATCCGGAATTGAGCGCATGGGGACCAACCAGCTTCCGCGCAATCATCATAATCATCAATGCCTCCTCCTGAATGTCGTTAGTGGACGTCACTAGAGGGACGGTGCGTTACCGGGGCGTTTCCAAACTTGGAGAGATCGGCGCGTGGTGAATGCATCCTTGAATGCACAGCAAGCCCGGCATGAAGCCCGCTTAACACTGATGGCCGATCTGTATCTGCATCAAGGTGAGGAAAGCGCCGGCGCTCGAAAAAGTTGAATCTTCGTAGCCGCTCGCGCTGAACGGATCACAATGTCGACGACAAGGATGGACCGCTACGCGCGTGGGGCACGATGGTTGTGTCGCCAGAGCGATCTCGTGTACGCGCGGCGAGAGAACGAGAATCCGGTGTTTCCCAGCGAAAGTATATCGACACCTCGAATGACGTGGCCGTAGCCGCCAGGCCATATCCCGTCATCCGGTTGATGACGTCCGGCTCGGGACATATCGCGTCGAAGACGTTCGCGGTCGGCGCCCTGACTCGATCCTATCTCGCCTCATTCATCGCCGTCGCTGCGAGCAGCGCCGCCTCGATCGTGTCCCGGGTCTTGTCGAGATGCGCCGTCATGAGCGTCACCGCGCGCTCGGTGTCGCGCGCCAGCACCGCCTCCATCAGTTCGCGATGCTCGCGCGCGGCATCGCGGTTACCACGATCGGTCTTGCGGGCGAGATCGAGATAGCGCTCGTTATGCGCAAACAGGAGATCACGCACCCGCATCATCCAGGCGCTGCCGCAGGCCTGGGCCAACGCGGCATGGAAATCGGCATGCGCCAGCATCCAGGCCGGCGAGAAGCTGCCGTCATGGGCCGCGATCGGCGTCGCGGCCAGACGGTGATGCGCGGCAACGACCGCGGCTTCCCAGGCGAGATCACCGTTGGCGATGGCGTGGCGCAGGCACTTGGTCTCGATCTCGATGCGCATGTCGGTCAGGTCGCGCAGATCGGCCACCGAGACCGGCGCGACGCGGAAGCCGCGCTGCGGCGTCGCCGTCACCAGCCCTTCCGCCGTGAGCCGCGCCAACGCTTCGCGGATCGCCCCGGTGCTGACCGAGAAGGCTGATCCGAGCTCGCTGATCTTCAGCTTCTCCTCCGGACGATAGAGGCCGGCGAGCAGGCTGGCACGCAACTGCTCGTAGACGGTCTGGGTGGCGCTGCCGGACATCGATTCACTCTCGCGGGACAACAATTCACACTAGCAGAGCCTAAAAGTACATTTTCATCAAAAAATATATTTTAATTGCACAGCCTCCGCCATCCCCCTATGCTCAACGCCAAAACGCCGCCAGCAGCGCGGCCCATCAGGGAGGTATCCATGCGAAACGCCATCGCAGCGGCAGGATTGTTCGTCGTCGCGTCCGTCCTCGCCGTACCCGCTCGGGCGGAGGATCAGCCGGGCATTACCCCCAGCGAGATCCGCATTGGACAGACCATGCCCTATAGCGGGCCGGTGTCTGCCTTCGGCATCCTCGGCAAAGGCGAGGTCGCCTATTTCAAGATGGTCAACGACCGCGGCGGCATCAACGGCCGGAAGGTCAACCTGATCTCACTGGACGACAGCTACGTGCCGCCCAAGACCGTGGAGCAGACGCGACGGCTGGTCGAGAGCGACGAGGTGTCGTTCATCTTCTCGACCATGGGCACCGCGCACAACACCGCGATCGCCAGGTACCTACAGGGCAAGAAGGTGCCGCAGCTGTTCGTCGCCTCGGGCGCCTCGAAGTTCGGCGACCCCGCGCAATTTCCGCAGGCCGTGATGGGCGTGATGGCGCCGTTCCGCAACGAGGCGCGGATGTATGCGCGCTACGCGCTGCAGCAGAAGCCGGATGCGACGTTTGCGATCCTCGCGCAGAACGACGATTTCGGCCGCGACTATCTCGCCGGGCTGAAAGACGTGCTCGGCGAGCGCTTCGACACGGCCGTGACCGTCGCGAGCTACGAGGCGACCGAGCCGACCATCGACTCGCAGATCGTGAAATTGAAATCCAGCGGCGCCGACGCGCTGATCATTGCCGCGACGCCGAAATTCGCCGCACAGGCGATCCGCAAGACCTTCGAGATCAACTGGCGGCCGATGACCTTCCTGACCAACGTGTCGGTGTGGATGTCCTCGGTGATGGAGCCGGCGGGCCTCGAGGCCGGCAAAGGCATCATCTCGACCGCCTATGTGAAGGATCCGCTGGATCCGGCCTGGGTCGACGATCCCGGCGTCAAGGGCTGGCGCGACTACATGGCGAACTACGTGCCCGACGGCGACATCCGCGATTCCAACTACGTCAACGGCTACAACAACGGCATGGTGCTGGAGCACGTGCTGAAGGCGGCCGGCAACGATCTGTCGCGCGAGAACATTTTGCGGCAGGCGCTGTCGATCAAGGATCTCGAGCTGCCGATGCTGCTGCCGGGCATCAAGGTCAGCACCAGCGACAGCGACCATCTGCCGGTCGAGCAGGTGCAGTTCATGCGCTTCACCGGCAAGCAGTGGGAGCGGTTCGGCGAGGTGCTGTCGACCAAGTAGCGGCGGCTGCCTGTTGGACTTTCGGCGGCGAAGGCGTAGACCTCTGCCGTCGTCCACAGGAGAGCCGCGGCGCCGATGTCCGAGACTGAACCGCTCACGCTGAAATTCCGCTGTCCGAAAGAGCTCGAACGCCTCATTCCGCAGCCGGTGCCGGCGCCGATGGGCGTTCCCGACTGGGTGAAGACGATGCCGGCCACCGCGTTCAGCGCGCTCAACCAGGCCGAGGAGCAGACCGTCAAGCGTTGCCCGCCCTTCATCGACGCGATGACGACGGGCTTCCTCATTCCGCTGATCTGCGACCTCAAGGTCGAGGATAGCGGGATCAGTTGGGACAACGAGCTGCCGCCGGGCGGCGCGATCGATTTTCCGCGCTCGCCGATCAGCTTCCACGACGTCGCGCAGGTCACGGGCTCGCCGCTGTTCGAGACCGACCGCTTCCTGCTCAAGTTTCACAATCTCTGGACGATCGAGGCGCCGGAGGGCTGGGCATTGCTGTTCACGCATCCCGTCAACCGCTTCGACCTGCCCTTCACCACCGTGACCGGACTGGTCGACAGCGACCGCTTTCACGACTCGTTCGTGCACTTCCCGGCGGACTGGCATGACACGGCGTTTCGCGGCGTGATCCCGAGGGGTACGCCGGTCGCGCAATGCATTCCGGTGAAGCGGCAGACGTGGGCGATGCAGACCTCGGCCTTCACCGAAGAGGAAATCGCCGAGATCCACGAGGTGCGCGATGCGCTGAAACGCGAGACCGGCGTCTATCGCAAGCGGTTCAGGGCTTAGCTGTCGCAGCGCCGTCGATCTGCAGGAATCTGGCGGCATCGCTCGGACGGAAGAAGAAGCGGCCGTGCGAGGTGACCGCGAGCGTGTAGGCCGCGCGCGTCAGCAGATGCGGCCGGCCGCGTACCACCGTGCGCAGCGCCGCCTGAGCGCCATCGCGATCCCCCATCTCGGCGAGGCACATCGCGAGATTGGCGCGGGTCTGGGTGTCGTCGGGCCGCAGGCCTAGCGCATGGCGGTAGGTACCGGCGGCCTCGGCATAGTCGCCGTCGAGGAACTGCACCCAGGCGAGCTCGATCAGGATGTCGGGCCGCCCCGGCGCCGCCTCGCGCGCTGCCAGCAGGTGCGTGCGGGCACGGACGCGGTCATTGGCCTGGAGACGGAGGCGTCCGAGATCGAGCTGGAGGTCGACGCTGTCGGGTGACAGCGTCAGCGCCTCCTCGATCACGGCGATGGCTTCACCGAGCTGTCCCGACTTTGCAAGCCGCCCCGCCAGCTCCTGGAACGCCGGCAGAAAAGGCGGCCGCCGCGCCGCGGTCTTGCGCAGCTGCGCGATGCCATCGGCGGCGCGCCTGGATTCGCACAAGGCGGCGCCGAGCAGCGTCTCGAGCTCCGGATCGTTGCCGCGAAGCGCCGCCTTCTCCAGCGGCGCAATCGCCTCGCTCGCGCGCTGCTGGCCGAGCAGCGCATGGGCGTGGACGAGCAGCGCGGCGCGATCAGTCCTGGCTGTGCGCAGGATCGAGGCGGCGATCTGCTCGGCGCGCGCGAACTGCCGCGCGCGCAACGCGTGGATCGCCTCCTGCAACGCCTGCGCCTGCTGATTTTTCCGCCGTTCACTCACGTCTGCAGCCAAGCTCCGAGGAAGAGGTCGAGTCTAGCTAGCTCGCCGGCCCCAGGAGTGTCCAGCAGCACGCTCACCCGAACAGCGGCGTGCCCGGCACGAAGGCGTCGAACGCAGCCCAGAACTGCGAGCGGTAGCGGTCCTGCTCCTGCAGGATCTCGTGCTTGGCCCCGGCGATGACGAGATGCGAGCCGGCGCGCAGATGATAGGCGAACTCCTCGATCGCGGCGGTCGACACCACGGTGTCGCTGGACGCCGCCAGCATCAGGATCGGCTGCCGGATCTGGGAGGGATAGGTCATGCCGCGGAAGGTCATCATCGCCGAGAAGGCGGAATCGGCCCAGGCCACCGTCGGCGAGGCGATGCCGAGCGTCGGATCCTCCTCGAGGATGGCGGCGTTGCGGGCATAGCGGACGGGATCAGAGGTCAGCGGATTGTTGACGAACGGCGCCAGCCCGCTGATCTCGTCGTTGCCGCCCGGCACGTAGCGGCCGCCCTGCCCGGCGATGCGCATGGCCCGCAGCAGCAGCCGAGCCGGCAGCGCGGTGCGGCTGTCCGGCAGGTCGATCATCGGCGCCGACAGTACGACGCGATCGAACCAGCGCTTGCCGGCATGCGCGAGCCGCAGCAGCACGGTGCCGCCCATCGAATGCGCCAGCGCGAAATAAGGCGGCGGACAATCCGGCAGCACGACCTGGGTGACGAAGGTCTCGACGTCGAGTTCGTAGTCGGAGAACGAGCGCACATAGCCCTTGCGGGAATCGCGCAGGCGCCGCGACGAATGGCCCTGGCCGCGCCAGTCGATGATCGCGACCGCAAAGCCGCGGTCGCGCAGGTCGCGCACCGTCTCGAAATACTTCTCGATCATCTCGCTGCGGCCGGTGAACACGCACACCGTGCCCTTGCGCCCGGCCGGCGGGGCCCAGCGCGCAAAGCGCAGCTCGGCGCCATCGGGAGTCTTGATGGTGCCGGCGGTGGCGTTTTCGGGGACGGGATTGGCGGGAATCGAGACGAGCGTCATGAGGCGCCCATCGAATAGGTGAAAGGCAGTGGGAATCAAGGGGTGGAACGGCAAAAAGAGCAGGTCTCGGACGCCCTTGAACGTCGAAACGTCCGACCCATATCGAGACCGTGCAGGCCGCGTCAGGCTGCACGACAGCCCGGCCCGATGGCGGGCGGGTTAGCCAACAGTCGCTCAATGGAGGACTTTGACCATGCGTACCTACGACCTCACCCCCTTCTATCGTTCCACCGTCGGTTTCGACCGTCTGTTCTCGCTGCTCGACCAGGCCACCGCCGATCCCACTCCCGGCTATCCGCCCTACAATATCGAGCGCACCGGTGAGAACGCCTACCGCATCACCGTCGCCGTCTCCGGCTTTGGCAAGGATGAGCTCTCCCTCGTCGCGAAGGAAAACACGCTGACGATCAAGGGCGAGAAGGCCGCCAACGAGAACGGCAAGAAGAGCGAGTTGCTGTATCGCGGCATCGCCGCCCGCGCCTTCGAGCGCTCGTTCCAGCTCGCCGACCACGTGGTGGTGAAGAACGCCAGCCTCGAGAACGGCCTGCTCCACGTCGACCTCGTGCGCGAGATCCCCGAGGCCAAGAAGCCGCGGTCGATTCCGATCTCGACGAACGCGCAAGCTGAGCAGCCGGCGATCGAGGGTTCGGCCGAGAAGGCCGCCGCGTAACCGGCACACATACTCAGGAATGCAAACGCCCCGGGCAGCCGGGGCGTTTTTTTGTGTGGTGCTGCAGTGCAATCAAACGACCGTGACTGACGGTAACGGTCTGCGCCCGCCCGCGAAGACCCCAGTGATCACCTCGCCAACCCGAGCCACTGGAGCCGTCAACATGAACGTCGTTCGTATCCTCACCCTCATCGCCGCCCTGTCGGCTTTTGCCGGCCCCGCTCTGGCGCAGCCGGCGCCGCCGCCCAAGGTCCACAACGTCGTGCTGGTGCATGGCGCCTGGGCCGACGGCTCGAGCTGGGCCAAGGTCATCCCCTATCTGCAGGCCGCTGGCCTCAAGGTCACCGCCGTGCAGAATCCGCTGACGTCGCTGGCGGACTCCGCGGCTGCCACCCGCCGCGCGCTGGCCGAGCAGGATGGACCGGCCGTGCTGGTCGGCCATTCCTGGGGCGGCACGGTCGTGAGCGAGGTCGGCACCGACCCGAAGGTCAGCGCGCTGGTCTATGTCGCGGCGCGTGCGCCCGACGCGGGCGAGGATTTCGTCAAGCTCGCCGGTCAATATCCGACACCGCCGGCCCGCGCCGGCATCGTCGACCATGACGGCGACACCAAGCTCAACGAGGACGCCTTCCTGAAGTATTTCGCCAACGGCGTCGATGCGACGACGGCCAAGGAGCTCTATGCGGTGCAATGGCCGACCGCGGCGACGATCTTCGGCAACCGCACCACCCAGGCGGCATGGCACGACAAGCCGTCCTTCTATGCGGTGTCGAAGCAGGACAAGACGATCGATCCGGATTTCGAGCGCTTCCTGGCCAGCCGCATGAAGGCGACCACGATCGAGCTCGACGCCGGTCACCTGTCGCTGGTCTCACATCCGAAGGAGATCGCTGATCTGATCCTGAAGGCCGCCGGTCAGTACGAGTAGTCCGATTGATGGTGCGGGACTCGTCCCAGCGGCAACAAGCAACGCTGTCATGCCCGCGAAGGCGGGCATTCAGCACGCCGCGGCAGTCACGAGCAACCGAGATGCTGGTGGTGACTGGATCGCCCGGTCACGCCGGGCGATGACAGTTGTGGTGGTGGTGGCTGGCGGCCGGGCAGACCGCTCAATCGTCTCTAATCCAGCCCCTGCACCGGAGGCATCTTTGCCGTCGGCTGGATCTGCGGTGTCGGCTTGGCCGCGGCCGCCGGCGCTACGGAGCCGGTGGTCTGAGGCGGCGCGGCTGCCGACTGCACCGGCTTGGCATCAGACGGCTTCGCCTCGGATGACTTCGCCTCGGATGACTTGGCCTCGGACGGCTTGGCCTCGCCCGTCTTCGCCTCGTCGGCCTTGGCTTCGACCGGCGCAGGCTTGACGTCGGCGGGTTTGGCTTCGGCCGGCTTGATGTCCGCAGGCCTGGGCGGAAGGGCTTTGGGAGCCTCCGTCGGCTTCGGGTTGAGCGCCGCGGTCTGCGGCGACGGCGCTGCCGGTCGGGCTGCTGGCGTCGGCACCTTCGGCTGAACCGGCACCGCGGTAGCAACGCGCGGCGCAGCCGGCATCGGCGGCACCAGGCGCGGATCGGCCCGGATCACGCTCGGCGGCGGCAGGCGGTCGAGGCCGCCGCGCGGGCTCGGCTCATAGCGCATCCGCTCGTACTCTTCGCCCCATTGGAACGCCGGCACGAAGCGGATGATGCGGCCGGAGCGGGCATCGACCACGAGCTTGCCGTCCTCGCCCTCGCGATCGAGCACCGCCACGACATAGACATTGCCGCGCTGACGCGGCACGCCGAGCGGCGAGAAGCCGTTGTCGCGCAAAATCGCATAGACCTCATGCACCGGCAGGAACGCCGGCGCATAGCCATAATCCTGCTGGTAGCCGTCCTGACGGTAGACCGGCGCCGGCGGCACATAGCGCTCGTCGCGGTAGCCGTAGTCAGAGCCCGGCCGGTAGCCGTAACGCGGCGGCGGTGCGGGCACGACGGCCGGCGGCGGCAGATCCGGATAGGGCGCATCGAAATCGGAGACCGCCGTGTAGGGCGCACGGACGCCCGATGGCGGCAACGGCTCGGCCTGCGCGGCAAACGGCGCGATCAACGCGGCTGAGACGACTCCAACTAGCAACTTCATGGCTCAAAGCTCCTGCATGCCCCCGCACGTGAAGCTGTTCGCTTCTTCTCAAGTGCCGCGGAAGTTCTGCCGTGATTCCGGCGGTCCTGGGTCGGCGAGGGGGCGGGATCGGGGCGTCAGGTTTCAAAATCGAGCGCAGCGCGTGATCGCCCGGCCCGGTCGGGTCGTTCGGTCAGCGGCTGAAACGGAAGATTTGCCGGGGAATGCGCGCGTTGCGGCGCCCGGACCTCAGGACTCCGCGGTGCTTGTGTGATAGGTTAAAGTTTGGCATCTTGCGGTTTAGGACAGAAATGCTGTCTAAAATTTCGTTGCAAAGGTGACCGAGACTTTGCAATGATGTTACGGCGCCTGAGGGCGCTGCGACATGAACGGGCCGCGGTCGTCCAGCGGGGACATGGTCCCCCGGCGGCTGGCCTGAACTCTGCAAATGCGGCTCGCTGACAAGGACGAGCGTTGGCTTCGGAGAGGGGCCGCGCAGCGCCCGGGGTGCGCCGGACGGACTGTACCGGACTGTGGTGAAGGCCCTGACCAATAATTTATGGGGACGGATATGAGCGGATCGAAGGTCGAGCACGGAAAGTTGGGCGGCGCGGTGCTGGCTGTGGATTCGCGTGAAAAACCGGCCGAGATCACCCGCGAGCTGCATACGTGGCGCCCGGAAGCCGAAGGTCTGTATGACCCGAGCCAGGAGAAGGATTCCTGCGGCGTCGGCTTCATCGCCAACATCAAGGGCCAGAAGTCGCATCAGATCGTCGCCGACGCGCTGAGCATCCTCTGCAACCTCGAGCACCGTGGCGCCGTCGGCGCCGACCCGCGCTTCGGCGACGGTGCCGGCATCCTGGTGCAGATCCCGCATGCCTTCTTCTCGCGCAAGGCAAAGGAGCTCGGCTTCACCTTGCCCGCCCCCGGCGAATACGCCATCGGCGCGCTGTTCATGCCGCGCGACGAGGCGTGGCGGAACGTCATCAAGAGCATCATCGCCGACCAGATCGAGGACGAAGGCCTGGTGCTGCTCGGCTGGCGCGACGTGCCGACCGACAACTCCTCGCTGGGCGTGACGGTCAAGCCGACCGAGCCGCGCAGCATGCAGGTGTTCATCGGCCGCAACGGCGCCGCCAAGACCGAGGACGAGTTCGAGCGCAAGCTCTACATCCTCAGGAAGTCGATCTCGCAGGCGATCTATCAGCGCCGCGACCGCGGCATGTCGGGCTATTACCCGTGCTCGATGTCGTGCCGGACCGTGATCTACAAGGGCATGTTCCTGGCCGACCAGCTCGGCAAGTACTACGCCGACCTGCACGAGCCGGACTTCGAGAGCGCGCTGGCGCTGGTGCACCAGCGCTTCTCGACCAACACCTTCCCGACCTGGTCGCTGGCGCATCCGTATCGGATGATCGCGCACAATGGCGAGATCAACACCCTGCGCGGCAACGTCAACTGGATGGCGGCGCGGCAGGCCTCGGTGTCATCGGAGCTGTTCGGCAAGGACATCAGCCGGCTCTGGCCGATCTCGTATGAAGGCCAGTCCGATACCGCCTGCTTCGACAACGCGCTCGAATTCTTGGTGCAGGGCGGCTACTCGCTGCCGCACGCGGTCATGATGATGATCCCCGAGGCGTGGGCCGGCAATCCCTTGATGAGCGAGGAGCGCCGGTCGTTCTACGAATATCACGCCGCGCTGATGGAGCCGTGGGACGGCCCCGCCGCGATCGCCTTCACCGACGGCCGCCAGATCGGCGCCACGCTCGACCGCAACGGCCTGCGGCCGGCGCGCTATCTCGTCACCAAGGACGACCGCATCGTGATGGCGTCCGAAATGGGCGTGCTCAAGATCCCAGAGGACCAGATCGTCACCAAGTGGCGGCTGCAGCCGGGCAAGATGCTGCTGGTCGACCTCGAGCAGGGCCGCCTGATCCCGGACGATGAGATCAAAGCGCAGCTCGCCGCCAGCCATCCCTACCAGGAATGGCTCACGCGCACGCAGATCCAGGTCGAGAAGCTGCCGGATGCGCCGACCACGGGCGCGCGCACCAACCTGCCGCTCTTGGACCGGCAGCAGGCATTCGGCTACAGCCAGGAAGACATCGCGATCCTGATGACGCCGATGGCGGCGACCGGCGAGGAGGCCACGGGCTCGATGGGCAACGACACGCCGATCTCGGCGCTGTCGGACAAGCCGAAGCTGCTGTTCACCTACTTCAAGCAGAACTTCGCCCAGGTCACCAATCCGCCGATCGACCCGATCCGCGAGGAGCTGGTGATGAGCCTGGTGTCGATCATCGGTCCGCGGCCCAACCTGTTCGACCTCGAAGGCGTCGCCTCGACCAAGCGGCTCGAGGTGCATCAGCCGATCCTGACCGATGCGGACCTCGAGAAGATCCGCTCGATCTCGGAGGTCTCCGACAGCCACTTCGTCTCGCGCACGCTCGACACCACCTTCGATGCGAGCCTGGGCGCCGCCGGCTTCGAGCAGATGCTCGACGATCTCTGCGGCCGCGCCGAAGCCGCGGTGCGCGAGGGCGTCAACATCATCATCCTGTCCGACCGCATGGTCTCGGCCGACCGGATTCCGATCCCGTCGCTGCTCGCCTGCGCCGCCGTGCATCATCACCTGATCCGCACCGGCCTGCGCACGTCGGTGGGTCTCGTGGTGGAGTCGGGCGAGCCGCGCGAGGTGCATCACTTCGCCTGTCTGGCCGGCTACGGCGCCGAGGCGATCAATCCTTATCTCGCCTTCGAGACCATCATCGCGCTCAAGGACAAGCTGCCGGGCGCGCTGAGCGACTACGAGGTCGTCAAGCGCTACATCAAGTCGATCGGCAAGGGCCTGCTCAAGGTCATGTCGAAGATGGGCATCTCGACCTACCAGTCCTATTGCGGCGCGCAGATCTTCGACGCGGTCGGACTGAAGGCCGAGTTCGTGCAGAAGTTCTTCTACGGCACCCACACCCGCATCGAAGGCGTCGGCCTGCCGGAGATCGCCGAGGAGACCACGCGCCGTCATCGCGACGCGTTCGGTGACGCGCTGGTCTACAAGACCGCGCTCGACGTCGGCGGCGAATATGCCTTCCGCACCCGCGGCGAGGACCACGCCTGGACCGCGGAGTCGGTCGCGACGCTGCAGCATGCGGTGCGCGGCAATTCGAGGGAGCGCTACCAGGCGTTCGCCAGGCTGCTCAACGAGCAGTCCGAACGGCTGCTGACCCTACGCGGCCTGTTCCGGATCAAGTCGGCCGAGGACGACAGGCGCAAGCCGGTCCCGCTCGACGAGGTCGAGCCGGCGAAGGAGATCGTCAAGCGCTTCGCCACCGGCGCGATGTCGTTCGGCTCGATCTCGCGCGAGGCCCACACCACGCTCGCGATCGCCATGAACCGGATCGGCGGCAAGTCGAACACCGGCGAAGGCGGTGAAGAAGCCGACCGCTTCAAGCCGCTGCCCAACGGCGATTCCATGCGCTCGGCGATCAAGCAGGTCGCCTCGGGCCGGTTCGGCGTGACGACGGAATATCTCGTCAACTCCGACATGATGCAGATCAAGATGGCGCAGGGTGCCAAGCCCGGCGAAGGCGGCCAGTTGCCCGGGCACAAGGTCGACGCCACCATCGCCAAGGTGCGTCACTCGACGCCGGGTGTCGGCCTGATCTCGCCGCCGCCGCATCACGACATCTACTCGATCGAGGATCTCGCGCAGCTGATCTACGACCTGAAGAACGTCAATCCCGACGGTCAGGTCTCGGTCAAGCTGGTGTCTGAAGTGGGCGTGGGCACGGTTGCCGCCGGCGTCGCCAAGGCGCGCGCCGACCATGTCACGATCGCGGGCTTCGAGGGCGGCACCGGTGCCTCTCCCCTCACCTCGATCAAGCATGCCGGCTCGCCGTGGGAGATCGGCCTTGCCGAAACCCACCAGACGCTGGTGCGCGAGCGGCTGCGCAGCCGCATCGTGGTCCAGGTCGACGGCGGCTTCCGCACCGGGCGGGACGTCGTCATCGGCGCCCTGTTAGGGGCCGACGAGTTCGGCTTCGCCACCGCGCCGCTGATCGCGGCCGGCTGCATCATGATGCGCAAGTGCCACCTCAACACCTGCCCGGTCGGCGTCGCGACCCAGGACCCGGTGCTGCGCAAGCGCTTCACCGGTCAGCCCGAGCATGTCATCAACTTCTTCTTCTTCGTCGCCGAGGAAGTCCGCGAGATCATGGCCGCGCTCGGCTACCGCTCGTTCAACGAGATGGTCGGCCAGACCCAGATGCTCGACCAGTCCCGCCTGGTGGCGCATTGGAAGGCCAAGGGCCTCGACTTCTCCAAGCTGTTCGTCAAGCAGAAGGAGGCGCCGGGCCAGAAGATCCATCACGCCGAGGCGCAGGACCATCACCTTGAGGCCGTGCTCGACCGCAAGCTGATCGAGCAGGCCAAGCCCGCGCTCGACCGCGGCGCGCCGGTCAAGATCGAGGCCGAGATCAACAACACCGACCGTTCGGCGGGCGCGATGCTCTCGGGCGCGGTGGCGAAGATCTACGGCCATGCCGGCCTGCCGCAGGACACCATCCATGTCAGCCTGAAGGGCACCGCCGGCCAGGCCTTCGGCGCCTGGCTCGCCCAAGGCGTCACCTTCGAGCTCGAAGGCGAAGGCAACGACTACGTCGGCAAGGGCCTGTCGGGCGGCCGCATCATCGTCAAGCCGCCGCGCAACTCGGGCATCGTGCCGGAGGAGTCGATCATCGTCGGCAACACCGTGATGTACGGCGCGATCTCCGGCGAGTGCTTCTTCCGCGGCATCGCCGGCGAGCGCTTCGCGGTTCGCAACTCCGGCGCGGTCGCCGTGGTCGAGGGCGCGGGTGATCATTGCTGCGAATACATGACCGGCGGCATCGTCGTCGTGCTCGGCAAGACCGGGCGCAACTTCGCGGCCGGCATGTCGGGCGGCGTCGCCTACGTGCTCGACGAGGCCGGCGACTTCGACAAGCACTGCAACATGGCGATGGTCGAGCTGGAGCCGGTGCTGTCGGAGGAGATGATCGCCGAGGACACCTATCACCAGATGGGCGACCTTGAGGCGCATGGCCGGGTCGACGTGTTCAAGAACCTGCTGGCCTCCGACGTGGAGCGGCTGCACGTCCTGATCTCGCGCCATGCCAAGGCGACGGGCTCCAAGCGCGCCGCCGACATTCTGGCGAACTGGAAGGACTACGCGCCGAAGTTCCGCAAGGTCATGCCGGTGGAATATCGCCGTGCCCTGAAGGAGCTCGCGGCCAACGCCGACGCCGAGCCGAAGATCGCGATCGGGGCTTGATGTCGCTCCTCATGGTGAGGAGGCGCGTAGCGCCGTCTCGAACCATGAGGCCGAGGTCGAGGCCTCACCCTTCGAGACGCGGCGAAGGCGCCGCTCCTCAGGGTGAGGGGAAGCACAGAGGAAATTCCTCACGGTGAGGAGGTGCGAAAGCAACCGTCTCGAACCATGAGGCCCGAGCAGTCAGGGACGTCGTAGGTCATGGGCAAGGTCACAGGTTTTCTCGAAATCGAGCGGCACGATCGCAAGTATGCGCCGGTCGCCGAGCGGCTGAAGCATTTCCAGGAATTCGTGGTGCCGCTCTCCGAGAAGGAGCTGCGCGACCAGGCGGCGCGCTGCATGAATTGCGGCATCCCCTATTGCCACGGCACCGGCTCGGCCGCGCCGGGCACCACGGGCTGTCCGGTCAACAACCAGATCCCGGACTGGAATGACCTGATCTACAACGGCAATTGGGAAGAGGCCGCGCGCAACCTGCACTCGACCAACAACTTCCCGGAGTTCACGGGCCGGATCTGCCCGGCTCCGTGCGAGGCGTCGTGCACGCTGAACATCGACGACAATCCGGTGACCATCAAGACGATCGAATGCGCCATCGTCGACAAGGCCTTCGAGCAGGGCTGGATCAAGCCCGAGCCGGCCGCCGTGAAGACCGGCAAGAAGGTCGCGATCGTCGGCGCCGGTCCCGCTGGTCTCGCCTGTGCGCAGCAGCTCGCCCGCGCCGGTCACGACGTCCACGTCTATGAGAAGAACGCCAAGGCCGGCGGCCTGCTGCGCTACGGCATTCCCGACTTCAAGATGGAGAAGGGCATCATCGATCGCCGCATCGGACAGATGGAAGGCGAAGGCGTCACCTTCCACTATGGCGTCAATGTCGGTGGCAAGGATGGCCTCGATGCCAAGACGCTCTTGAAGGACTATGACGCCGTCGCGCTGACCGGCGGCGCAGAAGCTCCGCGCGACCTGCCGATCCCCGGCCGCGACCTCGCCGGCATCCACTACGCGATGGACTTCCTGCCGCAGCAGAACCGCCGCGTCGGCAACGAGAAGGTCGAAGGCGACGACATCCTCGCCGCCGGCAAGCATGTCGTCGTGATCGGCGGCGGCGACACCGGCAGCGACTGCATCGGCACCTCGCTGCGCCAGGGCGCCAAGTCCGTCACCCAGCTCGAGATCATGCCGGCGCCGCCGGAGCGCGAGGACAAGGCGCTGACCTGGCCGAACTGGCCGCTGAAGATGCGGACCTCGTCGAGCCAGGCGGAAGGCGCCGTGCGCGAATTCGCGGTGCTGACTCAGAAGTTCGAGGGCGAGAACGGCGCCGTCAAGAAGCTGCATTGCGTGCGCGTCGATGCGCAGTTCAAGCCGATCCCGGGCACCGAGTTCGTGCTCGATGCGGAGCTTGTCCTGCTCGCGATGGGCTTCGTCCATCCGGTGCACGAGGGCCTGCTCAAGAGCCTCGGCGTCGACCTCGACCCGCGCGGCAACGTCAAGGCCAACCTGACCGACTACCAGACCTCGCTGCCGAAGGTCTTCTCCGCCGGCGACATGCGCCGCGGCCAGTCGCTGGTGGTGTGGGCGATCCGCGAGGGCCGCCTGTGTGCGCAGGCGGTCGACAAGTTCCTGATGGGCAAGACCGAGCTGCCGCGCTAGCGGCGGCCGATCAAGCGCGTTAGTTGGATGCGACCCGCTTAGTTGGACTCATCTGCCGCTGCACCGTCGGTGCGCTCCCCTCCCCCTTGCGGGGAGGGGTCGGAGGTGGGGGTCTCCAGACGCTGAATTTCGTTGCGTTCGCCAGCGCGTCAAATGCGCTTGATGCGGTTGCAGCTCTCGCCGGACGCTCTTCCTCCACCCCCTCCCGTCATTGCGAGGAGCGAAGCGACGAAGCAGTCCAGGACCGAGGAAATGACTCTGGATTTCTTGGCTCGCAATAACGCGGTGGCACCCGCCCGCGGACCTATCGCTCAGCTTTCATATAGAGCGCGACTCGCGGACCCCCGCCCCCTCCCCGCAAGGGGGAGGGGAGTTCACCGCCTTCGGTGTGAGTAGCAGACTCCAACTCGCTAACAGAAAAAGGGGTGGGGGCTTCGTCGACATGAGTCGCCGCTCGGCCTGAAGTGGCAGGTCAGGCCGTGGCCGCATGATCGATCGGATGAGCGTCGAAGCGTCAGGGTCGACGTTTCAACCGTGAAGCCCCCACCCGTCCTGGCCGTCAGGCCAGCTCGGATGAGCCGCGTCGCGCGGCTCTGATGTCAGGAAGGGTGAGGCCGCGTGCGGCGGTGACAGTCCTGCTCCGACGTCCGCGGCAGGATTAATCGCGTCGCGTGCATCACGATGTCAGTCATGCTGGGCGATCCCCCTTGTTCGACGGCCGGACGCCGCGAGCCCCCTTGGGTTCCCGCAACCTAAGGGTGCGACTCTTAAGATAAGCCCAATGCGGACGCCGGCATTCCCTTCAAATGCCGCGCAACACGCGGAAAAGTTTCGTATCGACTGTTGCCAGCTCGATCGATTGCGAAGCACGTTCGAGAATCGAACATCATCCACGACACGGTCGTCCGGAGATCAGCTCGACGTCCGCGCCCAGATGTCTTCGATTGGCACGGGAGGCGTCACACGGAAGATGTCGTCGATGAGCCGGCCGAGCTCGTCGGCGCTCTCGATGATCCGCTCCTCGATCACGTCTCCGTCGCGCGCCTGCCGCTGATAGCGGCGGCTGACCAGCTTGTGACGCACGCCGGGCTCGACACGCTCCATCATCAGCGTATGCGTGGCCGGCACGTTCGGGCTGGTCGACGTATACCAGCTGCCGAGCACATAATCGGCATGGATCTGCGGCACGAGGTCGAACGCATACATCATGCGCCAGCCCGTCGGCTGCTTCGCGCTGACCGTATAGAGCCCGTCCCACGTGCCGATGCGAAACGTTCCCATCGGCGTCTGCTGCTCGGAGCCAACTTCGAGACGAATGGGCGCATCCATCATGCAGATGCCGAAGCCGACATCGACGAGATGCGGATAGCCGTCGACCTTGACCATCAGCATCATGTGCTGGCGCGGCCCGAGCGGATCGGTCGGCGCCGAGCGCCAGCGCACGCGCCCCGTCAGGCCGCTGACCTCAAAGCCGACCGCTTCCAGCACCGCCTGGAACAGCACGTTCTGCTCGAAGCAGTAGCCGCCGCGGCGGCTGAGCACGAGCTTCTGTTGCACCGACGGCAGGTCGACACGGACGGGACGGCCCATCAGCGGATCGAGCGCCTCGAACGGCAGCGCGTCGACATGCGCGGCCTGCAGCGCTGCGAGCGTCGACAGGTCGGGCGCGAGCGGCTCGCGATGGTCGATGCGGGCGAGATAGGAATCCAGTTGAAGCTCACCGGCCATCGTCATGCCTTCCGTCAGCTCTCGATGCGCTTCCAGATCACCTCGACGGGCACCGGAAGCGTGACGCCGAACACCTCCTCGATGACGCTGCGCAGCGCATCGGGCGTTTCGATGATCCGTTCGCTCCGCACCACGCCATCACGCGCCTCGATGACCAGGCGGCGATTGACCAGCTTGTAGCGCGCCTCACGCGTCAACCGCTCCAGGATCAGCATCGAGGTGAACGGCGTCAACGGGCTGGTCGAGGTGAACCAGTTGCCGAGCACGTAGTCGGCATGGATCTGCGGCACCAGATCAAACACATACATCGTGCGCCAGCCGGCGGGCTGCTTCGCCGCGAGCCAATAGAGCCCATCGGAGAGCGTCAGGCGGAACGTGCCCATCGCAGTCGGCTGCTCGACGTCGGGCACCATCTGCAACGGCGTATCGAGCAGGCAGGAGCCGAAACCGACATCGGCGAGATGAGGCCCCTCCGGCAGGTCCACCTTCAGCATCATGTGCGTGCGCGGCGTCAGCGGCGCGGCCGCATCGAGGCGCCAGCGCACCCGCGCCGAGAGCGGCGTCACCGCAAAGCCGATCGCCTCCAGCGCCGCCTTCAGCAGCGCATTCTGCTCGAAACAATAGCCGCCGCGGCGGCCGTCGACGATCTTGGCCTGGACCGAGGCGAGATCGATGTTCACGGGACGGCCGAGCAGCGGATCCAGGCCCTCGAACGCGATCGCATCGACATGCGCCGCCTGCAATCCGGCAAGCGTTTCGAGCGTCGGCGCCAGCGGCCCGCGATAGCCGATGCGCACGAGATATCTATCCAGATCGAATGCGCCCGGCATCGGCTCTGCTCCCTGTCTCGGGCGAGCCCATAGCACGACGCCGCCGTGCCCGGCCAGACCGGGACCGTGCACGTGCCCAAGCTCGGCTCATCCCGTCTGCCGGCTCCAGCGCTCGGCAAAACGATGCAGCGGCAGGAAGGTCTCCAACAGCTCGCGCCCCAATGGCGTCAGCTCGTAGCCGCTGTCGCCCAGCACGATGAAGCCCGCCTCGCGCAGCTCGTCCAGCCGCGCCTGCAACACGGTCGGCGAGGCCTCGTCACAGGCCGCGCGCAGCGCCCGGGAGGTCAGGGCGTCGTCGCGCAGCTCCCAGACGATGCGCAGGCACCAGCGCCGGCCCAACAGATCGAGCAGCGCCATGACCGGCCGGCCCGAGCGCGAGCCGCGCACCCGGCGCGGTTGAACGTCTTTCGGCACGAAAACTCTCCAACAGCTTGCCAAGCGCTACGGAAAGCGTAGCATACTGCTACAGTAAATGTAGCACCGCCCAGGAGGAACCGCCATGCCCCGGATCGCCCCGCTGCAGCCGCCCTACCCGGCCGACATCCAGGCGCAATTCGACCAGATCATGCGCGGGGCGCCGCCCTTGATGCTGTTCCGGGTGATGGCCGGCCATGCGCGCGCCTGGACCAAATTTCGCGGCGGCAGCCTGCTCGACCGCGGCCCGCTGTCCCTGCGTCAGCGCGAAATCGTCATCGATCGGACCTGCGCGCTGAATGCGTGCGAGTACGAATGGGGGGTGCACGTCCGCATCTTCGGCTCAGACGCCGGCCTGACGGCGCAGCAGATCGACGCCACCGTGAATGCACCGGCCGACGCGGCGTGCTGGTCGGCCCCCGAACAAGCCCTGATCGCTGCGGTCGATGCCTTGCACCAGCGGTCGACCTTGAGCGAGGACGAATTCACCCGCCTCCGCCTGCATCACGATGAGGATCAGGTGCTGGAAATCATCCTGCTGTGCGGCTTCTATCGCACCGTGTCGTATGTCGCGAACGCACTGCAGCTGCCACTGGAGGCCGATGCGGCACGATTCAACGCAGGCTGACCGGTCTTCCCAAGCGCGCCGGAGCCCGGCGCCCGCAAACGACGCTTCGAGCTAGGCCACCCCTGCCCGCAACAGATCATGCATGTGCAGGATGCCGACCGGCTTGGCGCCGTCGGTGACGATCAGCGTGGTGATCTTGGCGGAGTTCAGGATCTCCAGCGCCTCGGAGGCCAGCGCCTCGCGGCGGACGGTGCGCGGGTTCGCGGTCATGATCTCCTCGACCGATGCGGACAACAGATCGGCACGCATCTTCCGCCGGAGGTCGCCGTCGGTGATGATGCCGGCGACGTGGCCGCGAGCATCGACGATGACGACGCAGCCGAGTCCCTTGGCCGACATCTCGGCCAGCGCATCCGGCATGCCCGTGCCCAGCGGCTTCAGCGGCACCGCGTCGCCCGAGCGCATCAGGTCCGAGATGTGCTTGAGCATGGCGCCGAGCTTGCCGCCCGGATGGAAATTGGCGAATTCGAGCGCGGTGAAGCCGCGGCCTTCCAACAGCGCGATCGCGAGCGCATCGCCGATCGCCGCCTGCATCAGCGTCGAGGTGGTCGGCGCCAGATTGTGCGGACAGGCCTCGCGCGCCTTCGGCAGCTCCAGCACGATGCGCGCCGCCTGCCCCAGCGAGGATTGCGCATTGGAGGTAATCGCGATCAGCGGGATGGCGAAGCGCTTGGTGTAGTTGACCAGCGTCTTCATCTCCGGCTGCTCGCCGGACCACGACAGCGCGATGACGACGTCGTCGGAGGTGATCATGCCGAGATCGCCATGGCCGGCCTCGGCGGAATGGACGAAGAAGGCGGGCGTTCCAGTCGAGGCGAGGGTCGCGGCCATCTTGCGGGCGACGTGGCCTGACTTGCCGAGACCGGTGAGGATCGCCCGTCCCTTGGCCTGGCGGATCAGCTCGACGGCTGCGGCGAAGGCCGGCCCCAGAGGACCGCGCAGTGCAGCGGAGATCGCGGCAATGCCATTGCTGCCGGCGTCGAGCGTGCGCAGCGCCGACTGGATATCTGCGTTTGCGGGAGCGGCTTCGGGCAACGGCTTCGATCTCGGCATGCGGACTTCCAAGGCTGAACAGTCAGGCGCCGCTCTTTAGCATGGGTATGGCAGCAAGGCGCCATCAACAGCCCATTAACCATATTTGTTTTTACTCCCTTAACGAGGCGGTTTGCCGGCGGCGCGGGTGTCCCGACGACGCAATTGATTTTGTTGGAGTATTTTTCATCGTGGGATGGAGGCCTGACAGCGGCCGCGCAGGACGCGCGATAAGGCGCGCGATGTGGCGCGGCGCCTCCGCCGCATGCCTGCTGCTCGGCGCGCTCGGCCCCGATGCGGCCCACTCCCAGACCATCGACGCGTTCCGGCCGGTGCGCGACGGCTTCCTCGCCCCGCAGGACTCCCCGCTGCGGCGGACCGTGGTCAGCGGCCTGACCGATGCCGTACCGACGCCAGGGCTGCCCGCGACGCCTGCGCCGACCAGCTCCACCGCACGACGAAATCTGGTTCCCCTGCCCGGTGTGCCCGCGGCGAGCGGCGCTGCCGAATTCGGCTATGATTCGCTGAACCGCAATCGGAAGAAGCCGAAATACTATCCCGCCCAGGCGCGGCCCAAGCCGCCGCCGGGCCCCGGCACGCGACCTTCCGGCGAGCTGACCGGGCAGTTGCGTCCGACCTTGCCGCCGTCGGCCACAGCCAACAGGCAGCCGGTCCCGGCCGCCATGGCGGGCACCGTGCCCGGCCAGCCGCCGCGCAAGCGTCTCAAGATCGACGACGACCCGTTCGGCGCAGTCGGCGATTACGCCGGCCCGTTCCTGATCAAGGGCGCGGTGGAGCTCTCGGCCGGGTATGACAGCAACCCGGCCCGCCTCGCCAGGCCGCGCGGCATGCCGGCTTGGATGATCGCGCCGGAATTTTTGGCGGTGTCGAACTGGGAGCGTCACGCCCTCGTCGCCGACCTGCGGGGCTCCTTCACCGGCTATGGCAGCACCCTGCCGGCTATCATGGATGGCGGCATCAATTCGGCGCCGACCACGCTCGACCGCCCCGACTTCACCGGCCATGTCGACGGCCGCCTCGACGTCAGCCGCGACACCTCGGTCGGCGCCCAGCTGCGGCTGCGTGCCGCGACCGACAATCCCGGCAGTCCCAGCGTGCAGGCCGGATTGGCGCGCTATCCGGTCTACACCACGCTCGGCACCACCATCGGCATCGACCAGCGCTTCAACCGGCTGCAGATTTCGGCGGGCGCCACCGCCGACCGCACCAGCTATCAGCAGAGCAAGCTGACCGACGGCACGATGACGTCGAACGACGACCGCAACTACAACCAGTTCGGCGGCATCGGCCGGGTGTCCTACGAGGTCATGCCCGGCCTGAAGCCGTTCGCCGAAATCCAGGGCGACAGCCGCGTGCACGACCAGCGGGTCGACCGTTCGGGCTATCAGCGCGACTCCTCGGGCGGCTACGCCAAGGCCGGCACCTCGTTCGAGTTCACCCGGCTTGTGACCGGCGAGGTCTCGATGGGCTATGCCACGCGCAGCTATGTCGACCCGCGGCTGAACCGGTTGCAGGGCTTCCTCACCACGGCCTCGCTGGTGTGGTCGGCGACGCCGCTGACCACCGCGCGCTTTCTCTCCGACACGCAGCTCGCAGAGACCACGGTGGCCGGCGCCTCCGGCGTGCTGGTGCGCACCTACACAGTTCAGGTCGACCACGACTTCCGGCGTTGGCTGACCGGCATCGGCAAGTTCAGCTTCGGCACGCTCGACTATCAGGGCTACGGCCGCAGCGACCGCACCTATTCGGCGGAGGGCAACCTCGTCTACAAGATCTCGCGGAACGTCTGGGTCAAGGGCACGCTGCGCTACGACAAGCTCGACTCCAACATCACGGGTGCTGGGTCGTCCGGCACGGTGGTGATGCTGGGCGTAAGGCTGCAGAATTGAGCAGGAATCGTAGGGTGGGCAAAGGCGCGCAGGCTCCGCTCTCTCCGCATATTCCCTATGAGTTGGCGCGACGTGCCCACCGTCTCGCGCGCGATGCAGATGGTAGGCACGGCACGACACGGCTATCGCCGCGTCGTTCCTTTGCCCACCCTACGGCACCTACGCCGCGGCCACCGTGAGCTGGGCGCCGTCGGCCTGCACGATGCGGACGCGGCTGCCGGCCGGCGTATCCGGGCCGGCGACGCGCCACACCGTGTCGTCGATGCGGACGGTGCCATTGCCGCCGACGATCGGCTTCTCCAAGGTGAACTCGCGGCCGACCAGGGCCGCCGAGCGGCGGTTGAGGAACGGATTGTCCCGCGACGGCGCCGCACTCGCCCGCGCGAAGCGCCGCCACAGCGGCACGGCGGCAATCGAAAACAGCGCGAACAGCAGGATCTGCAGTTGCCATCCCGGCGCGAACGCAAACGACAGCAGCCCGACCAGCAGGGCGGCGAGGCCGAGCCAGAACAGGAAGATGCCCGGCGCGAGCAGCTCCAGCGCCATCAGGATGATGCCGAAGATCAGCCAGTTCCAGGTGCCGAGCGTCACGAACATGTCGCTCATCAGTGTCCTCCCCTGCGTCAAGCCTGCGGCGGCGTCGGCGGTTTCGGCGCCGTCCCCGCTGACGGCACCGAGCCGCCGCGGCGCGCGGCTGCCACGGCCGAAGCCGCGCTCTCGCCGAACGTCGCCTTGGCGATCTCACCGATGCCGGCGAGCGAGGCCAGCATGCCCGTTGCCTCCAGCGGCAGCATGATCACCTTCTGGTTCGGCGAGTCGGCGAGCTGGCCGAACGCCTTGATGTATTTGTCGGCGATGAAGTAGTTGAGCGCGGCGACGTCGCCCTTGGAGATCGCGTCCGACACCATCTGCGTCGCCTTGGCCTCGGCCTCCGCGGCGCGCTCGCGCGCCTGGGCATCGAGGAAGGCCGACTCGCGGCGGCCCTCGGCCTGCAGGATCTGGCTCTGCTTGGCGCCCTCCGCGCGCAGGATCTCCGACTGCCGCTGGCCCTCGGCCTGCAGGATGTCGGCGCGCTTGACGCGCTCGGCCTTCATCTGCCGGCCCATCGCCTCGACCAGGTCGGCCGGCGGCACGATGTCCTTGATCTCGATGCGGTTGACCTTGAGGCCCCACGGCGACACCGCGGCGTCGACGACGCGCAGCAGCCGCTCGTTGATCTCGTCGCGATGCGACAGCACCTGGTCGAGATCCATCGCGCCCATCACCGAGCGGATGTTGGTCATGGTCAGCGTGACGATCGCCTGGTTGAGGTTCGACACCTCGTAGCTCGCCTTGGCGGCGTCGAACACCTGGTAGAAGGCGACGCCGTCGACCGTCACGGTGGCGTTGTCCTTGGTGATGACCTCCTGCTCGGGGATGTCGATCACCTGCTCCATCATGTTGATCTTGCGCCCGATGCGATCGAAGAAGGGCACGATGATGTTGAGGCCCGGCGACAAGGTGCGGGTGTATTTGCCGAACCGCTCGACGGTCCAGTCGAACCCCTGTGGCACGGTCTTCACGCCGGAATACAGCGTGAAGATGACCAGCAGCACCAGCGCTATGGCGAAAATGTCGAAACCGCTCATGGATCCTCCAAGGGAGGAGACGATCGTCCCCTCACCAGCCTCTGCAGCCATCACAATCTAGGGATTACTGCATGATTTTGTCGGGGATCCGCTAGGGGCGGTTCAGGAAAGTATTTTCGAGGCGCGGACGGTTGTCCGACTTGCGCCGGCGGGCGGCTCAACCTAGCGGGCCGGCAATACCGCCGACGGCTCAGAGCCAGCCTTTTACAACCAGCCCTGCAGCTCGCGCAGCACGAGCTGCCGCAGCACCTCCATGCCGGGCGCGCTGTCGTTCAGGCACGGCACGGCGGAGAATTCCTCGCCGCCATTGTGCTTGAAGATCTCGCAATTCTCGCCGGAGATCTCCTCCAGCGTCTCCAGGCAGTCGGCGGAGAAGCCCGGCATCACCACGGCGATGCGCTTGACTCCGTCCTTGGCGAGCTTCTCGATGGTCTTGTCGGTATAAGGCTGCAGCCACTCCGAGAAGCCGAAGCGCGACTGGAAGGTCAGCAGCAGCTTGGTGTCGTCCATGCCGAGCCGGCTGCGCAGCAGCTCGGTGGTGGCGACGCACTGCTCGCGATAGGGATCGCCCTTGTCGACATATTCCTTGGGCATGCCGTGGAACGAGGCCACGATCAGCTCGGGCTTGTACGCCAGCGTCTTCAGATGATCCTCGATCGAGACCGCCAGCGCCTCGATGTAGAAGTCGTCGTTGTAATAAGGCGGCGTCACCCGCAGCGTCGGCTGCGCGCGCAGCTCAGTCAGCACGCGGAACGCCTCGTCGCACACGGTCGCCGAGGTCGCGGCTGAATATTGCGGATAGAGCGGCACCACCAGGATGCGGTCGCAGCCCTTGGCCATGAGACCATCGACGCCAGCCTTGATCGACGGATTGCCGTAGCGCATTGCCCAGTCGACGATGACGTGGCTGCGATCGGCGATGCTGGCGGCGAGCTTCTCGCTCTGCGCGCGCGTGATCGTCTTCAGCGGCGATTCGTTCTTCTCGGTGTTCCAGATCGATTGGTAGTCTTTCGCCTTCTTGCGCGGCCGGACATTGAGGATGATCCCGTTGAGGATGATCTTCCACAACAGGCCCTGGTCCTCGATGACGCGGCGGTCGGACAGGAACTCCTTCAGATACACCCGCACGCCGGCGGCGTCCGCCGTATCCGGCGTCCCGAGATTGACCAGCAGCACGCCGACACGTGACGTGCTCGCGGCCGGCAACGGCCTGACGTCGACAGGCCTGGCATTGTCCAGAGAGATGGCGGCGGTCATGATGCCCGTGACTGCTGAAGGGCGTGGCTTGGCGGCTTGTTTCGACATTGTCAAGATAAGGGCCATTTCACCGATGTCATCGGGCTGGAGGAGCCATGACGATTGCCGAATTGTGCATTTTCGCCAGCGTGATGCTCTACCTCTTAACGATCCTGCCGGCGAAATGGATCAGCGTCGACGGTGCCGGGCGCTACGACAACGCCCGGCCGCGAGATCCCGCCTTCTATGCCGGCGGCATCCGCGAGCGGGCGCTGGGCGCCCATCAGAACGGCATCGAGGCGTTCCCGTTCTTTGCCGCGGCGGTGCTGCTGGCCGAGTTCCGCGGCGCGCCGCAGAACCTGATCAACGAGCTGTCGGTGCTGTTCGTGATCGTGCGCACCGCCTATGTGCTGACTTACGTCGGCAACCGGCCGTCGCTGCGCTCGATCCTGTGGACGATCGGGTTTCTGATCACCGTCGCGATCTTCTTCCTGCCCCTGCTGCGCCAATACCTGCCGGTTTGAGTGGGCCAGTTTCCGGACGTGAGACGCGTCACATCTCCGTGTCCGCCGGGATGCTAACCACAACGGCCATGGGGGCTCCGTCTGTACGCCTTTCGTTTCTCCTTTGATCCGGTCCGCTGCGGCCAGTTGATTGGATTTGACGGCGAAATTCCCTATAGGGCGGAGTGAATTCGACTGCCGCAGCGGCACTGTGAGGCCGCCAGAGGGATCGTGATGACTTTGACCAGCTCGGCCCCCGCGCGCGCGCCGCGCGACCCGGGAAATTACCAGACCGCCCTGCAATCGACGGTGCGGGCGGCAGCGGACTGGCTGATCGCCAACCAGAAGCCCGACGGTCATTGGGTCGGCCGCGCCGAATCCAACGCCTGCATGGAGGCGCAATGGTGCCTGGCGCTGTGGTTCATGGGGCTCGAGGAGCATCCGCTGCGCAAGCGCCTGGGCCAGTCGCTGCTCGACAGCCAGCGCCCGGACGGCGCCTGGCAGGTCTATTTCGGCGCCCCCAATGGTGACATCAACGCGACCGTCGAGGCCTATGCCGCGCTGCGCTCGCTCGGCTTCCGCGACGACGAGCCGCCGGTGCGCCGCGCCCGCGAATGGATCGAGGCCAAGGGGGGCTTGCGCAACATTCGCGTGTTCACGCGCTATTGGCTGGCGCTGATCGGCGAATGGCCGTGGGAGAAGACCCCCAACATCCCGCCCGAGGTGATCTGGTTTCCGCTCTGGTTTCCGTTCTCGATCTACAACTTCGCGCAATGGGCGCGCGCCACCCTGATGCCGATCGCGGTGCTGTCGGCGCGGCGGCCGAGCCGGCCGCTGCCGCCCGAGAACCGGCTGGACGCGCTGTTTCCGCATGGGCGCAGCGCGTTCGACTACGAGCTGCCGGTGAAGGCCAATGCCGGCGGCTGGGACAAGTTCTTCCGCGGCGCCGACAAGGTGCTGCATGCCCTGCAGAACCTCGGCAACAAGCTCAATCTCGGCCTGTTCCGGCCCGCGGCCACCAGCCGCGTACTCGAATGGATGATCCGCCACCAGGATTTCGACGGCGCCTGGGGCGGCATCCAGCCGCCCTGGATCTACGGCCTGATGGCGCTCTACGCCGAGGGCTATCCGCTCAATCACCCCGTTCTCGCCAAGGGCCTCGATGCCCTGAACGATCCCGGCTGGCGAGTCGATGCCGGCGACGCCACCTACATCCAGGCCACCAACAGCCCGGTGTGGGACACGATCCTGACCCTGCTCGCCTTCGACGATGCCGGCGTGCTCGGCGATTACCCCGAGGCCGTCGACAAGGCGGTCGACTGGGTGCTCGACCGCCAGGTCCGCATGCCCGGCGACTGGTCGATGAAGCTGCCGCACGTCAAGCCGGGCGGCTGGGCGTTCGAATACGCCAACAACTATTATCCCGACACGGACGACACCGCCGTGGCGCTGATCGCGTTGGCGCCGCTGCGCCGTGATCCGAAGTGGCAGGCCAAGGGCATCGACGAGGCGATTCAGCTCGGCGTCGACTGGCTGATCGGCATGCAGAGCGAGGGGGGCGGCTGGGGCGCGTTCGACAAGGACAACAACCAGAAGATCCTGACCAAGATTCCGTTCTGCGACTATGGCGAGGCGCTCGATCCGCCGTCGGTCGACGTCACCGCCCACATCGTCGAGGCGTTCGGCAAGCTTGGCATCTCGCGCAATCATCCGGCCATGGTGCGCGCGCTCGACTACATCCGACGGGAGCAGGAGCCGAGCGGCCCGTGGTTCGGCCGCTGGGGCGTCAACTACGTCTACGGCACCGGCGCGGTGCTGCCGGCGCTGGCCGCGATCGGCGAGGACATGACGCAACCCTATATCGGCCGCGCTTGCGACTGGCTCGTCGCGCATCAGCAGGCCGATGGCGGCTGGGGCGAGAGTTGCGCCTCCTACATGGACATCAGCGCGGTCGGCCGCGGCACCACCACGGCGTCACAGACGGCGTGGGCGCTGATGGCCCTGCTCGCCGTCAACCGCCCTGAGGACAAGGAGGCGATCGAGCGCGGCTGCATGTGGCTGGTCGAGCGCCAGTCGGCCGGCACCTGGGACGAGCCGGAATTCACCGGCACCGGCTTCCCCGGCTACGGCGTCGGCCAGACCATCAAGCTGACCGATCCCACTTTGCAGGAGCGGCTGATGCAGGGCCCTGAGCTGTCCCGCGCCTTCATGCTCCGCTACGGCATGTACCGCCACTACTTCCCGCTGATGGCGCTGGGCCGCGCGCTGCGGCCACAGGGGCATGGCCACATTGCAGCTACGCCTTCGCCGCCGTCCCGGCCTCGTTGACGATGGAGCCTGGCATGAGCGTTACGAACGATCGTGCCAGCCCGGCGCGTCGAAGTGCTGAAGCCAATTCTCTGGGAGATTCATCGTAACCTTCGTCGGTCAGACGAAACGTACCCCAGTGATGACCAACCGCTTGCCGCGCGCCGCACAGCCGGAACGCTTCGACCGCCTCGGCCGGGTTCATGTGTTGGTCTTTCATGAACCAGCGCGGCGCGTGGGCGCCGACGGGCAGCAATGCCAACCGCAACTGCGGATGCGCCCGGGCCACCTCTCTGAAGGTGCTTCCGTCACCGAAGCCCGTGTCGCCTGCGAAGTAGATACCCCCACCCGGCGCCTCAATCATACAGAGACGACGCTCGCGCGATGTTCGCCCCGATGGGCGGACGAACTGGCGAGCTTGGCCTCAGGCTGCCGCATCGCGGCCAACCCTTCGTCCATGGCGATCCGGGGCGCATAGCCCAGCTCGGTCTGAGCCTTGCGGGTGCTGATAGTGAACGGCTTGCCGATAAGGCGTAACATCTGGCGCGTGATCGGCGGCTCGCCCTTGAGGCGCAGGACACGCCACGCTGCACCCATGAGGCCGGCCATGGTCCAGGCTATTCCGAAACGAACGGACTTGTCCGCAGCGATTATCCCGCGAGTGGCAAGCAGAGACGAGATGAAGCTTTTCAAGGTGCTCTGCTCGGCATCGGCGATGAAATACGCTTCACCCCCCCGGCCCCGATCTGCGGCGAGAATCAGCGCGTCGCACAGATTATCGACATGGCAGCTCGACATGGCCTGCGTGCCTCCAGCGACCCACTGCCACCGGCCTGCGTTCACGGTCTCTACCATGTGATCGAGAGTTGGCATTTTGCCTCCCCAGATAAATGGCGGCCGCAGCGCGATGGTCTCCAGGCCGGGACGCATGCCGTTAGCTGCCAGCAACACGCGCTCGCCTTCGGCCTTCGAAGATCCGTAGGGCGAGAAGGCACGGACCTGCAGCGGCAGGCTCTCGTCGACATTCAACATCGGTTCGGGATCGCCCATGACCACGGCCGCAGCGCTCACCGCAACCAGGCGGCGCACGCTGGCCGTCGCTGCGGCCGCGTTCACGACGGCGCGCGTGCCCTCGACGTTGATCCGGTCGAAAATCTCCTGGTTGCCCCAAAGCTTGAAGTGCGCGGCGACATGAAACACGACCTCGCATCCTGTCATCGCCTTTCGCAACGCTTGTTCGTCGTTGAGTTCGCCGCGTACGGGCGTTGCTCCGAGTGTCTTGACTTGCGCCTCGCTCTCCGCGCTTCGGGCCAGCGCCCGCACCTGCCACCCCCCCACGAGGAGATGCGTAATCAGGCGGCCGCCAACAAAGCCGGAGCCACCAGTCACGAGAGCGACGCGGTGCTGGTCGGATGGCGTGGCGGGAGCAGTCATGGCGAACCTCCTTGAGCTGGATGACCCAACCTTGTGGCCGCCTCGTTCAAAAGTCAACGAACATATTTCATAATCTGTTCGTTTGCATGCGCCGGAGAGTTCTAGTATCCTCTCTGAACGATGAAATCGAAGACATCCATGCCCGCAACCCCTTCTCCTACCGAGGAAACTTCGTTTCGGGCGCAGATCCTCGACACCGCGCGCGCCCAAGTGCGCCGCCATGGTGAGGCCAAGACCAACGTCGTCGACATCGCCCGCGCTCTCGGCACTTCGCACACGACGATCTATCGCCACTTCCGCTCCAAGGCTGACATTTTCGATGCCCTGGTTGTCGAGGCGATGCGTGATGAGGAGGAGATGGCAAGCCGCTTTGTCGAGGCGGAAGGACCTTTCGCGGAGCGTCTGGAGGGCATGGTGCTCGCGCTGCATGCCCGCAAGCGGGAGCGGTTCACTGCGGATGCCGAGGTTTACGGCCTATACCGCCGAATTGTGGAAGAGCGGCCGGAGATCATCGCCGCTTACTCACGAGCAATGACTGCTCTTATCGCCCGCATTCTGGCTGATGCAAAGAAGCGCGGCGAGATTCGAGTTGATGATATCGAGGCTGCCGCGGGCGTTGTGCGCGACGCAATCACCGTGTTCGTCCATCCCGCTCATGTGGCAGCCGCCGTCGCGGCCAATCTGCCAAGCGAAAAAATGGCCCGCAACGTCGTGCGCACGCTTTGCGCCGGCTTCCGCGCCGGAGCCGAATTGACCTGAAGCAGACCTTCGCGCGGGGCGTGTGTCAAACAGGCGCTGGCTTCTATGGCCTTTGACAATGCCGAGGTGGGCCTCATCTGCCCTGGGGACTACCTCCAATCGCCTATCAAACCCCGCGGCGGAAGGTATGGGTCCCGAGTCGGCGCCACGACCGCGCTATCGCGCGCTCGTGGCTTGCCCGGGACGACACAATTGTTGCTGCGCGATCGCGGCCAACCTTCACCGCTGTCATGCCTCGCGCAAGCGGGGCATCCAGCACGCAGTGACCAACGCGAGGCCAGGAACGGAGCCCGCGCCGCTCAGAAGCAGGTCGTGCGTTCCGCCGCGATGTAGCCCAGCAACAAGCCCGCGCCGAAGAGCAGCACCAGACCGGCGGCGCCGAATTCCAGGCCGCGCATGATCAGGGCGCCGCCGCCCTCGCGGCCGGCGCTGAGCCGGCGGGCGACGTCCTTGGCGGCGACGGCGAGCACCGCGATGGTCGCGACGGTCACCGCCGTGCCCATGCCCATCACGAAGGTCGCGGCGACGCCGGCCCAGAACATGCCCTGGGCCAAGGCGAACACCAGAACAAGGATCGCGCCCGAGCACGGGCGGATGCCGGCGGCGAAGATCGCCTGAAAGCCGCGCTGCCAGCCGCCGGGACCGGCGAGCTCGCTCGGCGCGGGCCCGTGGGAATGGCCGCAACCGCAATCATCGCCGTGAACGTGATCGTGGTGGACGTGATCGTGAGCGGCGTGACCATGCGCCGCCGCAGCATGGGCGTGCGCATGATCGTGGTGATGATGATCGTGGCCGTGGTGGTCGTGACCATGGTGATCATGGTCATGATGATGCGCACGATGCTGATGATCATGCGCGTCGCCCTGAGCGGGCGGGACCGCGGCGGCCGCTGGCGCTCCGGCCAGCGCCAGTGCCGGCGCCGCCGGCTGCCAGGTGCGCAGGAACGCCGCGCCCTTGACCCAGACCAGGCGCGCGCCGAGCAGCGCGATCAGGCCGTAGCTCGCGATCTCCACCACCTTTTCGGCGCTGCACATCGTGGCCGCGGTGGCATTGAGCACCACCGCACCGATGCCGACGATGACGACCGCGACCAGCGCCTGCATCAGGCCCGAGGCGAACGACAGCACGATGCCGCGCTTGGCCGTCTCCTGGTTGGCGACGAGATAGGACGCGATGACCGCCTTGCCGTGACCGGGGCCCGCAGCATGAAAGATGCCGTAGGCAAACGAGATCGCCAGCAGCCACCACACCGCCGAGCCGTCTTCCTTGGCCGAGCGGATCGCCCCCGACATCTGGCGGTAGAACTCCGACTGCTTGGCGAGCAGCCAGCCGACGATGCCGCCGACCTGTGGCTCGGCCGGTGCGCCGAACGGCGGCTTGGCGAGCAGCGCATGCGAGGCGGCGTCGGCGGCGACGAGTGCTGCGAGGATCGCAACGCAGGTCAGGAGCGGTCGAGCGGAGCTGGGGCGAGGCGTCATGGACATTCCACTGAGATCTTGTTGGCGAAGTTCATTCCGAAATTGGCGTTCGCCCCGCCGCTCAGGAATGTCTGTTCGTTCATGGTCTGCGCGACGGATCCGCCGTCGCTCGGTCTCACCAGGCCGAACTTGCAGCCCGAGGGAGCGCTGACCAGCGTGACGGGATCCTTCTCCGCCATCTGGAAATCGATGAAATAGCTGGGATCGTAGACCTCGACCTGGAGCTGCTTCGTCTTCACCGGCGCCTTCAGCGGCAGGGTGAAGTGCAGGGTCAGCTTGGTGTCCTTGTATTCGAGGTAATAGTCGACGGGGTCCTCGAGCTTCTGCTTGCGCCCGTCGGCCTTGAGGAAGGTGAAGTAGGCATATTCCTTCAGCGACTCGGCGTTGGTCTGCGCCAGCGGCGCCAGCTCCTCGCGGGTGTAGACGCCCTTCTGCTTGGTCTCGAGGCCCTGCAGCGCGTAGGTCGCGAACATGTCGTCGAAGGTCCAGGCGTGGCGCACGCCGGTCACCGAGCCATCGGCCGCATAGAGCAGCTCGCTGCTCGCGGTGACCCAGACATGCGGGTGGGCGCTCGCCGCGCTCGCGCCGAATACGAGCGTCAGCGCAGCGAAGACGAACCGGACCAGTGCCATCCTCTTCACCTCAAGCCGCCTTGGCAACGTCGAGCAGACCGCGCCGGCGCAGCAGCGCGTCGGGCTCGGGCTCGCGGCCGCGGAAGGCGATGTAGGCCGCTTCCGGATCGAGCGAGCCGCCCGAGGCGTAGACATTGTCGTGGAGCCGCTTGGCGACCGCCGGATCGAAGATGTTGCCGGCTTCCTCGAAGGCGCCGAAGGCATCCGCATCCATCACCTCCGACCACATGTAGCTGTAATAGCCCGCCGCATAATGGTCTCCCGAGAAGATATGGCCGAATTGAGTCGGCCGGTGGCGCAGCGCGATTTCGGGCGGCATGCCGATCTTCTCCATCTCGGCCCGCTCGAACGCACGCACGTCCTTCGACGCCGCCGCCGGCTGGGTGTGGAATTCGAGATCGATCAGCGCCGAGGACACGAACTCGACGGTGGCAAAGCCCTGGTTGAAGCGGCGCGCGGCCAGGAAGCGCTCGAGCAGGTCCTGCGGCAGCGGCTCGCCCGTCTGGTAGTGGCGCGCGAAGGTCTGCAGCACCTCGGGACGCTCCTGCCAGTGCTCGTAGAGCTGCGACGGCAGCTCGACGAAATCGGTGAAAACCGCAGTGCCAGATAGCGAGGGATAGGTCACGTTGGACAGGATGCCGTGCAGGCCGTGGCCGAACTCGTGGAACAAGGTGCGAGCGTCGTCCGGCGACAGCAGCGACGGCTGGCCGTCGGCGCCTTTCGCAAAATTGCAGACGTTGATGATCAAGGGCGCGGTGTCGCCGTCGAGCTTCTGCTGGTCGCGCAGCGAGGTCATCCAGGCGCCGGAGCGCTTCGACGAGCGGGCAAAGTAGTCGCCATAGAACAGCGCCTTGTGGCGGCCTCCCGCGTCCTTGATCTCCCAGACCCGGACGTCCGGATGCCAGACCGGGATGTCCTTGCGCTCGGCGAAGGTGATGCCGAACAGCCGCGTGGCGCAGTCGAAGGCGGCTGCGATCATGTTGTCGAGCGAAAGATACGGCTTGATCGCCGCGTCGTCGAAGTTGGCCTTCGCCTGGCGCAGCTTCTCGGCGTAATAGCGCCAGTCCCAGGCCGCGAGCTTGAAGTTGCCGCCCTCCGCCGTGATCATCTCCTGCAGTTGATCGCGGTCGGCCAGCGCCTTGGCGCGCGCCGGCTTCCAGACGCGCTCCAGCAGCCCGCGCACGGCCTCCGGCGTCTTCGCCATGGAATCCTCGAGGCGATAGGCGGCGAAGTTCGGAAAGCCCATGATCTTGGCGGCCTGCTCGCGCAAGGACAGGATCTCGCCGATGACGGCGTTGTTGTCGTTGGCGTTGCCATTGTCGCCGCGCGCGGTGAAGGCCTTGAACACCTTCTCGCGCAGGTCGCGGCGGGCAGAGCTCTGCAGGAACGGCTCGACCGAGGAGCGCGACAGGGTCACGATCGTCTTGCCGGGCATGCCGCGCTCTTCCGCCGCAGCCTTGGCAGCAGCCACGAAGCTCTCGGACAGTCCGGCGCGGTCGTCCTCGCCGAGCTCGAGGTACCAGTCCTGCTCGTCGCCGAGCACGTGGTGGCTGAAGGTGGTGCCGAGCTGGGCGAGCTTCTCGTTGATCTCGGCCATCCGTACCTTGTCATCGTCCGAGAGGCCGGCGCCGGCACGGCGGAAGCGGGTGTAGGTGCGCTCCAGGAGCCGCTGCTCCTCACCAGTGAGCTTGAGGTCCTTGCGGTTGTCGTAGAGCAGCGCGATGCGGCCAAACAGCACGGCATTCATCATGATCGGGTTCCAGTGCCGCGCCATCCGCAGCGACACGTCCTTGTCGATCTCCAGAATCGCCGGGTTCGAATGCGCCGACACCAGATCGTAGAAGACAGCCGCGACCTTCGACAGCAGCTTTCCCGAGCGCTCCAGCGCCGTGATGGTGTTGGCGAAGTCCGGCTCGGCCGGGTCATGGGTAATGGCGGTGATTTCGGCGGCGTGGTCGGCGAAGGCGCGCTCGAAGGCCGGCAGGAAGTGCTCGGGCCTGATCGCGTCGAACGGCGGTGTCTGGTGCGGGGTCTCCCAGGCCACGAGCAGCGGATTGGTCTGGGCGTCGATCACAGCGGTGGTGTCTGACATCGGCTGGGGTCCGTCCTCTCCCGGAAGTTCGATGCGCCCCTCATACCACGGAGCCGGCCCTTTTTGGGTCATTTCCCCTTGAAGGGCCGGGCCTTTTCGGAGAGATTGCGGCCCGCAACAGGACCCTGGACCATGAACGCAGAGACCACCTCCAAAGCCGGCCGCCAGATCGCCTGGCCGACCGTGATCACCGTCATCTCGGCGGCGATCCTGATCGGTGCCGAAGTGTTCGGTGCGGCCTTCGCCGGCGGCTGGGCGCTCGCGATTCTGTTCGGGCTCGGCGATGGCGGCGCGCACATCGTTCAGGCCGTGCTGTTCGCGATCGGCGTGTTCGTGATGATCGGCTTCATCCGTGGCGCGCAGCGCATCGAGCCGTTCACCAGGCGCGCGTGAGTCACGCGAAAACACTGTCCTGCAAGGGTGAACGCGTTACGAAACTTTAAGCTCGCTTAACGTTCGTTCAGACATCTGCGCAGCATGTGTGTCGCGTAAGCACAGATTAGGGAAATCTTTCCCGGCGCCCAAAAATTCCTTGCGAACGAAATTCAAAACGCTTATTTCCGCTTCTGCCCAATTTCGCACGTGCCTGTGGTCGTGTGTCAGTCGGTAGGTATCCGGACAAGAGGCCGGACAGCCGCCAAGGGATGAGGAACCGAGGGGCCCTCGGATCGTTGCGATCAAGATCACCATGATCGAGATCGTCATGCTCCAGAGCCCAGCATCTCTCTCAAGAGATGCCGCTGAAGGTCACCCCATCTCTTGCAACCGTGACTGGCAGCCGGAGGCGAACCGGCGCACCCCGCTCTCAACGGGGGACGCGACTTAAAGCAACGACGGATCGGGCTTTTTTGGTCTCTACCGGCAGTCCAAAGCCGGCGCGGGCTACTGAAAAGGCTTGTCCTTCATTGCCAGGTGTGCGGGCGGGAAATTCCCAACCAATCCACGGCAGCACAATTCGGCTACGGGTTCGAGGTTTTGTCGCCTTTCCATCGGGCGGCAACGCCAAGGCACCCGTGTCGGGATCATTTTGAACGGGTCTCGTCGCTGGGACCGTTTGGAGGGTGCTATGACCGAACGTATCCGGGAATTCCTGCGCAACCGCCGCGAGGAAGGTCTGGACCACGAGCCCTGTCTCGTCGTCGACCTCGAGATCGTGCGCGACAACTACATGAGCTTCGCTAGGGCGCTGCCGGACAGCCGCGTGTTCTACGCGGTCAAGGCCAATCCGGCGCCGGAAGTGCTGTCGCTGCTCGCCTCGCTGGGCTCGTCGTTCGACACGGCGACGGTCGCCGAGATCGAGATGGCGCTGGCCGCCGGTGCGACGCCGGACCGCATCTCCTATGGCAACACGATCAAGAAGGAGCGGGACATCGCGCGCGCCTATGCGCTCGGCATCCGCCTGTTCGCGGTCGACTGCGCCGCCGAGGTCGAGAAGATCGCGCGCGCCGCGCCGGGCGCCAAGGTGTTCTGCCGCATCCTGTACGATTGCGCCGGCGCCGAGTGGCCGCTGTCGCGCAAGTTCGGCTGTGATCCGGAGATGGCGGTCGACGTGCTGGACCTGGCCAAGCGGCTCGGCCTGGAGCCGTGCGGCATCTCGTTCCATGTCGGCTCGCAGCAGCGCAAGGTGAAGGCGTGGGACCGCGCGCTGGCGATGGCCTCGACGGTGTTCCGCGACTGCGCCGAGCGCGGCATCAACCTGACCATGGTGAACATGGGCGGGGGCTTCCCGACCAAGTACCTGAAGGACGTGCCGCCGGTCGTGCAGTACGGCCGCTCGATCTTCCGTGCGCTGCGCAAGCATTTCGGCAACCAGATCCCGGAGACGATCATCGAGCCGGGCCGCGGCATGGTCGGCAATGCCGGGATCATCGAGTCAGAAGTGGTGCTGATCTCGAAGAAGAGCGACGAGGACGAGCTGCGCTGGGTCTATCTCGACATCGGCAAGTTCGGCGGTCTCGCCGAGACGATGGACGAGTCGATCCGCTACGCCATCCGCACCCCGCATGAGGGCGCGGAGATGACCCCGTGCGTGCTCGCCGGCCCGACCTGCGATTCGGCCGACGTGATGTACGAGAAGCTGCCGTATCCGCTGCCGGTGACGCTCTCGATCGGCGACAAGGTGCTGATCGAGGGGACCGGAGCCTATACGTCGACCTACGCGTCGGTGGCCTTCAACGGCATCCCCCCGCTGAAGACCTATCACATCTGACCTGGCTTGCTTCGCCACCCGCTTGCGGGTGAGACGACGCGAAGCTTCGGGTGGGGCTGCCCCCACCCCGACCCTCCCCCGCAAGCGGGGGAGGGAGCGATAGACCGTCACCTTCAACCTGACATCACGTGTTTGCGCGCGGGCGGTGGCTCGCGGCGCAGGCCGGGGACTGACGTGCCATGACCGCTTTTCGCTCCGTTACCACTGCGCCCCATCGGACTGCCGCTTCGTTCGCGATCCGCAGCGAACGAGCCTCCGACGTCGCGGCGCGCGAGACGCTGCTCGATGCCTGCTTTGGCGAGAATCGCCATGAGCGCACCTGCCAGCGCCTGCGCGACGGACGCGCGCCCGCCGCGGGCCTCGCCTTGTCGGCAGTGCGCGGCGGCGCCCTGGTGGGAACGCTGCGGTTGTGGCACGTCAGCGCCGGCGGACGCGACGCGCTGATGCTGGGACCGCTGGCGGTCGCGCGTGAGGCGCGCAGCCTCGGCGTCGGCGCTGCGCTGATGAACGCCGCGCTGATGATCGCGGCGTCGCGCGGCCATGGCGCCGTGATCCTGCTCGGCGACGCGCCCTATTACGCCCGCTTCGGCTTCTCGGTCGCGCAGACCGCTGAGCTGGAGCTGCCCGGCCCGTTCGCGCACGAGCGCCTGCTCGGGCTCGAGCTGGTCGAGGGTGCGCTCGATGGCGCCGCAGGCCCGATCCGCGCCACCGGCGCCCGGGAGCGGAAGGCTCGCCGCAGCCGCAAGGAGCGGCTGGTATCTTGCGCGGCGTAAATGCCCGCGACGGGCACGCACCGCGGCGGCGGACATTGCTGCCGACGCTCCTGCTGATCCTGCTCGGGATCATGATCGTCCGCGACATCGTGGTGCGGCGCTGGAGCAGCACGCCGCCCGCCGGACCTGACGTCACCCGCCTGCGTTAGGCATGCGGGCAGGCCGCGTCCTGCCCGCCCCGCCAGGGGTTGCGCAGGTGCAGCAAAAGCTCTTTAACCCCCGAAAATCCCACCACGAGGTCCGCCATGTCCCGCCGTCTGATCTCTACCGGATCACCGTTCGAGAAGAGCTTCGGCTACAGCCGCGCCGTCGTCGACGGCGACTTCGCCTTCGTCGCCGGCACCACCGGCTACGACTACACCACCATGACGATGCCGGCCGATGTCACGAGCCAGTCACGCAACTGCTTCAAGACCATCGCCGCCGCCCTGCAGGAGGGCGGCTTCGAGATGGCCGATATCGTCCGCGCGACCTACTACCTCACCGACGTCAACGACGCCGATGCCCATTTCGCGGTCTGCGGCGACGTGCTCGGCGACATCCGTCCGGCAGCCACGATGGTGGTCGTCGCAGGCCTGCTCAAGCCCGAGATGAAGGTCGAGATCGAGGTCACGGCCAAGCGGCGCAGCACCTAAAAGCGGCGCAGCGTCTGAAGGCGGCGCGCCGCCTGAATCCATCCATCCCACGCACCTTTCGCGGAGAACCATTCATGAGCTCGCAGATCCACGCGAAGATCACCGGCCCCATCGTGATGATCGGCTTCGGCTCGATCGGCAAGGGCACCCTGCCTTTGATCGAACGCCATTTCGACTACGACAAGAGCCGCTTCGTCATCATCGATCCGCATGACGACGGCGCGCTCGCAAAGAAGCACGGCGTCCGCTTCATCCAGCAGGGCGTGACCCGCGACAACTACAGCGATCTGCTGGTGCCGCTGCTCACCGAAGGCGGCGGCCAGGGCTTCTGCGTCAACCTGTCGGTCGACACCTCCTCGGTCGACCTCATGACGATGTGCCGGGAGATCGGTGCGCTCTACATCGACACCGTCGTCGAGCCGTGGGCCGGCTTCTATTTCGACAAGCAGATGGGCGTCGAGCAGCGCTCCAACTACGCGCTGCGCGAGACGCTGCTGGCCGCCCGCCGCAAGAGCCCGGGCGGCACCACCGCCGTCTCCACCTGCGGCGCCAATCCCGGCATGGTCTCCTGGTTCGTCAAGCAGGCGCTGCTCGACATCGCCAAGGACACCAAGACCGAGATCGTCGAGCCGAAGAGCCGCGAGGGCTGGGCGCAGCTGATGCACAAGCTCGGCGTCAAGGGCGTCCACATCGCCGAGCGCGACACGCAGCGCTCCAGGAATCCGAAGCCGATGGACGTGTTCGTCAACACCTGGTCCGTCGAGGGCTTCGTCTCCGAGGGCATGCAGCCGGCCGAGCTCGGCTGGGGCACGCATGAGACATGGATGCCGGAGAACGGCCGCGGCCACACCGAGGGCTGCGGCGCTGCGATCTATCTGCTGCAGCCGGGCGCCAACACCCGCGTCCGCTCGTGGTGCCCGACGCCGGGCGCGCAATACGGCTTCCTGGTGACCCACAACGAGTCGATCTCGATCGCCGACTACTACACCGTGCGCGACGGTGACAAGGTCGTCTATCGCCCGACCTGCCACTACGCCTATCACCCGGCGAATGACGCCGTGCTGTCGCTGCACGAGATCTTCGGCGCCACCGGCAAGATGCAGGGGAAGTGGCACATCCTCGACGAGAACGAGATCGTCGACGGCATCGACGAGCTCGGCGTGCTGCTCTACGGCCACGGCAAGAACGCCTATTGGTACGGCTCGCAGCTCTCGATCGAGGAGACCCGCCGCATCGCGCCGTACCAGAACGCGACCGGCATGCAGGTCTCGTCCGCCGTGCTCGCCGGCATGGTGTGGGCGCTGGAAAACCCGACCGCCGGCATCGTCGAGGCCGACGAGATGGACTTCCGCCGCTGCCTCGAAATCCAGTCGCCCTATCTCGGCCCGGTGAAGGGCTACTACACCGACTGGACGCCGCTGAACGATCGCCCGGGCCTGTTCCCGGAGGACATCGACACGTCCGATCCGTGGCAGTTCCGGAACATCCTGGTGCGGTAAACCTCCACTGTCGTCCCGGGCAAGCCACGACGGCAACGCCGTCGTGGCGCCGACCCGGGACCCATGCTCCCCGGCGGGTATGAGACGGAAGATGGAGCTAACAGCCTGCCTCGAACGACGTCCTGGGGTTATGGGTCCCGGCGTTCGCCGGGACGACAGCGGAATTTGCGGCCGCGTTTGGGCCTCTCCAGCTACTTCCGCTCCATCGGCGGCGCGATCTTCTCGGCCGGGGCCGGCGGCAGCGCCGGCTTGGCGCCTTCCTTTTGAGCTTCCACGTCAGGGCGCGCGGGCTCTGGCGCCGGCGTCGTCGGGCGCGTGCCGCCGGGCTTGGACTCGGCCGGGGTCGCTGACGGTTCAGGCGAGGCCGAGGGCGTCGCCTGGGCAACCTGGTCGAGGTGATTGGCCTTGATCTCGGTCAGCGAGATCAGGGCAATGAGGGCGCCGAGGCCGAGCAGGCCGGCTGCAAGCAGCCGGTCTCTGCGCAACGTCCGTTTGCTGTTGATCGCGGCCATGGCTGTCATCCGCACCAAGGTTGAGATGCGGAACAACGATCGGCAGGCGGGCCGGTTCCGGGCCGCAGCTGCGCCCCCATGTCCGGGGATCAGATGGCCCGGTGGATCAGAGCCGCAGCAGGCCCGCCTCGCCGCTTTCGTCCGAGAATGCGAGCCACGTTCCCGCAGCATTCCAGCCCAGCGCCACGATCGGCGGCGTCTCGTTCCGCCGCACCAGGATCTCGGCGCCGTCCTGCATCCGCACCATCAGCACGGTGCCGTCCTCGTAGCCGCAGGCCAGGATGTCCTGCTTGGGATGGCAGGCGACCGCAGTGACCTTGGCCTTCATCGGCGCCAGCATCGCCGGCTCCTTGCCCATCGGACCATCCTTGCCGACGAACGGCCACAGGATGACCATGTCGGCCCCCGATGTCGCCAGGAAACGGCCGCCGCTGCCCCAGGACATCGATTTCACCCGCGACGGATAGCCGGTCATCCGCATGTGCCTGCTATCAGCGAGCCGCCAGCCGTGCAGCGCCGGCTCGTGCATCGCGGTGACCAGGAACTTGTTGTCGGGACTGAAGGTGACCGCGTGATGCGAGCCGGCCCAGCCTAAAAATTCCGGCTCGCCCGCCATGTTGGGAAACCACAAGGTGGCGCCGTTGTAGTGCGCGATCGCGAGCCGCAGGCCCTTCGGCGCAAACGCAAGTCCGCCCGCGGTCGACGGCACCTCGAGCGACTTCTCCTCGCCCTTGGGCTGACGCACGAACGCGGTCTTGCCCACCGACCAGGCGATCGCACCATCCGGATGAAGCGCGACGTTGTCGATCCAGCGCCGCTTCGGATCGGTCACGAGCACGCTGACGCTGCCCGCCTTGTCGAGCGAGGAAACCTTGCCGTCATCGCCGCCGATCACGATCCGCGATCCGTCCGACACTGCCGACAGGATGCCGCCGCCGGTGACGTCGACCTTGCTGATCTCACCCTCGCCGTCGACGATTGCGACGCTCTCCTCGGTGCCGACGAAGGCGGCACGATCGCCGAGATAGTGCACGGCCGTGACGGCCATGCCGAGCGAGACCGGCTTCACCTTGTCGGTGACAGACACGATAGATGCGGCCTCGCCGCCCTGGTCGAACGACGTCATCAGGTCACGATGCAGCGTTCGAAGCCTTCGCGGATGGCGTCTTCCGGCAGCTCGCGGCCGATGAAGACGACGCGGCTCTGGCGCGCCTCGTCGGGCTTCCACCTCCGCTGATGATCGCCTTCGAGCATCATGTGCACGCCCTGGAAGACGTAGCGGTCGTCATCGTCCTGGAACGACAGGATGCCCTTCGAGCGCAGGATCTTGCCGCCCTCGGTCTGCACCAGGTTCTGCAGCCACGGCATGAACTTCGACGGATCGAGCGGCTTGTCGGAGCGCAGCGACAGCGATTGCATCTCCTCGTCGTGATAGTGCTTCAGGCCGTGATCGTGGTGATGGTGATCATGGCCGTGGTCGTGATCATGGTGGTGATGATCGTGATCGTCGCCCGCTTCGAGGAATTGCGGCTCGATCTCCAGAATGCGGTCGAGATCGAACGCGCCGCGCTCCAGCACATCCGAGATCGCGATCTGGCAGCGCTCGGTGCGATGCAGCTTTGCGTAGGGGTTGATGGCGCGGATGCGCGCCTCGACCTCGGCGAGCTCCGGCTTGGTGACGAGATCGGTCTTGTTGAGCACGATGACGTCGGCAAACGCGATCTGGTTCTTGGCCTCCGGCGCATCCTTGAGCCGGTCCGACAGCCATTTGGCATCGGCCACCGTCACCACGGCATCGAGCCGCGCGTTCTTCTGCACGTCCTCGTCGACGAAGAAGGTCTGCGCCACCGGCGCCGGATCGGCCAGCCCCGTGGTCTCGACGATGATGGCGTCGAACTTGCCCTTGCGCCGCATCAGGCCAGAGATGATGCGCACGAGATCGCCGCGGACGGTGCAGCAGATGCAGCCATTGTTCATCTCGAACACTTCCTCGTCGGCGCCGACGATGAGGTCGTTGTCGATGCCGATCTCGCCGAATTCGTTGACGATGACGGCGTATTTCTTGCCGTGGTCTTCCGAGAGGATGCGGTTCAGAAGCGTGGTCTTGCCGGCCCCGAGATAGCCGGTCAGGACCGTCACTGGTGTCTTGCTCGCGTCGGACATGCTCACTCCGAAAACCTCAGATCGCGTCGAAAATGGCTCAAAAGCGCACCGCCGCGAGGGCTCGAAAACCCTAACGGACCAGCGCGCTCGTCAGGGCCCTTATATTGTGCCTGACCATGGCAATGTAAGTGGGAACGGGGCCCTTTTCATCGCTCAGGGCGTCGGAATACAGCGTCCCGCCGATCTTCGCGCCGGTCTCGGCGGCGATCCGGCCGACCAGCCGGTCGTCGTTGAAATTCTCCAGGAAGACGGCCGGAATCCCCGCTTTTTTCACTTGGCGGATGATCTCGGCAACGTCGCGGGCCGACGGCTCGGTCTCGGTGGAGACGCCGAGCGGGGCGATGAACTGGATGCCATAGGCATCGGCGAAATAACCGAAGGCGTCATGGGTCGAGATCACCTTGCGCCGCTCCGCCGGGATCTTGTCGATCTCGGCGCGGACCTCGCGGTCGAGTGCATCGAGCTCGCCGAGATAGCGCTCCGCATTGGCCTTGAAGACTTCCGCGTCTGCGGGGTCGGCCGCGACCAGCGCATCGCGGATGTTCTTCACATAGACCTTGGCATTGCCGACCGACTGCCAGGCATGCGGATCGGCATCCGAGCCGCGCTTGCGCGGGGTGATGCCCCGGGTGGCGACGACGATCGGCGCCTTGCTGCCGGAAGCCTGCTGCAGCCGTGGCAGCCAGCCCTCCAGCCCGAGGCCGTTGACGATCAGGAGCTGCGCGGCGCCGACATCCTTCGCATCATGCGGCGTCGGCGTGTAGACGTGCACGTCGCTGTCCGGCCCGACCAGCGAGGCGACATTGACCTTGTCGCCGCCGACCTGGCGGACGAAATCGGCGAGGATCGAGAAGCTGGTGACGACGTTCAGCCGGGTCTCGGCCGATGCGGGGACAATCAGAACAAGGCCGAAGAGCAGGCTCAGCGCGGACAGCAGGCGTTTCATGGGCATCGACTTCAAGCTTCGAGATGGCGTCCCGGAAACAGTTGCGGAAGCACGCCGCCCACGCGTCCGAACAGCACCGAGGTGAGATAGAGCAAGGACGCGACCAGGATGATCGCAGGCCCCGAGGGAATGCGGGTCTGGAACGACAGCACCAGCCCGACATAGCCGGAGACGATCGCAGAGGCGACCGCGATGCAGATCATCGGCGTGACGTCGCGCGACCAGAACCGGGCGATCCCCGCCGGCAGGATCATCAGGCCGACAGCGAGCAAGGTGCCGAGGGCCTGGAAGCCATTGACGAGGTTGACGACGATCAGGGCGAGGAAGATCAGATGCGCCGGCGCACCGGCCCGGCTCACGGTGCGCAGGAACAAGGGATCGACGCTCTCCACCACCAGCGGGCGGTAAATCACGGCGAGCACCACGAGCGTGATGGTGGCGTTGGTCGCGACCATCAGCAGGGTCGGGTCGTCCATCGCCAGGATGTTGCCGAACAGCACGTGCAAGAGATCGACGTTGGTGCCCTTGACCGAGACGATGGTGACGCCGATCGCGAGCGACGCCAGATAGAAGGTCGCGAGCGACGCGTCCTCCTTCAGCCCGGTCGAGCGCGACACGAGGCCCGATAGCAGCGCCACGGCGAAGCCGGCGATCAGGCCGCCGGTCGTCATCGCGAACAAATTGAGCCCCGACAGCAGGAAACCGATCGCCGCGCCGGGAAGAATCGCATGTGCCATGGCGTCGCCGACCAGGCTCATGCGCCTGAGCATCAGGAAGACGCCGATCGGTCCGGAGCCGAGCGACAGCGCGATGACCGCCGCGAGCGCGCGGCGCATGAACTCGAAATCCGAGAACGGAGCGAACAGCACCTCGCGCAGCATCATGCCGCCTTGGAGGCTTGCGCGGGCACGCAGGGCGCGGCGGCATCGTCGAACGCCTCGCACATCCGACGCGCCTGCGACAGATTGTCGGCGGTCAGCACCTCCGCCGTCGGTCCCCAGGCCACGGCCTCGCGCGCCAGCAGCAGGGTCTGCGGGAAATGCGCGCGCACCATCTCCATGTCGTGCAGCGCCGCCAGCACGGTGCGCCGCTCGCCATGCCAGTGCTCGATCAGTTGCAACAGGTCGGCCGAGGTCTTCGTATCCATCGCATTGAACGGCTCGTCGAGCACGATCACCCGGGCATCCTGCAGCAGCACGCGCGCGAACAGCATGCGCTGCATCTGGCCGCCCGACAGCGTGCCGATGCCGCGGCCCTCGAATCCGGTGAGGCCGACGGCCGCGATCGCCTGCGCGATCTTCTCGCGCGCGACCGCGCCGATGCCGCCGAACATGCCGGTGCTGCGCCACAGTCCGGTGCTGACGAAATCGAACACCGAGATCGGGAAGGAGCGGTCGATATCGGCAATCTGCGGCAGATAGGCGATCTCGCGCGGCTTTAGGCCGGCGGCCGTGATGGTACCGGCGAGCGGCTTGAGCAGGCCGACAAGGCCGCGGAACAGGGTCGACTTGCCGGCGCCGTTGGGACCGACCACGGCGAGCAGCGCGCCCGTCGCGACCTCACCGGTGAGGTGATGCACGGCGGGGTGGCGGTCGTAGCCCAGAGTCACGTCGCGGAATTGCAGCTGGACCATGACCGTCATCACCGCATCGCCAGCCAGACGATCAGCCAGAGCACCGCGCTCGCCGCCAGCGCCGCGCCGAGCCGGGTGGTCACCGGCATGCGCAGGATCGACCACGGTGCAGGCTGCGCCGGATGCGGCGCCGCGGGACCGTGGCTGTGGCCATGCCCGTGGGCATGGGAATGGCCGTGGCTATGGAGGGCAGGCTGCGTCATTTCGTCATGATGTTACATTATAACATCACCCCTGTCCACCGGCCGGCTGGGCGGTGTTTCTGAGGCCGGAGGTCTTCGCCCCATCCGTCATTGCGAGCGCAGCGCGCTGCGCTCGCAATGACGGATGAGAGATCGTGCCTCGCTCTGCCCGCCGATCCGTCAGCTCAGATACCGCATCAGCGCGAGACCGCCGAACAGGCCGGCGATGGAGATGCCGACCGAGCCGAGCACATACAGTGCGGCCAGCCCAAGCGCGCCGCGCTCATACAGCAGCGCGGTGTCGAGCGAGAACGCCGAGAACGTGGTGTAGCCGCCGAGGATGCCGGTCATCAGGAACAGCCGCCAATGCTGGGTCGCTTCGCCCTTGAAGGCGAGGTAGCCGGCGATCAGGCCCATCACGGTGGAGCCAGTGATATTGATGATGAAGGTGCCGTAGGGGAAGTCGGTGCCGAGCGCCCTGGCGCTCGCCATGTTGATCGCGTGCCGCAGCGATGCGCCGCAGCCGCCGCCAAAGAAAACGAGAAAATATCCGACCAGCTGATTCACGGGACCTCACCTGCAGACCACATCGCGACAATGGATGCCCTGCCCTTGCCACAAAAGATGCAAAACTTTTGCCGCAGAGGCTTCCGCCTTGCAAGGATCGCCCGCATCAAACCGCGTCGGGCATGAAAAAGGGCGGCGAGCCGAAGCCGCCGCCCACACCTCGCATGCGAGGAATCAGATCGCCTTGCCGTAGAGTTCGTCGACGTAATCCCAGTTGATCAGGCTGTCGACGAACGCCTTCAGATAGTCGGGACGACGGTTGCGATAGTCGATGTAGTAGGAGTGTTCCCAGACGTCGCAGCCGAGGATCGGGGTCGCGCCGTGCACCAGCGGGTTCTCGCCGTTCGGCGTCTTGGAGATTTCGAGCTTGCCGTTCTTGACCGAGAGCCAGCACCAGCCGGAGCCGAACTGGCCGACGCCGGCGGCGGCGAAGTCGGCCTTGAACTTCTCGAAGCCGCCGAGATCCTCGTCGATCTTCTTCTCGAGCCGGCCGGGCAGCTTGGAGCCGCCGCCGTTCGGCTTCATCCAGGACCAGAAATGGATGTGGTTGAAATGCTGGCCGGCATTGTTGAACACGGCGGGGTTCTTGCCGAACGAGCCCTTGACGATCTCCTCGAGGGACTTGCCTTCGAATTCGGTCCCCTTGATCGCATTGTTGCCGTTGGTCACATAGGCCTGATGATGCTTGTCGTGATGGTACTCGAGCGTCTCCTTGGACATGTAGGGTCCGAGGGCTTCATAGGCGTAAGGCAGGGGGGGAAGCGTAAAGGTCATGGGGGCGGTTCCGCAACTTGTGGAAGACGGGATTTAACGGGACCTTCTTATAGAAGGTTCCGACACCGTAAAACACCGTGAATTTGGAAAAAGCGAGCCGCTTTGATGAGCATCGAGATCGACATATTGAATGGTGACGCCGCCTGGCCGCTGGTCAAGCCGCTTTACGACGCGGTTTGGCCGCCGGAGGTGGTCGCCGGATTACCGTGGGCAGGTATCACATTTGCGCATGCCGACCTGCGGGTGCTGGTACAGGACGAGAGCGGCGAGGTGCTCTGCCATGTCGGCATCTATCGCCGACTCGTGAAATGGAACGGTCAGAACGTCAATGTCGGCGGCATCGGCGGCGTTTTGACGCGCGCCGACATGCGCAACCGCGGTCTCGCCACGGTGGGACTGAACGCGGCGATCCAGACCCTGCGGCACGAGGACTCGATCAACTACGCCGTCCTGTTCTGCGCGGCGGATCGCATCCCCTTCTATACGGCACGCGGCTTCATTCCGTTCGACGGCGACGTCTACGCCGAGCAGCCCGAGCAGGGCCGCATCCGCTTCGACACGCTGTCTGCGCTCGTGCACGACGTCAAGCGCACCGCGCCGACGCGCGGCACCATCGACCTCTGCGGCCTGCCGTGGTGAGGCCGCTCTCCCCTGTCGTCCCGGACAAGCGCGCGGCACGCGCGCGCAGATCCGGGACCCATACCCGCAGGGAGATGTTTGAGGCACGCTGGTCATTGGCGCTTTGCCCATGATGTCCGCTGCGGAGGATGGGTCCCGGCTCAAGGCCGGGACGACAGCGGAGCACATGGCAGTCTTCCGAAAAAAATAATCTTCTTGCGTTTTTTACGAAATCATGATTGTATCCCGGCATCCCGCCTCACCGCAGAGGGGCGTTGCGCGCGATCGTCACGACACGCGAGGTGGGGATGCGATGGCCGCGTTGCTGCCGCAGCATGCTTATCGGCGTGCGGACGAACGGTAGCGCGCGGACGTGAAGTCGCAGCGTCCTGACACCCCGAAGCTGGTGTCAACCTGGCGCAATGCGAACGCATGGCGCTGGGGATGGTGGCCAACAAGCCCGGCGCACCAGGGAGACTGCGTATAAGCGTGAAGACCGTCGCGCAGGGAATGCCGGAGTGTTCGGCTTTGCCTGTGGTACCTGCCGCCTGCATTTTTTCAGCAGGCGGGCCATGGGTGAGGCCTTCACCCGGCATTCCCTGCGCCCTCTGCATTTTTGCAAGGGCCACAATGATCGCAGACCTCGGGCGTGAAGGGCCGCGAGACTGCAAAGCTATGTCCATCGCTGTTTGAACCGTGAAACCGCCTCACCCGCCGTCGTCGTCCCGGACAAGCCGTGACGCGCGCCAGCGCAGCATGGCGCCGATCCGGGACCCATACGCCGCGGCGGACGTGAGATGCGAAAAGCCAATGGCCGGCGTGCCTCAAACCGCTCCCTGGGGGTATGGGTCCCGGCTCAAGGGCCGGGACGACAGCGGAGTTTGTTGCGGCAGTCAAAACCATTTCCCGACACATGCCATGAGACAATCGAACAACGGATTGAGACGGCCCGTCGGCAATGCACCTGATCGTGATGATCATGCCTTGGACAACCGCACCTCGACGATTGCAACTGCGCCGTTTGCTGTTATGGAAACGCGGCTTCAACGGGGGGTAAGATGATTTGGAAATTGCGTTTGGCTGGTCTTGCGCTGGCGACCGTCGTGATGGCGCAGCCCGCTTTGGCCGCCGATGATCCGACCGGCACCTGGCTGACCCAGGCGGGCGACGCCAGGATCAAGGTCGCCAAATGCGGCGCCAATCTCTGCGGCACCGTCGTGTGGCTGAAGGAGCCGATGGACACCGACACCGGCAAGCCGGCCGTCGACAACAAGAATCCGAATCGCTCGCTGGCCAACCGCCCGATCATCGGGCTGCAACTGTTCGAAGGCGTTCACTCGGAGGGGCCGAACAAATGGTCCGGCAAGATCTACAACGCCGACGACGGCCAGAGCTACACCAGCCACATCTCCGTTTCCGGCCCGGATACGCTGAAGGTGGAAGGCTGCGTCGGATCGCTGTGCGGCGGCGAGACCTGGACCCGCTCCCGCTGATCCGCGCTCAGGCGACCGCGGCTTTCAACGCGGTCGCAGCCGACGCGTAGCCGCCTCGTGCGCCGTCGATGAAGTGGACGTGATCGGGCCGGATCGCGGACGGCGTGAAGCAGGTCATCATCGCGGCATCCTGCCGATGCAGCCCGTAGCGGACGATGCCGCGCGAGGCCGCCGCGCCGAGCCGGCGCTCCAGCTCCTGCGCGAGCTCGTCGGTGCAGTCGAGGATCATGCGCAGCGCATCGTCATATTTGCGGAAGTCGGAATTCTCGACCACCTGCTGCTTGTAGAGATCCGGCACAAAGCCGCCGATGCTGATGTTGAACCGCATCACGGCATAGACGAACAGCGTACGTCCGAGCACGCGGGCCCAGCGCGAAAACAGCGGTCCGCGCGCGGCGCGGACCTCGTAGCCAAATCCCTGCGGCGGCCATCGCAACGCCGGCGCACCGGCTGGCACCGGCCGCCCGGCATCGGGGCTGCGCTCGGTGAGGGTGATGATCTCCTCGATCACCTTGCGATAGGCCTGCGCATCCGCGCCCGGGGCCGGCAGCACCAGCACAGACAGAATGACCCCACGCGCCGCCGGAATCTCCTCGAAGCGGCACGAGAGTCCGGACAGGTCGGGCTGCGCACCGGACGGCGCCGGCGGAATCGCGAACTCGCCCCGCTTCATCGCGGCCTCGGCCCAGCCCAATCCGCCGCCCGCGAACATCGCGTAGGACAGATTGGCCGATGGACCGTAGCGCGCCACGCGGACGTCGAGCCCCTGCGCGCGGATCGCGCTCACGGGCACCAGGGCGACGCGCATCGCGAGAGCGAGATCCTCCCTGACCCAGGTCGCGGTGGCGGCAAGGGCTTCGCGCGCGGCCGCTTCGTCATCCGGGCTGACGGCGAAGCTGGCGCCATCGCCCCCGAACACGAACGGGAATTCGCGCCCCTCCAAGGCATTGGTGACCGCGGCGATGACCGCCGCCCCGGCCATGTTGACCGCCTTGTAGCGCTTGTCGGCGATCGCCTTGGTCGACTCGACGATGTCGGCCGTGCCGATCAGCCAATCATCCGGCACCGGCTGGTAGAGCTGCGGCTCCATCAGGCGCGCAAAGCCGCGAAACACCGGAATCGAGGCATAGTAGTCCGCAGCGCTGGTCTTCGACATCGAGAGGCATCCGTCCGGGGTGCGCGTCCAATGAGGAGCTACGTTCATTCCTGTCAAGCGGGTTCAGGGAGCGATATTCGGCAGCGAACGTGTCGCCAGGATTGCGCCGCGTTATCGTTCCATCGGCAATGACGTGCTAGCCTTTCGCCATCATGGCCGACTCCTCCCCCGTTCCACAACTCGCCGCCCGCGCGCTCCAGATCGCGGACCGCATCAATACCGCCGGCTTCGAAGGCCAGGTGCTGTCGGCGACGCCGCTTGCGGTCCGCATCGGCGAGACGGGAGTCGCCGTGGTCTTCCGCTATGGCGTCGTCGTCTTCATCGGCCTGTCGGTGGCCGAGGAGATCAACTTCCTCGACCGGCTGAGCGCGCGGCTGTTCGGCCCGATCGCGCCGCACGAGGAAGAGACGGCCAAGGTCCAGGTCGCGCGCGAATCCGACGAGCCAATCCCGGTCGGCGGCCCGGTCCTGGTCAAGGAATTGTCGCTGGAGCGACTGCTCATCGTCGCCGATGCGCTGGCGAAAAGCGTCGTGCTCGGCCGCAGCGAGCGCGAGATCGCCAACGTGTTCGACACCATCGAGCCATTCGCGCGCGAGCTGGCTATGCTGGGGCGAACCTCGAAGAGCCGGGTGGCGATGCTCAAGCTGCTCGGCGAGGCGCTGCTGGTGCAGCACCGGGTCTCCGGCCGCGTGGCGGTCGGCGAGAAGCCGGACGTGTTGTGGGACCGGCCCGATCTGGAGCGGCTCTATGCGCGGCTCGAGGACGAGTATGAGCTGAAGGAACGGGAGGAAACCCTCAACCGCAAGCTCGCGGTGATCGCCGAGACGGCGACCACGCTCGCCGACATCATCGACACCAAGCGCTCGCTGCGGCTCGAGGTGATCGTCGTCATCCTGATCGCCTGCGAGATCGTGCTCGGCTTCTACGAGATCTTCGCCCGCGGCGGGCACTGACGACGGAGCTGCCGCACGCCCGACGACTGACGGCGCTGCATTCAGCGATGGTTCAGGCGCGACATGGAACTTTCGCATGGGCGCGATGAGCGATGCGGGGGATGTCGAACCATGACGTGGGTGGGGAGCTTGCGACGACCGCCGGCGGCCGGCAGCCACGAGGTGTGGCGAGCGCCCCGCCGCCGGTGCGGCGATGCTAGTCGGCCAATGCCGTCACACCAGCGCTCTGACGTTCCAGGTCGCATGACGGACCCCGGCGAGCTTCGCCAGCTCGGACACGACGCGGTCGAGATCGACCGTATCGACCGCGAGCGGCACCAGCGTCGCGACGATCTCGACGATGTCCTCCGACCGATAGACGACCTCGGTCTCCCGCACCGGGTATTTGGCCGCCTCCAGCCGCTCGTCGAGCGCCTCGCGCAGCTCGGCGGCGCGCAGCCCGTCGGTGGTCAGGACGATCTCGTAGTGCGCCTCCGACGTCTGCGCATTGAGCGGGATGCGATCGATCGCGTTGACCAGCGGCCGCAGCAGCGTGTTGCCGGCCAGCACGAACACGGTCAGCGCCACCGATTGCGCGATCAGGTCGGCGCCGGCGCAGGCGCCGACCGCGGCGGACGCCCACAGCGTCGCGGCGGTGTTGAGCCCGCGGACGTTCATGCCCTCCTTCATGATCGTGCCGGCGCCGAGGAAGCCGATCCCCGACACCACATAGGCGATGATCCGCACCGCGCCGTCGGCGCCGGTGAGGCGGTTGCCGAGGTCGACGAAGGCGGCCGCGCCGACGGCCACCAGCACGTTGGTGCGCAGCCCGGCGCTGCGCTGCCGGTATTGCCGCTCGGCGCCGATCAGCGTCCCCAGCACGAAAGCCGTGAACAGGCTGACGAGCGTGTCGAGGAAATCATAGACCTGGAAGGTGTGGAGGAATCGCATGGGCTTGCCGACTGTCTGCGGTATTGTGCTCCGTGGCCCGCCTGGCGGCAGCGACACGCGTGGCATCCGGCGGCGGAACCGCCGCGAGAAGCCGCTTTCTTAGGACGTCCTTGATCGAAATCAAATCCCAGTCCCTCCCGCATATTTTAGGCTAATATGATCAACAGGCAGATGACGTCCGGCAAACACATGACGCCATTCTCCGACGTCCGCAGGGATCACAGCCCGGCCGTCCGGCTGGGGCATGATGCGGTGAGTGCGGTGAAGCTGTCCCAGGAGCTCACCGCCGAGATCGACGCCTGGGCGGAGGCCCACCAGATGACACGCTCCGACGCCATCGGCCAATTGCTCACGATCGGCCTGCATGCATCGCGGCCGGCAGCAACAGGGCAGCTCACGTCGCGGGATCCCGTCGCCATCGAGCAGAATGCGATCCGGCTGATCGATCGGATGCTCGACCCGAACCTGGCGGCCGACGAGCGCCAGCGGCGGATTCGCCGCCTGATCGAAGGTCCTGCGGAATTTGCCAACGAGCGGATCGACCTGCCGCGGCATCCGGGCTGACGCGAACGGCTCAGGCGGCCGAGCGCGCCACCACGGCCTCGTAGATGTCGTCCTCCTGCGCCGTGTGCATGCGCACCAGCGTCTCGATCGCCTCGATCACCCGTTGCGCATCGCGGATCAGATAGCGGTCCACATGCTCGGACGGCAGATCCTCGACCAGCCGGCCGAGCAGCCGCGCCAGATGCAGGATCTCGCGATGCGCCCGGCTCATCGCCGACAGGCCATGGCTCTCCTGCAGGAGCCGCGCGAGCTTCGGATAGACCGAGCCTTCGTCGTCGCGCTCATGCGCCACGACCTTGTCCTGCACCAGGCCGTTCGCCTCCATGATCAGCGCGACGGCGCCGTCGGGCGAGGCCTCGTCGAGCGCATCGACGATCGAGCGCAGGCGGTCGAGGCCGCGCAGCAGCGCCTGGTGATCATGCCTGAGCCCGCGGCCGTCTTCGGCCGTGATCCGGCCGGCCTTGCTGCGGCCAGCCGGGAACAAAGCGCGGAGCGCGTTCAGGATGACGGCGACGTCGATGGCCTCCTGGGCCAGTGCGGCGGGCACCGGCTGCAGCAGGCCGAAGGCGGCGGCCCCCATCGCGACAAACGACAGGCCCATGCCGACGAAGATGCTCTCCAGGGCGATGCGCCGGGCGCGCTGCGCGATCACGATCGCCTCGCCCACCCGATCGAGCCGATCGGCGAGAATGACCACGTCGGCGGCTTCCGACGAGGCGCTGGCGCCGCGGGCGCCGAGCGCGATGCCGACATCGGCGGAGGCCAGCGCAGGGGCATCGTTGATGCCGTCGCCGACCATGATCGTGGGATGCAGCCGCTGCTCGGTCTTGACCGCCTCCACCTTGTCGGAGGGGACACGGTCCGCCAGCACGGCGTCGAGGTCGAGCGCCGCGCCGATCGCCTGCGCGGCCGCGGCGCGGTCCCCGGTCACCATGACCATGCGCGCGATGCCGGCCTCGCGCAGCCAGCGGATCGCCCGCGGCGTATCCGCGCGCAGCTCGTCGGCCAGCAGCAGCGCCCCGATCGGGCGCCCCTCGACGGCAACGAAGACGATCAGGGCTGAACGCCATGACGCCCGGCGGATCGCGCGCGCCGCCCAAGCCGGCGGCGTGCGGCTGCCGAGCACGAGGTCGCGCGAGCCGGCCATCACAGGGCGGCCATCGATCAGCCCTTCGAGGCCCGAGCCCATGGTCTCCCTGACCTGTTCGGGCACCTTCAGCTTCAGCCCGCGGGCCTGGCCGGCCTGAACGATCGCGTGCGCCACCACGTGGTGCGAGGCCTGCTCGAGCGATGCGCAGAGCAGCAGTACCGCATCGGCGTCCTCGCCCGGTGCCGCGTCGACCGAGAGCAGCCGCGCGCCGCCGACGGTCAGCGTGCCCGTCTTGTCGAACAGCACGGTATGGGCACGCGCGAGCGCCTCCAGCTTGCCGCCGCCCTTGACCAGGATGCCGCTGCGCGCGGCCTGCGCGACCCCCGCGATGAAGGCCACGGGTGCGGCGAGGATCAACGGGCAGGGCGTCGCGGCGACCAGCACCGCGAGGCTCCGGATCAGATCGCCCGAGGCGAACCAGGCGGCCGCCGCAATGGCGAGGCTGACGGGCAGAAAGATCAGGGCATAGCGGTCGGCAAGCCGCACGAACGGCGCCTTCGCGGTCTGGGCCGTCGTCACCAGCTTGACGATGCCGGCATAGGTGCTTTCGCCCGCGGTGGCCGTGACCACCATTTCGAACGTGTCGCCGGCGTTCACCGATCCCGAAAGGATCGCCATCCCGCGCGTCTTCGTCACCGGGATCGGCTCACCCGTGAGCGCCGACTCGTCGACGACGGCGATCGTCGCTTCGACCATGCCATCGACCGGGATGATTTCGCCGGCGCGGACCATCAGGCGATCACCGACCGCGACGCTGGCGATCGGAACGTTGTCGATGTCGTCGCCACGGCGGCGATGCGCCTCGCGCGGCGCGCGATCGACCAGCGCGCGCAGATCGTGCTCGGCGCGGGCGACGGCAATGTCTTCCAGCACGTTGCCGCCAGCATACATCAGCGCCACGACAGCGCCGGCCAGCGGCTCGCCGAGGATGATTGCCGCGCTCATCGACACCAGCGCAATCGCGTCGACGCCGATGCGGCCGGCCAGGAAATCGCGGACGATCGAGACGATCAGCCCGAGGATAACAGGAACGGTCGAGGCCGTGAACGCGATCCCGGCAAGATCGGGGCGACCGACCACATGCGCGAGCCCGCCCGCGGCGAGGCCCGCGATTGCGATTGCGACGAGGCTCCACCGCAGAATGCGCTCGAACATGGATACCGGTTCCGAATTGCGCCGGCACTATCGCTGCTGCCGCCCGTCGGACGCTTGAGCGAAATCAACGGCAAGAGCGACCGATTGCCGCAAATGGCCTCAGGCGGTATTGCCTGCGTCGACCGTCAGCACGGTGCCGGTGACATTGCGCCCGCCGTCGCCGAGCAGGAATTCAACCATCGCGGCCACGTCATCGGTTTCCGGCAGCCGCCGCAACGCGCTCCGGCCGGCGATGCGCCGCTGTTGCTCCTCGTCCATGCTCTGCGTCAGCTCGGTGGCGATGAAGCCCGGCGCGATCGCGTTCACGGTGATGCCGACCTTGCCGACCTCGCGCGCCAGCGAGCGCGTGAAGCCGTTGGCGGCCGCCTTGGTCGCGCCGTAGACGGACAGGCCGTTGTAGCCGGTAGAGGCGATGATCGAGGAGATGTTGATCACCCGCCCTTCGCCCGCGGCCATCATGTGGCGAACGACGTATTTCGTCAGGATCATCGGCGCCAGCACGTTGAGCCGCACCAGCGCCTCGATCTCCGAATTGTGCATGGTCGCGAGCAGCCCTTCAGTGCCGAGACCGGCATTGTTGACGAGACCATAGAGCGGACCGAACTCGTCGCGGACCGACTTCACGAAGGCCGGAAGGTCGTCAACGACGCTGAGGTCGCAGGCGCGGAAATGAATGCCGGCGCTGCTGGCGCTGAACTCGGCCATCGCTGCGCGCAGTTCGTCGCTCTCCCGGCGGGCCACCGCGATGACGTCATAGCCCGCTCCCGCGAGCCTGCGCGCGATGGCGAGCCCGATGCCACGGCTGCCGCCGGTGACGAGAACATTATGCATCGGCGCGCGCCAGCTTGCCGGCCGGTGTGACGTCGAGCGCTGGCACGACGCGGATCATCGCCGGCACCTTGTGAGCCGCGAGACGCGCGCGACACGCGGCGAGGATCTCGTTGCGAACCGTCTCACTCCGCGCCGGATCGGCATCCACCGTCAGCACGACCTCGGCCACGACGATGCCGCCGGTGATCGGGCTGCGTCGCGACTTGGCGCGCGACATCCGCACCTCGGGATGGCCATTGATCACGGCTTCGATCTCTTCGGGATGGACCTTGAGCCCGCCGACATTGATGATGCCGTTCCGGCGCCCGACGAAGTAGTAGCGATCGCCGCGCAGCTCGACCATGTCGCCGGTGTCGACATAGCCGTCCGTATCGGTCAGGGCAGCCGCAGCGCGTCCGACATAGGCGTGCGCCGCGCGCCTGGAGCGGATGCGCAGCGAACCGTCGACGACCTTCATGTCGACGGCACCGCGGCCCTCGCCGAGCAGCGTCGCAGGAAAACCCTCCAGCCCATCATTGACCGCGAAGCCGACGCCGGCCTCCGTCGAGGCGTAGGCATGACCGATCGAAGCGTCGGGAAATGCCTGCTTCAATCCGTCGAGCACGGCCTGGTCGGCGATCTCGCCTGAGAGACGCACATAGCACGGCGCAAAGCCGTCGACCGATCCGCTCATCAGCAGCTTGCGCCAATGCGACGGCGTTCCGGACATGTGAGTGACGCCGCGTGCGTTGAGACGCGCGATGTGGTCCGTGAGCCCCTCGCCCGGATCCGACAGCACCATCGAGCCGCCGCCGACGATGGCACGCAGGAAGATCTGCAGGCCGCCATAGCGGCGAATGTCGTAGAAGGTCGCCCACACCGGCATCGCTTCGCCAGGACCTGGACGGTCGCCGATGATCGCGCCGCACAGGCCCTCGAGCGTATGCCCGACAATCTTCGGCACGCCCGATGTGCCTGATGTCAGCATCAGCCATTCGGTGGCGCGCACCGTCTGCACCACCTCGACAGAAGGTTGCGGCAGGGCGACCTCGATCACGAGATCCACGCCGCAGGCGTCGAAACGCTGGACCTCATCGGTCACAATGACGTCGATGTCCGCATCGGCGATGATGCTGGCGAGATGCTCGCCCTTGAGATCCGGCGGACACAACAGCAGGCGCCCCGCGACGCCGTCGATCTCGATCAGCGCGAGGCCGGCGAGCAACTGGCCGGAGGTCGCCAGCAGCACCGAACGTCCGTTGAGCTCTTTGGTGCGGCCGCCGAGGCAGCTTCCACGCGAGAGCTCGGCGAGCGATAGGACGTGACGCGGATCGGAGATCGTCCGCTCGGTCAGCGCGGTCCCGAGATGGTCGCGAAGGGCGAAGATCTCACGCGGGGACATTCTCATAGGCCCCGATGAAGTCGCCTATCGTGTTGGGGAACGTCACATCCTCGGACAGTGTGAACGGATCGACGCCGAGATCGTCCTCGAGACGGGCGACCAGGATGGCAAAAGCGAGCGAGTCGAAGCCGGTCTCGTGCAACGTCAGCTCGTCGGTCAGCGGCGGCAGCTTGACCTTCTGCTCGTCCGCAATCTGCTTGATCGCTGCAATGATTCTTAACCGTACCGACATGGGCCAATCCGCTCACTGTTCAAACGATGAAACCGACCATAGGACGAGAAGGTGAAGGAAGCCGGACTTCCCAGCCATCTTTCGGGACCGTTGGTAAATACCCATCATGGCCTATGATTAAAATCATCTACAAACGAACCTCGCCGGCGAGGATCCGCGCATGGAGAGCCCGATCGAGCGGGCAATAGGCACCCGTCCCGGCGTCCCGCACGTAGAGCGGCTCGTGCACGATCGACGGATCGAAGCCGTCGCGCATCAGCTCCTGCTTCTTCTGCTTGAATGTTTCGGTCGACTGCAGCGACGACGTGATGCGGAGCGCCACCGGCCGCGCATAGGGCGGCAACCGGCAGGCAAGTTCTACGGAGAGGCGATCGAGATCGAAGCTGTCGCCGACGACGAGCGCAGCCATGCCGGCACGTCCGTCCCTGCCGGGCACGACGACACCATAGGTCGATGCTTCCAACACGCCGGGACATTGCAGGATCGCCTCGTTCACCTCGCTGGTCGCGACGTTCTCGCCCTTCCAGCGGAAGGTGTCGCCGACGCGATCGACGAAATAGAAGAAGCCTTGGTCATCCTGGCGCATCAGGTCGCCGGTGCGGAACCAGGCATCGCCCTTCGCGAAGACGTCGCGCAGGATCTTCTTCTCCGTCTCGCCCGTGTCGGTATAGCCCTCGAAGCGGCCGCCTCCCTGGTCCGCCGTACCGATGCGGCCAATGGCTTCGCCGATCTCGCCGCGCGCGCAGACCAGGCACCGCCCATCGGGTCCGCGCAAGGGTGCGCGCTGGTCGGCGTCCAGCTTGATGATTTCGGCGGGAAAGCGATGCGCGAGCAGCGACGGCACGCGCCCGATCGATCCCACCCTGCCCTCGACATTGTAGAGTGAGAAGTTGCCTTCGGTCGCGGCATAGAATTCCAGCACCTGGGGAATGACGAAGCGCGCCTGGAACGCCTCCCAGACGTCACCGCGCATTCCGTTGCCGCAGGCGAGCCGCAGCCGATGGGCGCTGTCGAAATCGGATGGCGCGGCGGCCAGCAGGTAGCGGCAGAGCTCGCCGATATATTGCACCAGCGTGCAATCGTGACGAACGATGTCGCGCCAGAAATTGCTCGCCGAGAATTTCTCGGCGAGCACCGCCGCACCGCCGGCGCGCAGCATGCTGCAGGGCGCGACGATGCCGCCGACGGAATGATAGACAGGCAGACAGTCATAGAGGCGATCGTCGGGACCTGCACCGGTGAGGCCGGCAAACCAGCCGCCCCAGTTCATGATGCGGCGATGGCTGATGCTGGCAGCCTTGGGCAGGCCCGTCGTGCCGGAGGTGTAGATCAGCAGCGCGCGGTCGTTGATCGTCACGGCGCGGCGCTCAGTTGCGTCGAGCGCGTGCGTATCCATCGCGGCGACCGCGACGTCGAGATCGCCGCCATCGGCAACCCAGACACGCGGCCCGCCCGCGATCACCGGCGCAACCTCCGTATAGGCTTCGTGGAAGTCCTTGGAGACGATCACATGGACTGGCCGAGCCACATTGATGCAATGCGCGAGCGACGGTCCGATCAGATTGGTGTTGATGAGCGCAACCACGCCGCCGACGCGGCTGATCCCAAACCAGGCGGCCAGGTAGTCGGGTCGGCTCGGCATCATCAAAGCGACCGTGTGACCAGGCCCGATGCCGTTGGCCAGCGCCCAGCGGGCGTATCGGTTGATGCGCGCAGACAGGGCGGAATAGCTCAGCGTCTCGCGATCGGAGACCAGCGCCGGCCGTTCGGGCTGCTTCGCAGCCCAGTCGTCCACCACGTCGGCGAACAGCCGCGCCGGCTCTGCCTCGATGCGCGAGGTCAGCTCGATCGCCTTCAGCCAGATCTTTGCCGCCGACGGCCTTCGAGGGGACGTGCTGAGTTCCACAGACCGGTCCGCCCGCTCGGAGTTCATGACTGCCCCCACCTCAATCCGGGGCGCTTATAAGCCCACCGGCCTGACCAGCCGTTAACCGGGAGGGTTAACCGGCCGAGAGTGCGTCGCTGTTGATGCGAATGCGATCCTTTACGAAGTTCTCGGAAATGCCGGTTAGCGTACCGCTCCCAGAACATGCCAACGCGAAGGCCGGCATGCCCAAGGACACGATGACACGACGCGCATTGCTGCGCTGCGCCGCCTGGAGCAGCGTTGCAGCCATGACTTCGACCACGGCGTTCGCCGGAGTTGATGCGCCCTATCCGGCTCAGCCTGTCACCTGGGTCATTCCGTTTGCTCCGGGTGGGGCCACCGGCCGGCTGTCGCTCTTGATCTGCGACCGGCTGACCCGCCGACTGGGCCAGCCCTTCGTGCTCGATCACCGGCCGGGTGCGGGCGGCGCGACCGCCACCAAGAACGTCGCGAGCGCCCCGCCGGACGGTTACACGATCCTTGCGACCTCGACCGCCAACGTCATCACGGCCTCGACCGACGGCCCGCCCGGCGCCGACGGCGATCTCATCCCCGTCGCGGGCATGGCGCGCATGCCGCTGCTGCTGTTGGTCAGCCGGCAGCTGCCGGTCAAGACGCTGCCCGAATTCCTGGCCTATGCCAAGGCCAACCCGGGCACGCTCAGCGTCGGCTCCGCCGGCCCCGGCACCGTCCAACTGCTGTCGGCCGAGCTGTTCCGGACCCTCGGCGGCATCACCTGGTCCACCGTGCACTATCGTGGCTCGGGGCCGGCCTTGACTGACCTCGCCTCCGGCCACATCCACGCGATGTTCGACAACGCCGCTTCCGCCGTCGACCTGTTGCGCAGCGGCAAGGTCCGGGCGCTGGCGGTGTCGACCCGCGAGCGCGCCGCCGCCTTCCCCGATCTGCCGCCGGTCGCCGACGTGCTGCCGGCGTTCGAAACCTCCGGCTTCTATGGCGTCGCAGTGCCGCACGGCACGCCGGAAGCCATCGTTGAGCTGCTCAACCGCGAGATCAACGCCGCGCTGGCCGATCCCGACATCAGCAGGCAGTTCGCGGAGGTCGGCGCCACGCCGCTCACCGGCGACGTCGGCGTCTATGCCGCGACCTACCGCGCCGAGATCATGCACTGGCGCAAGCTGGTCCCGCAGGTGAGCGCGAAGAACTGACCTCTGCGCCCGGCGACCCGCCTGCCTCAGGCCGCCGCGACGCCCTGCAGCACCAGCCGGTTGAGCCGGGCCGCGAACGCGGCCGGATCCTCCGGCAGTTCGCCGTCGAGAATCTGCGCCTGCTCGAGCAGCAGGAACGACAGGTCGCCGACCTTGGCCTTGTCGGCGGCGGCCTTCGCGACCGCGACGACCAGCGGATGGCGCAGATTGATCTCCAGAATCGGCTTTGTGCGGGCGCCGCGCGCCTGCTGCGACAGGATGCGCTCCAGCTCGCGATCGGGACCATGGCTGCCGGCGACCAGACACGAGGCACTGGTGGTAAGCCGGGTCGAGACCTTCACGTCGGTGACGTGGTCGCCGAGGCTTGCCTTGATCAGCGCGATCGTGTTGGCCTCGTCGGCGGCCGGCTGTGCCTCGTCCTCAGGCTTCGGCTCGGTCACCGGGATCGGATCGAAGTTGATGTCGCCCTGGCTCAGCGACTTCAGCGGCTTGCCGTCATATTCGAGCCTCGCCGAGGTCCAGAACGCATCGACCGGATCAGTGAGCAGCAGCACCTCGACGCCGCGCGCCTTGGCGGCTTCGAGCCGCGGATTGGACTTCAGCCGCTCGATGCTGTCACCGACCAGGAAATAGATCTCGGTCTGGTTCTCCTTGAGCCCCTCGACATATTGCTTCAGCGAGCGCTTCTCGCCCGATGTCGTGGTGAAGCGCGCCAGCGCCAGCAGCTTGTCGCGGCGCTCGAAATCCTCGTACAGACCTTCCTTGATGACGGCGCCGAACGAATCCCAGATCTTGTCGAAGTTCTCGGCGTCCTTGTCGGCGAGCTGCTCCAATTCGCTGATCACCCGCGTCGTCACGGCTTTCCGGATCTGCGCCAGTTGCGGATTGTTCTGCAGCATCTCGCGCGACAGGTTGAGCGGCAGGTCCTCGCTGTCGATCACGCCACGGATGAAGCGCAGATAGGCCGGCATCAGGTCGGCGTCGTCGGTGATGAAGACGCGCCGGACATAGAGCTTGACCTTGCCCTTGCGCGCGGGCTCGAACAGGTCGAACGGCTTGGTCGACGGCGCGAACAGCAGCACCGCATAGGAATAGCGGCCCTCGGCGCGGTAGTGCAGCGTCATCGCCGGCTCGTCGAACGCATGGGCGATCGACTTGTAGGCCTTGCTGTAATCCTCCGAAGTCAGCTCGGACTTCGAGCGCTGCCACAGGGCGCTGGCGGAGTTGATCTGGCGCGGCTCTCCCTCCTCCGGCACCAGCATGATCGGGAACTGGATGTTGTCGGAATAGGCGGTGACGATGCGCTCGATCTCGTAGGCCTCGAGATACTTCTTGGCGTCGTCCTTGAGGTGCAGCACGATCTCGGTGCCGCGCGCCACCCGCTTGGCGTCCTCCTCGGACGCGGGCGCGACCTCGAAGCCGGCGCCGCCGGAGGAGGTCCAGGTCCAGACCTCGCTGCCGCCGGCACGGCGGCTGATCACGACGATGCGGTCGGCGACCATGAAGGCCGAGTAGAAGCCGACGCCGAACTGGCCGATCAGGCCGGTGCCGTCCTTGGCCTCGGCCAGCTTCTGCACGAACGCCTTGGTGCCGGAGCGGGCGATGGTGCCGAGATGATCGATCAGTTCCTGGCGCTCCATGCCGATGCCGCTGTCGGCAATGGTCAGCGTATCCGCCGCCTTGTTCGGAATGATGCGGATCTGCGGCGGCTCGCCCTCGCCGATCAGGTCGGGCCTGGCGATCGCCTCGTAACGCAGCTTGTCACAGGCGTCGGAGGCGTTCGAAATCAGCTCGCGCAGGAAAATGTCGGTCTCGGAATAGACCGAATGCACCATCAGATGGAGCAGCTCGGAGACTTCGGCCTGGAAGGAATGGCTAACGGTCGCGGTGTCGGTCATCGTCGTGCGTTGGCCCATGCTATCAAGGGTGGAGAGAGACCGTCGATATAGCGCGGCGGCGGCACCGATCAAGCCTTCCGACCGGGGGGATCACCGGCCGATCGTTCGGCGGCCGCGAGCAGCTTGTCGATGACCGCGTCCAGGGTGGCGATCTCGGCGGCCGAAAGCACGCTCAGCAGATCGGCCTCGCGCGCCAGCGCATGGGGCACGATTCTGCGGTACAGCGCCCTGCCGGCGGCCGTCAGCGCTACGATCCGCTCCCGTCCATCCGCGAGATCGCGGCTGCGGCTGACGATGCCGCGTGCCTCCAGGCTCTGCATGGCGCGGCTGACGTTCATCTTGTCGAGCGTCGTCAGCCGGCCAATCTCCTTGGTCGGCAACCGCGGCTGCTCGCCGAGCGCCGCCAGGATCCGCCATTCCTGGCGCGACAGCGCGAAGCGGTCGGCATAGACCTCCGCCACCGCCAGCGACACCTGTTCGGCGAGCCGGGCCAGCCGGTAGGGAAAATAGCGCTGCAGCCGGAGCTCGCGCTCCGTGGCCGCTTCGCCTTGCTTGCGGTCGCGAATGTCGGTGACCGGCTTTGTCATTGCGTCCTCTGCCCCTCGTTCCTTCCAACGATCCCGGCGACCTCGATCCGATCCTGATCCGGTTGATCTGGATCAAAGCCAAACGATCGTATCATTCGTTACTATTCTGCCAACAACGATCATGGGAGGACAATCATGCAGATCGAGAAGATCCATCACGTCGCCTATCGCTGCGTCGACGCCAAGGCCACGGTCGAGTTCTACAAGAAGGTCCTCAACATGGACCTGCTCGGCGCCATCGCCGAGGACAAGGTGCCCTCCACCAAGGCGCCCGATCCGTACATGCACATCTTCCTGGATGCGGGAAACGGTAATATCCTCGCCTTCTTCGAGCTGCCGAACTCGCCGCCGATGGGACGCGATCCCAACACCCCGGAATGGACCCAGCACATCGCCTTCCAGGTCAAGGACATGGAGGAGCTCGAGGAAGCGAAGGCACGCGCGGAGGCCGCCGGCCTCGACGTCGTCGGGATCACCGACCACACCATCTTCAAGTCGATCTATTTCCACGATCCGAGCGGCCACCGGCTGGAGATCGCGGCCTGGACCGCGACGCCCGACCAGATCGCGCGGATGAAGTCGGTCGCCCACGCCATGGTGGACGAATGGGCGACCACCAAGAAGCCGCCGCGGCACACCGCCTGGATGCACGAGAAGGAATTCGCAGGCAGCGACTGAGCGATTGCTCGTCCCGACAGTCCCGACCGCAACGCGCCAGGCGAGGCAGCCATGAGCAACTATGTCTATCCGCGATTTCCCTATGTCTGCTCGGCGGAGCAGCGCAGCGGCGAGACCCGCCGCCATCCGATCGTCGTGATCGGCGCCGGGCCGATCGGCCTGACGGCGGCGCTCGATCTCGCTGCCCGCGGCCAGCCCGTCGTCGTGCTCGATGACAACGATACCGTCAGCATCGGCTCCCGCGCCGTGTGCTACGCCAAACGCCCGCTCGAGATCTGGGATCGGCTCGGTTGCGCCGCGCCGATGGTCGAGAAGGGCGTCAGTTGGAACATCGGCAAGGTTTTCTTCCGCGACCAGCTCTCTTATCAATTCGATTTGCTGCCCGAGCCCGACCATCGCTGGCCGGCAATGATCAACCTGCAACAATACTATCTCGAGGAGATTCTGGTCGATGCTTGCAACAGGACGCCGCTGATCGACCTGCGCTGGAAGCATCGGCTGGTCAGCCTGAAGCAGACCGACGACTGCGCTGGCCTCGCGGTGGAGACGCCCGACGGCATCTTCACCATGGAGGCGCAATGGGTGATCGCCTGTGACGGCGCCAATTCTGACACCCGGCGCATGGTCGGCGCTGAGTTCAAGGGCCAGTTCTTCCAGGACCGCTTTTTGATCGCCGATGTCAGGATGAAGGCGGAGTATCCGACCGAGCGCTGGTTCTGGTTCGATCCGCCGTTCCATCCGGGGCAGTCGGTGCTGCTGCATCGCCAGTCCGACAACATCTGGCGCATCGACTTCCAGCTCGGCTGGGACGCCAATCCGGACGAAGAGAAAAAGCCCGAGCGCGTGATCCCGCGCATCCGGGCGATGCTCGGCGAGACCGCCGAATTCGAGCTGGAATGGGTGTCGATCTATCAGTTCGCCTGCCGCCGGATCGACAATTTCCGTCACGGCCGCGTCCTCTTCGCGGGCGATGCGGCGCACCAGGTGTCGCCGTTCGGCGCCCGCGGCGCCAACACCGGCGTGCAGGACATCGACAACCTCGCCTGGAAGCTGGCGCTGGTGCTGCGCGGCGAGGCGCCAGAGAGCCTGATCGACAGCTATCACGAGGAGCGCGCCTTTGCCGCCGACGACAATATCCTGAACTCGACACGGGCGACCGACTTCATCACGCCGAAGACGCAAGCCAGCCGCCTTTATCGCGACGCCGTGCTCGACCTCGCACAGAACCACAGCTTTGCGCGGCCGCTGGTCAACAGCGGCCGGCTGTCGACGCCGACGCCCTATGTCGCGTCGTTGCTGAACACGCCTGACGACGGGAGCGTCCCCGGGGCGATGACGCCTGGCACCAATGCCGCCGATGCGCCGGTGACGATCGCGGGACAGCCCGGCTGGTTGCTGAACTGCCTTGGCTCGGGCTTCACGGTGGTCACCTTCGACAACGCCGTCACGGCCGAGCAGCTCAGCATCGACGGCATCACGGCGCGGGTGATCGTCGTCGGCCGCGACATCGCTGATGCCAAGGGCCTGCTCGCGGCACGATACGGTGCCTCGCCCGGCACGACCTATCTGTTCCGTCCCGATCAATATGTCACCGCCCGCTGGCCGCAGTTTGACGAGAACGCGATCACGGAGGCGGTCCGGCGCGCCTGCGGCAGGCGCGGCGCGGTCCAGCAGGAGCTTGCGGCATGAGCCTGACCCTCACCCCGAACATCAGCGATCCCGACGACTTCTATGCCGAGCTGATCGGCGGCCAGCGCGACCTCAGCGAGGACGAGGCCCTGCGCATGAACGCCAGGCTGGTGCTGCTGCTAGCCAACCATATCGGTGACCGCGCGATCCTGAGCGAGGCGATCCGGCTGGCAAGGTCGCCCGCCGGCTGATGCAGGCCACAACACGCCACATCGGCAGCCGGCTTTGATCCGGATCAAAGCCGCTTCTCCGCATTTTGCGGCAGACAGAGAGACCAGCCGGCGAGTCGTGCGCCGGCGCAGAGTCCGCTCGCTTGCGCACATTGCGGCTCCCGATCCGATCCCGGTCGGTTTCATTGTGACAACATCATAATGTCACGCCACCTTCACTGAAGGCCTCTACGTCTTCGCCTCGTTCCACAACGGCACGGGGATTCGCATGTCGCGCTACTACAAGACGCTGCAGACGCAGCGCTTCGACGACTATCGCTACTATCATCAGAGCCGGATCAATCAGACGCTGCACCTGATCAGCGCCGTGATCTTCCTCGTGTGCTATGCGCTGCTGTTCAAGGATCCGGCGATGGCCGGCCTGGTCGGCTGGCTCGCGATGCTGACGCGGCAGACCGGGCACTTCTTCTTCGAACCGAACGGCTATGACCACGTCAACGGCGTCAGCAACGACTACAAGGAGGCGGTCAAGGTCGGCTACAATCAGACCCGCAAGATCGTGCTGCTGACGGTGTGGGGTCTGGTGCCGGTGGCGCTGTTCGCGTTTCCGACGCTGTTCGGCCTGTTCGCCGAGCCGGCCAGCCGGATGGACTTCGTCCGCCACGTCGGCCTGCTCTGGCTCGCGGTCGGCATCGGCGGCGGTCTGTTTCGCGTTATCCAACTGTTTGCAATGCAGGATGTCTCGACGGGCCTGATCTGGGCCTTCAAGGTGCTGACCGACCCGTTCCACAACATTGCGCTGTATTGGAAGTCGCCGCTGGCGCTGCTGCGCGGCGAGCTCATCGATCCGACCATCAAGGACGCCTCGCATTGGGGCGCCGCCGAGGACGAGGCCGAAGAAGCTGCGCATCTCACCTGATCGCGAGTTCCCGCCGCCGGCCGGTCCTGCGGCGGGAGTTCTCGAACAGAGGGGCTGCAACAACATGGAACAACTCTCCTGCTACGCCGTTGCGGCCTCAGTGCTGGCGGCCTTCAGGAGCTCCCCATGTGTGACTACAGCCTCCATACTGTTGCTTCCCGCGATGCCAAAACTGCCGACGTGCTGGTCTCCTGTCGATTTCCCGGCACGGAGACCCGCGGCTTCTGCACCAAGGACGACCCGTTGACCGCCGTCTGCCTGCGGCCGGGCACGGAGCTCGCCTTCGAAGACGATGTCCGCATCAAGGGCTTCTTCTTCCGCCGCAAGGTCGGCGCCCATCTCGCCCGCTTCCGCCAGGTCGACACCAACAAGCCGACCGAACATCACGATGCGCTCGAATTCTCCAATGGCCGAATCGTCAAGGTCACCGACCTCGCCGCCGGCCAGCGCGCCCGCGTGCTGCAGATGCCGGCCGATCCGGCCGCCAAGCGCACGACGGCGCCGCTCACGATCGAGCTGCGCGCCACGCAGCTCTGAAGGCTTCGACATTGACTTCGACATGGACGATGTCGGCGCCGCGGCGCTGGCGTCGCCCATGGCCAATCGAAATGCTCGGCTCATCGAACGCGATGCGTTGCGGGAGTGAGGTCTTGCTGCGGATATCATCGACATGCGTCGTCGCGTTCCCGCGGCCCGTCGGACCCGAGTGATACGGCAGTCGTCCCTCTGAAAATGAGAGGGCGCGGGGAAGGCCGGGTGCTGACCGCGGCCCATGGCCCGCCTGCAACAAGAAAAGCAGGCGGCAGTCACCACAGGTCGGGCCTGACAACCGGCCTCCCCCGCGCGATCGGTTTTAACGGTGTCCTTCGTGCTCTCCCTGGGGATCGGCTTTCTTGCCCCCATCGCCCGCGCGTGCCGTCAAGCAACGCTTGCGGACTTGACCTCAGCGTCGAGAGGCCAGGACCACACGACTTCGCCGTCCGCGCCGGACTGCGCTCGTCTGGCACAGCCGTCACGTCCATCGCAGCCCACCTCCACGTTCGTGACGACGCGTACGTCCCTCTGCACGAGGCGGGATGGGAGGAGATAAGCATTGTTTCGGAAAAATAGCAAGAGCAATTTCGCGAAATCCGCAAGCGCCCCCCCTAGAGCAGGGGCGGTGCGCTCCCCTTCCCCTTGCGGGGAGGGGAGCGCACGGCGGGGCCGGCGCAGAAGGCGGAGGCTCGGGAAGCGCCGTCCGACGAATGCCTGGTTCAATCCGGCAGGTTCGTGAACCGCGGCCGCCAGACGCCGAGGATGACGTTCACGGTGGCGACGCCGAGCATGACCCAGATCGCGCCTTGCTCGGTGCCGAAGTTGGGCTGCAGCGTCGCCGGATCGATCTGGCCGGCAACGGCGCGCGCGGCCTCGTCGGCCGCTTCCTGCATCGGTCCCTGCACGGCGGCAAAGCCCCATTCGAAGACGAGGATGCCGGAAGCGAGCTTGGCGAGCGCCCAGCCGCCGCTCTCCGGCCTCAGGACGGTGAGGCCGTCCGCGGAGCAGGCTCCGGCTTCTGCACCGCCGTGGTGCCGGTGCCGCCCTGCCCGACGCGGAACAGTTGGATGTAGCTGCCGAGATAGAGCGGTGTGAGGCCGGCGACCGGCTGCTCGGGGAGCGGCGGGTCGAGCAGCAGAACGGCATCGAAGTGCGACCGCCAGCCGGCCAGATAGCGCGCGAGTTGCAACACGTCGGCGGACGGCGTGTCCGGCTGCAGCCAGCGCCACGCGGCGGGCTCGGCCAGCGGCTGCGCAAGGCGCGCGAAGGAGGGACGGACCGCCACGGGCTGCTGGCTCGGATGGGCGAACATCAGCGGCCAGAACGCCCGTCGCTCGATCACGAGCAGCGCCGCCATATGGGAATCGACATAGCGGAATCCAGGCAGGATCCGCTCGCGCCGGCTGGAGACGGGCTGCTCATGGCCATGCGCGGCGATGACGCGCGCGCCGGGCTGCACATGCGCGATCGCCGCGCGCAGTTCGGCGAGGTCGACCCTGTGATCGATCCATGCCGATGCGATGTCCACGGTACGAATCAGCGTCAGGCCCGCGAGGACGATGCCGACGAGCGCCGCCGTCCTGCCGGACACGACCGGCTGCAGGCCGGCGAACAGCAGCAGGCCGCACATCGCGGCAAAGCGCATATCGATGAACGTTCCGCCCAGCGCGCTCCATGGCGCCGCGACGAAGGCAACGAACAGCGCCGCCAGCGCCAGCGGCATGCCCGGCGCGACGACGATCTGGCGCCGGACGAGGATCAACACCGAGAGCACCGCGACGGTCGTTATGACCGTCAGCTCGGCACTGGTGGTCAGGAACGGCGTCATGATGCGCCACAGCTTCGGAGGTCCGATCCAGGCGCCGAGTTGCAGCCCGCCCTCACCCAGCGGACAGAGCCCGTAGAGCAGCACGGCCGGGCTGAGCGTGATGCCGAGCGCGCAGGCGACGACCACCAGCTCCCGTGCAAGGCCGGGCGACCGGCGCAGCCGCCACAGCCGATCGGCCTCTCCAGCGCCGATCAGGACCGCGAAGAACAGCAGGCCGAAGATGTGGCAGAGGAAGGCGGCCGCCGCGGCGCTGGCCCCCCACGCGATCGCGGGCAGCCAGCCGCGACGGCGCAGCGCCACCCAGCCGGCGGCGCCGCCGAGCGCGAGACCAAGCGAGAGCTGGAAATTCATGAAGCCGAGCAGGAAGACGCCGTCATAGGCGATGATGCCGGCCGCCAGCGGCCACAGCGACAAGCGGCCGAACACCGCGCGGTGATAGGCGATCACGCCAAAGAGCGGCGCGAACAGGCTGAGCGCGAGCAGGATGCGGCCGCCGACATGAACGTCGGTGACGCGCAGCAGCGCGACGCCGATCACATCCATGCCGAGATTGGGCAGGATGCGCCAGTTCGGCGCGTACATCTGCGACAGCACGGGATCGTCGGGATGCGCCAGCACGAACAGGCGCGCGAGGTGGTTCGGATAGTCGAGCACCGGCGGCACATCGACCAGCAGGAACGGCAGCGCGAGCACGATGGCGAGCACGAGCGCCAGCACGGCCCAGAGCCGCTGCATGTGGCTGGCGGTGGACGCGAACGCCGGATCGTGCAGGCCCGGGAGAGTATCTGAATGCAGGATGAGGCCGGCCGGCGCGATGGCGCCGGTCACCGACGAGCACGATTGCGAACGCATTGAGGTACCCCACTCCGCCCGGGATACTTCGATACCATCCGACCAAAGACTGCAAGACGCTCAAATACAACCTTATGGTTGTGCCTAATGCCCCGTTACTTTACGGGGGTTCGTGGAACCAGCGGCTCAGGCGATCGCCTGGAGATAGCGCCGCACCGAGCGATCGAACGCCGCCTTCGCATCGTCGCCGATGTTCTTCTGCCACCACGCGCCGTAGATGCGGTCGAAGGCGAGCGGCGCGACCGCATCGGCGATGCGGCGCACGGCGGCGGCGCCGAGCGGGATGTAGTTCGGATAGGAGTACATGAAGCTGACGTGGCGGCGATCCATCGCCACCATCGCGATGTCACCGGTCAACAGCGCGCCCTTGCCACCGGCACCTTTGCGCCAATGCAGGATGGTGGCGCCGGCGAAATGCCCGCCGGTCCGCAGCAGCACGACGTCATCCGAGATGGCGAGGCGATCGCCCGTCCATGGCACGATGGCCGGATGCGGCCGGGTGACGAAGGCGCGGTCGTCGCCATGGAGATAGACCGGCGCGTTGCCGAATGCCTCGCTCCAATCGGCGACCGCGCCATAGTAGTGCGGATGCGACACCGCGATGGCCTTCAGGCCGCCCAATGAGCGGACGCGGGCAATGGCTGCCTCCGTCGCCAAGGGAATGCAGTCCCACATCACGCAGCCGTCCGGCTCGGGAACGAGCAGCGCGCGCTGGCCGATCGCAAAGCTGGGATCCAAAGCGAGGCCGGTCAGGCCGTCATCCTCGCGCCAGATGACCTGATGCCGGCCAGCAAGGTCGTCGCGGCTGAGGAAGCTCTGTCCCTTCCAGTTCACATATTGCCGCTCGTCCTCGCAGACGACGCAATGGCCGGGCGGCGCCTTCGTATCGGGAAACTGCGCGCCGCATTGAAAGCAGGTCCAGAGAGGCATGGATCACCGGTCGTCGAGATGGGATTGCGGAGGATAGCACGCGGACCATCCCGGAACACCGTCGCGCGCGGCTTCGTGATTGCCTAGTGTCGCCGGACGCCCGACAGGAGTTCTCGACATGCCGACCACGCTGCGCCGCGCCTACGTTCACCGCCTGCCGATGCGCAGCCCGGACGATGTCGGCGCGCTCGAGGCCGGAATCGCGCAAGGCGCCATCGATCCCGCCGGCATCGTCGCCATTCTCGGCAAGACCGAGGGCAATGGCTGCGTCAACGACTTCACCCGCGCCTTCGCCGTGCGCTCGCTGGAGGCGCTGCTCGGCCGATATCTCGCGGCCGACGCCGTGCGGCAGATCGCGATGGTGATGTCCGGCGGCACCGAGGGCGCGCTGTCGCCGCACATGATCGTGTTCGAGGCACGCGACGGCGGCGACGCCGTGGCGCCGCGCGCTTTCCCGGCATCGCTGGCGCTCGGGCGCGCGCGCACGGCGGCGCTGGCGGGCGAGCATCTCGGCCGCATGCAGCAGGTCGAGCTCGTGGCGGACGGCGTGCGCGCGGCGATGGCTGACGCCGGCATCAGCGATCCCGCCGACGTCCATTACGTGCAGGTGAAATGCCCGCTGCTGACGATGGAGCGGATCGAGGCGGTGGAGGCGCGGGGAGAGCGCACCGCCGTGCGCGATACGCTGAAGTCGATGGGCTTTTCCCGCGGCGCCTCGGCGCTCGGTGTCGCCGTCGCGCTCGGCGAGGTCGCCGCTGCCGATCTCTCCGATGCGACGATCTGCACGGATGTCTCGCGCTACAGCGGGCGCGCGGCGACATCGGGCGGCGTCGAGCTGCTCGACCACGAGGTCATGGTCGCCGGCATGTCGGCCAAGTGGAGCGGGCCGCTGGCGATCGATCATGCGGTCATGGGCGATGCCATCGACATCGAGCCGGCGCGGCAGGCGCTCGCCCGACTCGGCCTGAACGTGCCGGGCCAGGTGCCGGCCGCCGATCGCAGCCGCATCGCCGCGGTGCTCGCCAAGGCGGAGGCAGCGCAGAGCGGCCGGCTGCGCGGCCAGCGGCATACCATGCTTGACGACAGCGACGTCTCTTCGACCCGCCACGCCCGCGCCTTCGTCGGCGGCGCACTGGCCGGGCTGTTCGGCTTCACCGACCTGTTCGTCTCGGGCGGCGCCGAGCATCAGGGCCCCGACGGCGGCGGGCCGGTCGCGATCATCGCCGAGCGCCGCTGATCTCACGGTCGAAATCCCGGGCCACGCGTTCTACCTGATCACCACGGCGAAGTTCTGAGCCGCATACGCGTCCCGATCGGGAAACAGATTCGCCAGATTCCCGCCGCATCTCGCGACGCGGCGGGGAGCAGCTCGAACCGAAGATCGACCGAAGTGATCGTCAAGCGCACGATTCACCTCGCGAGACGACGTGAAAGACCACCAACTCTCCCATCAGCAATTGAATGATGGAGATCAGCTCAACCCAGGAGGTTTCAACTGTTGCCGTGAGGCGACATTTTGCGAACAAGTCTCATTTTCAGAAATGGATGGAAACTTTTCGTATTCCGGCCACCAGCGGAACCAGCTTTGGACCGCTTTCCCTCGCTTCTTGACTTGCATTCGCAACAGGCCCGCGCCCGTTGCGGGCGTTCAAACGAACCCAAGTCAAAGTTTTGCGTAACGAATGGGGTGGTCGAGTATGGGTAAGGCAATCTTTCCAAGGAGCTTGCGAGGGGCAAGCGGGCACGAGTGGGATCCATCTCCCGAGATTTCCGGTGTGAAAGTCTCGGCGGTCGCGAGCCTGATCGCGGTTGCCTCGTTCTCCAGTGCCGAAGCCCAGCAGGCGCCGCTGCCGTCCGTCAACGTCGAAGCCCCGGTGGCGCGCCCCAAGCCGGCCGCCTCGCGCCCGACCGCGGACCAGGTCCGCGCGCGCGACGCAATGCGCCGCGCCGCCCGCCAGCAACAGCAGCAGCAGGCCGCGGCGCCGAAGAGCAATCTGCCGCCCGACCGCAACCCCTATTCCAGCCCCGCTTCCGACTACAAGGGCGAGCGGCTGCAGGCCTCCGGCAAGTTTCCGGAGAAGCTGCTCAACACGCCAAAGACCGTCACCGTCCTGAGCAAGGAGATCCTGGCGGACAAGAACTCCACCAGCCTCAAATCCGCCGTGCTCTCCACCGCCGGCGTGACGCTCGGCACCGGCGAAGGCGGCAACGCGTTCGGCGACCGCTTCTTCATCCGCGGCTTCGACGCCCGCAACGACGTCTTCATCGACGGCGTGCGTGACGCCGGCGTCTCCGTGCGCGAAAATTTCTTCACCGAGCAGGTCGAGATCCTGCGCGGCCCGGCGTCGTCGTTCGCCGGCCGCGGCACCACCGGCGGCGCGATCAACATCGTGACCAAGCAGGCCACGACCGAGAACAGCTTCTACAACATGGACACCACGCTCGGCACCGACAGGACCAAGCGCGTGGTGATCGACGTCAACCAGAAGATCACGCCGACCTTCGCTGCCCGCGTCGGCGGCCTGTTCCAGGATGCCGGCGTTGCCGGCCGCGACTACGTCACCGACAACCGCAACGGCGGCTTCATCGCCACCAAGTGGACGCCGCTCGACACCGTCACCCTGTCCGCCAACTACATCCACAACGAGGTGACCGGCCGTCCGGACTTCGGCGTGCCGTATTATCGGCCGAGCACGCTCACCGCCGGCGCGCCGTTCCCCGAGGTCGGCTCGCCGCGCAACGCCTGGTACGGCTTCGTCAACCGCGACTTCTCGCGTGTCGGACAGGACATCGGCTCGTTCAATGCCGAGGTGAAGGTCACGCCCGACCTGACGATCTCCGACAAGGTCCGGGTGTCGCGCTCGACCTTGAACTACATCGGCACGCTGCCGGAAGGCCCGACCAACATCAATCCGCCGTCCGGCGCGCTCATCAGGGCGAATCCGCAAAGCCGCTTCCAGCAGACGGACGTGCTCGCCAACCAGCTCGAGGCGACCTACAAGTTCAACACCGGCAACTTCAGGCACACCGTGCTCGCCGGCCTTGAGGTCTCGCAGGAAAAGGCGCGCATCAACAGCTACACCGGCCTGACCTCCGAGCAGCAGGGCTTGGCGTTCGCGGGCAGCGGTTCGCTCTCGGGCGTGAGCGTGTTCAACCCGCAGTTCACCAACCTGCCGTTCGGCATTCCATCGTTGGGGCAATTCCCGACCAACGTGAAGATCGACTCGGCGAGCGTCTACGCTCTCGACAGCGTCAACTACCGCGATCTCGTCATCCTCAACGGCGGCGTGCGCTACGACAAATACGACGTCCGGGTCGACGGCTTCGGCACCGTCAACGGCGTCGCCAACACGCCGGGCTCGACGGCGGCCTCCAGCGGCATGCCGAACTTCAACGTCGGCATGACATTGAAGCCGGTGCCCTACGCCAGCTTCTATGCGGCCTACGCCACCTCGTCGAATCCGGTCGGCGCGGAGTTCGACGGCCTCAGCCCGCAATATGGCGGCCTGTCGGCGGTCACCAATGGCGGCGCAAACCAGATCTTCGGGCCCGAGAAGAACACCTCGATCGAGATCGGCACCAAATGGGAGCTGCTCGACGGTCGCCTGCTGGTCACGGGAGCGCTGTTCCAGACCGAGAAGGAGAACGCCCGCGAGTCGCGCAACATCACCAGCGCCGCGCAGGCCACCGCGGACTGCCCGTATCCGGCAGGCACCATCGGCTCCGTGCCGTGTCTCTCGGCCGGTGCCGCCTACCGCATCCGCGGCATCGACCTGCAGGCCGGCGGCAAGCTGACCGACAAATGGAGCATCTTCGGCGGCATCGTGCTGATGCAGTCCGAGGTGACCAAGTCGAACATCCCGCCAGCCAATACCGCGCTGTTCGCCAGCAATGTCGGCCTGCAGCTCGCCAACACCGCGCACCAGTCGTTCAGCCTGCTGACGAAGTACCAGATCAACGACACCTGGGAGATCGGCGGCCAGGCGGTGTACCGCTCGAAGATCTTCGGCGGCACCTGGCTGGCGGCGAACCAGGGCACGGAGCTGCCGAGCTACTGGCGTTTCGATGCGTTCGCGGAAGCCAAGCTCGACAAGAACTGGACGGCGAAGGTGTTTGTTGCCAACATCTTCGACAAGCTCTACTACGACGCGCTCTATCAGAGTGCCACGCCGTTCGTGCTCGTCGGTCCGGGACGAAGCGCTTCGATCGTCCTGTCCGGACGGTTCTGATCGCAGACCACCCAGCCGGGGGCATACATCAAGTGATGAGTTCATGCTGATCTGTGTCCCCGAAATTCTGAGCAAAGACGATGTGGCGGAGTTTCGCCGCATCATGGACTCCAGCGACTGGGAGGACGGCCGCTCGACGGCCGGCGCCCAGTCCGCCATGGTCAAGCGCAACGAGCAGCTGCCGCCCGACAGCGAGGTGGCGCGCAAGCTCGGCCACCGCATCATTTCGGCGATGACCGCCAATCCGCGCCTTCTCGCCGCCGCCATCCCGCAGCAGATCTTCCCGCCGCTGTTCAACCGCTACAGCGCTGAGTCGTGTCATCATTTCGGCATCCACGTCGACAACGCCGTGCGCGGCGACAAGCTCACGGGCCTGCGCATCCGCACCGACCTCTCGGTCACGCTGTATCTCTCCGAGCCGGAGGATTACGACGGCGGCGAGCTGGTGATTGAGGATCTCTACGGCTCGCACGAGGTGAAGCTGCCGGCCGGCGACCTCGTGCTGTATCCCTCCTCGAGCCTGCACATGGTCACCCCGGTGACGCGCGGCGTCCGCGTCGCCTCGTTCTTCTGGCTGCAGAGCATGATCCGCGATCCCCTCGCGCGCAGCATGATCTTCGATCTCGATACGACGATCCAGGGATTGTCGCAGCGGATGGGGCGCGACGATCCGGAAATGGTGCGGCTGACCGGCCTCTATCACAACCTGATCCGCTACTGGGCCGAGAACTAGAGGTTCTCCTTCGGTCGCAACGATCTGGTTGAGTTCGATCGTTTACGAGCCGGGTTGCACGCGATGCAGCCCGGCTCATTCGTTTTGGTGATGATCCCATTGCTCAAGCGCAGTCCCCAGCGCTCGCGACAGACCGCCATCCGAGCTCACATGCGGTCAGCTGGTCCGTTTCTCGGAGCTGTCGATCCATGTCTTTGACCGCTGGCGGATCGTCGTTGGCGAGCTCTGCGACTTTCCGTGGCGGTGAGCGCGTGCGCCTCGCGAACTTGAGCCCCCATCACGACCGCGATGGCCGTTGATCACGACGTGATCAGGGGCGCGCGGCGCATGTTTCTTGAACGACGCCGATCTCATCGACATTCTGATTCGGACTCGACGCCCTCAAGCTCCTTTCGGACGGCATCCCGTCCCGAAAGCCGCACGGCATGCCCTCGTACCAACCGAACAGGATCATCACGGCGGTGCCGACTAATTAGAATCGATGGAAGACCGAACGGAGGCAATTGCGTGACGCGCGGCCGCATCGGCGGCGTCATGCACGGCTAGCTCCGTCTCGCATCAGGACTTTCAGGGAGTTAGGACGTCACGTGCGGCATCGACGGCCGATGAACAGGCCGCACGATTCGATTTTTCATTTGGCATCGCACTCACCGGAGTGACTGCCGACCTTGATGTTCCCGCTTTGAGTCAACGGGCCGTCTCAAAACAGCCGGGTTACGACTAGAAACATTACAGAGAAGATAACTACCAAGGGGTATGCAGCAACATGTTCAGGATCGTTCTTCATGTAGGAGCGGTGATCGCAGCCGTTTCGGCCGGCGCCATGGCGCATGCCGAGCAGCCGGCCACATCGCCGAGACCTGGCCAGGCTGCAACCGCCCCGCAGACCACAGCACCAAATCCGGCGAATGCGACCGGAGCGAAATCCGTTCAGCCTCTGGCTACAGCGGCCGCCACGCAGGCGCCTGCCGTTGCGCCCGTCAACGCCGCCGCGGCCAGCGCGCCGGCTCCCGTTGCGCACGCAGCTCAAACTCAGAGCGCGGCGCCGAAGCCAGTGACCATCGGACAGGCGCAGACGGCCCCCGCTGTTGCCCAGCCCGCGCCGCAGACGGCCGCGCCTGCTCCCGCGGCAACGGCTCCGGCCACCGGCGGCGCCGCCACGGCGGCCGCACCGGCACCGGCTGTCACCACGCCGCAGGCTGCCGCAACGAGCCAGGCGCCGGCAGCCGCAACGAACGACGCCCAGCCGTCGACCGCTGCCGAAACCGTTACTGACGCGTCGGTGGGCGACAAGGCGAAGGATCAGGCAGAGAAGCCGACGCAAGGCGGTGCGCAGGCGGCATCACACGTGCCGCACGATCTGTCGCCATGGTCGATGTTCCTGGCCGCCGACATTCTCGTGAAGTCGGTGATGATGGGGCTGGCGCTCGCCTCGCTTGCGACCTGGACCGTCTTCATCGCCAAGACCATCGAGTTCTCCATCCTGCGCCGGAAGCTGAGCAGCGCGCTGCGCAAGGTCGACGACGTACGCTGGCTGTCGGAAGCCAAGCTCGCGCTGGGATCACGCCAGAACGTGCTGACGGCACTGATCGATGCCGCCATGCACGAGATCAGGATGTCGTCCGAACTGCCGTCTCACGGCGTCAACGAGCGCGCGGCGTCGAGTTTCTCCGAGATCGTGCGTGCCGAAGGCCGGCGTTGCCGGACCGGCATGGGGCTGCTCGCCACGATCGGCTCGATCTCGCCCTTCGTCGGCCTGTTCGGCACGGTCTGGGGCATCATGAACAGCTTCATCGGCATCTCGAAGTCGCAGACCACGAACCTCGCCGTGGTCGCGCCCGGCATCGCCGAAGCGCTGCTCGCGACCGCCATCGGCCTCGTCGCCGCGATCCCGGCCGTGATCATCTATAATCACTTCACGCGGGTGACCAAGGGCTACATGGAGCTCGTCAACCGGTCCTCCGGCGCCACCGCCCGCATGCTGTCGCGCGATCTCGACCGCGGCCAGAGCCACCACAGCCATCACGGCGAGCGCTTCGAGCCGATCCACGTCCACTCCGCGCCTCCGATGGCGCTCGCAGCGGAGTAGGTCATGGCCGTTTCTCTGTCTGAAGGTGATGGTGACGACGATCTCGGCGAGACCAGCGACATCAACGTCACCCCGTTCATCGACGTGATCCTGGTGCTGCTGATCATCTTCATGGTCGCGGCACCGCTCTCCACGGTCGACGTGCCGGTCGATCTTCCGACCTCGACCGCCACGCCGCAGAAGAAGCCAGACAAGCCGATCTATGTCAGCATCAAGCCGGATCTGACGCTGTTCGTCGGCGAGGAGCAGGTGAGGCGGGCGAGCCTGGTCAGCACGCTCGAGCACATCCCCGAGGCCGCCAAGGACAAGTTCATCTTCCTGCGCGCCGACCGGGGCGTGGCCTATGGCGAGCTGATGGACGTGATGGAGCTGCTGCGGACCGGCGGCTATCCGAAGATCAAGCTCGTGACTGTCGAAGGCGTCTCACAGGCCGCCGCCCAGGCTGCACATTGAAACCAGTGAAACGACGGAAGTGAAGAATGGTCGAACACAAGTATCAAGGAGCGTCGCGCCGCTTGTGGATCTCAGCCGCGATTGGCGCCGTGATGTTGCACGGTGGCGGCGCCGCACTCGCGGTCGTCCATCTCAGCGGCAATGATGCGGAAGGTGGCCTCGGCGCCGCCGGCGCCGAGTTCGCGCTCGAGATGGCCTCGCCCCAGGTCGAGGACAACGATCTTCCGCCGGGTCCCGACAGCGACGCGGCCGAAGCTGCGCCGGAGCAGGTGCAGCAGACCGCCGAAGTCAAGGAGTCCGACGCCGTCAAGGACAAGCCGACCGAGACCGAGGAAGAGGCCGATCGGGTCGTCACGCAGAACGACCCCAAGAAGCCGGAGAAGGAGGAACAGCAGCAGGCGACCCAGCAGGCCGAGGCGTCGGTCGCGTCTGCCGCGCAGGAAGAATCGGCCCGCAAGGCGCTGGACGAGGCCGCGCCGCCGGCGGAGACGGCCAAGGCCCCCAATCCGGGAATGGGCAAGGACAAGCAGAAGCTGACCAACGATTGGGGTCGCAAGATCAGCGCCTATTTCGAGCTGCACAAGCGCTATCCGGAAGGCAAGAAGCACAATGGCACGGTCAAGGTCGCGCTGGTGCTAAGCCGGGCCGGCAAGGTGGTGTCTGCGTCCGTCATGCAGTCGTGCGGCGACTCGATGTTCGACGATGCCGCGCTTGCGATGATCCGCCGCTCCGACCCGGTGCCCGCGCCGCCGTCCGGACTGACGGACGATCAGTTCAGCTTCAGCCTCGACGTGAACTTCAATCAGAAGAAGTAGTCGTGGCCGAACTGACGCGCAGATCCGGAGTTGGCAGCGCTCACCTCGTGGGCGCTGCATTTCGTTTTGGAGACTGGAGCCAGCCACTCCCGCCGCGCGTCCACCCGTCGCTGGGTGGCTATACTACATGGCGAAGCCGGCGCGAAACTCCAGCTTCCAGGCTTGCGGCCCTGCCCCGGAATGACTGTGGCCGCGTCACGACAGCAGGCGTGATCTCCAGGCGCGCGCTCAGAAGACCGCAGATGCCGCGCGCGGGCGCCTGCCGGGCAGCCGATCAGTACTGTACCCGCGCGCCGACCTGCACCACGGTCGCCGACAGATTGTTTTCGCGGAAGTTGGAGCGCGTCTCCTCGCGCCGGACGCTGGCCCTGAGCTGCAGCAGGCGTGAGAACTTGTAGAGCATGCCGAGCTCGACCAGGTAGCGGTCGTCGACCCGCGTCGTGCCCGTGAAGGCGTCCTGACCAAAGCCGGCGAGGAAGGTGCCGATCAGCCACGGCTCGAACTGGTGCTCGACGCCGACCGTGACGTCGCGCTTGAGCACGCCGGAGATTCCGGGCTCGGTGATCTCCACGACCTGCGACTTGGCGCCGAACATCACCGCCGTCTCCTTGGCATACTGCCAGGTCAGGTTGGCGTCGGCGATGAAGCCGTTGACCGGTTTCAACATCGGATCCTGATAGCGGCGCGTGAGATAACCCACCGCAACGTCGCCGGTCAGCTTGTCGGCATAGTTGAAGGTCACGCCCGCCTCGACCGCGGTGCCGGTGGAGTCGCGGCGAAAGCCCTCGGCATCGACCGCGATGTCATGAACGCGGCGGTCGACGGCGACGTCGACGAAGGGCCGGATCTCCGGGGTCAGGTTGTAGGTCACGCGGCTCTGCGAGCCGTACTGGACGAAGTTGCGATCGGCGTTGCTGACGATCTGGCCGTCCATCAGCGGCGCGTTCTGGAAGGCGACACGGTCGATGGCGGCCTTGGTCGAGATTTCGACCTCCTCGAACCGCTTGGTGACGCCGGCCGAGCCGCCGACGGTGGAGGCCAGCGGAATCTTGGCGAACCGGCCGGCGAAGCGCGGCGTGCCGGGATCATCGGCATCGACGGCAACGTGCCCCTCGCCGTTGAGCGCAAACGTATCGGTGATGTCGTAGCGTCCATTCACCTTGGCGTCGACGGTAGGCCTGCTGAGCTGCCGGAGCTTCGCATAGTCGATGTAGCCGACGCGCACATCGGCGTTGAGCAGATGCCGCTCGAACTGAGAGCGCACGAGCAGGACCGGCGCAACGCTGACGAACGCCGAGCCCTTGCCTTGTGGTACACGGCCGGGATTGCTGTCGAAGCCTGACGACATTTCGAACGCAGGCTTCAGGATGAAGTTTCCCACCGTGATGCCCTTGGGCTCATAGGGGTCCTCCTCCATCATCGGCGGCTGCGCCGGCGGCTCCTGCGGCTTCTGCCCCTTGTTCACCGGCGGCAGCCGCATCTTCGGCTTATCGGCCAGAACGGGAATCGGCTGCGCATCCTGTCGCGGAATTGGCGGCAGGTTGCGCGGCAGCACGCCACGGGTGGCCGGCGGCGGACTGACGGCGAAGGCCAGCGCATCCAGACAGCGATTGGGGACGTTCGTCGTCGACAGCCGGCCGGGCGTCGACAAGCAGCCGCCAACCAGGAGGCCGGCGGACGGAGCACCGAAAAAGCCGTTTCGAACCGGAGCCAGACGCGGCGCCGGTTCGCGGCGCGCGGCCTGAGGGAGCGCGCCCGCGCCGGCATCGATCGGAGACCGGGGCCGCGGCGGTGCAGCCCCATCCACCTGCGTTGCCGCCTTGGGCTCCGGCTCGACGCCGCCAGGCGAAACGATCACCTGCGGAATGACCAGCGGTCCATTGCCATTCGCGGGCCGCGCCGGCTGGCGGCGGCGGTTCGGCACGACCACCACCGGCCCACCCTCGGCGGCCCCGGGATCTGCATAGGCTCTGACCTGGCTCCCCGGAACGACGGTCTGACCGTAGGACGGCGCGGCTCCAAACAGCGTCACGAGCAGCACGGTGATCGCAACCGACTCCTCCTGGCACCATGAGACGTCGCGACCGATGCCACGTCTGGAAGCGACCGTCTCTCGTGCTGCCCGTTCCAAAAAGCCTCGTCTCCGTCGAGTTCGGCAACCTGCGAAGCGCCCCCCCGCGGCGTGACACGTTCCGGCATCACGGCGCCGCGGGGGCCGAAGGCCGGATCACTCGATGATCAGCGTGCCCTTGTTTCCCTGATGGAAGTCGTCGAAGAATTCGTAGCGTCCCGGCTTCTGCGCCTTGACCTTCACGACGCCTTCCATGTTCGGCTTGATCACCGTCTCGAACTCCAGGGGCTCGCTCTCGAACTCGACCGGCGCGCCATCCAGATTCTTGACCTTGAACACGATCGGCGTGTCGGCCGGCGCCTTCATCTCCGTCGGCTGAAACTTGTTGTCCTTGACCGATATCTCGATCGTGGTCTCCGCCGCGCCCGCCGGAAGCGCGAGCGCCGCGATCAACAGCGCGGCGGCTCCTGCTGCCTGTACCTTCCCAAAGAGATTCATGGTGTATGTCCCTGTCCCGAATTCACCCGAATGTGCCGGACGGCTTCCAGACGCTCGCCTGTTTCGACGAGTCTCCGACACTTCATAGAACGACTATAAAGTCCCGAATGCGGCAATTTGCCGTGTCCAAATTTGACAACATCGTTGTGTGCGACAAAGCGCGCGACTTTATTAGTTGCGTAGCGTCGCGGCGCCGCGCAGATGCATCGGCTTGAGCATCGCCGACGCGCGGCACCGAATGACAGCGACGAAAATCAGCGGTTTCTGCGGTCGAGAGCAGCATGATCGCCTTGGTTCGCATCGCGGCTGTGCTGATATGAGACACGACAGGTCATGCAGCGTCGTCGCACACCCCGCGAACCACACGAGACTCACGTTCGACCGCGCGCGCTGCGCGCAGCACATGCATGATCCTCATGCGCCGGCTCGTCGAGGCGACTGCGAGCGAGATACACGCATAGGAACGCGCTCGCGCTGGTCCCGCGCGGCATGGACCGAAATGTGCGTGTGCCTCCATCCAGCTCGAGCCGTGCGCGGACAAGCCTTGCGCGCACCAGAAATGAAATCAGACGCGAGCCCGCCCGCCCATATCGGCGGCGAGCGCACACGACCGATGCCCGCCGCCTCACCTGCCGACCCCCAGCCGCTTGTCGTGAATGCTGAGGGACCGCGGCATGCGTGCGGGCTTCGCGGCGCCAAGCGTCGGATTCACGCGCAGGGGCGGCAGATCGGGCACGACGGATACGTGCTCCTCGTTCGCCATCGGCTCGGGCTCCGGGTTCTGCCGTGCGACGCTGCGCGCCGCCGCCGCACGCACGATTCCGGGCACGCGCTTGCGTCCCGTGACCATCGCGCGCATCAGGTTCTCCCGCTGCAGCACGCTCATCCACACCGTGCCGAGCACATGCACGGCGATCAGGGCGATGATGGCATTGGACGACAGCGCATGCGCCTGTTCGATCCAGCCGACGCCGAAGAACCGGACCGAGACCTGCATGACGCCGCTGATGGTCGAGACGATCAGAAGCGCGAGCATCACGACCAGCATCGCGGCGCCTGCCGGGTTCAGCCCGAGATAGCGTCCCGTCTCTCCGCGCAGCATGCCCACGATGTATTGAGGCGCCGCCCGCAGCTTGAGGCTGATCCGCGCGAACAGCGAATGGCGGCTGCCGATCAATCCCCAGATCAGCCTGAAGGCGAGCAGACCGATGACGGCGTAGCCCGCCAGCCGATGCAGGCGGTCGAACGTGTTGGGCGTGACGCAGGCGACGAGCACGAAGGCCGCGAGCGACCAGTGCCAGACGCGCAGCGGAAAATCCCAGACCGCCACGGTCCCCGAACTTGAGTTCGCCGGCGTCTCGGAGGAGACGCTCCGCTGCGCCCGGCCTGCGTCACGCATGACCATCAGATCACTTCGCCTTCGTATGCTTCAGTGCGAGGTCCTCGGGGCTGTAGAACAGCTCATAGAGCTTGCCGCCCTTGACGCCGTAGACCTCGTAGCAGGTGCCCTCGATCTTGGTCTGGCGGACCTCGTAGCCGGCAGCCTTCGCCTTCGCTTCGGCCTCGGCCGTTGTCTTCCACGACGCCTTGTCGAGCTTGGTGCAATCCTTGTAGCCGTCGGCGAGCGCAGCGGAGCCCGACGCAAGACCCGCCGCCAATGCCACAACCATTATCTTGATGACCTTCATTATCAAATCCCTCCTCGAAGACTGCGCCATCGGCGCCAACAGCGCTCGATGCGCGGGCTACAAAGGGGAGGGAGATTTCAACGAAACTTGGACATCGCATTCCGCGGCGGACGGCCTCGAACACGCATGCGCGGCTCGAAACAATCCGCATCCGGCCGCAATGTCGCTGAGATGCGAACTCATATACGTTCCAGTCAGGATCGAACCGTGTCGGCAGGCTGCTGATCTTTTTCCGGAATCGGCAACGTGCGTAGTTCCCCGTACGTTGCAACTGATATTGATTCGCAAGGATGTAGCAGCACTGGCGCGAGGCGCACGCGCCTTCCTCGCGCATAAGGCGTCACTGGCGATGCGCGCGGGACCACACTCCTGCCCGATTGCGGCTGTGACCAGGGTGAGGCGAGAAAGGAACCGACAGCTACACGGCTGCGACCTTAAGCCTCAGAAAAAAATATTCTGAGCGCTGCGATCGTTCACACGACCGGAGCGATATCGGTACCGGAAAATGACAATGCGGCTGTGCGCACGCATCTACCAACCGTCAAGCGCACATGCGTGCGAACCGCGGTATACCGAAGAAGCGATCCTGATCTCAGGGCCGGGCGCTGCCCTTGCCGACACCGACCACCGGCCAGGATGGCGGATCGCTGCAGGGAAACGACTTGTCGGATGCCTCGGCAACGACGTCCCAGCTCGCGTCGGGATCTGCCATGGAATCGCGCCCGGACGAGCGGCCACGGCCGGGTGAGCTGCCCTTGCTCTCGCCGCCGCTGCGGAGCGCGACGTCGGCGCGCCTCGCGAGCCTTGGCGCGAATTTCGACATGCTTCATTCCATCGCTGCGGCAGACAGGATGATGATGGATCGCCCTTGCCGCTATGGAGCGACAAGCGCCGCCCTCGGCGATGGTTCCACAAGGAGCGACCGAGCTTGCGTCCCACGGTCGCGCGTAAGCAGACGCACATCAACGCGCCCGGCCACCGGGAATGGAGAGGTCGTCACTTCGTCCCGGAGAAGACGCGGCTGATGAAGTCGGAGCTCTCGGGCGACTTCGTCGTCTCCGGCGACGGCTCGGGCTGGGCCGGCGGTTCGGCTGGTACGGATCGGATCTGCGGTCTGTTTCGGGCGCTGACGCCACGCGTCGCGCGCGCCTCCTGCTCGCCTCCGTTCGGCTTGCTCACCGTGATCATGATCTTCTCGGAGATCACCGGCGGATCGAAGTTGAGATGCCTGGTGTCGCCCAGCACGAGCTGCAGCGTGTGCTTGCCGGGCGACAATTCGATCCGCGCCTCCGTCTCCCCCGCTGCGTAATGAACGTGTTTCTTGTCACGCGGAATCTCCTCGCCGGCCTGCATCGTCTCGTCGACGTCGACCAGAAGATGATGATGGCCACTGCCGGCGAAATCGTCACCCGCATGGGTAACGCCCATGTTGCGAAGCCCGAAGCGGGCGATGACGGGCCCGGTCACCGTCTCCCCGTCCGCAGGGGAGATGAAATAGACGCGGGCATCCTTCGCAGCCTTCGTTCCCTTGGCCGGCGCCAATGACGGCGCGAGCACGAGCGATGCAGTCAGGATGAGGCAGAGTCGCGCAGACCTCGGCAGCATGCAAATCCCCTATGGTGAGAGCGCGACGCGGAAACCCAGGGTCGGATGCCGGATGCGGCCGTCATAGCGGTCGCGGCTGCCGGCCCGCGCATCGGCGGCGCCGTTCTTCCACGATCCCGAGCGGATGACGCGGGCATAGCTGCTCTCCTCGAGCCAGGCCGATCCGTCCGCCGGCGCGCCTTTGTAGTTCTTGTGCCAATTGTCGGCGACCCACTGGCCGATGCCGCCGCCCATGTCGAACAGGCCGTAAGGATTGGCCTGGACGCTGCCGATTTTCGGCGGCTGATCCGTCTCGGCCTCGCCGGCGCCGTTGCAGCCCTTGCAACTGGCCATGCCCGGGCGCATGCGATCGCCCCACCAATAGCGGGTGCGCTGGCCGCCGCGCGCGGCGTATTCCCACTCGGCCTCGGTCGGCAGCCGGAACGACTTGCCGGTCGCCTTCGACAGCCAGCCGAGATAGGCCTGGGTGTCGTCGTAGCTCAGGTTGGTGACCGGACGATCATCCGCACCGGTCGCGATGTCGGCGCAGCTTGCCGCCGCGACACACTGCCTCCACTCGCCGATCGTGACGGGATACTTGCCGAGCGAGAACGGCCGCACGCTGACCTGATGCGCCGGCTGCTCGGACTCGTCGTCGCCACCCATCGCAAAACTGCCGCCGGCGATCGCGACCAGCTCAGGCACGCGCAGTTTCGACTCGGCTTCCGGCGCCGGCGCGGGCCGCGAGATGGCTGCGGTGTCGGATGATCGCGCCAGCGTCGCCTCGAGGGGCGGAGCCGCCTGGCGCGGCGCGATGAAGGCGCTGGACGGCGATCGCGAGGCGTCCTGGGGCGTGCTGGCGGCTTCCAACAGGATCCGGCGCGGCGAAGGCAGCGGCGCGGCAGACTGCGCCTCCCGCTGCGAGCTCGACGATCCGGCCGACCCAGGCGGCGCCTGAATCAGCAGCCCGATCTCGCGTAGCGGCAGCAGCACGCCGCCGAGGAAGACGATGCCGAGGACCACGACGCCGAGCGCTCCACGGATCAGCTTCTTGCGAGCTCCTGCAGCCGGTGCGAACAGGGCCTTCAGCCGGCCGCCCTCACCCTTCTCCTCCTGATCATCGTCGCCGCCGTCGTCCCATCTGTCCGGAAGGGACGCCGCCGGCGCGAGCGACGGGCGCGGACGCACCGGAGAGACAGCTGCAGGTTCTCGTCGAGCCGCACTCTCCGGCTCTGCGATCTCCCATTCGGCGTCGAGCGACTGCTCGAGCGCGCCGCACATCATCAGCAGCAGCCCGCCTTCGCTCTTGCCGGTCCAGCGCTCCTGCACCTCGGGACACTCGACCTGATCCTCGACGCGCAGGAAGCTCGGCGGACGCATCGGGCTGAGCGAGACCTGCACCGTACGGCCGCAGCGCCGGCAGGCCACCGCGCGGGAATCCTCCGGCAGCGCATCCTCGGCGAGCTTGGGAGCCCGCAGCCATTGCAACGCTGAACTCTCGCTCATGCTGTCCTCGCTCGTGATGCCCGCCAACCCCGTCACTGACCCCAGCTGGCGAACACGTCCTTGAACACGCGGTCGCCGTCGGATCCCTTCTCGATCGACAGCAGCGCCCGGTTGCCGCCCTCGTAGACGATCGGAATGTCGAACCACTGCTTGCCCTTGAGAAGCATCAGGTTGCGCTTGGTATCGACCTCGTTGGCGGACAGCGCGACCATGAAGTATTTCGGTGTCACCCTGGCGGTCTGGGTCACCAGCGCCGTCCCGCGCTCGGCCTCCTCGCCCTTCAGGCCGATGCCCCTCAGGCTGTTGAGGCCGCTCACCGACTGATCCGGCCAGTCGAACTTGAGCTCCATGACGTGGCTCGCCGGCATCTCCATGTCGGCGTTCCGCCGCAGCGAGATCGTGGCCTTGGCGCCGTTCTCGATCTCGATCTCACCCTTGATCGCCAGCGTCGCATCGAGTCGCGGCCCCTTGCTCTGCTCGATCGACCAGGTGACCTTGCCCGGATAACGCTTGCCCTTCGGATCCTGCGGATCCTCATGATAGAGGAACGCCTGCGCCGGTATGCTAACCGGCACGCTCATGCCGACCGTGGCATGCTCCTCGGCCGCGGCGACAACCACCGGCTTGGCCTCCGGCGTGATCCGCTCTGCATTGACCTTATGGGCGCCCGGTTCGCTCGGCAGAGCCGACGCTGCCGTCGCACCGCTCAGGGACAGCTGGATCCGTTCCGACGCGCGCTCCCAGGACACCGCCGCACCGACGACTGCCAGCAGTCCGGCCGCGGCAAATGCCATCACCCGCCGGCTCGGCCGACGGCGGCGTGGTGCCGCGGCGTTCTCCGTCGACTTGAACGCCATCTCGACGAGGGAGGGATGAATCTTGATCTCTGTCGCCGGCGCTGCAGAAGTCGCAGCAGAGGCTGGAGCCGCAGCAGCGGCGGCGGGCTCAGTGGTGGCAGAAGCCGCTGCCGCAGCGGGTATCGCAACGACGCCAGGCTTCACGGGCTCTGCCGGCGCGGCGCTCGTGGACTCCGCCTCGATCTCCGCCGTGACCACCTTCTTTTCGGCAGGGCGCTGCGGCACCGCAAACCGATCGGCGACAATGACCGGCGCTTCAGTGACGGCGGCCGCGCGCGGTTGGGTCTGCTCGGCCGTGGCCGGCTGCGCGACGGCCGGAAGCTCAGGCGGAGCCGGAGTCACAACCGGCGTCACCATGTCCGCGGCCGGCTCGCGCGGCGGACGCCGGCGCAGAACGCGAACCTCCGGCGAGGGCTTGGGCGCAGCCGCGCGGCTCTCGGCCCGCTGCGGTATCGCGGGCGCGCTGGGCTTGGCCGCGACAGCCGTGACGATGTCCGTCCCCGAGCGGCGGGCCATCGACAGATATTTCGCGACGGTGGCGATCTCCTCTTCGAGCGAGTGCGTCGTGATGACCTGCCGTGGCTGCGGCCGCTGCTTCGGCGCCGGCGCGCGGGCCGGCCGCGGCAGCTCGGCGGCCGGTGCATCGGCCGGCCTGGACGTATCAGCGGGCAACAGCGGAGCTGGGACCGAGGCTGCCCCGACGCCGGCAGGGCGCGCACGCAGCTCGATCCTGCGATCGGGAAAGAGGATCTCGGCGAGATCGCGCAGCGAGGCACCCGGCATCAGCAGCCGCCGCAGCGCCGGCCGAACGCGGCGCAGCGTGTTCGTTTCGGTGCGTTTGACAACAGTATCGTTGCGGCCGGCTTCGACCACGGCCCCGTCGTCGTGAAGCTCGTCGCTGATCAGAACCTTGCGGGCCCGCAGCATCGCCGTCAGTTCGCGCAGATCGGAGCGGGAGGCGTGGTCGATGACCAGAAGATCGAAGGTGCCGATCCGGGCCGGCAGCAACTCGGCGACACGCCAGGCCGGCATCACGTGACAGGGAATCTCCTCGAGCCAGCCGTCCAGAGACCTGCGCGCGGCAAACCGAAGTCGGCGCGCGGTCGGGCCGGAGCAGGCCGACGCCATCTTCTGCATCGAGTCCCTGAACCGCTTCACCGCTTGCCTGACGGCGCCGCCCGCATTCTGCGCGATGCCCAGCGACATGCGGGCGCCGATCACCGCTTCGAACAGGGCCAGCGACCGCGTCTCCAGCCGCGCGCGCTGAGCCGCGAGGTCATGCAGCAGCTGCCGCTCCTCCGCACTTTCGATCCGCATCAGCACGGCCCAATTCCAGGCCGCCACCCATTCCGCGAGCGTCGCCGCATCCTTCGCCTCGCCCGCGGCCGGCGCGGACCGCAGCCGCTGCGCCAGACTCGGCGCGCCCGCTGCAGTCGCCATCCGGCAGGCGGTCCTGACGAGTTCGTAGTCCGGGCTGGCCTCGCGGATCTTCTCCATGGTCGCGAGAATGCCTGTCCACCGCGTCTCGAGCTCCTGGGGCTCCGTCTCGGCGTCACCGACCCGCGACAGCACGTCATCCTGAACGGAGACGGCGAGCTCTCCCGCCCGGGCGAACAATTCGCCCAGCCGCGCAAGCTCGACCAGCGGACCCGATACGCGCGTCATGACGGTCCGGATAGCCGCGCCGAACGCGGCCAGCCGCTGCGCATCCGCCAGCATCGCCCTGACCTCGCCGTCCGGCATCGACAGCTTGCAGCAGGCATCGGCCACGTTGCGGACGGCGAGCGCGGCCGTCACGATGGCGGCCTCGACGCTCTTGACGATGTGCTCGAGGTCATCGAACGTCCGTGCCGATTCCAATTGAAGCGCGGGTGCATCGATCTGCGTCGCGATCGACGTCCAGCGCGCGCGCAACGCATGCAGGTCGTGGCGCCACAGCAGGAAGCGCCCGACATATTGCCAGTCCGCCGGCTTCGACGGCGCGGCACCGTCCACCGTGATCGCTTCGACGGCGGCCTTCAGCGCGCGGCGCGAGGGCGAGAACCGCGCGAACGGCTTCTCGCCGGCCGCAAGCCGCTCGACCACGCGGATCGCGTCCTTCCTGGTGAACGCCTCGACCGGCGCCTGCACCTGGCGCCTCGCGAATTCGGCGCTCCGCGACAGTTGGAACGAGGCATCACGCGCCCAACCCACGACCTTGTCGAGACCTGCGGGAGCGTCAGCCTTTGCGGCACCGAGCGGCGACAGCCGCGCGAGCCAGGTCTCTTCGGCGATGACGCGATGGCCGGCTACCAGCGCATCGAGGTCGGCCGCCAGGCGGGTGGTTGCGTCAAGCCCGAAGGTCGCGATGGCGTCGAGCGCGAGATCCTCGTCGCGGCCTGCGTCCGACGTCAGCCCTGCCTGGTGCTGCAGCTCCGCGTGCAGACGCAAGATCGCGGCGGCATCGGGAAGCGCCGCGAGCTCCGGCAACTCGTCATCGATATGCTTGAGATCAGTGGCAAGCCGCAGCCGCGCGTCGCGCGCCTTGTCGACCGCCGTGACGAGCGGGTCCGTAGCCGCGAGCAGGCGCTTCGGCCGGTCGGCGAACCAGGCATGAATGTCCAGCTCGCCGATCAGCGCATCGAACAGATCGAACGGCAGCTCCGGCAAGCCGCCGGCGAGCCGCAGATTGCGCCCGACGATCTCGGCGATCTCGTCGTCCAGCGATGCGATCTGCGTGCGCTTCGAGATGATGTCGCGCTCGAGCCGGCCGATCTGACCGACATGGTCGCGCAGATTGGTCGCGTCCAGGATCGATTGCAGCCGGCCGGCCAGGGCTTCGGCCTTCCTGAGCACGTCCTTGTCGGAGCCGGTCGAGCTGACGGTCAGCTCGCGAATGGCCGGCGGCAGCTTCTGATGCAGCAGGGAAAGTGCAGCCTCGTCCCTGGACACGACGAGGACGCGCGAGCCGAGCGCGAGGTGATGGCAGACGACGTTGGCGAGCGCCGTGATCCGATCGTCCCGTGCGACGGACTGGACCATCAGGCCATCCGACCGGGACAGCTCGCGCACGATTTCGACATCCTCCACGACCGCCGGCAACGGGAAGAACAGATCTCCCTGCTCGACGGCGGCAGGCTTGGGCGCAGGCGCAAGGTCGATCGGGCCACCGACGACACTGGACAGATGCCGGCGCAAATTGGCGTGCCCTCGTCCATCCGGCTGCGACAGCAGCGCGCTCACGGCTTCCGACAGACAGCACTCGCTTTGCGGCGCATGCACGATCGCGTTCTTGAGGCAGTCGATGTCGCGCAGGGCGAGGCTCTCCGGCCGACGCCGCGCGGAGATGGCCCAGCGTCCCGACGTGAGCGTGGCCTCCGCGGCCTCCATCGCCGGCGCGCCGTCCGAAGACGCAGGATTGCGCGACGGCTTGTGACCGGATTGCACGCCCGCGGCGCTCAGGATCTGATCGAGGCCGATCGGCGTGAATGGCGACAGCTCTGCGCGCTGCTCCAGCACCTCGACCAGGCGGTCCGACCTGTCGCGCACGGCAAGCGCCGCGTCCGGTGCCACGGCATCGAGCGCCCTCAAATTGACGGTTGCGCCGACGAAGCGCGGCCGGACCCTGACCTCGGCATCCGGACGCGCGATGATCTCGATCTCGACCGCGCGCTCGAACAGCGGCAACTCGAATTCGCGCCCGCCCTGCCGCCACGATGACAGCGCGATGCCCCACAGGACCTCCATCGCCTGATCGGCGCGGATCGCGGCGGCCATGTCGCGCAGCCGCTGGTGGATCGCCATCGTACGGCGGCGCATGCGCTCGGTGTCGGCCCAGACGGTCCATGGCCCGCTGATATAGCGCTCGATCCGCTGCACGAGGTCAGGGCGCTGCTCCAGGCGCAGCCGTCCGGTCCAGGCGCCCAGCGCCGGGGCCGGCGAAAAATCCTCGGGCCGTGCGTGGCGGGCAAAGGTGAGGCGGTTCTTCTCGATCTCGTCGACCGTGACCAGGATGCTCTCGTGCTGCGATGGACGACGGTCGGGGTCGGACGACGGCTCGACCCAGGTTTTGAGATCGTCGTCGATGGCGGGCGACTCCGTCGCGGCGAGCGCCTCGACGGCGAGCCACACCGGGCCGTCGACATCGAAGGTATTGAGCACCACGCCCGGCAGACCCGCCAGCTCCTGCTGGTCGAGCGTGAAGCCGTGATCGTCGGCGAATGGATGATCCGGCTGGCGCTCCGCCGGGGAGCCCTCGGCACGAATGATCTCGGTCAGACTGCCGAGCACGTCCTGCAACGGCTCGACGGCCGATCCCGTGCCGAGCACTTCGCTCGTCGAGAACGCCCAGGCGTTGGTCGGCGACTGCGGCTCCAGGGCCGCGGCGCCGATAGCACCAAGCAGCCGCATGCCGTGATCGGCTGCACTGTTCTGCGCCTTGCGATCGCCCGCGCCGGCCTCGTTGGGCCGCACATTCACCAGCTGGCTCATCGCGCAGATCCTTCTCTGAAGTCGGCCGCGACGTCGGCACGAGCGCGGCGAGAGGCTGACCGACAAGGATGGCCCTGCGCGTGATCACGGTGCGCCGGGCGATCGGAGAGTGGGTTCAGAGTGGACAAGCTTGCCTCGCTGCAACGTCGACGGAACTCCCGACTCGTTGCGGAGGCGTATGGCGAAGTGAGGTCACATCAATGACCCGACAGGTAGATGAATGTGACGATTCTCGCTCCCGTAGGAGAATCGGGAAAAAATCCCGGGTCATTCGATGAGGAAAATCGTGCGTAAGAAGTTTGTTGGTCTTGGCTTTTCGTGTAGCGCGGCGCGTGTGGCCGGCAACAAGCTTGGGTTGCGGACGAATACGCTGGAATGTGTCTAAGAATACTTCTAACGCTCAAGAAGAAATATCGGGACGCATGCCGAACGCCCGATCTCCCCGCCGCAGCGCGGCTGCGGTCCAGGTTCGGCCACTTACCTGCCGCGCATGCGGCTCGCTTGCGAGACAGGCGCCACAAGCATCGGTGCCGGCGTGCATTGCACTGCGTCGCTCCCTCCGCAGGTACCGTGATCGCATCGACGGAAGCGGCGCGGACAGGACGCGCGCGATGGCCCGACGAAGTCCTATGCGGTGGCTCCCGGCCGGCGCTGCTTGAAACACCCTCGAAGCTGAAGTAGCTGTTGTCGCAATGACATCGACGTCGTCCAGACGTTTCCCCGATCGATGGGCCGGGACTGCATGGTGAGGCAACGGACGAGAGCTGCGGCCGCATGCGGTGCCATGCTGTTCACGCTGGTTTCCCTGTCGTCGCGCGCGCAGGCGCAGTCTGACGGCGCGGCAGGCCGTGAACCGGCAACCGTCAAGCTTTCTGCAACGCAACAGAAGCAGATCGGACTCCAGACCGCCGTGCTGGCTGCGGAATCCCATCCCGAGCAGTTTCGCGCCTACGGCACGGTGCTGGACGTCGGCAGGCTGACCGACCTGACCAACAACTACGCCAATGCCCAGGCGCAGCTGCAGACGGCGCAAGCGAAACTCGACGTCGCAAGGCTCGCATTCGAGCGCGCCCGCGACCTCGTGCAATCGGCAGCAATGCCGCGCAAGGACGCCGAAGCGGCGGAGGGCACGTTCCGGACTGATCAGGCCACCCTGGCTGCCGCGGAATCGCAAGTGAAGACCCTGATGGCGACGGCGCGGCAGGAATGGGGCGCGGTCATCGGAAAGGGCATCATCGAGCGCTCACCGCAGGTCGTGCAATTGATCGAACGCGAGCAGCTGCTGGTGCAGGTCACGCTGCCGCCCGGCGTGACTCTGGCCGGGCCGCCGCGCGCCGCGCTGGCGCAGGCGCCGACCCGCAGCGCCAACATCGATCTGCGCTATCTGTCGGCCGCGCCGCGAACCGATCCGCGCATCCAGGGCGTGAGCTATTACTTCGTCGCCGCCGGCGACAGCGGATTGCTGCCGGGGATGAACACCACCGCCTATGTGCCGTCGGGCAAGTCGTTCGACGGCGTGTTCATCGAGGACACGGCGATCGTGCAATGGCAGGGCCGCTCGTGGGTCTATCTGCGCGCCGGTCCCGATATCTTCAAGCGCCATCCGATCCGCACCGATCAGCCGGTCTCTGACGACGACTATGTCGTGCAGGACATTCCGTCGGGCTCCGAGATCGTCCTGCGCGGCGCGCAGGTGCTGTTGTCGGAGGAGGCCAAGAGCGAGCTGCGCGGCGGCGGCGACGATGATTGACGGCGTTCGCGGCGCCGCGGCCGGCCCCCAGGCGGCGCTGATCTCGTTTGCCATCCGCTTCCGCGGCATCGTGCTGGCGCTGGCCTGCACCATTCTCGGCTACGGCATCTTCTCGCTGGGCAGCGCAAATTACGCGGTCTTTCCCGAATTCGCCCCGCCGCAGGTCTCGATCCAGACCGAGGCCCCCGGGCTCAGTCCCGAACAGGTCGAGGTGCTGGTCACCCAGCCGATCGAAACCGCGATCAATGGCCTGGCCGGCGTCGAGAGCATGAGGTCGTCGTCGATCCAGGGCCTGTCCGTCATCTCGGTCATTTTCCAGCCCGGCACCGAGGTCTTCCGGGCGCGGCAACTGGTGACCGAGCGGCTCGCGGTCGTTGCCGGCAGCCTGCCACAGGGCGTGCGGGCGCCATCGATGACGCCGCTGGTGCCGGCGGCCGGCACCGTGCTGGCGATCGGGCTGACCTCCGAGCAGCGCTCGCTGATGGATCTGCGCACGATCGCCGATTGGACCGTGAGCCGGCGGCTGCTGGCCGTCGCGGGCGTGGCGCAGGTCACGACCTATGGCCGGGACATCCGGTCGCTGCAGGTGCAGGTGAGAGCCGACGACCTCGTCCGCTTCGGCGTCGGCATGAACGACGTCGTCGCGGCCGCGCGCAAGGCCACCGGCGTGCGCGGTGCCGGCTTCGTCGACACCGCCAATCAACGGGTCATCCTGCAGACGCAGGGCCAGTCGCTCACACCCGAGCAGCTGGCGCGGACCGTCCTGCTGCACCAGGGCGGCGCCAGCGTGGTGCTCGGCGACGTCGCGACAGTCGTGAACGCGCCGGAGCCGTCGATCGGCGGCGCGCTGATCAACGGCCGGCCCGGCATCATGATGATGATCAGCCAGCAGTTCGGCGCCAACACGCGCACCGTCGCGGCGCGCGTCGAGGCCGCGCTGCGGGAGCTGCGCCCGGCGCTCGACAGCGAGAAGGTCAGGCTGCACGCCGATCTGTTTCGTCCGGCGACCTTCATCGATGCGGCAACGGAGAACGTGCTGTTCGCGCTGCTGATCGGCGGCGCCCTGGTCATCATCGTGCTGTTCCTGTTCCTCTATGACTGGCGCACCTCCGTCATCAGTTGCACCGCGATCCCGCTGTCGCTGTTATCGGCCGTGCTGGCGCTGCAGTGGATGGGACAGAGCCTGGACACGATGACCCTCGGCGGCCTCGCCATCGCGATCGGCGAGGTCGTCGATGATGCCGTGATCGGCGTCGAGAACGTGGTCCGCCGGCTGCGCGAGAACCGCGGCCTGCCGTCGCCGCGCAGCGAAGCCCGCGTGGTCTACGATGCCATGCTCGAGGTACGCAGCGCGGTCGCCTATGCGACTTTCGCCGTGCTCCTGGTGTTCGTGCCGATCCTTGCGCTGCCGGGCCTCGCCGGCCGGCTGTTCGGGCCGCTCGGCATCGCCTACATCCTCGCCGTGGTGGCCTCGCTGATCGTCGCGCTGACGGTCACACCGGCGCTATCGATGCTGCTGCTGGCCGGCCGGAAGCCGCGCGAGGAACGCGAGCCGCCGCTGGTGCGCTGGTCGCGCGGCTCCTACGAGACGCTGTTGCGGCGGCTCGGCCGCTTTCCCAAATCCGTCATGTTGACGGCCGTGCTGGTGACCGCCGCCGGCGCAAGCCTGGTGCCGTTCTTCGGCGGCACCTTCCTGCCCGACCTGAAGGAGGGTCATCTGATCCTCCATGTCTCGACGCTGCCAGGCACCTCACTCGACGAATCGCTGCGGCTGGGCACGCTGATCGCCGAGGCCCTGCAGGGCGTGCCGGAGGTCCGCAGCGTGGCGCAGCATGCCGGCCGCGCCGAAGCCGGCGTCGATACCGCGGGCACGCATTCGAGCGAGATCGAGGTCGACCTGAAGCCGGGCCTGTCCGGCGAACAGCAGGAGCTGGCGCAACAGCGCATCCGCGCCGCGCTCGCCAACTTCGCCGGTATCAACCTGTCGATCAAGACCTACCTGACCGAGCGCATCGAGGAGACCCTGTCCGGCTTCAACGCCGCCGTGGTCATCAACGTGTTCGGCCCCGATCTCGACGATCTCGAGCGCGCGGCGCGCGACATCGCGCGCGAGCTCGGCGAGGTCTGGGGCGCGATCGACATTCAGCAGCAGTCGCCGCCGGGCATGCCGCAGGTCAACGTGACCCTGCGCCCGACCGATCTGCAATCCTGGGGCCTGGACGCGGTCGAGGTGCTGGAATTGATCCGCACCGCCTATCAGGGCGACGTCGTCGGACAGGCCTATGAAGGCAACGTGGTCTTCAACGTCATCGTCAAGCTCGACCCCGATGCGAGCGCCCGACCGACCGAGATCGGCAACATGCCGATCCGCACGCCGAGCGGCGCCTACATTCTCCTGAAGCAGGTCGCGGACATCTACGGCACCGCGGGGCGCTACGTCGTGCTTCATCGCAATGGGCAGCGCGTTCAGACCGTGACCGCCAATGTCGCCGAGCGCGATCTCGAATCCTTCGTGGCCGCGGCCAAACGGAAGATCGCCAAGGAGGTCAAGCTGCCGCCGGGCGCGCATGTCGAGTTCACCGGCGCGGCCGAGGCGCAGGCCAAGTCGCGGCGCGACCTGCTGGTGAATTCGCTGCTGGCGACGATCGGCATCGTGCTGCTGCTGTCCTTCGTCACCGGGCACTGGCGCAACCTGGTGCTGGTGCTGATCAACCTGCCGTTCGCCTTCGTCGGCGGCGTCATCGCCGTCGCATTGACCGGCGGCGTGCTGTCGCTGGGCTCGATGGTGGGCTTCGTGACGCTGTTCGGGATCGCGCTGCGCAACTCGATCCTGATGATCTCGCATTACGAGCATCTGGTCGTCGTCGAAGGCCGCGCCTGGACTCTGGAGACCGCGATCGCCGGGGCCGCCGACCGCCTGGTGCCGATCCTGATGACCTCGCTGGTGACCGGCCTCGGCCTGCTGCCGCTCGCCCTCGGCGCCGGCGAGCCGGGCCGCGAGATCGAGGGACCGATGGCCGTGGTCATCCTCGGCGGACTCCTGACCTCGATGGCGCTGAACCTGCTGGTGCTGCCGACGCTGGCGCTGCGCTTCGGACGGTTCACGCGCGGCGTGCACGCCCGCGGAGATGTCGCGGCGAGCTGATCTTGGGCGTGAGACGTCCGCGACGTTCGCCGCACGTGGCTGCGCGACGCTTCACCGTGCGGGCCGGATGAAGGAGACTAAATTCCGACCCGTGTTGACGAGCTTGCCACTGGTCAACTGCAGACCTTCGCGACCGAATGACCGGCGTCCGCATTCAGCCCTAAACAGACATGAGGACAATATCGTTGGCTCTCCCTGAGGGAAGTGCACCTGGCCGTACATGGCACCTTGGAAAGGTCAATCTTCGCGCAAGAGCACTATTTTCACACCCCTAGGTGGCATGTAAGCTATATTGTTTGGCTAGGCAGGGTCATCACATCAATGTCCGACGCGATCGAGAGCACGCCTCAAGGTGCAACACGAGTCCTATTCGGCTCGCTTGCCTTCATCTTCTTGCTGGTCGGCATTGAGGCGCTAGCCGAGAAGGAGCACGCCCGACTTGGTTTCGGCATAGTCATGACAATGCTCGGGGTACTTTGTAGTTATGCTGCGTTCTCTTGGCTTTTGGTACAAAAAGCCTTGAGCGTTGAAGCGCAAGTTGCGGTCGGAAGAATTGCGCAGAGCCGCCTTACGTGGTCACTCATCATACTCATCCTGGCGCAGATGATCGCCCTTTCACGTTTTGTCGAAGAACGGAGGTGGCCGTTCTCCTATCCCGCCGATCCACGTGTTGGCGCGGAGAACAGCCGGCTTGAGAATGCTCTGAACAAGGCAAATAGCGAACTGCAAGTGGAGCACTCAATCGCCGACAAGTGGCGCTTCTCCGCTTTGCTTCGGCAGCGCTCGCGAAACGAGTGCTACTTTAAGCTGGTCTATTCTCCCGCTTCCGCTCGCTCCGAACCGTTTTGGCTAGAACTCTTACTAGCCGGAGGTTGGCGCCAAACGGACCCGTCGTTACCAGACGGCGCTCTGCCTCCAAACATAACGCTTCGAATTAAGGGAGATCGCTCGGAATGCGCGGACGCCGCTCAACGCACCCTAGGCGACATCTATCCCAATCCGCCATCCAAAGTGGCCGTCAACCAGCAAACAGCCTATCTCGTCAATTGCCCGGTAAATCATGAATGCGTTCAGGTCGAACTCAATTATTAGTGGCTAGCACGCGCCACGTGAAGGTCGATACGCTGAAGGAGTACGACCGGCGTGAGAACAATTTCGACGATCACGTCGGGCGGAGTTTCTCTAAAAGCGAAGGGCCCTGGTCTCCCAAGGCCCTCTTGCAAGCGCTGCTTTCCCACGTCTCGTTCGAGCGCGTGTGCCAATAACAGTCCCGGGCACCGTGGTTATCCCGCGCTTGTGCGGGTGTTTCGGGATATCACAAAAAGTGGGTCATAGACCGCACCGTGTCCGCAAGAAATGGCGACAGATGCGTCGAATTCAACTGCTGACGTCCGATAATCGCCCTTCTCGGACCTTCCGGCCGCCGCCAAAGACGTCGGCCTGCTGGGCTTGAGCGGATATGCTTCTCGAGACTCGTGCGGGCCCGGAGCCAGGCGCGCGCGACCGACAAGGAGACCTCTGATGCGATGCGCCCAAAATCTGATTTTACTCACCGCCTCAAGCACATCACCCTTGTCCAGTCCTCCCACGGAAAATATTCTACTTTCGTTTTTCAGAAAAACATGATTGACTCTGCGCATCCCGTCCCGCCATGAGGGGCGCTTCGCGATCGTCACGAGACGTGGGTGCGGGATGCGGTGGGTGCATTGGATCGCAGCGCGAGCAATCGTGCGGACGAACGAGCCCAATGCGCCGGCGAAATCGTAGGGTCCTGGCCTCCCGGTGCTGAGGCCAAGCGGACGGTGACGATGATCCGTTCGTGACGGGGGCAAGACAGCCGGTCCCCGGGGAGAGGACGTATAAGCCGCCCAACCATCGCGCGGGGAATGCCGGGATGTCTCGGCTGAACCTGTGGTACCTGCCGCCTGCATTTTTTTCGCAGGCGGGCCATGGGGGCGGCCAGCTCCCGGCATTCCCTGCGCCCTCTTCGTCGATGAGGGCGAAACGACCCGCACAACTCGGACGCACGGAGCGCCGCGAGGCCGAATGACTGCGTTCCAAGAAGCACTCATCGCAGATGTCGGCGCCCGCAGCGTCGAGGCGGCGGAGAGACGATGGACATCCCGCATGACAGCGCGCACAAACGCTGGGACTGTCGACCATTGGCCCGGTGGACGTCGGCGCCGAGCTGCCTCAGGCGTTCAGCCTGTCGATGTGGACCTTGCCGGCCTTCATCACCAGCGGAATGCGATCGCCCTGGCCGAGCAGGCACGAGACGTCGCGCAACGGATTGCCCTCGACCACGAGCAGGTCGGCGAAGGCGCCAGGCACGATGCGGCCGAGCTTGCCTTCCATGCCGAGCACCTCGGCGCCGATCACGGTCGCGCTGGCGATGACCTCGCGGGGCCCGAGAATCTCGGCGCGGATCCGGAATTCATCGCTCTGCAGGCGCTGCGACGGACCGAGCAGGTCGCTGCCGAAGCCCATCTTGACGCCGGCGTCGCGGTAGATGCCGAGCGAGCGCAGGCCGGCATCGCGCACATCGGCGATCTTGGCGACGCTCTCCGGCGGCAGGCCATACTGCGCGCCCTCATTGGCGAGCGCCTCATAGGTGACGAGCGTCGGGATGACATAGACGCCCTTCTCGGCCATCAGGCGCGCGGTCGGAAGGTCGACCAGATTGCCATGCTCGATGGTGCGCACGCCGCAATGGACGGCGCGGGCGATGGCTTCCGCCGTGTAGGCATGCGCCAGGACGTAGGTCTGCCGCGCGCGGGCCTCGGCGACGATGGCGCGGATCTCGTCCTCCGAGTAGCCGAACGCACCGACGGGATCGGTCGGCGAGGCCACGCCGCCGGACGCCATGATCTTGATCTGGTCGGCGCCCATCTGCAGCTCCTCGCGCACCGCCTTGCGCACGGCATCGACGCCATCGGCCACCCGGGCCAGCGCGCCGACACGCACGCAGCAGGGACAGGGCGCGTTGTCGGAGAGGAAATCCGTCCGCGCCCGCATGTCGCCATGACCGCCGGTCTGGCTGAGCGCCCGGCCGGAGACGAACAGCCGCGGGCCCTCGGTAAGGCCGGTGTCGACCGCCTGCTTCAGCGGATAGCCAGCGCCGCCGGCGTCACGCACCGTGGTAAATCCCCGCCGCAGCATGCCGCGCAACAGCAGCGCCGAGCGCAGGGTCACCAGCACGTTCGGCATCTGCACTTGCTGTGCAAGATTGAGCTCGACCGCGATCGCATGGACGTGCAGGTCGATCAGCCCCGGCATCAGCGTCTTGCCCTCGAGGTCGATGGTCTGATCGGCGCTGGTCTGCAGCGGCTTGTCCGAGACCTCCTTGATCAGATTGCCCTCGACCAGAACGTGCTGCCCCTCAAGCAGGTCGGGCTGCAGCGGGTCGAGCAGTGCGGCATTCTTGAACAGGATGGTCGACATCGGGAGTCCTCGATCGGAGCGAAGCGTGCGTCAGCGGGCGGAGCGGGCCGACGATGACGGTGTTCTCCCCTATCCTGTCCTACGGCCTCGAGCCAGCCCGGGACGGAATACCTGTCTTCTCAGCCGATCGACATCAGGCTGGCATTGCCGCCGGCGGCCGCGGTGTTGGTGGAGAGACTGACCTCAGTGACCAGCCGGTCGAGATCGTAGCAGCCGTCGCTGGCGCGCGGCGTGACGAGCGGGACGATCGGTCCGGGGCGCGTGGCGAGGTCGCGGCCGAGCGCGATCAATTCATCCGCCTCGCCGTCGGCAAGCACGGCCTGCAGATCGCCGAGAGCCCGCCAGCTGTCGACGATCCGCAGGCGGCCGCGCAGCCGGCTGGTGAGCGGTCCCAACACCGCACAAGCAGGGCTGGCGCGTTCGACGAACGCGTCGTTTCCGGTCATCAGAATGACGCCGATCTGGACCAGCAACGCCTGCTCGCTTCTCGCCAGTGCAGCGACGACGCCGCGCGCGGTGATGCGATAGATGTTCTGTTCGCCGACGGGTCCTGGCAACTCGATCTCGAGGCCGGCCAGCACCTGGGGCCCATGCGCCTCGCACGCCAGCGCCGCCTCGGCATGTCCGCTGGCGCGCAACCCGTCGAGGTAAGAGCGCAAGACCGCGTCAGACTGCGACGCCATGAGCCGCTGGCGCGGCGGCATCGCGAACAGCCGGCGCAGATACAGCGGACCGCCGGCCTTCGGCCCGGTCCCCGACAGGCCGGAGCCGCCGAATGGCTGCACGCCGACGACCGCGCCGATGACGTTGCGGTTGACATAGATGTTGCCGGCGGCGCTGCGGCTCGACGCACGCGCGATCGTCTCCGTGATGCGCGAATGGATGCCGAAGGTCAGGCCATAGCCGGTGAGGTTGATCGCGTCGATGAGGTCAGCGAGCTGCTCGCGACGGTAGCGCAGGACGTGGAGGACGGGGCCGAACACCTCGCGCTCGACATCGAATATGTTGCCGATTTCGATGATGGTCGGCGCGACGAACGTGCCATGCGCCGCCTGCGGCGGCAGCGGCAGCCGCTCCACGGCATGGCCGCGCGCCTGCATCGTAGCGACATGCGCATCGAGCGTGTCGCGGGCCTCGCCGCTGATCACCGGGCCGACATCGACCGACAACGACGCGGGATTGCCGAGTTCAAGCTCGCGCAGCGCGCCGCGCAGCATCGACAGGATGCGGTCGGCGACGTCCGCCTGCAGGCAGAGGATGCGCAGCGCCGAACAGCGCTGGCCAGCGGAGTCGAAGGCGGAAGCGATGACATCGCCGACAACCTGCTCGGCGAGCGCCGAGGAATCCACGATCAGCGCGTTTTGGCCGCCGGTCTCGGCGATCAGCGGCACGGGCTGTCCATGGACGGTGAGGCGCTCGGCAAGCTGTTTCTGGATCAGCCGCGCGACGTCGGTCGATCCCGTGAACATCACGCCCTGCACGCTGTGATCGCCGACCAGCGCGGCGCCGACGCGGCCATCGCCCGGCAGCAGTTGCAGGACGTCGGCCGGCACGCCCGCCTCGTTGATGATGCGAACCGCTTGGGCGGCGATCAGCGGCGTCTCCTCGGCAGGTTTCGCCAGCACCGGATTGCCGGCCGCGAGTGCGGCTGCGACCTGGCCGGTGAAGATCGCGAGCGGAAAATTCCACGGGCTGATGCAGACCACGGGACCGAGCGGCCTGGGAATGTCGCCGTCGGGCAGCGCTTCGATCTCGCCCGCATAATAGCGCAGGAAATCGACGGCTTCGCGCACCTCGCCGACGGCGTTCGCAAAGGTCTTGCCGGCCTCGCGGACGATCAAGCCGATGAGGACGAGGCGACGCGCCTCCATCGCCTCGGCCGCGGCACGCAGGCATGCGGCGCGCGCGCGGGGGCTGGTCGCGGCCCAGGCCGGCGCGGCGTTCGCCGCACGCGACAGCGCCGCCTCGATCTCGGCAGGCGCGGCATCCCTGACCGCGCCGACGACGTCACGGCGATCGGCGGGATTGCGAATGCGGCGCGCGCCTTCGCTGCCCGTCGCTCCCGACGGCGCGGCTTTCCAATCGAGGCTCGCGCTCGTGACCAGACCTTCGCCGAGACGCGCCAGCGCGCGCTGATCGGAGAGATCGAATCCGGCCGAGTTCACGCGGTCCGGGCCGAACAGCTCGGGCGGGCGCCTGATCTTGTCGTGCGGCGCGCCCGAGCGTTCCGACGCGCGAACGATGGCGACGGGGTCCGCGATCAGATCGTCGACGGACACGGCCGGATCGGCGATGCGGTTGACGAAGGAGGTGTTGGCGCCGTTCTCGAGCAGCCGGCGCACCAGATAGGCCAGCAGCGTCTCATGCGAGCCGACGGGGGCGTAGATGCGGCACGGGCGGCCGAGCCGTGCCGGCCCGATGACCTCCTCATAGAGCGGCTCGCCCATGCCGTGCAGGCACTGGAATTCGTACTGGCCGCGCTCGTAGTTGGGGCCGGCCATCTCGACGATCGATGCCAGGGTTCGCGCATTATGCGTCGCAAACTGTGGGAACACGGCGTCCGGCGCGCGCAACAGCTTGCGGGCGCAGGCAAGGTACGACACGTCGGTATGGCTCTTGCGGGTGAAGACCGGGAAGTCCTCCAGGCCATCGACCTGCGCGCGCTTGATCTCGCTGTCCCAATAGGCGCCCTTGACGAGGCGCACCATCAGCCGGCGCTGCGAGCGCCGCGCGAGGTCGATGAGCCAATCGACGACGAAGGCGCAGCGCTTCTGATAGGCCTGGATGACGAAGCCGATGCCGTTCCAACCGGCGAGGTCCGGATCGCGGCAGAGCGCCTCGAGCAGGTCGAGCGACAAATCGAGACGGTCGGCTTCCTCGGCGTCGATGTTGAGGCCGATGTCGTATTCCCGCGCGAGCAGCACCAGCTGCTTCAGTCGCGGCAGCAGCTCGCCCATGACGCGGCCGCGCTTGATGCTGACATAGCGCGGATGCAGCGCCGAGAGCTTGATCGAGATGCCCGGCCCATCGTAGATGCCGGCACCGGCCGAACGCCGCCCGATCGCATGGATCGCCGTCTCGTAGGCCGCGAAGTAGCGCGCGGCGTCGTCCGCCGTCGTCGCCGCCTCCCCGAGCATGTCGTAGGAGTAGCGGAAGCCCAGCGCTTCCCACGGCCGGCCGTTGGACAACGCCGCGTCGATGGTCTGCCCGGCAACGAACTGCTCGCCCATCAGGCGCATGGCGAGCGTCACGCCCTTGCGGATGATCGGCTCGCCGCCGCGGGCGATGAGCCGCGTGACAGCCGAGGCCAGGCTATCCTCGCTTGCCGCGGCCGTCAGCCTGCCGGTGACGATCAGGCCCCAGGTTGCCGCGTTCACCAGCAGCGACGGGCTGTGCCCGATATGGGCGCGCCAATCGCCGGTCGCGATCTTGTCCCGGATCAGCGCATCGCGCGTCGCGGTGTCCGGAATCCGCAGCAGCGCCTCGGCCAGACACATCAGGGCCACGCCCTCCTGGCTCGACAGCGAATATTCGTGGATCAGTCCCTCGACGCCGCCGGATTGCGCCTTCCCGCGCAGACGCAGGACGAGATCGCCCGCGAGATCGGCCGCTCGCGCCGACGATTCCTCCGGAAGCGCGGCGAGATCGAGCAGCGGCCCGATGCACTCCGGCTCGGCGCGGCGATAGGCCGAGGTGATCGCAGCGCGCAGCCCGCTCTGGTGCTGAACCTGGGCATCGAACGTGGCGAACGGTCGTGGCGACAACTGCGACATGACCCGTCTCCTCTGAAGCGATCCCCGTCACTCGCCACGCCTACGCGGCGTTGGCGCACGTCGCGAGCGACGGATAGCGCTACCGCCCTATCAACTGATCGGCGTAGTAGCCGATGGTCTTGCGGTAGATCACCGCCCTGTTCCACTCGCGCATCGCCTCGAAATTGGCCGAGCCCTCGTCATAGGGCGCGCCCATCTTGAAGCCGTTGCTGTGCAGCAGGTTCGCGGTCGAGGCCAGCACGTCGGCGGTGGAGTGGCGCAGATCGACGCGGCCGTCGCCATCGAAATCGACGCCGTATTTGATGTAGGACGACGGCAGGAACTGGGTCTGCCCGATCTCGCCGGCGAACGCGCCGACGAGGTCGCGCAGAGTGAGATCGCCGCGCTGGACGATCTTCAGCGCCGCCAGCAACTCGCCCTGGAACAATTCGGTGCGGCGGCAGTCATGCGCCAAGGTCGCGAGCGTGCGGATCACCGGCAGCTTGCCCATGTCGCCCTTGCCGAAATCAGTCTCCAGCCCCCAGATCGCGACCAGGATCTGGCGCGGCACGCCATATTGCTGCTCGATGCGCGACAGCAGCGCCGCGTGCCGCTGCAGCATGGCACGGCCGCCATTGATGCGGCCCGCGCCGACGCGGGTCGAGACGTACTGCTCGAAGCTCTTGTTGAAGGTGTAGCGCTGGCGGCGGTCGAAGGCGAGCACGGCCGGATCGAGCGTCACGCCCGACAGCGCCTGGCTGATCGTGCCGCCCGAGACGCCGGCGCTCTGCGCCTCCGCCGAGACGCCCGCGATGAAGGTATTGAAGTCGCCGCCGCAGCGCGCCGCCTGCGCGGTGCTTGCCGCTGAGAGGGCCGAGAACGAGGCCGCGAGCAGCACGGCAAGACGACGCAAGAGCATGCGGGATCCTTCGTCAGTTCAGAGCTTCGTGATTCCAAGTGCAGCGCGATCATGGCACGGGCGAAATGCTCGCGTCAAAACTGCGGCGGCGTGCCGCAAAGCGCCGATCACGGAGCCGGTACGCTCCCTCTCCCGCCTGCGGGGGAGGCGCACACCGCGCACGCGGCACGATGCGTGATCACCCCCTGCCTGCAGCTTCCATCGCCCCCGCTTGATCCTCGTCAACACCGCGCCATCATGGCTCCCTAAGATCCACGGTCGGAATGGAGACGACGCCATGATCGGGATTACGCTATCTGCCGACCAGATCCGCTCGGCGCCACCGGAGGTGCGGCGCTGGATCGAGCATCAGGTGCTGTCGGGCCTCGGGCTCGGCCCGGAGGCGCCGCCGACGCCTGCCCTCCCCGCCCAGAGCACGCATCTCGTCGCCTGCAGCGTCGAGGATGCGGCGAAGGTGCTGGCGCAGATCCAGAGCGCGCTGCCGGCGGTGAACGTGTTCTTCGAGTTCGGCCGGCCGGGCATTGCGATGGGCCAGCCGCCGATCATGATGTTCCGCCTGATCGACATCCTGCATCACACGCGGCTGCAGAACATCGGCCAGGTGATGGCGTCGCTGGAGATGATCAACAAGGCGCTGATCGAGGTGAGGCACGATCCCTCGGTGCGCTTCTGCGGCTTCGACAATGAGGGCCACTGCCTGATCGCCCCGGAGACGCAACGTGCCATCGCCAGCGTCTGGCAGAGCGTGATCGCCAGGCAGCATGGCGTGGCGGAGGGCGAGGCGGCGTGAGGGCTGCGGTGGGCCGAGGCTACGCGACAGAGACGGCCGTCGATTTGAGTCTGTGGTGTTGAGCATGGCGCCTTGTTCCGTCATTCCGGGGCGCTCTCTCCGCAGCAAATCAGCAAAGCTGATTTGCTGCGGAGAGAGCGAACCCGGAATCCGGAGCTGAGGAACGCATCTGCATACCAAGCTCGAGATTCCGGGTTCGCTCGCTGGCGCGAGCGTCCCGGATTGACGGCATGAGGTGAGATCACGGCTCGTATCCCGACGAGGTCAGCCTGCCTGTCCCGAAACGACGCGCCCTCGCCGCGACACAGCCATGTCCGCCCCAGGCGGCTCGGGCCTTGAGCCTGCCGCCGTCGATGCTACGATATCATTGTCGTTCACGATCCCATCGGGAGATCGCCGATGCAGCACAATCAACGCCAGCGCCGATTGCTCCAGATCCCTCTGTTCCGCCTGCTCGCGATCAACCTCGCGCTCGGCCTCGGCATGGCCGTGGTGCTGGTCGGCGGATTGCTGCTGCTCGATCCCTGGGGCCTGCGTCACCTGATCTTCGCCGACCACTCGCCCGGCGTCGCCATCGGCCTCTTGCTCGGCTCGTTCTTCGTCACCTTCGGCTCGACCGCGATGGGCACCGCCATCATGGCGCTCGGCCGCAGTGATGATGAGGACGGTCCGAGCGGCGGCACCCGGGTGCATGCCCAGGTCAAGGTGCGGCGGCGTTAGAGTCGAACTGTTGCTGCACAGACGGTGCGCTCCCTCGCCCCGCTTGCGGGGAGAGGTGAAAAGCTGAGCTCGGCGCGAGATCCTCTCAATCGTCGCCTCACCAATGCCCCCTGCGCTTGTTCCAGGCGAACAGCACATCGGCAAACCGGTCATAGCCGAAGCGCGTCAGCGGGCGCACCAGGCGGTTGCCGAACAACGTCGCCAGCCAGCCCTCGCCCGGCGTCAGCGCCCACAGCAAGAGCGCCACGTCGGCGCCGGTGATCAGCTGCCCCTCCTCGTCGGTGGCGTGCAGGCGGCGGCGGACGTCGTCGACGTCGACACCGAACTCAGCCAGCGCCTGCGGCTCCTCGTTGATGTCCTTGAACGCGACCCGCCCCGACTTCACCAGCGCCAGGAGCTTGTTGCGCTGCCAGTCGATGCCGGCGTCGCAGACCGGGCAGCGCGTGTTGTACCAGATGGTGAGTTGGGGCATCGACATGGGCTGCATTCGCGGCGGGGTGAGACGTCCACGATGAACGCACTTTCATCCGGCAAAATCGAGGAGTTTCGGGATCCCGCCGGCCGGTCCGTGATCGCTCTGGCTGCCCCGCCGATTCCGCGAAAACCATATGACAAAAAAGTCAAATTCGGGCAGCGGATAAGCATTTTCTGGCATTGACCGGACCGGCCCCGCCGCCGTAAAGCGCCATCCATGGCGAAAAAACCCGGCTCCAATCCCAAAGGCGAATTCGCCTTCTTCAACGTGACCTACGAGGACGGCTCGCAGCGCTCCAACCGCCGCGTCCCGGCCGAGCTGCTCGGCGGCCTCGACGGCGACGAGCCCGCCCGCGGCTTCATCATGGAGCAGGACCGCGACATCGCCGAAAAATCCGGCCGCCCGCCGCTTCAGATCAAGTCGCTGGAGCGCGTCGGGGCGAAGAAGAAGTAGATCAGCCGCGCCGCCGTAGGGTGGGCAAAGCGCGCAGCGCGTGCCCACCATCAGGTGCCTGCCGCGACACTCGGTGGGCACGGCGCGCCACATCGTCCCCAGCCTAACCACCGTGCCAGCGCCTTTGCCCACCCTACGGCAGTGCGCTATGCCGCTTGCTTCTGGCGCTCCCGCAACAGAGCGCTGTCGCCAGCGTCCATCTCCCTCGGCCGGTTGATCAGACTGACCAGCGTGTAGCTGATGATCAGCAGCAGAAACCACGAGCCGAGCTTGGCCGGCGACACCATGGTCCAACCATGCGCCTGCTGCGGATAGAGCCAGACCCGCGTGAAGGTGCCGATGTTCTCCGACAGCCAGATGAACAGCGACACCAGGAAAAGCCCGAGCAGCAGCGGCATCGCGCGGTGCACGCGCCAGACCTTGAAGTGAACCGTCGCCGGCGCAAACAGCAGCGCCGCCCAGCCGAACAGCACCAGCCGCAGATCGAGCCCGTAATGGTCGGTGAAGAAGTTGAGGTAGACCGCCGCGCTCAAGCCGATCAGCCAACGCCGTGACGGATGGCCGGTGAAGCGGAAGTCGAACAGGCGCCAGACGCGGCAGAGATAGCTGCCGATGCAGGCATACATGAAGCCGGAGAACAGCGGCACACCGCCGAGCCGGATCAGGCTCGGCTCGGGATAGATCCAGGAGCCGGTCGCGGTCTTGAACAGCTCCATCACTGTCCCGACGAGGTGATAGATCAGGATGATCTTCGCCTCCTCCCAGGTCTCGAGCCTTGTGGCGAGCAGCGCGGCCTGAACACCGAGCATGCAGAGAAAGAGGAAATCATAGCGCGCGAGCGGCGCGGTCGCCGGATAGAACTGCCACGTCAACAGCATCAGCGCCACCGCGATGCCGCCAAACAAGCAGGCCCAGCCCTGCTTCACGCCGAAGCGGAGGAATTCGTAGAGGAAGGTGGTCGAGGGCGTTTCAGCTGCGCGCGCGGCGAGACGTGCTTCAGCGGCGATGAAGGGACGCAGCGGCACCCAGATGGCGGCGGCGCTGGCGCGCGCTGCGGCCGATGAAAACTCGTCGTCATGCATGGGAATCGGCTTCCGGTGAGACGCCAATTCCTAGCAGTCGATCGCCCAACGCCGTGTGCGCAAAGTTCGGCCAATTGCGGCAAGGATCCGGACATTTGCGGACAACACGTCGTGTCGGCCCAACCGTGACACCTCGACGCCGCCCTTCGTCATTGCGAGCGAAGCGAAGCAATCCAGAGTCGTGCGCGCAGCCCTGGATTGCTTCGCTTCGCTCGCAATGACCGACAACTAAAGTATGCAACACGAACTACGCGGGCACCGCGTCCAGCGACAATTGGATGCTCATGCTCACTCCCCTTGAGACTGCAAAAAGAGCATCGGCTCTTCGTAGCCGCCCTCTACACTCTCGTCGCCGCGGAAGCGGCTGAATTCGAGATGGCCATCTTCGAACACATCGATCTCGAGCCGCTCGCCTACCAACGTCACCGACAGGCGGATCGTATCGGGGCGCGTTCGTTCAATGAAGAAGTGAAGGCCGAGTTTGTCGAGCAGGCGCATGGTCGCGAACAGAGTCGAGGACATCGGAAGCTCTTCTTTCGTGCGCTGGAACCATGAGCAGAACAAACAAAAAGACGGGCCTTTCGGCCCGCCGTTGATGTCTCTATGGATTGCCGGGTCAAGCCCGGCAATGACGACAAAGATCGAACGTCAATTAGTTATCCAAGAAGCTCCGCAGCTTCCTTGACCGGCTCGGATGCTTCAGCTTCCGCAGCGCCTTGGCCTCGATCTGACGGATACGTTCGCGCGTCACCGAGAACTGCTGGCCGACTTCTTCCAGCGTGTGGTCGGTGTTCATGCCGATGCCGAAGCGCATGCGAAGGACGCGTTCCTCGCGCGGGGTGAGCGAGGCCAGCACGCGGGTGGTGGTTTCGCGCAAGTTCGACTGGATCGCGGCGTCGATCGGCAGGATCGCGTTCTTGTCCTCGATGAAGTCGCCGAGATGAGAGTCCTCCTCGTCACCCACGGGGGTTTCGAGCGAGAGCGGCTCCTTGGCGATCTTCAGGACCTTGCGCACCTTCTCGAGCGGCATGCCGAGCTTCTCGGCGAGTTCCTCCGGGGTCGGCTCGCGGCCGATCTCGTTCAGCATCTGGCGCGAGGTGCGGACGATCTTGTTGATCGTTTCGATCATGTGCACGGGGATGCGGATGGTGCGGGCCTGATCGGCGATCGAGCGGGTGATCGCCTGCCGGATCCACCAGGTGGCGTAGGTCGAGAACTTGTAGCCGCGGCGGTACTCGAACTTGTCGACCGCCTTCATCAGGCCGATGTTGCCTTCCTGGATCAGGTCAAGGAACTGCAGGCCGCGGTTGGTGTACTTCTTGGCGATCGAGATCACCAGACGGAGGTTGGCTTCCACCATCTCCTTCTTGGCCTGACGGGCCTCGCGCTCGCCCTTCTGCACCGAGTGCACGATCTTGCGGAACTCGCCGATCTCGAGACCGGTGAGCGCAGCCATGGCCTGCACCTCCTGGCGCAGGTCCTTGATGCGGTCCTTCTCGTAGTGGACGAAGTTCTTCCAGCCCTTGGCGGAGAGCTTGGAGACGCGGTTGAGCCAGCGCGGATCGAGCTCCGAGCCCTGGTAGTTGCGCAGAAAGTCCTCGCGCGCCACGCCGTGGGAGTCGGCCAGGCGCATCAGCCGGCTCTCGAACGAGACTAGCTTCTTGTTGATGTCGTAGAGCTGCTCGACCAGCGAGTCGATGCGGGCCTGGTTGAGGCGCAGCGACTTCACCTCGACGATGATCTCGTCCTTGAGCTTCTTGTACTTGCGCTCCTGCGACGGCGACAGCGACTCGCTCTGCAGCTGGTTGGCGATGTCCTGCTCCTGCAAGCGGCGCAGCTTCTTGTACTCGGACGCGATCTTGTCGAAGGTCTCGACGACCTTCGGCTTCAGCTCGGCCTCGATGGCGGCGAGCGACATCTGGTTCTCGAATTCGTCGTCGTCCATGTCGGCTTCGGCCGCCGCCTCGCCGGGGTCCTTCTCCTCGGCGGGCGCGCCGTTCGGCGCGGCACGGAACGGGGTCGGCTGCTGCGGGGCGGCCGGCGGCGCCACCGCGGCCTGGACGTCGCCGCCCTCGGCCGGAGCGCCCTCGCCATTCACGGGCGCGGCGATCTGCGGATTCATGCCGCCCTTGGCCTCAGGGCCGGCATAGGTGGCTTCGAGATCGATGATGTCGCGAAGGAAGATCTTGCCTTCGTTGAGCTCGTCGCGCCAGATGATGATGGCCTGGAACGTCAGCGGGCTTTCGCAGAGGCCCGCGATCATCGCCTCGCGGCCGGCCTCGATGCGCTTGGCGATGGCGATTTCGCCCTCGCGCGACAGCAGCTCGACGGTGCCCATCTCGCGCAGATACATGCGCACGGGATCGTCGGTGCGCTCGCCGGGCTCCGACTTCTTGACCTCGGTGACGGCCTTCTGGGTGATCTCGACGAGCTCGTTGTCGGTCTCGTCCTCGCCGTCGTCCTTCTCGTCGGAGTCGTCGGCCTCCTCGGCCTCGGTCACGTTGATGCCCATGTCGGAGAGCATCGACATGATGTCTTCGATCTGTTCCGGCGAGGTGGTGTCGGAAGGCAGGACCTCGTTGAGCTGATCAAAGGTCACGAAGCCGCGCTTCTTGGCCTGCTTGATCATCTTCTTGACGGCGGCGTCCGACAGGTCGAGCAACGGCGAAGGCGCATCGGCGGCGTCCTTCTCGGGAGCGTCGGCCGCCTTGTCGTCCTTTTCCTTGTCCTTCACCTGCAGCGTCTTTGCCTTCGTGGCCATTCATTGCTCCCGAAACGCGCCCGCTCCGCCCATGGCATCTTCGCCCTTGGCATCGCGGCGCCCGCCTGCTCTACTCAAACTGTTCTCGACGCGGAAAGGGCGGCGCACTTTTAACGTCGCCACCCCCTGAAGTCTGTCGCTGGTGTCGTCCCGTTTTCGGACCGGCGCGCGTTTCTTGCAAAAGCGATACCGGTTTTGCAATCGAATCCGGCGCCCGACATGCAGGCGCGGCGTCCGACAGCGAAACCAACCCATCTGCTGCAGAAAATGCCCCGGACCTCTTAAACTTCGATTAACCCTGTTTTTGCAGCCAAACCATGGATTTGGCGAGTCTTTTCGCGCGGACCTGATACCGCGCGGGCGGACCGGGCCGAAATGTGCTCAACTGGCGACTGGGCGCCGGGCGTCCAGTCTACACGTTGCGGTTGGTACGTCCGGACAGTTCCCCGAAGCCTTCGATCAGCGCTTCGGTACCGTCCATCTCGGCCATCCTGGCCTTCACGTCCCTCAACCAGCCCATGTTCGGCTCGCTCGGCTCCTCGCCCAGCGCCAGCTCGGCATCCTTCAATTCCCTAAGTAAGGAGTGCCATTGCCGATGCAAGGCAACAAGCTGATGCCAGGTCGCAAGAACGTCATCGCGCGCCGCCCCCGACTTGGTCGCCCACACCGCCGCGGTCGTGATCGCCCGCTCAACCCGTTGAAGAAGCTCAGAAAAGCCAGACTTCTCCAGATCGGCCCGCATCTTCTCGGCCTGCTCGTCCGGGTCCGGCGAATGGTGGTGGTCGTGGGCGAAGGCGGCGATGACGGCAGCGCGGAGCTTGTGCGCCTCGGGATGGGCCAGCTCCAGCGCGGCGACCTCCTCCAGGTGATCGTGCAGGAGCCAAGGGTGGTTGATCAGGCACTGCAGGATCAGGGCCTCCCGGCGCGAGATCGCCGAGCGCTGGCCGCGCATGATCGGGCTCATGGCGAGCTGCGGGCTGGCCGCCTGGTAGGGGCCGCGGGCCATCACCGGGCCTGTGGATGGCGGTCCGCCGCGGCGGCCGCCCCCTGTGGATAACCGCCCCGGTTGTCCGGAACCGGGACTGCGGGGGCCAAACCGCCGTCCTGATTCGGCACCGTAGCCGCGGCCAAAGCCCCGGCCGCCGTCCGGGGCGAAGGCCCGGTACAGCCGGTCGCTGAGGTCCTGCTTGTAGTAGCGCCGTACCACCTCGTCGGCGATGCCGCCGGTGAGCTGGCCGATCCGCGCCTCCAGCGCGGCACGGCGCTCCGGCGTGTTGAAGCTGCCGCCCTCGACCTCGCGCGACCAGATCACCTCGGCCAGCGGCTTTGCGACTTTGAGCACCTCCTCGACCGCGCCGCGGCCGCCGGAGCGGACGAGGTCGTCGGGATCCTGTCCTTCCGGCAGCAGCGCGAAGCGGAGACTCTTGCCGGGCTTGAGATGCGGCAAAGCAAGGTCCGCGGCGCGATAGGCCGCCTTCTGGCCGGCGCGGTCGCCGTCGAAGCACAGGATCGGCTCGTCGACCATCTTCCAGATCAGCGAAAGCTGGCTCTCGGTGAGCGCGGTGCCGAGCGGCGCCACGGCGCCGGCAAAGCCGGCCGCCACCAGCGCGATGACGTCGACATAGCCCTCGACCACGATCAACGGCGCGCCATTGTGCGCGGCCTGGCGGGCGCTGGGGAGATTGTAGAGGTTGTCGCCCTTGTGGAAGAGCGGCGTCTCCGGCGAGTTGAGATATTTCGCCGGCACGTCCTTCTGCAGCGCGCGGCCGCCGAAGGCGATGACGCGTCCGCGGAGGTCGGTGATCGGGAACATCACGCGGTCGCGGAAGCGGTCGTAGGGCACCGGAATGTCGTCGCCACCGACCAGCAATCCCGCCTCGACCATGTCGGCCACCGGCACGCCCTGGGCGCCGAGATATTCCTTCAAGCCGAACCGATCCGGCGGCGCGTAGCCAAGCCGGAATTGGAGCTGCGTCTGCGGCAGGATCGCGCGATCGGCAAGATAGCCGCGGGCGCGCGCGCCATGACGGGACGCCAGCGTGTCAGAAAAGAACTTCGTCGCCAGCTCCATCACGTCATACAGCGTCTTGCGCTGGCGCTCCTGGCGCGCCGCGTCGGGCGTCACCGCCGGCAGCGCCAGGCCGGCGATCCCCGCCAGCCGCTCGACGGCTTCGGGGAAGCTGCAGCCCTCGGTCTCCATCACGAAGTCGAAGATGTTGCCGTGCTTGCCGGACGAGAAGTCGTGATAAAAACCCTTCTGGTCGTTGACGTAGAAGGACGGCGTCTTCTCCTGCTGGAACGGCGACAGCCCCTTCCACTCGCGCCCGGCCTTCTTGAGCTTCACGCGCTTGCCGACGACGTCCGAGACCGGAAGCCGGGCGCGCAGCTCATCGAGAAATTCCGGCGTGAAGCGGGCCATGAGCGGGGCGGAGGTCCTGTGGTGATGGCCTAGGCATATAGGCAGCCGTGTACGAAATGTGAACTTCCTCCGGCTTGTCCGGGCTATTCACAGGCCAGCTCGATCCTCCGGTCATTCCGGGGCGCCCGCAGGGCGAGCCCGGAATGACCGCGTGGAGAGACCGGGTCACGGCGCCAGGAAGCGCCCCGAGACGATGCGGCCGGCTTCGTCCACCGGCCAGTTGTAGACATAGGTCCAGGCTTGGCTGACGCTGCCGTCGGCCAGCGTCACGGCGAGGCACCGGCGCAGATATTCGGTCGGCTGCTCAAAACCCTCGCCGCAGGCCTCGTACATGTCGAACTCGCGCAGCATGGGCTCGGGCTGGCGCAGCCGGAACAGCTCGCCGTGCACGATATCGGCGGCATTGTCCGACAGCACTAGGCCGGGATAGTGCTGGATGCGGTAGAGCCGGCCGCGGCAGCTGGCCTCGGCGACGAAATCGGCATTGGCCGACAGCAGCCGCGCCATCGGATGGTCGAAGCCACGCATCAGGGTGCCGTAGACGAAGAGCAGATCGGTGGTCATGGCCCGTCTATAGCGGCGATCGCCGGTGATGCGAAGCGCCCGGCCGCGCCCTGCTCCGCTCAGGCAGCCATGATCTCGTCGCTGACGACGTGAAATTTGGTCAGGGTCATCAGGCCAAACGAGGTCGACAGCGCGACGTCGGCGGCGTCCCGTCCGGTCGCCATCAGGATGCGACCAATGCGCGGAACGTTGTGGCGGGCATCGAACGTGTACCACCGGCCCGAGAGATAGACCTCGAACCAGCCCGAGAAATCCATCGGGACGGGGTCCGGCGGCACGCCGATGTCGCCGAGATAACCGGTGCAATAGCGCGCCGGAATGCCCATGCAGCGGCAGAAGGTCAGCGCGAGGTGGGCGAAGTCGCGGCAGACGCCGGCGCGCTGCTGATAGACGTCGTGCGCCGACTTCATGGCGTGGGCGTGCTCATAGCCGAAGGTGACGTGGCTGTGCACGAAGTCGCAGATCGCCTGCACGCGCGCCCATCCCGCCGGCGCACGGCCGAACAACGACCACGCGACCTCGGCCAGCTTGTCGGTCTCGCAATAGCGGCTCGGCATCAGATACAGCAGAAGCTCATCGGGCAATTGTTCGATCGGCAGTTGCTGGGCGCCGGGATCGATCGCGTCCGGCCGCCCACTGTCGCGGACGATGGCGCTGCCATGGAAGGTGACCCCGCCGGCAGGCGCCACCAGGCGTCCACAGAGATTGCCGAAGCTGTCGTTGTAGAACTTGATCGGCACCTTCGGCTCTGTCGTGATCGTCTCGGTGCCGACGATGTCCGGAAAGCGCGACGGATGGATCGACAGCATGATCACCATCGGCGTCGCCGCCGGGGCCGCATAGGCGATCTCGAATCCAACCTTGATCAGCATGAAGCCTCCCTGCCTCGTTCGGGCGGCACGATGCGCCAGCCTCATCCAGCCCGGACCGTAGGCCCATTGCGAACTTCTGTCTTGTGAATGATCGCCAGAATCAGCAACGTTTGGGCGACCATCATGATGTCCGCCGGCCAAATCCTCATCTGTCTGCCCAATCCGAGATCGGTCTGCCGCTTCATGAAGCAACGAGAGGCAGCATGACCGTGTCCGGCACGAGCAACACTCATCTACTCCTTCAGCCAGACGAAGTTCCGCCTGTGCTCGAGCGCAACGCCGGTGGCGCGTCGGCATTGCTCTTCACGTGCGATCACTACGGCCGCCTGCTGCCGCGCGCACTCGGCGATCTCGGCCTGCCCGAAAGCGAGCTCGAGCGGCACATCGCCTGGGACATCGGCATTGCCGAGGTCGCGGAGCAAGTATCGCGGGCACTCGATGCGCATCTGGTGGCGCAGCGCTATTCGCGTCTGGTGATCGACTGCAACAGGTCACCGAAGGCGCCGAACTCGATTCCGATGATCAGCGAGCGCACCACGATCCCCGGCAATGAGGGCCTGACGCATGAGGACGCCGAGCTGCGGCGGCGCGTCGTCTTCGATCCCTATCACGACCGGATCACTGACGTGCTCGATGCGCGCAAGGCCGCCGGCCGGCCGACCATCCTCGTCTCGCTGCACAGCTTCACGCCAGTCTATGCCGGCATCGCGCGGCCCTGGCACATCGGCACGCTGTACCAGCACGACCGCGTGCTGCCGCCGCTGCTGTTGAAGGCGCTGCGGGCCGAGCCCGATCTCGTGGTGGGCGACAACCAGCCCTATGCGGTCGGCGACGGCACCGACTACACCATCCCCGTGCATGGCGAGGCGCGCGGGCTGATCAATTCCGGCATCGAGATTCGTCAGAACGAAATCGCCGAGCCCGAGGGCCAGCAGCGCTGGGCCGAGCGGCTGATCCGCATTCTCGGCGAGATCGAGGTCGAGCTGCGCAGCAAGGGTCTCGCGTAGCTCGCTACTCCGTCATGTCAGAGGCGTCGTGATGCGCGAGCAGGCCGGCAAGCCGCCACAGCGCTGTCCGCAGATCGTCATGGCTCGGCAGGCCGAGCGCGAGCCGCACCGCGTTCGGTGAATGGCCGTGTGCCACCGCAAACGCGCTCGCCGGCGTGATCGCGATGCCGGCGCGCGCGGCCGCGGCGGTCAAGGCTTCGGCGCGCCAGCCCTCCGGCAGATGTAGCCAGACATGGTAGGAGCGCGGATCAGCCTCGATGTGATGACCGGCGAGGCACTCGGCGACGATCGCCTGCCGCACCAGCGCATCGGCACGCTTGCGCCTGGTGATCTCGGCCGCCGTGCCGTCGGCGAGCAGCCCCATGCCGGCGGCCAGCGCCAGCGACGTCACCGACCACGCCCCGGTGCGCACCGTGGCAGCGAATTTTTCGCGCATGGTCGAGGGGACGTACAGGAAGCCGACGGCGATGCCCGGCGCCAGCCGCTTGGCAAGGCTGTCGACCACGACGACGCGCTCCTCGGCCTGCGTCGCCAGCGAGACCTGATCGCTGAGGAAGCCGTAGACCAGATCCTCGATGATCATCAGCTCGTGCTTGCGCACCAGACGCACGATCTCCTCGCGCCTCGCCTCGCTCATCGTCAGGCCGAGCGGATTCTGCATCACCGGCTGGATGTAGATCGCGTTGAGCGCACTGCTGCGATGCGCCTTGGTCAACGCGTCCGGGCGGACGCCCTCGCCGTCCATCGCGAGCGGCACCAGGGTCACGCCGAGCCGCGCCGCGATGCCCTTGATCATCGGATAGGTCACGGCCTCGACGCCGAGCCGGCCACCGACCGGCACCAGCGCCGAGATCGCCGCAGCCAGCGACTGCCGTCCGCTGCCGGCGAAGACAAAGTTCTCCGCGCGCGGGCGCCAGCGCTCGCTCGCGAAGAAGGCCGCGGCGGTGCGCCCGGCCTCGGCCAGCCGGCGCTGCGTGATCGGCGCCAGCACCGGCGCGAGCTTCTCCGGCCGCTGCCAGGCCGCCATCGATTTCGCGATCATGGCCGCCTGGTCGGGCAGTGTCGGAAAATTGAACTCGAGATCGATGCGGCCGTCGAACGGCTCCAGCCGCAGCGAGGACGGCACCGGCACCGCCTCTCCTGCGACGAAAGTGCCGCGCCCGACCTCGCCCACGACCAGGCCCCTGCGCAACAATTCGGCATAGACACGGGCTGCCGTGGAGGCGGCAATTCCTCGCTCGTAGGCGAACTGGCGCTGCGGCGGCAGCCGGTCGCCGGCCTTCAGCCTGCCGTTGGCGATGTCCTCGGCGAGGTCGTCCACCAGGACCGTATACGAAGCATTCATGCTATATTGCACCGAGAGCAATGTTTCGATTGCACCGAGATATGTACTGCGCGATTGCTCTTCGAACAACGCAATTGAAGAGCAATAGGTGACTCATGGCATATTCCCTGGCGCAGCGTTGGGCAACTCCGCAAGTTGCCCATGGAAAGAGCAATTTGCTCGGGGTGCCGCAACTCTGGCTGCAGCGCCTGTTCTGGCGGTCCGAACTGGCGATGCTCGATCGCGAACAGATGCGTGATTGCGGCCTTGATCCGGCGATCGTCCAGGAAGAGGCCAACAAGCCGTTCTGGCGCGACTGACAACGAGACCTGGGAGGACACAGCCATGCCGATGCTTCCGTTCCATCAAGTCGACGTGTTCTCCAAGGTCGCCTTCAAGGGCAACCCGCTTGCCGTGATCGCCGAGGCCGACGGCCTCGACGATGCGGCGATGCGGGCGATCGCCAACTGGACCAATCTGTCCGAGACGACCTTCCTGTCACGCGCTCAGAATCCGGGCGCCGATTATCGCGTGCGCATCTTCACCCCGCAGCGCGAGCTGCCTTTTGCGGGCCATCCGACGCTCGGCTCGTGCCACGTATGGCTCGCGCTCGGCGGCCGGCCGAAGGGCGAGCATGTGGTGCAGGAATGCGGCGCGGGTCTCGTGCGCATCAAGCGTGACGGAGACCGGCTCGCCTTCGCAGCCCCGCCGCTCAGGCGCTCCGGCGCCGTCGATGCCGAGCTGACGAGCAGGATCACTGCAGCGCTCGGCATCCAATCGAGCACGGTGCGCGCCGTGCAGTGGGTCGACAACGGCCCGGGCTGGATCGGCGTGCTGATCGACTCGCGCCGCGCGCTGCTCGACATCCGCTTCAATCCGGCGGCGCTGCCGCAACAGCCGATCGGCGTGGTTGCGCCATGGGATCGGGCGCAGGATGGCCCGGAGGCCGACTACGAGGTCCGCGGCTTCATGTGGGGCGGCGGCGAGGACCCGGTGACGGGCAGCCTCAATGCAAGTCTGGCGCAATGGCTGATCGGAGCCGGAATTGCTCCGAAGCAATATGTCGCCTCCCAGGGCACGGTTCTCGGCCGCGCCGGCCGCGTCCATGTCGCGCAGGACGGCGAGACGATCTGGATCGGCGGTGACGTCGCGCCGGTGGTGAAGGGAACGATCAGCCTGTAACGCGACCGCCGCAGAACCTCGAGTCGGTCGCAGACCGGTCCGGTGTCAGTGCGGCCTCATTGCTCTCCCGGCGATGCGAAGCATCGTCCGGAGACGCGCCACGCGCGGCGCTCCTCACCAGGAGGTTTTAGACTGCGCGGCGAATTTGCCTTCGTCCTGAGGAGCTCGCCGAGGGCCGGCGTCTCGAAGGATGATGGAAGGAAGGCTGGGGCTGCGGAGGCGAGCTCGTCAGCGCGCCCGCGTCAGCGCCAGCCACACGCCGCCGCCGATCATGAAGCCGCCGGAGATGCGCGACACCAGCCGCGTCCGCCTGGCCGAGAACAGTTTTCGCGCACGGCCCGCGAGCAGCGCATAGATCGCGTCGGTGAGACCCGCAATCAACATGAAGGTGACGCCGAGCAAACCGACCTGCGGCACGTGATCCCGGCTCATGTCCATGAACTGCGGCAGGAACGCGCCGAAGAACACCATCACCTTCGGGTTCGAGAGCAGCACCAGCAGCCCCTGCAGGAAAAAGCCGCCGCGCGGCGGCGGTGGCGGCGCCTCGCCCGCAGAGATCCCCTCGATCGGCGAGCGGATGAGCTGAATGCCGAGCCACACCAGATAGGCCGCACCGATCAGCCGCACCCATTCGAACCAATAGCCCATCGTGGCCATCAGCGACGTCAGGCCGACGGCGACGATGCCGATCGCGATCGCCAGCCCGGTCTGCACGCCGGCGATATTGATGAGCGCGGCGCGGGTCCCGTGGCGCAGACCGTTGGCGATCAGCAGCGTCACGACGGGACCCGGCAGCAGCGCAAGCCCGATACAGGCGGCGACGAAGGCGAGATAGACTTGCAGGGACATGAGGCGCCTCGATGCGAATGAGGCGCTCACTAATGCACGAGATGTCTGCTGAGGGAAGCCTGCTTGTCCTCGCGCGATCCACACCGCAGCGCTCTTGACACGCAACCATTTGGTTGCCTATTCTTTCTCACATGGATGATGTCTTCAAGGCGCTTGCGGACGGCTCACGACGCGCCCTGCTCGACAGGCTCCACGCGCGGAACGGGCAAACCCTGACCGAACTCTGCGACGGCCTCGCGATGACGCGACAGGCCGTGACCAAGCACCTTGCCATTCTGGAAGCGGCCAATCTGGTCGCGACGATCCGGCATGGCCGCGAGAAGCTGCACTATCTCAATCCGGTGCCGATCCATCACATCGGGGAGCGCTGGATCAAGAAATTCGAGCGCGGCAAGCTCGCCGCGCTCAGCGAGTTGAAGCGGCAATTGGAGGAGCGCGATGAGTAAGCCCGAATTCGTCTACGTCACGTATATCGCGACGACGCCCGAGAAATTGTGGGAAGCGCTGACATCAAACGAATTCGCGAAGCGCTACTGGTTCGGCACCGAACTGCATTCCGATTGGCGCGTCGGCTCGCCGTTCACGCTGGTGACCGACGGGATGACGACGGATGTCGGCCAGATTCTGGAGTTCGATCCGCCACGCCGGCTCTCCTACACTTTCCAGCACGTCCTGAAAGACGAGTTTCGCAACGAGCAGCCGACCAAGGTCGTGTTCGCGATCGAACAGCACGGCAACTCCGTCAAGCTGACCCTGACGCATGAAGGCTTCGAAGGAGCGGGGAGATTGCTCGATGCGGTTTCCAACGGCTGGCCCGCGATCCTGTCCGGCCTAAAAAGTCTGCTGGAGACCGGAACGGCGCTGGCGATCCCGATGTCAGCGCTCGGCAAAGGAGTCTGAGCGATGGATCTTGCAAAGTTCAGGCCCGCCACCGTCTACACGATCTACATCGCCGCCAGCCCTAAGAAGGTGTGGCAGGCGCTGACCTCGGCCGAGTTCAGCCGGCAATATTTCTTCGGCTTCGCGGTTGAAGCCGAGCTGAGGGCGGGTGGCGCCTTCATCGTGCGCGCGCCGGACGGCTCCGAACACATCAGCGGCCAGGTGATCGTCTGCGAGCCGCCGCACCGGCTGATCGTCACGTGGGACGTCAACTGGCCCGGCCTCGTCGAGGCACTGGGCCGCACGCTCGTGACCTATGAGATCGAACCGGCCGGCGACGCCGTCCGTCTCACGATGACTGAAGCGCACGAGCGGCCGCTCTCCGACGACATCCTGTCCGGCGGACGCCAGGGCTGGCCGGCCATCCTGTCGAGCCTCAAGAGCGTGCTCGAGACGGGCAAGCCGCTCGCGGTGAAGATGACGCCGCCGACGCGCATGCTGGCGGCCCTGAAGGCGATGGGGATTGCAGTGCCTTAAACGACAAGGCCTGCTACGACACCGCGGCGATCTGTGGGATGCTGGCGAGGACGGCGCCGACCTGGACCGCATTGCCCAGCATGCCCCCCCCAATGCAGCCACCGCAGCCGGCGCACGGCCGTCGTATCGCCGGAATCCCTGTCGCGGATGCGCGCGTCCATCTGCTGCAGAAACCAGCGGCGCGAGACCAGCGCGAACGCCGCGATCAAGCCAATGCCCAGCCCCAGAACGGGACGGCCGTCGGCCAGCACGGCGAGTGTGCCGATGCCGCCGGCGATCGAAAGCGCCACGAAGTAGGAGTCGAACATGCCGCGCAGGAGCCGGGTGACCGGCACGATGTCGAGCCGCACCAGCAGGAACGCCGGCGCGGCCAGCAGCAGATAGAACATCGGCAGCAATAGGACGATCGCGGCAAACAAGGCGACGTTATCCGGCATCATCCTTCTCCGACATTGGGACCGGCCGACCATTGGCGAGCCGCGGTTCGAACCAAACCCGTGCGATCGTCGCGGCAGTCCTGGCCTTACGCCGGAGCTACGATCCGGCGGTACAGATGCCAGCTCGCATGGCCCAGCACCGGCACAGTGACCAGCAGCCCCAGGAAGTACGGCAATGCCGAGATGATCAGCAGCACGGTGATGACGGCGGCCCAGCCGATCATCGGGCCGGGACTGGTCACGACCGCGCGCACGCTGGTGATCATCGCCGTCACGAAATCGACGTCGCGCTCCAGCAGCAGCGGAAACGATACGACCGTGAGCGAGAACAGCACCAGCGACAGGGCGGCGCCGTCGAGATTGCCGATCGCCAGGAAGAGCAGACCCTCGTTGGTCGTCAGCACCACCGTCATGAACTCCTTGATGCTGGAGAACGAGGCATTGAGCCCGAGCAGCAGCGCGATCAGGAGGCGCACCTGGTACATCCAGATAATGAAGAAAAATAGCGTCACGAACGCCATCCAGGCAATCTCGCCGCGTGACGTGATCGTGCGCCAGATCGCGCCATAGGTGATCGGCTGGCCGAGCTCGCGGCGGCGACTGACCTCGTAGAGACCGATCGCGACGAACGGGCCGATCAGCGCAAAGCCCGCGGCCAGCGGATAGGCCAGGTAGACCATGCCGAACGCGGTGACGCACAGCACGATGCTGATGCCGCCGAGCACGTAGATCAGCCCGAAAGCAAGGCCGAACATGGGCTGAGCCTGAAAATCACGGAGGCCTTGCGTCAAGGCTTCGGCGATATCGGCCGTCGTGATGCGGCGCACCACGGGATCGGATCGTCCCGAGACGGATGCGGTCATCGGCGTACCCTCCTGACTGTTCTTGTTGGCGATGATGCTAACAGCGGTAGGGCGAGGATTTCAATTTCAACTTGTAGGCAGCGGACAGGGTCTAAGCCGTGGCGTCCCGTGAGGCGAGATGCGAAGCCGCGCGGCGCCGCAGGTCCCCTCTCCCCCGTCCTTACGGGGCGAGAGCTGGGGTCAGGCGCGGCCACATCCGACGCATGTTGTTGGACCCGTGCTCGTCACCAAGCGGGGGGAGCCTCGCAAGCCGCGCCATCGGGCTCGCACGGCAGCAAGCTCGCCCTACCCCCGCGCCCGCAACTCGCGCCTCAGCACCTTGCCGGTCGCCGTCATCGGCAGGGTGTCGGTGAATTCAACGTGGCGCGGGTATTCGTGCGCAGCGAGCTTCACTTTGACGAAGTCCTGGATCTCTCGCGACAGAGTGTCATTTGCAATGAAGCCGGGCCGCAGCACGATCCACGCCTTGATGGCCTCGGTGCGCACCGGGTCGGGAATGCCGACGACGGCCGCCAACGCGACTGCCGGGTGCTTGAGCAGCGTGTCCTCGATCTCGGCCGGGCCGATGCGATAGCCGGCCGACGTGATGACGTCGTCCTCGCGGCTCGCATACCAGAAATAGCCGTCGTCATCCTGGGTGCCGAGATCGCCGGTCAGCAGCACGTCACGAGCGAACTTCTTCTGCGTCGCCTCCGGATTGCGCCAGTATTCGATCATGGTACAGGGATTGGGCTGGCGCACGCCGATGATGCCCCTCTCTCCGCGCGGCAGCTCCTCGCCCTTGTCGTTAACGATCAGAACCTCGAAGCCCGGCGTCGCCTTGCCCATCGAGCCCGGCCGGATCGGAAACAGCCTCGCATTGTTGCCGACGACGAGATTGCATTCGGTCTGGCCGTAGATCTCGTGCGCATCGATGCCGAAGGTCGCGCGCACCCAGTCGAGCAGCTCGGCGCCGAGCGACTCGCCGCCGGTGAGGATGCTGCGCAGCTTGACGCCCTCGTGCTTGACATTGGCCTGGCGCATCAACTTCAGCGCGGTCGGGGGCAGGAACACGTTGCGGACGCCGTAGTCCGCCATCAGTTGCATTGCGGCCTGCGGCTCGAATTTCCTGGCGCGATAACCGATCACCGGGATCGCGTGATACCATGCGGGAAACAGCGCGTCGAACAGGCCGCCGATCCACGCCCAATCCGCCGGCGTCCACATGACGTCGCCGGGCTTCGGCAGGAAGCCGTGCACCATCTCGACATTGGGCAGGTGGCCGAGCAGTACGCGATGGGCGTGCAGCGCGCCCTTGGGATTTCCGGTCGTACCCGACGTGTAGATGATGATGGCAGGGTCGTCGCTCGACGTGGCGACGGTCGGGAATTGATCCGAGGCGCGCTCCAGCGTCGGCCAGAAGGCTCGGGCGCCGAGGCCGTCGCCGTCAGTGACATAGATCGTCTTGAGCTCCGGCAGGTGGTCGCGAATGCGCGCAAGCTTCGCAAGGCCCGTGGCGTCGGTGACGACGACCTTGGCGCCGGAATTCTGCAGCCGGAATTGCAGCGCGTCCTCGCCGAACAGCGTGAACAGCGGCACGGAGACGAGACCGGCGCGGAACGCCGCCAGATGGACGATCGGCAGCTCCAGCGACTGCGACAGGAACACCGCGACGCGGTCGCCCTGCGCGAGACCATCGGCCTTCAATACGTTGGCGAAGCGACAGGAGTAATCGCGCAGCTCATCGAATGAGACGCGCCGGGCGGCGCCGTCCTCCTCGACGACGACCAGCGCGAGGCGGGCGGAGCCGTCGGCGTGGCGATCGCAGGTCGCGACCGCGATGTTGAACTGCGCCGGAATGTCCCAGCGGAAGTCGCGAGTGAGCTGGTCGTAGTCGGACGTTTCCTTGAGCATTGTTCTCTCCGTCATGGCCGGGCGAAGACCCGCCTGCGGGGCCGAAGCCCCTCCGGCGCGGCGACGGCCCGGCCATCCACGTCTTTACTCTTGATGATAGTCTTAAAGACGTGGATGCCCGGGACAAGCCCGGGCATGACGATTTGGGGATGGCTCGGCGCTTCGCGCGGCCTAGCCCGACAGCGCCGCCTTCACCAGTGCGCTCGCCTTGGCAAAATCCATCTGTCCCGTGTACTTCGCCTTCAGCACGCCGATCACCTTGCCCATGTCCTTCATGCCGGCGGCGCCGGTCTCAGCGACGGCGGAGGAGATGGCCGACTTCACCTCATCGTCGCTCATCTGCTTCGGCAGATAGGCCGAGATGACCGCGATCTCCTCGCGCTCGCCCGCGGCGAGCTCGGCGCGGCCGCCCTTTTCATACAGCTCGACCGACTCCTGACGCTGCTTGATCATCTTCTGCAGCACCGCGAGCACGTCGGCGTCGGTCAAGGGCGGCTTGCCTTCGCCGCGCGCCGCGATGTCGGCATTCTTCAAGGTCGAGTTCACCATGCGAAGGGTGGACAGCTTGCGCTCGTCCTTGGCCTTCATCGCCTCCTTGACCGCATTGTTGATGTCGTCACGCAGCATGATCTCGCCCTCTCAAAATCCATTGGCGCTGGTCTAGGCGGTTCGCCCACCCGAAACAACACGGTTCCGCATCCGTTCCGGTCGGATGCCTCGAAACTCCAGTCAAATTGACCGATATCGCGTGTGAATCGGCCGCTTCCCGCTTTGACGCCGCGCGCCAGGGGCACTATGTAGAGGCCTCATGACACACATCGATACTGACGCCGCCTGGCCGGACCATAAACCGACCGCGCTCCTCGTGCTCGCCGACGGCACGGTGCTGGAAGGCTACGGCCTCGGCGCCGAAGGCCACGCCGCGGGCGAGGTCTGCTTCAACACCGCAATGACCGGCTACGAGGAGATCCTCACCGATCCGTCCTATGCCGGCCAGCTCATCACCTTCACCTTCCCGCATATCGGCAATGTCGGCACCAACGACGAGGATATCGAGACGGTGAACATGGCGGCGACGCCGGGCGCGCGCGGGGTGATCCTGCGCACCGCGATCACCGACCCCTCAAATTATCGCGCGACGCGCCATCTCGACCAGTGGCTGCGCGCGCGCGGGATCATCGGGCTGTCCGGCATCGACACAAGGGCGCTGACCGCGCTGATCCGCTCCAAGGGCATGCCGAACGCCGTGATCGCGCATGCCAGGGACGGCAATTTCGACCTCGACGCCCTGAAGAAGGAAGCGCGGGAGTGGCCGGGGCTGGAGGGCATGGACCTGGTGCCGATGGTGACCTCCGCCCAGCGCTTCACCTGGGACGAGACCCCCTGGGTGTGGAACGTGGGCTTCGGCCAACAGACCAATCCGGAATTCAACGTCGTCGCGATCGACTACGGCATCAAGCGCAACATCCTGCGCCTGCTCGCCGGCGTCGGCTGCAAGGTGACCGTGGTGCCGGCCACGACGTCCGCCGAGGACATCCTCGCGATGAAGCCGGACGGCGTGTTCCTGTCGAACGGACCGGGTGATCCCGCGGCGACCGGCAAATATGCCGTGCCGGTCATTCAGCAAGTGATTTCGTCGGGCACGCCGACCTTCGGCATCTGCCTCGGCCATCAGATGCTCGGGCTTGCGGTCGGCGCCAAGACCAAGAAGATGCATCAGGGCCATCACGGCGCCAATCATCCGGTCAAGGACGAGACCACCGGCAAGGTCGAGATCACCTCGATGAACCATGGCTTCGCGGTCGACCAGGATACGTTGCCGTCGGGCGCGACGCAGACCCACATCTCGCTGTTCGACGGCTCGAATTGCGGCATCCAGCTCGAGGGCAAGCCGGTGTTCTCCGTGCAGTACCACCCGGAAGCGTCGCCCGGCCCGCGCGACTCGCACTATCTGTTTCAGCGCTTCGCCGAGCTGATGCGCGAGAAGAAGCGCAGAGCGGCCTGAGGTCGGCAGCTGGACACGATTCGAAATGCCCGGGCTGGTCCCGGGCATTTTTCTGTCCGCAATCTTGTGATCGCCGGCATCTGTTTTGCCCTCGATCTTTTCGCACCACATTCATATGATGATCAACATACATTGGAGATCGACGATATGAGCGAGACGGATTCGCGCGCTGAATTCGGCGTGGTGCCCCTGGCGGCGCTGGCCTCGATGCCCGGGCTCGATTTCGTGCGCGGCATCTTTGCCGGGACTTTGCCGCAGCCGCCGATCATGCAGACGGTCGCGCCGTTCGACTGCAGCGCCGAGCCCGGCCAGGTCGTCATGCACAGCGTGCCGGCCTTGCGGCATTATAATCCGATCGGTTCGGTGCATGGCGGCTACGCCGCGATCCTGCTGGATTCCGCGATGGGGCTCGCCGTCCACACGATGTGCCCGCAGGGCAGCGGTTACACCACGCTGGAATTCAAGGTCTCCTTCATCAAGGCAATGACCGAGGCCACCGGCATCGTGAGAACGGAGGGCAGGACGCTATCGTTCGGACGCCGCGCCGCGACGGCCGAGGCACGCATCGTCGATTCGCAAGGACGCCTGCTGGCGCATGCCACCACGACTTGCCTGGTGTTCGAACTGCCCAAGGCGTGAGCCTGGAACGGCGGCCGCGCAGGCCGGTTGATAGGGCGAGGCCCCATCCGCTTGTTCCGAGGTCGCCATGCCTGCCGCCCCCTCGCCCCGCGTCAAGTCGATCGAACCGCTCAGCATCGTGTTCGCGGATGACGGCCTGGTGCCCAATAATCCGATGCCGTTCCTGGTCTACAAGGCCGTCATCGATCTGGACGGCGCCGATCCGGCGGCCGACATCGAGCGCGTGTTCGCCGCCAGTGGCTGGGGCAGCATGTGGCGCAACGGCGTCTACGACTATCTGCACTATCATGCGACCGTGCACGAGGCGCTGGGTGTCGCCGGCGGAACGGCGCGGGTCCGCTTCGGCGGCGATCAGGGCCAGGAGCTGGAGCTCAGGCCCGGTGACGTCACCATCCTGCCGGCCGGCACCGGGCATCAATGCATCGCTGCCAGCAGCGATTTCTGCATCGTCGGCGCCTATCCGCCCGGACCGAAGATGCAGGTCACGCGGCCGACGCCGGAAAACCGCGCGCGCGCATTGAAGACGATTCCGGAGGTGCCGCTGCCCGCGACCGATCCCGTGCTCGGCGCGGGTGGCCCACTCACGCGCCTGTGGCAGCAGGCGCGCTGATCAGGCGCAATACAGCCGATACAGCGTCTGCAGGATCTCGCGGACCTCCCGGCTCGCCAGCCGATAGTAGATGGTCTGGCCATCGCGCCGGGTGGCGACGAGATCGAGCGCGCGCATCTTGGCGAGATGCTGCGACAGCGCCGCCTGTCGCAACCCGACCTGCTCGGCGAGATCGCCGACTGCGCGCTCGCCGTCGATGAGGTTGCAGAGCACCATGAGGCGCTTCGAATTCGCCATGGCAGCGAGCAGGCCGGCCGCCTCCTCCGCCTTGTCGTCGAGCGCCGCCACCATGGTCTCGCGGGCTTTGCGCCTGGCCTGTGTTGTCATCATTGTTACTTCTTCAATTTCGTATATATGCAATAATGCACATGATAGCCGATTGCAACATGCGCCCAACGAGGGAATCAAGGGACGATATGATCACGGAGTATACGGCGGTTACGGCGCTCGCAGGCGGCGCCCTCATCGGCGCTGCAGCCGTCATGCTGATGGGCCTGACCGGCCGCATCGCCGGCGTCAGCGGCATTGCCGCGCGGCTGTTGCCGCCCTGGGACGGCGCGCTCGCTGGCCGGCTCGCCTTCATAGGAGGGCTGGTCGCGGCCGCCCTTGCAGTCCGCATCGTCAGCGGGAGCCTGCCGCCGCTGAAGCTGGAGGTCGGTCCGATCGATATGGTTGCAGCCGGGCTGCTGGTCGGCTTCGGGGCGGTCTGGGGCAACGGCTGCACCTCGGGTCATGGCGTCTGCGGCATCGCCAGCCTGTCGCCGCGCTCGATCGTCGCCACGCTGATATTCATGGCCACCGCGGTCGCGACCACCTTCCTCGTTCGCCACGTGCTGTGAGGCACCATGATCATTTTCGTCCAGTTCACCGTCGGCCTCATCTTCGGACTTGGGTTGCTGCTCTCGGGCATGTCCAATCCGGAGAAGGTGCTCAACTTCCTCGATTTCGCGGCGATCCGCTCCGGCGGCTGGGATCCGAGCCTGATCCTCGTGATGGCTGGAGCGGTCGGGGTCACCTTCGCCGGCTTTCGACTGGTTTTGCGGCGCCGGCGTCCCGTCCTCGGTGACCAATTCCACCTGCCATCCTCGCAGACGCTGGATTGGCGGATCGCAACCGGCCCTGCCGTCTTTGGCATCGGCTGGGGCCTCGCCGGCATCTGCCCGGGCCCGGCCTTCGTGGCGCTCGGCTACGGCTCGCCTGCCATCGTCCTGTTCGTCACGGCCATGATGATCGGAATGGCCGCAGCCCGCATGCTCGCGAGCCGCCGGCCCTCGCTCGCCGCGGTCGCTTCAGAATGAGGGAGGCTTGAATGTCCGGCATTCCACATCCGGTCGACCTGTCGGTGAAACCCGAGGTCACACCGTTCTTCGATCCCGCCACCAACACCGTCAGCTACGTGGTCAAGGACCCAGGCTCGCGGGCCTGCGCCGTGATCGATTCGGTCATGGATATCGACTATGCCTCGGGTCGCATCGCGCCCCATTCCGCCGACAAGATCATTCGCCTGATCGAGGATCGCGGCTGGCAACTGGACTGGCTGATCGAGACCCATGTCCATGCCGACCATCTGTCGGCGGCGCCCTACATCCAGTCAAGGCTGGGCGGCAGGATCGGCATCGGCGCCAATATCAGGATGGTGCAGGAGACGTTCGGCAAGATCTTCAACGAAGGCACCGAGTTTCAGCGCGACGGCAGCCAGTTCGACCGCCTGTTCCATGATGGCGATACCTACCGGATCGGCGCAATGACCGCCTTCGCCATGCATACGCCGGGGCACACGCCGGCCTGCATGACTCATGTAATCGGAGACGCCGCCTTCGTCGGCGATACGCTATTCATGCCGGACGGCGGCTCGGCACGCGCCGACTTTCCTGGCGGCGACGCCCGCACCCTGTATCGCTCGATCCGCCGGGTGCTGGAGCTGCCTGACGCGACGCGGCTGTTCATGTGCCACGACTACGGTCCGAACGGCCGCGACATCCGCTGGGAAACGACGGTGGTCGAGCAGCGCGCGCACAACATCCACGTCCGCGACGGCATCACCGAGGATCAGTTCGTCGCCGCCCGCGAGGCGCGCGACCGCACCTTGGACATGCCCAAGCTGATCATCCCGTCGTTGCAGGTGAACATGAAGGCGGGACGGCTGCCGACGCCCGATCAGGACGGCCGGCGCTTCCTGAAAGTGCCGCTCAACACGCTCTAAGACCCCCCTCCGCCCCGCCGAGCACGCGGCAGACGTCGCGGCTCGGCTTTCCCATTTGGCCGCGTCCACGCACCCCGGCGCGGCATGCCACGCCGGAGCATCACAGGATGACGTTGTCCGCTGCCGAGCTTGCGCTCGGCTCGCTGTCCGGCTCTTTCGTCGGATTCACGCTCGGCCTGATCGGCGGGGGCGGATCGGTGCTGGCCGTGCCGCTCATGGTGTATCTGGTGGGCGTCGGCAATCCCCACGTGGCGATCGGCACGAGCGCGGTCGCCGTGGCAATCAACGCGGCGGCCAATCTCGCCAATCATGCCCGCTCCGGCAACGTCAAATGGCGTTGCGCGCTGGTGTTTGCTGCAACGGGCGTGGTCGGCGCCTTCGCTGGCTCGACGCTCGGCAAGATGGTTGACGGCCAGAAGCTGCTGCTGCTGTTCGCCCTGGTCATGATCGTGATCGGCCTCTTGATGCTGCGCAAGCGCGGCACGGACAGCCAGCTGGACGTCAAGCTTTCACGCGACAATCTGTTGCCGCTAGTGGCATTCGGCTTCGGCACGGGAATGCTGTCCGGCTTCTTCGGCATCGGCGGCGGCTTCCTGATCGTTCCGGCTCTGATGTTTGCGACAGGCATGCCGATCCTCTACGCGATCGGCTCCTCGCTCGTGTCCGTCACGGCGTTCGGACTGACGACCGCAGCAAACTACGCGCTGTCGGGACTGGTCGACTGGGCGCTGGCGGCGACCTTTCTCGTCGCCGGCATCGCCGGTGGCCTGGTCGGTGCGAAGCTGGCCGCTCGCCTGTCCAGTACGCGCGGCACCCTGAACAAGGTGTTTGCCACCGTGGTGTTCGTGGTGGCGGCTTACATGATCTATCGGAGTTGGTCGGCACTCGGCCACTCCGGATAGTGCGGCGTGGATATGAGCCGGAGCCGGCATCGAGGCCGGACGGGCGCCCCACGTCCTCGCAGCGCGCCCGGAGCTCAACTCAACGCGGGCCCGCTTATGCCGCGTTGCTGCCTTCCTGGCGGCTCGCTTCGAACAAGAACCAGGTGCGGCGTTCGGTCTCGTCGATGAAGGTCTCCAGCAATCCCGCGGTGGCCGGATCGTCATTGTCGTCGCACAGCCCGTGCGCCTTCCGCATCGCAGCCGCGACGTGCTTGTTGTCCTCCATCAACTCCCGCAGCATCTCGCGCGGCGGCACATACTCCTCGTTGTTGTCCTTGATGGTCTGCAGCTTGCTGATCTGGCTGATCGATTTCAGCGTCGTGCCGCCGAGCTTCCGCACCCGCTCGGCCAGTTGGTCCGTGGTGGCAAAGATCGCGTCCGACTGCTCGTCCAGCATCTCATGGTAGTCATGGAAATGCCGGCCGCTGACGTGCCAGTGGAAGTTCTTGGTCTTCAGATAGAGCGCAAAGGCGTCGGCAAGCAGCGTGTTCAAAGCTGTCGAGATCTTGTTTACGGCGTCCGGCGACAGATCGGTCGGGGTATCGAGCTCGGGGGCGGTCTTGTCGGTCTTTGCTTTACTCACGGCCTAACCTTCCTGTTAGAAGCAGCGATGGACACGGGTGATCGGACCCGTTAACGCTCGCTGACCCCTCCAGTTCCGATCAAGGAACTGTGTTTGCCGGAACACGCCATGGACGACTGGATCGACTATTACGATTCCACGCACACGATCTATGCGAGCAAGCTGCATCGCGACCTGCACTTCCAGGGGATTGCGCGCGACATCGTCAGGTATATTCCCTCGCCCGACGCGGTCGTTCTCGACTATTCCTGCGGAGAGGCCTTATCGGCCGCCAAGGTCGCCGACGCATGCATGACGCTGATCCTGGCCGAGCCGGCGCCGGGCGTGCGCGGCCGGCTGATCGCGCGTTTCGCGCCCAACACCAAGATCCGCGTGCGCTCGCTGGACGAGCTGCGCAACATGCAGGAAGGCTCGATCGACCTCGTCGTCATGAACTCCGTGGCGCAGTACATGAGCGAGGCGGAATTCGACGCGGCCCTGGCCGTGATCAGGCGGCTGCTGAAGCCGTCGGGAAAGTTCATCCTCGGCGACGTCCTGCGTCCGGACGTTGGCATGGGCCGTGACGTGCTCGCGCTGCTGATGTTCGCCGCACGGGACGGCTTCCTCAAGGATGCCCTGGTCGGGCTGGTCGCCACGGCGCTGTCGGATTACCGGCAACTGCGCACCAAGGTCGGCCTGCAGCACTACAGCGAGGCCGAGATCCTGGCGAGACTGAAGAAGGCCGACCTCAGCGCCGTCCGGGCGCCCAAGAATATCGGCCACAATCCCTGGCGGATGACCTTCGTGGCTCGGCCGATGACGGGAACCGGGTGACCGCGTGGGCCGACCAGCCCGCCGCAACTGCCAACATCAAGCAACTGGATTAGGGTTAACTGAAACACGGGGCTGGCTCACGCGGCCGTGAGAGGTAAGATCACCCTCGGCCCGGTGGCGGAAGCTACGACGCGAAGAGCGGTGCAACGCTCTTGAACCTGGTTCAAGTCCAGGCCGGGCCTCCAGCCTTCGCTGCTGCGCAGCTTCGGCTCGGCGAGCCAGCGACGGCAGGGCGCCCCTCCGCCCCTCTCCGCCAAATTGGCCGTTGATTTCGGCCCAAAACCCTTTTCGCTCAGAGGAAACTGGTCTAAAGACCGCTCGCGCGCGAGCACTGGTCGCGCCTGGGCCTTACGGGGACGCGCGATACGCGCGCCCTTTTTTTGTGCCCAATTCCTGCCCGTTCCTTGCCCGTGAGCTTGAATGCCGAAACGAACCGACATCTCGACCATCCTGATCATTGGCGCCGGTCCGATCGTGATCGGCCAGGCCTGCGAATTCGACTATTCCGGTACGCAGGCGGTGAAGGCGCTGAAGGAGGAGGGCTATCGCGTCGTCCTCGTCAACTCCAATCCGGCCACGATCATGACCGATCCGGAGCTGGCCGATGCGACCTATATCGAGCCGATCACGCCCGAGATCGTCGCCAAGATCATCGAGAAGGAACGCCACGTCATCCCCGGCGGCTTCGCACTGCTGCCGACCATGGGCGGGCAGACCGCGCTGAACTGCGCGCTGTCGTTGCGCCGGCAGGGGACACTGGAGAAGTTCGACGTCGAGATGATCGGCGCCACGGCTGACGCGATCGACAAGGCCGAGGACCGCCAGCTGTTCCGCAACGCGATGGAGAAGATCGGGCTGCAGACGCCGAAGTCGCGGCTCGCCAACGCCTCCGCGCTGAAGAAGCAGTACCGCGACAAATATCTCGCCGAGCGCGAGAAGCTGTCCGGCGCCGAGCGCGACGAGCTCGACCGGCAATGGACGCTTGGCGAGAACGAGCGCCGCAAGCGCTACCAGGAGCATGCGCTCGGCCAGGCGCTGATGGCGCTGTCCGAGATCGGCCTGCCCGCGATCATCCGTCCCTCCTTCACGATGGGCGGCACCGGTGGCGGCATCGCCTACAACAAGGAAGAATATCTCGACATCATCGAGCGCGGGCTCGACGCCTCCCCCACCAACGAAGTGCTGATCGAGGAATCGGTGCTCGGGTGGAAGGAGTACGAGATGGAGGTGGTCCGCGACAAGAAGGACAACTGCATCATCATCTGCTCGATCGAGAACCTCGATCCGATGGGCGTGCACACCGGCGACTCGATCACCGTCGCGCCGGCGCTGACGCTGACCGACAAGGAATACCAGATCATGCGCGACGCCTCGCTGGCGGTGCTGCGCGAGATCGGCGTCGAGACCGGCGGCTCCAACGTGCAGTTCGGCGTCAACCCGACCGACGGCCGCATGGTCGTGATCGAGATGAATCCGCGTGTGTCGCGCTCCTCGGCGCTGGCCTCCAAGGCGACCGGCTTCCCGATCGCCAAGGTCGCGGCCAAGCTCGCGGTCGGCTACACGCTGGACGAGATCGCCAACGACATCACCGGCGGCGCGACCCCGGCCTCGTTCGAGCCAACCATCGACTACGTCGTCACCAAGATCCCGCGCTTCGCATTCGAGAAATTCCCGGGGGCTTCGACCACGCTGACGACCTCGATGAAGTCCGTCGGCGAGGTCATGGCGATCGGCCGCACCTTCCAGGAAAGCCTGCAGAAGGCGCTGCGCGGGCTGGAGACCGGTCTCACCGGCCTCGACGAGATCGAGATCGAAGGTCTCGGGCGCGGCGACGACAAGAACGCGATCCGGGCTGCGCTCGGCACGCCCACGCCGAACCGTCTCCTGCAGGTCGCGCAGGCGATGCGGCTGGGCTGGTCGAACGAGGACATCTTCAACTCCTGCAAGATCGACCCGTGGTTCCTGGCGCAGATGCGCGGCATCGTCGAGATGGAGGACAAGGTCCGCCGGCACGGCCTGCCGCCGAACGCGAGCGGCATGCGCACGCTGAAGGCGATGGGCTTCTCGGATGCACGGCTCGCGGTGCTGACCAACACCACCGAAGCCGACGTCGCGGCCAAGCGGCAGGCGCTGGGCGTCCGTCCGGCGTTCAAGCGCATCGATACCTGCGCGGCGGAGTTCGCTTCGCCCACCGCCTACATGTATTCGAGCTACGAAACGCTGTTCGCAGGCCAACTCGCCGACGAGAGCGCGCCGTCCGACAAGAAGAAGGTGATCATTCTCGGCGGCGGTCCGAACCGGATCGGCCAGGGCATCGAGTTCGACTATTGCTGCTGCCACGCCTGTTTCGCGCTGTCCGACGCCGGCTTTGAGACCATCATGGTCAACTGCAATCCGGAGACGGTCTCGACCGACTACGACACCGCCGACAGGCTCTATTTCGAGCCGCTGACCTCCGAGGACGTGCTGGAGATCATCGCGACCGAGCGCAAGAACGGCACGGTGCATGGCGTCATCGTGCAGTTCGGCGGCCAGACGCCGCTGAAGCTGGCGCGTGCGCTGGAGGCGGCCGACGTGCCGATCCTCGGCACCTCGCCGGAGGCCATCGACCTCGCCGAGGACCGCGACCGCTTCAAGCGCGTCCTCGACAAGCTGCATCTGAAGCAGCCGAAGAACGGCATCGCCTATTCGGTCGAGCAGGCCCGCCTGGTGGCTGCCGATCTCGGGCTGCCGCTGGTGGTGCGCCCGTCCTACGTGCTCGGCGGCCGCGCGATGCAGATCATCCGCGAGGACAACCAGCTCAGCGACTACCTGCTCGGCACCCTGCCCGAGCTGGTACCGGCCGACGTCAAGGCGCGCTACCCGAACGACAAGACCGGCCAGATCAACACGGTGCTGGGCAAGAACCCGCTGCTGTTCGATCGCTATCTGTCGGACGCGACCGAGATCGACGTGGACTGCCTTTCCGACGGCAAGGATACCTTCATCGTCGGCATCATGGAGCACATCGAGGAGGCCGGCATCCACTCCGGCGATTCGGCCTGCTCGCTGCCGCCGCATTCGCTCGACGAGGCGACCATCGCCGAGCTGGAGCGGCAGACCCGCGAGCTGGCGCTCGGGCTCGACGTCGTCGGCCTGATGAACGTGCAATATGCGATCAAGGACGGCACGATCTACGTGCTCGAGGTCAATCCGCGCGCCTCGCGCACGGTGCCCTTCGTCGCCAAGGTGGTCGGCACGCCAGTCGCCAAGATCGCCGCCCGAATCATGGCCGGCGAGAAGCTCGCCGATTTCGGCCTGAAGAAGCGCGCGCTCAGGCATGTCGGCGTCAAGGAATCGGTCTTCCCGTTCGCCCGTTTCCCGGGCGTCGACACCGTGCTCGGCCCGGAGATGCGCTCGACCGGCGAGGTGATGGGCATCGACCGCTCGTTCGCCGTGGCGTTCGCCAAGAGCCAGCTCGGCGGCGGCACACGCGTGCCGCGCAAAGGCACGGTGTTCGTGTCAGTACGTGAAAGCGACAAGGCGCGCATCACCGAGGTGGTGCGGATGCTGCACGAGCTCGGCTTCAAGGTGGTGGCGACATCCGGGACCCAGCGCTTCCTGACCGACCAGGGCGTGCCGACCGAGAAGATCAACAAGGTGCTGGAGGGACGGCCGCACATCGTGGACGCCATCACCAACGGTGACATCCAGCTGGTCTTCAACACCACCGAAGGCCCGCAGGCGCTGGCCGACAGCCGTTCGCTGCGGCGCGCTGCCCTCTTGCATAAAGTGCCGTATTACACCACTCTTTCGGGTGCCGTGGCGGCCGCGCAAGGCATCCGTGCCTATCTCGGGGGAGACCTTGAGGTCCGCACCCTGCAGAGTTACTTTTCCGAAAACTAATCGCAGCGCGCGGGCGAACGCCCGCTAAGCGGTTGGCAACAATCGGCAATAGAAGCTTTCAGGAACCCGCCGCCCCGTTCGATGTTGTACCGGCCTTTGACGGGACGGTCTTGCCGGGCCTTCAGGCTTTGCTTTGAGCCGCAAAGGCCTATTCTGAAGCTGCTGATCGTGCGCGCCCCCGCCCGCACGACTGAAGGACGAGAAGAGATGGTGGAAAAGGTTCCCATGACTTCGATGGGCTACGCCGCGTTGGAGAACGAGCTCAAGCAGCGCCAATCGGTGGACCGTCCGCGCATCATCGAACATATCGCGGAAGCGCGTTCGCATGGCGACCTGTCCGAGAACGCGGAATATCACGCCGCCAAGGAAGAGCAGTCTCACAACGAGGGCCGCATCGCCGAGCTCGAGGACAAGCTCGCGCGCGCCGACATCATCGATGTGACCAAGCTCTCCGGCGACACGATCAAGTTCGGCGCGACGGTGACCCTGATCGACGAGGACACCGAGAAGAAGGCGGTCTGGCAGATCGTCGGCGAGGTCGAGGCGGATGCCAAGAAGGGCAAGATCTCGATCACCTCGCCGCTGGCGCGCGCGCTGATCGGCAAGAAGATGGGCACCACCGTCGAGGTCATGGCGCCCGGCGGCGCCAAGTCCTACGAGATCGCCAAGGTCGAGTGGCGCTGAGGACCCGAGGCATCGGAGCGGTGCCTGTGACCGTTCGGACGAAACCAAGGGCTGCGCGAAGGCGCGGCCCTTCGTCGTTTGGCCGGCCGCACTGCGGCGCAATGGCGTTCGGCAGCACACGGTCAATTCATCGGACTGCAGGCCACACGCCGGTGACGGGCTTTCAGGAATGAGCTAGTGCAGAACCGACGAGCCGTGCCGGGAGGATGGGTCCGGTCCGTCGCATCATGATGGCTTTGATTGGGGGATGATCGACATGGAGCAGATGTTCTCGAAATGGCAACCGGCTGTGCTCAGCCTGTTTCGCTTCGTCACGGGCCTGTTGTTGTTTCAATACGGCGTGGCGAAGATCTTCAAGTTTCCGGCCGTGGACATGTTTGCCAAAGTTGAGCTGCTGTCGCTGTACGGTGCGGCCGGTTCGCTCGAACTGGTGCTCGGCGGATTGCTGATCCTTGGGCTGTTCACGCGCCCGGTCGCCTTTATCCTGTCCGGCGAGATGGCCTTCGCCTATTTCATTGGCCACTTCCCGAGAGGTTTCTTCCCGGTCGTCAACAACGGCTCGCTGGCGATCGCGCTCTGCTTTGCCTGCCTCTATCTGACGACCTCGGGCGGGGGTTCGATCAGCCTGGACGCGCTGCTGCGCAAAAAGAACTGAACTCTCTCGCGTCCTGTTCGCTTCGCGACCTCGAGCTTCCGGGTTCAGCCTTGGCGAGGCTGGCCCGGAAGGACAGCCGGGCCTAGCTGCGCCCCTTGACCTCGAGCGGCACCGCCGCCTCGTATTTCGAGTTGTGCAGCACCAGGGACGTTCGCACGTTGCGCACGTGAGGTGCCGCCGTCAGGTGGGTCACGAACTCCTGAAACGTCGCCATGTCCGGTGCCACGCATTTCAGGATGAAGTCCACCTCGCCGGACAGCATCCAACATTCCCGCACCAGCGGCTCGGACCGCACGAACTCTTCGAACGCCTTCAGGTCGGCGTCCGCCTGGCTCGACAGGTGGACCGAGGCGAACACGGTCACGTCGAAGCCGAGCTTGCGCGGGTCGAGCAGGCCCCGGTAGCCGGTGATGTAGCCTTCCTCCTCCAGGGTCCGCACCCGGCGCAAGCAAGGCGGCGGCGAGATGCCGACCCGCTTGGCGAGCTCGACATTGGTGATCCTGCCGTCGGCCTGAATTTCACTCAGGATTTTGAGATCGATCTCATCAAGATTCTTGGACACGGGGATTGTGGGCTCTGGCGGAACAGGAGGGGGGCGCAGGGCGCCGGGGAGACGATGGGCAACTCTCTTAGCGCAAGCCGGTCAATTTGCGCAATTTTATTACTTTAGATTTCCCCTGTTGACCGGGTCGTGAAGGGAAAATTCGCCGAGATGCGTTGCAATTCTTGCATAGCTTGCCAGATCGCTTAGACTTGGATTTGACATTTTCGATGGGGCTTCGGAGCGTTTCTTCCGCGCATTCCGCTCGCTGCGTCGTCAATCCTCCCTTTTCCAGCGAGTCTTCGGCCACATGCAAGCTCCGATCCATGCCAAAGTCGTCATCATCGGTTCCGGCCCTGCCGGCTATACGGCGGCGATCTACGCGGCACGAGCTATGCTGGAGCCGGTGCTGATCCAGGGCATCCAGCCCGGGGGCCAGCTCACCATCACCACCGACGTGGAAAACTATCCGGGATTTGCCGACGTCATCCAGGGTCCCTGGCTGATGGAGCAGATGGAGCAGCAGGCGACGCATGTCGGGGCCCAGATCAAGACCGACCTCGTGACCAAGCTGGAGCTGGGACAGCGTCCGTTCCGCCTGACCTGCGATTCCGGTGACGTCTACCTCGCCGAGACCGTCATCCTGGCGACCGGCGCGCAGGCGCGCTGGCTCGGGCTGCCGTCGGAGGAGACCTTCAAGGGCTTCGGTGTCTCGGCCTGCGCGACCTGTGACGGCTTCTTCTATCGCGGCAAGGAAGTCATCGTCGTCGGCGGCGGCAACACCGCGGTCGAGGAAGCGCTGTTCCTGACCAATTTCGCCTCGACCGTCACCGTCGTGCACCGGCGCGACCATTTCCGCGCGGAGCGCATCCTGCAGGAGCGGCTGTTCAAGCATCCCAAGATCAAGGTCGTCTGGGACAGCGCCCTCGATGAGATCTGCGGCGCCAGCTCGCCATCCAAGGTCACGCATGTCCGACTCAAGAACGTCAAGACCGGCGCGCTCACCGAGCTGCCCGTCGACGGCGTCTTCGTCGCGATCGGCCACGCGCCGGCAACCGAGCTGGTCGCGGGGCAACTGAAACTGAAACCGTCCGGTTATGTCGAGGTGATGCCGGGCTCGACCGCGACCTCCGTTCCCGGCGTGTTTGCAGCCGGCGACGTTGCCGATGAAACCTATCGGCAGGCGATCACCGCAGCCGGCATGGGCTGCATGGCCGCCCTCGAGGCCGAACGCTTCCTCGCCCACGCCGCGAGCGAACGCGCCGCGGCGGAATGAACTGACGATGCCACGATCACGGGATGGATTTACGGATATGGATTGGGACAAGCTGAAGGTGTTTCACGCAGCGGCGGAAGCAGGCAGCTTCACGCATGCCGGGGAGCAGCTCGGGCTGTCGCAATCGGCGGTGTCGCGCCAGGTCAGCGCGCTCGAGCAGGAGCTCGCAGTCTCGCTATTCCACCGCCACGCCCGCGGGCTGATCCTGACGGAGCAAGGCGACCTTCTGTTCCGAACCGCGCATGACGTCTTCATGCAGCTGCAGGCGGCGCGCGCCAAGCTGACCGACAGCCGCGAGCGCCCGAGCGGCGACCTGAAGATCACGACCACGCCGGGCGTCGGCATCAACTGGCTGATCCCGCGACTCGGCGAATTCACCGCGCTCTATCCGGAGATCCGGATCTCGCTGATCGTCACCGACGAGGAGCTTGATCTGTCGATGCGCGAGGCCGACGTGGCGATCCGCACCCGCAAGCCGACACAGCCGGACCTGATCCAGCGCAAGCTATTCGCGATCAGCTTCCACGCCTATTGCTCGCCGGAATATGTCAAGCGCTTCGGCACGCCGCGCACACTCGACGAGCTCGATGATCATCGCATCATCATGCTGGCCGACGGCCAAGTCGCCCCGCATCTCCAGAACCGCAGCTGGCTGGTCGATGCCGGCCGCAACGGGTCCGGTCCGCGCGAGGCCTATTTCAGGGTCAACAACATTCTCGGCCTGGTCCGCGCCTGCCAGCAAGGCCTCGGCATCGCGGCTCTGCCGGACTACCTCGTCGAGGAAAACAGCCGTCTCGTGCAATTGTTCGGAGAGTCGGATTCGATCCAGCTCGACACCTACTTCGTGTATCCTGAGGAATTGAAAACGGTCGCACGCGTTCAAGTGTTCCGTGACTTCGTCGTGAGCAAAGCGCAGCGCTGGCCGGCGTGAGATTGTGCATGTCTGACATGCGGCTTGCATGGTTGCTGCGACGCCATTGAGCCCATACTGAAGTTCTGCTGAGCGTTGGCGTTGCGCATTGTCCCCCTCCTCCAGTGGCGCGAGCGTTCAGAAATCCCTCTTGGAAGGTGATTGTGTCGGCCTCGTTGGCCAGTACCTCCAGCCGGGCTCATTTGGGCCCGGCTATTTTTTTGCCGAATGTTTCCGTGTCGTGCCCGATGCGGCGTTGACAGCATCGCCTGCACTGCGCATCTAGATCGGATGTCCACGTCTTCGCACGCCAAGCTGTCGTCGAAAAAAGCTCCCCTCCCGGGGACATGTGGACGCGCGCGCTAGAATCTCTCGAATTCACCGCCGCATCACCAGCCCCGCCGCGAGGACGGGGCTTTTTTTTGCGTGTCCCGTCTCCGGCTCCTGCCACCCAAGGAGATGGACCATGACCAACATTACGACCCGACTGCAGGGCCTCTGGCTGCCCCTGATCACGCCGTTCCGCGATGGCGCGCTCGACGAGCCATCCTTACGCAATCTGGTTCGGCACTACGCCGCCAAGCCGATCGATGGACTGGTGCTCGGTGCCACGTCAGGCGAAGGACTGGCGCTGTCTTGGGACGAGCGCGCCCGCCTGATCAGCGTGGTCCGGGACGAGCTCGACGCCACCGGCCGGTCGCTGCCGATCTGTCTCGGCGTCGGCGGCGTGGCGACGGCCGAGGTGAGCGCATCGCTCGACCGAACCGCGGAATGGCCGATCGACTTCTATCTGATCTCGAGTCCGCCTTACGTGCGCCCGTCGCAGCGCGGCCTGCTGGCGCATTTCACCGCATTGGCTGACCGCACCACCCATCCGATCGTGCTCTACAACATTCCCTATCGCTCGGCGGTCGGCCTCGACAACGAGACGCTGCTGCGGCTCGCGCAACATCCGGCCGTCGCAGGCCTCAAGGATTGCTGCGCCAATCGCATGCAGACGCGCGACTTGATCGCACGCCGACCGCCCGGATTTCGCATCCTCACCGGCGAGGACGCCCAGAGCTTCGATGCGCTGCAGGCCGGTGCCGACGGCGCCATCCTGCTCTCGGCGCATCTGGAGACCGAGACGTTTGCCGCAATCCTGCAGCACGTAAAGGCCGGCCGTCACGACGCGGCAGCAGCGTGCTGGGCGCAGGTCGAGGATCTCACGCGGCTGCTGTTCACCGAGCCGAGCCCGGCCCCGGCCAAGTACTGGCTGGCGCGAACCGGCATCATCGCGAGCCCCGACGTGCGACTACCTATGGTGGAGATCGGTGCCGGCCTTGCCGTACGCCTCGACCAGGAGATCGAGCGCCGCACGGCGACAAGGACGCAGAGCTGCGTCGCCTGAGCGCTCCCCGAAACGATCGTCGGACCGAGAGACGAAGCCGCAGCGCGGCCGCGGGCCACATCGGAGACCACGGAGGCCGACACCTCCGTGGTTAATCCGAGCTAACAAACGCGATCAAAAGCGGCGCAGTCCGCAACCTCGTGTTTAAAGATGTTCCGCTATGGATGTTGAAAACGTCAAAGAGCGCGGGGGCGTCGTGGCTTTGCAGGATCATCCATACCCTGAGCATCAGGGATTCAGCGTCGAAGACATTCTCTGGGCGGTCGGGATCTGGTCCGTGATCCTGACCCTGACGCCGGCTATCGCCTTCTATTTCCTGATGGTCGCCTGACCTCGCCGCGCCCTCTCGCGCGGCGCGAAATCGGCACTCACGCGAGATCGTGTGACCCGACGCAAAAAACGCGCGGAAGACCGCGCGTCGATGCCTCATCTGATGCCGCGATCAGGCCGCCTGCTTGTGCATGGCGCCGTTAGCCGACACGGTCCCGCGAATCGCCCGCACCGAGCGCTCGATCGCAGCCCAGAGGCGCGCGATCTCGGCTGCGGCACGCCCCTCCGCATAATATTCACGCACGCCTTCGCCCTGGCCCAGCGCCATCAGCAGATCGGCGCGGTTGGTGATCTGGCCGCCCCACACCGGCGCCTTGAACTTCGCCAGCGCCTCCCGGGCGATGGTCACGATCGGGCTTTCGGCATCGTCGCGGCGCGCCGGTGCGCCATTGAGAACGACCGCGTAGGGCTTGCGCGCGGCGCGGCAGGTCTGGATCGTCTCCTGCACCGCGTTGACGTCGAACACGCCAGGGCGGGCCGGGATGATCACCATGGTCGCGTTCTTGATCGCATCCTCGACGACGGCCGAGATGGTCGGCGGCGTATCGATCAGCACCCACTCGACGCCGTCACGGCGGGCGGCGGACACGATCGCGCTCACCGAGTTCACGGCCGTCTTGATCGGCGGCTCGTTGGTGCCGCGCAGCTTGTGCCAAAGCGTCAGCGACCCCTGAGGGTCCGCATCGATGAGCAGACTAGACTTGCTCGACTTGATCTGCGCAGCGAGATGGGCGGCCAGGGTGCTCTTGCCTGAGCCGCCCTTACGCGATGCGAAAACAATGACGTTCATACCTTGGCCTCCAGATTGACCCCGGCAGCGAAAATGAATCAGCGGACTGATTCGCGGAAGAAAAATTTAGCGATTAATAAGACGTAACTCCTGATTGCCGAAACGGATTGGTTTTTGAGTCACACCAAAGCAGGCAAAACAGCAGATCCGGCCGCGATGTTCGACAACATCCGGTCATGCCCCATCGCATTTACATGTTGAGGCTGCGCATCGAGGTGCGCATCCAGGGACCTCGGTCATTCCGAGTGCCGCCAAATGCGGCCATCGGCATCGCTCAAGTCGCGTCCGGTCGCGTCCACTTCTTCGCTTTGCCGGCGCGCGCAGTGACCGGCTTGGTGACAGGACGAATGCTCATCGGCCGTTCCGCGCGGCCAGATGACGCTGCCTGGCGCTGCGGTGGCCCGAATTGGGCGCGGCATGGCGGCGACAGCTCCGCCTTGCGGCGGACCATGCAGGCGGTGACACGATCGACGTCGGGAATGTCGGAACTACAAAGCCGGAACGCATCGCCCGTGCACGCCTGCTCCTGCTCGGGGGTATAGGCCCGTGCGGTTACGGGGACTAACAGCGCGGCTACTACGATCAGTACGGCAGAGATGCATGGATCGAGATCAATCCCTCTCATCGTCCCCTCCCCCTCGTTGCCGCAAAGTGTGATTGAAGGAGACAGGATTCGCAAGCAACAGCGCCACGCCGTGCTTCTGATCCGGCGCAGCAAACCGCAAGCGAGCGCACGCCCCGGCGATATATCCGTCGAAATACGGAGACCGGGCTCAGGCTTCCGCACAGCTCTGCGCACACGCCCAGCCTACAGCCATACGCGAGAGGTCGCGACAGGGCTACAAGTCACGGCACACGATCAATGGGGCGCGGAGCGCGTATAGAGGTGAGCTAGCGAACGGCACAGCGATGGTCCTGGCCATGGTACAGTTGGGTGGGCTCGAACCACCGACCTCCTGTTCCACAGACAGGCGCTCTAACCAACTGAGCTACAACTGCATCCGCCATGGACTGCCCGCCAGGGGGCGTCCGAACGGGCCGGAAACTAGGTGCAACGGGCCAATTTGGCAAGGCCGAGAACGGATAAAGTCCCCGGCCATGCCGGCGTTTTTTGACGCTGTTTCGGCCCGAGTGAGCCCCCGTTCAAGCGGGAGCCCAGAAAGCATCGAACCCGGCCGCAACGCGTCCGGGTCCTGGATCTTCCGCTGGCCTCACCGGCGCACCGCCGTACCGCGCACCTGGCTCGAATCAGGCCGGCCTCAGGCCGCCGTCTTGAACAGCTTGCTGGCGCTTTCCTTGATCGGCTCGACCGTCTCGGCCGCAACCTTCTGGCCGAGCTCGCCGAGCTCCTTGGCCTGGGACGTGAAGGTCTCGAACTGCTTGCGCGCGAAACCGGTCCACAGCTCCATCGCCTCCGACGGCGACTTCACGCCGAACAGCTCCTGGGCGAAGTCGAGCGAAGCCGTCGTATTGGCCTTCGTAAATTCCATGACCTTGGACGAGTAGACGCCGGCGCCCTTGCTGGCGTTGGCGAAGAAGGCCTCGATGGCCGAATTGTGCGTTTCCGCAGCGTCCTTGAACTTGGCGTAGTTCTCACGGGCCTGCGACACGCCTTTTTCGGCGAGCGCGCGCACCTGCTCGGGAACCTCAAACGGAATGATGGACGCGGAGAACGGATCGGTGGCATTGGTCATGGCATGTATCCTTCGAAACATTGAGACTGGACCGTCCCGGCAATCGGGAAGTCACTTCGGATCACGCAGAGGAACCGCCCCTGGGAGATAACAACCTCGCGTAGAGCTATATCGTGTCGTTTTTGTGCAACGCAATGGAAATTCCATTATCAGGAACTCTTTGTCGCGCCCGCTTCCAGAATTTACGGGAGCGGAGAACGTCCCCTCAGGCCTTGGGCTTGGTGGTGTCGATCGCAGCCTTGCCGATGGCTTGGCCCATTTCGCTTGCCTGTTCGGTGAGCGACCGCATCTGGCCCTGAACAAATTCGCTGTGAAGCCGCAGCACCTCGGGCAGGTCCTTGGCGTGCACCAGCGATTGGGCGTCGTCGAGCGATGATCGAACGCTCCTTTCGGCATAGGACAAGACCTTGGCGCCGATGTCCTTGGCCCCGGCCCGCACCGTCGCGCTGCGCTGTTCGAGCGAACCGGCCGTCGCCTCCGCCGTGGTCCCCAACGGGGGGATTGCAACGGGCCATGCCCGGGTTCGCCGCGATTCCGTGCGCTGCGCTCACGAGGAACACATTAAGGTTATCCAAGCTTTAGCAGGACAGGGGTACGGCCCCGCCGTGGACCTTGGCCCTCAAAACGCGCGATAGTAACGAATTCTTAACGCCACCAGTTCCGGCCGCCGATCAACATCACAAGAGCCGTTCGCCGTCGTCGCCCATGACCTACGCCGATCTCGAATTGCAGGCCCTCAGCGACCCCCGGCTGGCTGTCCACGCCGCCGGCAGTCTGCCGGCTTGGCTATGGTCGGCCGATGGCAGCCGTGTGCTGTGGGCCAATGCGGCCGGTGCACGCGCCCTCGGCGCGGCGAGCGCAACGGCGCTGATCGCGAAGACGCTCGGCCCCGCCGACGCGCATCGCCGCCAGGTCGCTCAATTGGGACGGCGTCTGCCCGAGACCGGCGCCTTGCGACTCGAACGCCTCCGTGGCTTCGGCGCGCCGCTCGGCACGCTCGCGACCTGCGGCTGCACCAGGATCGATCTGCCGGATGGCACGCGCGCGGTGCTGATCACCAGCACCGACGGGGGCGGACGCAGCGTCCCGCTGGCGGAACGCCTGAAGCGGCTCGTGGAAGCCAGCGGACACGCGCTGATCGCATTCACCCAGGATGGCCAGTTCGCCGGCATCAGTGCAGCCGGACGGCGCCTGTTTGGCACGCGCGACCTGAGCGAGCCGGATTTCGCCGAGATCCGCAGAGCGGCGCTTATCGACGGCATGGCCGAGGTGACGTTCGGCACCCAGCGCGCAGCGCTCTACCGCATCGGCAGCGGCAACCAGGTCGGGCTGGTGGCCGTCCCGATGCCGGCCCTAGCCGACGGGATGGAGGCGCCAGGCTCGGCGCAGACATCAGAGCCAACCGCAGATGCCGCCCCCGCATCACCAGCCCCCGCGCACGTTGCCGCTGGGCCCGTGGTCGTGATTTCGCCTCCTCTTCCGGTGGATGCAATGACTGAACGCCGAACCGATTACGAATCCCCCGCGCTGTCGAACGAAGCGCCGGCCGAGTTCCTGCTGATCGACGATCCGGCCAAGGCCGACCTGTTCGAGGCGCCGGTGCCGGTGCCGCAAACGACGGATGAGACGCATCCTGCCGAGTCCGGCGCGGCGGAGCCTTCAGTCGGCCGCCGCCACCCACTCCGATTTTCCTGGCAGATGGATGCCGAGGGACGGTTCTCGATCGGCTCCGACGAATTCACCCGCCTGATCGGGCGGCACAGCGCCGCCAAGCTCGGCCGTCCCTGGCATGAGCTCACTGCATCGCTAGGCCTCGATCCAGACGGGCGGGTCGGTGCGGCGATCGAAACGAAAGAGACCTGGAGCGGGCTCGTCGTCAGTTGGCCCGCGGACGGCGAGCGGCTTGCGGTCGAATTGTCGGGACTGCCTGTCCTGACGGAGGACAGGACCCATGCCGGCTATCGCGGCTTCGGCGTCTGTCGCGACCTCGACGCTCTCGACCGGCTGGCCGCACTGCGTCGCCCCGCATTGGCCGATGCAGACGCGGCCGATGCTCCGGACGCCGACGAAACCGATCCTGCCCAATCCGACCATGTGCAGGCCGCAGACGTGCCGCCGCAGCAGGAGAACGTCACTGCGTCATCGCGTGAGGCTTCCATTGCGGCGGACGTACACCACATCGACGGCATCGGGCTCGAAACGACCGGGAACGTGGTCCCGTTCCGCGCTCCGGGCGAGTCCAAGCATCCGGTGCTCACGCCGGTGGAGAACAGTGCGTTTCATGAACTCGCGCGTCAGCTGTCGGCCCGGCTCGAAGGCGAGATCCGCAACTCAGCCGCGGACGTCGCGAGTACGGCGTTCGAGCCGGGATCGCGCGTGAGCGATCCGTTGGTCCCGCCGCAGCAGCAGGCCCCATCGGCCACGGAGACGGCGACCGATCATGGCGCGGGGCTGCAGACCGAATGGCTCATCCCCGAGGAGCCGCCGGCCCAGGGCGACAGCCAGCGCGACCGCATCCTGCTCGACCTGCTGCCAACGGGCATGCTGATCTACCGGCTCGATCGCCTGCTCTATGGCAATCCGGCCTTCTTCAGGCAGATGGGCTACGCCGACCTTGCGGCCCTGGAGCAGGCGGGCGGGCTCGATGCGCTCTATGTCGAGCCGGGCGTGTCGTCAGCGTCGAACAAATCCGAGGCCGGCACCCCCGTCACGATCTCGGCAGCCGACGGCTCCTCCAGCGAGGAGGTGAAGGCGGAAGCCCGCCTGTTCACGATCACCTGGGACGGCGATACCGCCCATGCCCTGATCTTCGCTCCGGTGCCCGGAACCGCGGCCGCGGTTCCGACGGCGGCCGACGCTGCGCCGATGCCGGTGCCGGCCTCGGCTGCACCAGCCCCCCTGGTCGTGGCCCCGCCTCCGGCCGCCGGCCACGCCGAAGCCGAAGATCTTGCGGCGATCCTCGACGTCACAGCCGAGGGCATCCTGATGTTCGACGCCGGCGGCAACATCCACGCCTGCAACCGCAGCGCCGAGGCGCTGTTCGGTCACGACGGCGCGGCGCTGGTGCGCCGTAACCTGATCGAGCTGTTCGCGCCGGAAAGCGCCCGCCTCGTGCTCGATTACCTCGACAGCGTGCAGCAGGCCGGCGCGTCGAGCGGGTTCGATCAGGGCCGCGAGGTGCTCGGGAAGATCGCTCAGGGCGGCCTCATTCCGTTGTCGATGGCAATTGGCCGGACCAGGCCCGACGGCCCGAACTTCTTTGCCGTGTTCCGCGATCTGTCGCAGCTCCACCGCGGCGAAAGCGAGTTGCTGCAGGCTCGTCGCGTGGCCGATCGGGCCGCCAACGCCAAGGCCGACATGCTGGCCCGGATCAGCCACGAAGTACGCGCGCCGCTGAACGCGATCATCGGCTTTGCCGAGGTGATGATCGGCGAACGGTTCGGCACGATCGGCAACACCCGCTACGCCGAATACATGAAGGACATCCGCACCTCGGGCGAGCGCGTCGTCTCCCTGATCGACGATCTGCTGGAGCTGTCGCGCATCGAGACCGGCAAGCTCGAGCTCGCTTTCACCAGCCAGAATCTCAACGAACTGGTGGAGAGCTGCGTCGCAGCGATGCAGCCGCAGGCCAACCGCGCCCGCATCATCATCCGCACCTCGCTGTCGCAACTGCTGCCGCCGGTCATCGCCGACGCCAGGGCGCTGCGCCAGATCGCGATGAACGTGATCTCGGCCTCGATCTCGCTGGCCAATCCCGGCGGCCAGGTCATCGTCTCGACCGCGCTGACCGATTTCGGCGAGGTCGCGCTGCGTGTCCGCGACACCGGTCATGGCCTGAACGATCAGGAGGTGGCCGCGGCGCTCGAACCGTTCCGTGCGCCCTCAGCTTCCGAGCAAGGCTCCGATGGCGCCGGTCTCAGCCTGTCGCTCACCAAGGCGCTTGTCGAAGCCAACCGGGCGCAGTTCCATATCAAGGCCGCGCCGAAATCCGGCACGCTGATCGAGGTGGTGTTCTCGCGCGCCATGGCGCGCAATCAGAGCACCGGCTGAACCGATCCTGCCCGGCGTACGGCCAGCGCACGCCGCTTGAGACCGAGCAGCAGCGGACCGAACGCCAGAACGAAGCCGGCGAATGCGACCACCCAAGCAAGCGCCGCGACGTGCAGCAGCACCTCGGTATGCGCCGGCGCCAACACGGCGCAGACCCGCGTGACCGCTGCGACGATGATCGCCAGATAGATCACCTGGGTCGCGGGCGCGGCCGTCAGCGCCTGGCCGGTGTGGCCGAGCGTGGCCCGCGTCATCACTGCAAGCGTCGTGATGCCGGCGGCCCCGACCATCCAGGCGTGCAGCCCGGCGCTTGGCAGAATCCATCCGAGGCTGGCAGCCGCCGTGAGCAGGAAGCCGAGCGGAACGAACACGTAGCCGACATGCAGGATGACCAGCAGCCGTTCGCGCAAGGTGCGATCGCCGGCCCAGCGCGCGAGCCTCACCACATGCAACAATCCGGCCGCCGTGAGCGCAAGCGCGGTCGGCGCGCTCTCAGGAACCAGAATCCAGCCGAGCAGGCTTAGCGCACTGAACAGCACGACGGCGATGTCGAAGCGGCCGAACGGCGCCGGCAGCCGACCGGGATTGTGCTTGACCAGCCAGTTGCGGGTGAAGCTCGGCGTGATGCGGCCGCCGATCAGTGCGAGCAGCAGCACGATCACGGCAACACCGACGCGAATGGCGTAGTCGGCCGAGCCACGCAGATGAGCCTCGACGTGGAACGCGATGTTGCCGGCGCACAGCACCGCGACGATTGCGACCACCGGCAAATTCCGCCAATTGCGCCCGGCGACGATCTCGCGCGCGGCGGCCAGAACGACGAGCACAAGGAAGCTCGCATCGATCAGCAGCGCGGCCCACCAGGGGCCCAGCGCGGACATCGTGACGGCCAGTCGTCCGGCCGTCCACACGATCACGAGGGTGAGCAGCGGCAGGCCCCGGATCGGCAGACGTCCGGTCCAGTTGGGGATCGCCGTGAACAGGAAGCCAGTGACGACGGCCGGCAAATAGCCGTAGAGCATTTCGTGCACATGCCAGTCGCGGGGAGCGAAGCCGGAGCTCAGCTTCAGCTCGCCGTAGAAAGCCGGGACCCAGATCAGGATCGCCAGCGCGGCCTGGAGCGCGCCCAGCAGAAAGAACGGCCTGAAACCGTTGGCGAGAACGGTCCAGCCCTGATAGTTGCGTGGAATGGCCATGTGCATGCTCGCTCGATGAAGGACGGGAACCGCACCGATCGCGGCGTTGTGCTTAACATGTAGTTGCGCGTCGCCCACTATGACTTGCGCCAGCACAAACTTCCGACGGATCGCAAAAACGTGCTATTGAGCGCCGCAAAATTGAGCCGAATCCGGCCCCGGAGAACACCATGGCTTCCATCGACCGTTCGCTGGTCGCGCATCTGCCGCTGTTTGCGGGGCTGTCCGCGGAGGATCTCACGGACGTGCTGCGGGAAGCCCGCTCCCTTCGCGTCCCCCGCAACGGCGCAGTGTTCGAGCAGGGCGCCGATGCGACCTCGTTCTTCCTGCTGCTCCACGGTCATGTCCGCGCCAGCAAGACGACGCCCACCGGCGACCAGATCGTGGTGCGCTATGTGGTGCCAGGGGACACGTTCGGCGTCGCCCCGGCCATCGGTCTCCAACATTATCCGGCGACAGCGACAGCCGTCGACGACAGCATCGTGCTGGCCTGGCCGTCCGCCTCATGGCCGCGGCTGGTCGCAAAGTTCCCGTCGCTGGCGGCGAACACGCTGCAGACGGTCGGCCAGCGGCTGCAGGAAACCCATGCGCGCGTGATCGAAATGTCGACGCAGCAGGTGGAGCAGCGCATCGCGCATGCCCTACTCCGGCTCGCCAACCAGGCCGGCCGCAAGCTCGATCACGGCGTTCAGATCGACTTCCCGATCAGCCGGCAGGATATCGCCCAGATGACCGGAACGACCCTGCATACGGTAAGCCGCATCCTCTCGGGCTGGGAGCAGCTCGGCCTCGTCGAAAGCGGACGTCAGAAGATCGTGCTGCGCGAGCCGCACAAGATCGTGCTCCTGGCGCAGCAGAACGCCGGTGACGCGGCGTCGCGGACCTGATCACGCGCAGGCACACAGGGCCGCGAGGAACGCGTCGGGATCGACGCCATGCTCGTGGCAGGCATCCGCGACGTTGTGAAAACAGGCGATCGGGCAACCGACGCAACGCATCTGGAAAGCAAGAAAGACGCGGATCGTCTCCGGCCTTCGCCGCATGACGTCGTCGACCAGTTCATCGAAGGAGATTGGCATGCGCGCCTCCATTCCAGCGCGAATGGTAGCGGGCATGCCCTTGGCAGTCTTTGTCGCGGCACAAGCACCGCGGCAGCTGGCCGGTCAGACCGCCCGGCTGTGCAGCTGCTTCGACGCGTCGAGATGCGCATCGAACGCCGCAGCGACGCTGCGCACCAGGAACCGGGAATGCTCGGTCACCGCGAGCGCACCGCCGTTGAGCTCGACCACACCGTCGGAGATCAGCGATTGCAGCCGCGGCGCCGATCTCAGCATGTCGTCGGTGTCCGTGCCATGGCGGGTGCAGATGACGTCGAGGTCCACGCCATAGTCGCACATGATGCGCTCGATGATGTCGGCCCGTAGGCGGTCGTCATCCGTCAGTCCATAGCCTTTCACGGTCGCGAGGCTGCCGGACGCGATCTTCTGCTCATAGGCCCGGACCTGCGGCGCGTTCTGGACATAGCCTTGCGGCAGTTGCCCGATCGCCGAGGCGCCGAACCCGAGCAGCAGATCGTTGGCATCGGTCGTGTAGCCCTGGAAATTGCGATGCAGCCGGCCTTCGCGGAACGCGATGGTCATCGGGTCGGTGGGCAAGGCGAAATGATCGAGCCCGATCTGGACGTAGCCTGCGTTCTTCAGCGCATCAGCGATCGCACAGGCCTGATCGTAGCGTTCCAGACTGTCCGGCAGCGCCGAGTCCTGAATCTTGCGTTGGTGCGTCTTGAACGATGGCACATGAGCGTAGCCGAACACGGAGAGCCGGTCGGGGCGAAGGTCGATGGCACGCCGGACGGTGTCGAGACAGGACGCCACGCTCTGATGCGGCAGCCCGTAGATCAGGTCGAAATTGATGCCGGCAACGCCGGCCTGACGCAATCCATTCGTGGCCGCCGCGGTCTGCTCGAAGCTCTGTACCCGGTTGATGGCCTGCTGCACCCGCGGATCGAAGCTCTGCACGCCCAGGCTGGCGCGATTGACCCCGCTCACCCCCAGCGCGGCGATCATCTCCGGCGTCAGCGTGCGGGGATCTATCTCGATGGCGATCTCCGCCGATGGCAGCACGAAAAATGAATGACGCAGCGATCCGACGAGATCCATAAAGGACTCCGGCGCCATGATGGTGGGCGTGCCGCCGCCGAAATGAATGTGCCCGACCTGCAGCCGCCGGCCAATCTGGCGCGCCACCATGTCGATCTCGCAGCGCAGTGCCGATTCGTAGACCGCAATCGGCTCGTCGCGCTTGGCGACCATGGTGTTGCAGCCGCAATACCAGCACATCGAGCGGCAGAAGGGCACATGCAGGTAAAGTGATGCCGTCGCGCTCGCCGGTATCGCGCGCAGCCATTCTGCGTAGGTGGACGGGCCGACCGCGGCGGAGAAATGAGGCGCCGTGGGATAGCTGGTGTAGCGCGGAAGGCGCTCCTGTCCGTAGCATGCCGCAAGATCTGGTCTCATGTCCTGCCTGTCACCTGAGCGTGTCGACCTGGGGTTCGGAGGTCCTTGACATAAGGCAAGAGGGGCGGCCTTGAGCTTTCTCAAGGCGCGGCCGGCAGATGCCCCGTTGGATAACCAGTAGAACGCCGGTTATCGCCTCGGACTTTGCGCTTCCTCAAAGTGGCCGGCTCATTTCACATCATCATTGATTCATTGACGATTCGAGGAAACCGCAATGGAAGCTCTGCAACTGCTGATCCGTTCATTTGCTCTCCTCGCCGGCATCCGCGGCCATATCCCCCAGTCCGACGGATTCGAATCGTTCCGCGACGAGTCGGGGCCGACAGGCCTGCTCGGCAATATCGCCATGTTCATGACCACGATGTTTTGCCTCGCGGCGGCAGGGGCCTTCGCCGCGTTGCTGGCGGTGCGCTGGCTGAGCTGACGAGTTTGGTAGCCCATCGTCGACCGGGGCAATGCCTTGAACCTCGCATCCTAGTGCTCGTAACTGTCCGGCCATCTCGGCAAACGGATGGATCATTTCTCGGCGCGTAGTTGCGCGAGGACAGTCCAGCCCCCCTTTTGCTCCGCGCCCCGTCCGGACTCCCCAAGAACTACTCGCCGATGCAACTCATTCGCGCGCTGCGCTGGGCGCAGCCGCGCCAACTTCGCTCCGAACCCGCCATCGCATTCCGCAAATGCGAAGTTGCTTGTTGCAGCACAAACAAGCCGGGTTCCAACGGGAGCATGATGATTGCGGCACTACAACAGATCCAATGAAGGAGCGATCCATGTTGACCCGCCGCACCGCCATGTTCAGTGCAGCCATCGCCGCGATGATGCTTGCGGCTCCCGCGATGGCCGAGGACCTCAAGCTGCCGCGCCAGAAGGTCGATCTGGTGGCTCCGCCGTTCGTGCATGCGCACGAGCAGGCGACGAAGCAGGGGCCCAAGATCATGGAGTTCAAGCTCGTGGTCCAGGAGAAGAAGATGGTGATCGACGAGAAGGGCACCACCTTCCAGGCCATGACGTTCAACGGCTCGATGCCGGGCCCGCTGATGGTGGTCCATGAGGGTGACTATGTCGAGGTGACCCTGGTCAATCCCGCGACCAACAGCATGCCGCATAACATCGATTTCCACTCCGCGACCGGAGCGCTGGGTGGCGGTGCGCTGACCCTGGTCAATCCCGGCGAGCAGGTCGTGCTGCGCTGGAAGGCGACGCGGACCGGCGTGTTCGTCTATCACTGCGCCCCAGGCGGACCAATGATCCCCTGGCATGTCGTCTCCGGCATGAACGGCGCCGTGATGGTGCTGCCGCGCGACGGTCTCAATGACGGCCGCGGACACGCGTTGCGCTACGATCGCGTCTACTACATCGGCGAGCAGGACCTCTACGTCCCGCGCGACGACAAGGGCAACTTCAAATCCTATGACTCGCCCGGCGAGGCCTATAGCGACACCGAGGAGGTCATGCGCAAGCTCACGCCGACCCATGTGGTGTTCAACGGCAAGGCCGGCGCGCTCACCGGAAAGAATGCGCTCACGGCCAATGTCGGCGAGAACGTGCTGATCGTGCACTCGCAGGCGAACCGCGACAGTCGCCCGCATCTGATCGGCGGCCACGGCGATTATGTCTGGGAGACCGGCAAGTTCTCCAACGCGCCGGAGACCGGGCTCGAGACCTGGTTCATCCGCGGTGGCTCCGCCGGTGCCGCGCTCTACAAATTCCTGCAGCCCGGCATCTACGCCTACGTCACCCACAACCTGATCGAGGCGGCCAATCTCGGCGCAACGGCCCATTTCAAGGTCGAAGGCAAGTGGAATGACGACCTGATGATGCAGGTGAAGGCCCCGGCCGACATTCCGACCGGCACGACGAACTGATCGGCCCAGGGGGCCGGCATGTCCGGCCCCCACTCTTCTCAGTGTGCTGCCATGCTGCTCGCTTTCAAGATCAAGCTCACCCTCGCCTGCGTCGTCGGATTGGCTGGCCCGACCACAATGGCCCCGATCCTTGCAGGGCTGCCAGACCGCGCCGCCGGTCTCGACGGCCCCGCCCTCACCGAGATCGCACCTGGGACGATCAGCTACCGCGACTCCGGCGACCATCTCCGCAACGGCCGCCAAGCCGAAGCTCCCATCACGACGGTCCGCTTTGATCGTCCGCTGACCATGATGACGAACCAGGTCAGCGCCGCCGACTACCACGCCTGCGTCGAAGCCCATGCATGTCGCGCGCTCGATCGCGACGTCCCCATCGCCATCGATCGTCCGGCGGTGCAGGTGAGCTGGCACGACGCCGTTGCCTACGCCGAGTGGCTCTCGCACAAGACCGGCGATAGCTATCGGCTGCCGACCGATACCGAGTGGGCCTATGCGGCCGGGAGCCGATTCAAGGACGATGGCATCTCGATCGACGACGCCGATCCCTCGCTGCGCTGGATCGCCCGCTACGAACGGGAAGCCGCCCTGCAAGACGATCCCAAGACGCGCGGCTTTGGCGGCTTCGGCATCAACGAGCACGGCATTGCCGACCTCGCGGGCAATGTCTGGGAATGGACCTCGACCTGCTTCACACGCAAGCTGCAGGATAGTGCCGGTCGCGTCATCAAGACCGTCAGCAATTGCGGCGTCCGTCTGGCCGAAGGCGCGCATCGAGCCTACGTGACCGACTTCATCCGCGATGCGCGCGCCGGCGGCTGCGCCTCCGGCACGCCACCTGCCAATCTCGGTTTCCGGCTTGTCCGCGATCAACCCTCATGGAGCCGCAGCATGACGCGGCGCCTCGGCCGGCTACTCGGCGCCATCCGCGCCTGACATGCTCGGCCTCCATAAGTCCGCTCGAAAAGTGCGCTCGAAGCACGCTTGCCTGCAACCTACGCCGGCGCTGGATCGACGGTGCCCTGACACTGGCACAAATGACAGTCACGCAAAAACAACTTTCGGTTGCGAAATCTGAGTTGCAAACGTTAGACAATTGCCGTTGAGCGACGCGATGAGCGGACCAGGAGGCGAGTGTGATTTCTCGACATCCGCCGGTCTTCTTCACGTCCGACCTGCATGGTTACGGGATCGGCAACACCAGCTGGTTCGACGACGATTCGCCGAGCGCACTGGCTGGACGCTGCCTCATCGACGCGCTCGAATATCTGCGGACGTCGCCTAAATTCGCCGCCAAGGACTGGCACGTGGTGAATGCGGGCGCGGCGCGTCTCGTGCACCAATGTCTCACGGACGGCGCGCTGGCGCGCAGCGATATTCTCGATCGCGTGGCTCCCGCCATCGAACGGGTTTGCGCACGGATCGTCGCGAGCCGCCAATATCGCATTCCGTTCTATGGCGACGACTTCTGGGACTGGGCCAGTGTGGTCGACGGTTTGTGCGAGGTACAGCAGGTTTCGGTGACCGCGGCCCAGGTCGCAAGACGCGAGCTCGACCAGTTTCGTAGGACCGTCCACATCCGCATGCCGAGCGGTCTCTCGGTCGGCGACCTCGAGCACGAATGGTTCGGACCGGCGATCGCAACACGCGCCTATCGTGTGCTGGATTCCCGCGCATCGGGAATAGATCCCGACCTGCGCAACGAGTTGCAGGCGCAATCGCTCGAACGCATCGAGCGCGGCAGGTATCGCGGACGGCAGGTGACGCCGTGGCAATTGAGCTGGCACTACGGTCAGGTCGTCGGCGAATTCCAGCGCGCCGCAAGCGAGCAGGCGGCCGAGCTGGCTGATTTTGCCTGGCTCGCCGTTCCCCTCGAACTCAGCAAGCGCGCCCAAGTTCTCGCGCGCATCCTGCAAGGCGCCTGCGCGGTGAAGGACCGCAGGACCGTCCTGCAGGCCTTCGAAGAGCTCTATCGCTGCGAGACACCCGGCCGGCCGCTCGGCCAGGGCGTGATCGGCGCCGACATCGAGGCCTCCCTGGACGTGCTCGAAGCGCTGTGGCAGCAGCTCGACGGTCGTGAGAAGGCCAGCATCAACGCGATGCTCGACGCGCTGCGATTTCTCCATGCCAAAGCCAACACGATCGGTTTCGTGGTCGAAACGCCGGAGGATATCGAAGCCCTGGTCCAGGCGATGGGCCCGGGCACGCTGATCGAACAGCGCAACGCGGCGCGCGCCATCATCAGGCATTCCTGCTTCCATGCAGTCGTGTGCCTCGGGCGATCGATCGCCGAGGTGGCGAGCGCGGCCGCAGTGGCGATCGAAGAGCATGGGGCGCAGTGGCTGATCATGCCGGGACGGGCCGACGCCCTGGGAGCGAATCTCCCGCAAGTGGCCCGCGGCCCGCGATTCGTCGGCGCCGGCCCCGGCGATCTCGTCATCGCCACCTCGGTCGCGCCATTCCGGATTCAGATCAAGCTGCGCGACGCGCTCAGCATGGCCGAGCCGCCCTCGGTCGATGACAGCGGAATGATCATTCCGGCCGATCCCGAGCTTTGCCGCCTCGCGCACGAGGCCGCAAATGGCATGCTGGACGACATCGACGTGTTCTTCGAAGGAATGACAGTGACGTGCGATGGCGACGGCACCGACGCCGAAATCTCGGCGGCGTTTCCAGGCGCGCTTGCGACGGATGACACGGCCTATGCGATGGGACTGATCTGCCTCGGCCGCAGTGTGCCGTGCCTGATCATTCAGGGGTTGGCGGAGACGGCGCCGCCCGCTGCTGCGAGCCGGGCGCGGCATGCGGCATGCCGGCTCGCCGTCAAGGTCGCGGAGATGCTCTGCCGGCGCTGGTAGTCGCGCCCTCAGGCATTCTTGAGCGCGACCCGGAACTCGGCTTCGGTCTTGGCCTTGACCTCGTCGAGCGTCACGCCATCGGCGAGCTCGATCAGGGCCATGCCGTCATTGCCATGCTTGTCGATCGTGAACACCGCCAGATCGGTCACCACCATGTCCACGACGCGCTCGCCGGTCAGCGGCAGCGTGCACTGCTTGAGCAGCTTCGGACCGTCCTTGGCGCTATGCTCCATGACCACGACGACGCGCTTGACGCCGGCGACGAGATCCATCGCGCCGCCCATGCCCTTGACCATCTTGCCGGGGATCATCCAGTTGGCGAGGTCACCGTTCTGGGCGACTTGCATGGCGCCGAGGATCGACAGGTCGATGTGGCCGCCGCGGACCATGGCGAAGGAATCGGCTGACGAGAAATAGCTGGTGATCGGCAGCTCGGTGACGGTCTGCTTGCCGGCATTGATGAGGTCGGGATCCTCCTCGCCCTCATAGGGGAACGGACCCATGCCGAGCATGCCGTTCTCGCTCTGCAGCGCCACGTCGACGCCCGGCGGGATGTAGTTCGAGACGAGCGTCGGAATGCCGATGCCGAGATTGACGTAGTAGCCGTCCCGCAGCTCCTTGGCGGCGCGCGCCGCCATCTGCTCTCGCGTCCAGGCCATCAGACTTCCTCCCCGGCTGCAGCGGCGGCTTCACGTTTGCGCACGGTGCGCTGCTCGATGCGCTTCAGTTCGGTTCCGACCTGGATGATGCGTTTGACGAAGATGCCGGGCGTATGGATGTGGTCGGGATCGATCTGGCCGGCCGGCAGCAGGTGCTCGACCTCCGCGACCGTCACCTTGGCCGCAGTTGCCATCATCGGATTGAAGTTGCGCGCAGTCTTGCGGTAAACGAGGTTGCCGGCGGTGTCGCCCTTCCAGGCGTGCACGATCGCCAGATCGGCAAACAGGCCGCGCTCCATCAGATATTTCTCGCCGTCGAACTCCCGCACCTCCTTGCCCTCCGCGACCAGCGTGCCGACGCCGGTCTTGGTGAAGAAGGCCGGGATGCCGGCGCCGCCGGCGCGGATGCGCTCGGCCAGGGTGCCCTGCGGGCAGAATTCGAGCTCCAGCTCGCCGGCCAGATATTGCTGGGCAAACAGCTTATTCTCGCCGACATAGGACGAGATCATCTTCTTGATCTGCCGCGTCTCCAGCAGCCGGCTGAGGCCGATGCCGTCGACCCCGGCATTGTTGGAGATGACGGTGAGGTCCTTCACCCCGGACTCGCGAATGGCGTCGGACAGGGTTTCTGCGATGCCACAAAGACCAAACCCACCCGACATGATGGTCATGCCGTCCTTGAGGAGGCCAGCAAGGGCGGATTTGGCGTCCGGATAGACCTTGTTCATACGGGAATGACCTGCTGCAGAGCGGCGATCGCGCGGATATCGACCGGATTATTAGGCGAAATCTTCGCAATGCGTCAATGATGCCTTCCCAACGCGCACATCCTGCTTTAGCTGTCGCACCAGCCTGCGCCTCCGAGGCGATCCGGAGTCCGGGATATCAGGGCTCCGCCGCAATCCGGCCACACCGGCGGCATGGCCTTGAAAGCGTCAAGAAAGCGCATCAAGTTGTTGATGTTGGCAGGGGTTTTCGGCGCACCCTGCCCATCCCGAGTAACCAGCGATCCGACGATCCCAGGACATGTCCGTGACCATGGCCCAAGGAATGAGGCGCCTCGGCACACCGATCGCGGTGCTGCTGGGCATCGCGTTCGTGGGCCTGCTGGCGAGCTCCTGGCTGGTCAATCGCGAGGCATTGCGGCAGGCGGTGGAGAGCCAGATCCGCGCCGTGACTGGGCTCGAGCTCGTTGTCAAGGGACATATCGACGTCTCCTTGTTTCCGGGCAGCTATGTCTCGTTCCACGATGTCGGCCTGAAGGGCAGCGGCACCGAGGATCCGGCTCTGCGCGTCGACGTGCTGACCGCCAATCTGCAATTGCTGCCGCTGCTGTTGCAGCGGTTCGAAATCGCCGACGTCATGATGCTGCGGCCGCAGATCAACGTCAGCCGCGAGGCCGACGGTAACAGCAACTGGACGCCCTTCATCGAGACCATCGCGCGCACGATGCGCCCGGGGCCCGACAGCCAGATGTCGTTCTCCGAGATCCGCATCCAGGATGGCATCCTGGTCTACGAGGACACCGGCCATCATGCTTCCGAGCGGCTCGACGATATCGACCTGTCGCTCGCCTGGCCGTCGATCTCGCGCTCGTTCGCGGCGACCGGACAGTTCGATTGGCGCGGTCAGCGCATCGAGGGCTCCATCAGCGTCAGCGACTTCCTGGCTGCGCTGTCGGGAGACCGGTCCGGCTTGAAGATGCGGCTCGCCAGCCCGCCGCTGAAGGTCGCCTTTGACGGCACGGTCGCGAATCGCACCAGCGCGCTGATGGAAGGTACGCTGACGGTGGACAGCCCGTCGCTTCGCGACGCGCTGCGCTGGACGGGGCAGACGCCGCTCGGCGGCGGCGGCTTCGGGCGCTTCGCCTTGCGTGCGCGCGCCAACGTGGTCGGCGCCTCGATCGCACTCACCAATGTCAATGTCGAGCTCGACGGCAACACCGCCGAGGGCGTCATGACCTACGCCAATAACGGCCGGCAGACGCTGCAGGCGACGCTGGCGGCCGACGCGCTCGACTTCACCCCCTACATTTCGACGATCCGGCTGCTGGCCAATGGGGCCCGCGACTGGAATCGGCAGCTCTTCGACCTCAAGGCCTTGTCCACCACCGACCTCGACATGCGGCTATCGGCCGCAAAGGTCACGGTCGGCTCCTCGAAAATCGGACGCACGGCGTTCGGCGCCAACCTGCGCAACGGCGTGCTCGCCCTCTCGGTCGGCGAGGCGCAGATGTATGGCGGCATCGTGCGCGGCTCGTTTGGGATCGCCCGTGCCGACACCATGGCCGACGTGAAGGCCGAGCTGCAATTCAACGACGTCGATCTGCAGGCCTGCGCCAACGAGATGTTCGGCGTGTCGTCTCTGTCGGGACGCGGCAATCTCAACGTCTCGCTGACGGCTTCGGGCTCGAGCCCGTTCGGGCTCGCCCAGTCGCTCGATGGCAGCGCCAACCTGCAGGGCCGCGATGGCGCGATCTCCGGCTTCAACGTCGAGCAGCTCCTGAAGCGCCTCGAGCGCAGCCCGCTGTCGCGCGGCGGCAATTTCCGCTCCGGTTCGACGCCTTACGACTCGCTGACGATCGCGGTCAAATTCTCCGAGGGCATCGCGACCGCCGAGGACATCCGCGTCGAGAGCCCGACCGCGCGCATCACCATGACGGGCACGGCCTCGGTGCCGACACGGGAATACGATTTCAAGGGCGTCGCGAGCCTGCTGTCGTCAGGCAATGGCAGCAACGGCTTCGAGCTGCCTTTCGTCGTCCAGGGCCCCTGGGAAGATCCGCTGATCTTTCCCGATCCGGAAAGCCTGATCCGCCGCGCCCCGGCCGCCGCCCCTCTGCTCGATGCGGTCAAGGACCGCAAGACGAGGGATGCGGTGCGCTCGGTGCTGGAACGATTCACCGGCGGCGGATTGCGCCCGGCCCAGCCGGACAACGTGCCGCAGGCTGACGCTCCGACAGGCGACACTCCCACCAAGCAGAACTGACCAACGCGGCTTGCTTCGCGTGCCGATACACGGCCGCCGCCCCGACCCATGTCTGATATATTACTTCTGGATCGCGTCGGGTCCCTGGGCTAGTGTCCCGCCACAACCGATCAAGCAAGATCGGCGGATCAGGGAGAGACACGTGAAATCCAGGGGAATGGGTGCGCTTTCGATCGCAGTCGCAGCCGCCGGGCTTTTTTGCGCTGCAGCACCAGCCATCGCGCAGGACACCATCACGATCTGGTGGAGCAAGGGCTTCTACAAGTCCGAGGACGATGCGCTGCTCAACGTCGTCAAGAAGTTCGAGGCCAAGACCGGCATCAAGGTCGAGCTGTCGCAATACGCGATCCAGGACATGATTCCGAAGACAGTCGCCGCGCTCGATTCGGGCACCGTGCCCGACGTGGCCTACGCCGACACCTACGACGTTCAGGCCCAGGGCAAGTGGGCCTACGAAGGCAAGCTCGAGGATCTCACCGACATCCTGGAGCCGATGAAGTCGGCGTTCGCTCCGAACACGCTCGAGACCGCCTACCTCTACAACAACGTCACCAAGAAGAAAGCCTATTACGGCTTCCCGCTGAAGCAGCAGAGCATGCACGTCCAGATCTGGGGCGACCTGCTGAGCAAGGCCGGCTTCAAGCAGAGCGACATCCCCACCAAGTGGGAAGACTACTGGACGTTCTGGTGCGACAAGGTGCAGCCGGCGGTCCGCAAGGCCACCGGCCAGCGCATGTATGGCGTCGGTCAGCCGATGGGCGTGGAATCCACCGACTCGTTCCAGTCGTTCTACACCTTCATGGACGCCTACAACGTCAAGCTGGTCGACGACGACGGCAAGCTGCTGGTCGACGACCCCAAGGTGCGCGACGGCCTCGTCAAGGCGATGAAGGATTATACCGACACCTACATCAAGGGCTGCACGCCGCCCTCGTCCACGACCTGGAAGGATCCGGACAACAACGTCGCGTTCCACAACAAGACGATCGTGATGACCCACAATTTCACGATCTCGATCGCGGCCAAGTGGTTCGAGGACTCCACCAACCCGGCGCTGACGCCCGAGCAGCGCGCGGCCGGCAAGAAGGCCTATGAGGAGGACATCATCACCGCGTCCTTCCCCAACAAGCCGGACGGCACGCCGATCAAGTACCGCTCCGACGTCAAGACCGGACTGATCTTCGCCAATGCTCCTCACAAGGCGCAGGCCAAGGAATTCATCAAGTTCCTGATGCAGGAGGAGAACCTCGGCCCCTACATCGAGGGCGCGCTGGGCCGCTGGTTCCCGGTGACGACCGCAGGCCAGAAGAGCCCGTTCTGGCAGGCCGACCGCCATCGCAAGGCCGTGTACACCCAGTTCACCGGCGGCACCACGCCGTTCGACTTCACCAAGAACTACAAGTTCACGATCCTCAACAATGAGAACGTCTGGGCCAAGGCGATGAACCGCGTGGTCAGCGAGAAGGTGCCGGTCGAGAAGGCCGTCGACGAGCTGATCGCGCGGCTGAAGGAGGTCGCCGGCTAGTCTCTCGCCTCGCGAGGCACTAGCTTGAGCTCCTGACAACGACAACAAGTGCCGGCCGCAGTGTCTGCGGCCGGTTCGGCAATAGGCTTGGAACAGACGACCATGGCGATCACGCTCTCAGCTTCCGATTCCGCGCTCGCGGAAGCGCCGCGCCCGGTGCTGCTGACACCGTCACAGGTATGGGGCATCGTCATGCTTGCCCCCTACTTGCTCGTCTTCCTTGCCTTCGTCGTCTATCCCGTCGGCTACGGCCTGTGGCTCGCCCGCGAGCCGGCCAGCTACGTCGCGCTGTACAACGACCCCATCTTCGCGCGCGCCGCCGTCAACACGCTGATCTTCCTCCTGGTCGGCATCAATCTGAAGATGGTGATCGCGCTGTTCCTGTCCGGCTTCTTCGTGCAGCAGCGCGGCTGGATCAAATGGCTGTCGGTCATCTTCATCCTGCCCTGGGCGGTGCCTTCGATCCCGACCATCCTGTCGGTGCGCTTCATGCTCAATCCCGAATGGGGCGTGGTGAACCAGCTGATCTTCAAGTTCACCGGCGAAGATGGCCCGAACTGGCTGAACGACCCGACGGTCGCGCTGTCGATGGCGATCGGCATGCACATCTGGAAGTCGCTGCCGTTCTGGACCTTGATCCTGATGACCGGGCGGCTGGCGATTTCGCACGATTTGTTCGAGGCGGCCGAGGTCGACGGCGCCACCTGGTGGCAGAAGTTCCGCTACATCACCTGGCCGTCGATGCAGACGCTCTACATCACCTGCACGCTGCTCTCGATGATCTGGACGCTCGGAGACTTCAACAGCGTCTATCTCCTGACCGGCGGCGGTCCGGCCGATCTCACCCACGTGCTGGCGACGCTCGGCATCCGCTATCTCCGGCTCGATCAGCTCAGCCTCGCCATGGCCTCGATCGTCTGCGCGATGCCGCTGGTGCTGCCCCTGGTCTATTTCATGATGAAGCGGTTGTCGCGATGAAGCTCCCCACCCTCCGCGAAGTCGGCACCGAGGCCCGGCTGCTGCTGATCGGCATTCCCGTCTTCATCTGGACGATGATCCCGATCTACCACATGTTCCTGTTCGCGATCTCGCCGAAGGAGGACGCGTTCTCGGGCAAGCTGTGGCCGGACCATCCGACGCTGCACAATTTCTCGATCGTGTTCCACCAGCAGCATTACTTCCTGCGCGATTTCTGGGTCCAGTTCGGCAACTCGGTCGTGATCGCCATGGCCGTGGGCGCGCTGACACTGATCATTGCGACCTGTGCGGCCTATGCCATCTCGCGCCTGCGCGTGCCTGGCAGCCGGGTGGTGATGAACCTCGCGCTGTTCACCTATTTCATCCCCGCTGCGTTCCTCGCGGTACCGATGTATCGCACCATGGGCAAATACGGCCTGCTCAACAACGACTGGTCGCTGATCCTGGCGATGGTGACGATTGCCTCGCCCTACGCGATCTGGGTGCTGAAGCAGGCCTCCGACAAGCTGCCGGTCGAGCTGGACGAGGCTGCCGTCATGGACGGCGCCAGCCCGCTGCAGATCTTCCGCCTCGTCTATGTACCGCTGATGATGCCCTCGCTGGTCGCGATCGGAACGTATGCGGTGCTGCTGGCCTGGAACGAATACCTCTACGCGTTCCTGCTGCTGTCGAACGACAAGGATATCACGCTGCCCGTGGCGCTCGGCAACTTCCTGGCCGCCGACGATTCGCCGTGGGAGCTCCTGATGACCACCGGCTTCATCTACGCGTTGCCGCCGGCGGCGGTCTATTACGCCTTCAAGCGCTACATGGTGGGCGGCCTCACCGCCGGCGCCGTGAAGTCGTGACGGAGCGATGAGGGTCGGATTTCGTCAGGGACGGTTCGAGGACGCTTCGCGGCCGAACTGGGATGGCGACGGGCCGCGCCCGATCGACTGGTTCGCTTGGTATCCAGCCGCCAACGGCGCCGTGGAAACGGCGCTCCCTATCGCACCATGGCCGCAGGGCTGGTTCAAAGCGGGACCAGCGGCTTTGAATGCGCCGCTCGCTGCAAGCGCGGGCGCCTGTCCTCTCGTCGTGTACTCTCACGGCACCGGCTGCAACGGCCTGCAGTCCGAATGGCTGGCGCGCGAGCTGGCAAGCCGCGGCTTTGTCGCGGTCGCCGTCAATCATCATGGCAACAGCAATGCCGAGCCGTACCGAGCAGAGGGCTTCCTCTGCTCATGGGAACGCCCGCGCGACGTGTCCTTGCTGATCGACCACATCGTCGCTCATCCCGATTTCGAAGGCCGCATCAACCTCGACCGCATCTACGCCGTCGGCTATTCGCTCGGCGGCGTCACGGCCACCGCCCTGCTCGGCGCCATCATGATCCGCTCGCCGTTCGAGCCAGGCGCCAATCTCGGCCGCGGCCCCCGCGAGTTTCCCGATCTCGTCGATCATCTGCCGCGGCTGATGGAGAAGAGCCAAATCTTCCGCGACTCCTGGGCGCGCATGTCCGCATCCCATCGCGATCCCCGCATCAAGGCGGCGCTGCTACTGGCGCCGGGGCGCTCGGTGCAGGGCTTCTCCGAGGACAGCATCGCCGCGATCAACGTCCCGACGCGCATCATGGTCGGCGGCGCCGATGCGCTGCTGCCGGCCTCACGCTGGCTGCATGAGCGACTGAGCGGCAGCGCATTCGAGATCGTCGCCGACGACGCCGGGCACTACGTCTTCCTGCCGGAGAGTACCGAGCTCGGCAGACAGAGCGATCCGGCTTGCTGCGTCGACCCGCCATCGGTCGACCGCGGCACGATCCATCGCGCGGTCGTCACCGCCGCCTTGCGTCTGTTCTCGCGTTGATCAATGCTGTCTCAGCATTCTCCGTCATTATAGCGGAGCTGCGCTCTCGCCGCGATCACTCGACAGCTTCGAGGCCAGCGACGCGATGATGATCACCACGGCAATCAGCCCGATCACCAGCGTGCAGATCGCATTGATCTCCGGCTTCACCCCGAGCCGAACCTCGGAATAGATCCGAATCGGCAGCGTCGCCGAACCGGGGCCGGTGGTAAAGCTCGCGATCACGAGATCGTCGAGCGACAGCGTGAAGGCCAACATCCAGCCCGCGACCACCGCAGGCGCGATCAGCGGCAATGTCACCATCACGAACGCGTGCAGCGGATCGCAGCCGAGATCCATCGCGGCTTCCTCCAGGCTGCGGTCGAGCGAGACCAGCCGCGACTGCACGACCACCGCGACGAAGCACATCGTGAGGGTGGTGTGGGCGACCGTCACCGTCCAGAAGCCGCGCTCGGCGTCCAGCGCCACGAACAGCAGCAGCAGCGACAGGCCGGTGATCACCTCGGGCATCACCAGCGGCGCATACAACATGCCGGAGAACAGCATGCGGCCGCGAAATCCCTGGCCACGCGACAGCGCCACCGCAGCCAGCGTGCCGAGCACCGTCGCCGCGGTGGCCGAGGTGGCGCCGACGCGCACGCTCATCCAGGCCGCATCGATCATGGCGCGATCGCTGAAGAACTCGTGATACCAGCGCAGCGACCAGCCGCCCCACACAGTGACCAGGCGCGAGGCGTTGAACGAGTAGATCACCAGGATCAGGATCGGGAGGTAAAGAAAGGCGAGCCCAAGCGTCAGCGACGCGACGTTGAAGCGCGACAGGCGGGAGGGATTAGGCACGATCTCCTCCTCCCTCAATCCCAGTGAAACCCTCTCCGTTCCCTCCCCCCTTGTGGGGGAGGGTCAGGGAGGGGGGCACCCAGCAAAGACCGCCAATGCGGACCCCCACCCCCACCCCCTCTCCGCAAGGGGGAGGGGAGCGAGAGAGCGTGCCTTGCTGTGCGCCATCCATCACCTGCTCTCCTCCAACTGCCGGCGCTGCAGCCGGTCGTAGAGCAGAAGCGGCAGCAGCAGCACGACCAAGAGGACCACGGCGATGCTGGAGGCCACCGGCCAATCCTTGTTGGTGAAGAATTCGAGCCAGAGCGTCTGGCCGATCATCAGCGATTTCGACCCGGCGAGCAGATCGGGAATGACGAACTCGCCGACCACCGGGATGAAGCACAGCAGCGCGCCCGCGCCGACGCCGGGCAGCGACAGCGGAAACGTCACCAGCCAGAAGATCTCGCGCGGCGAGGCGCCTAGATCGGCGGCGGCTTCTTCCAAGGCCGGCTCCAGCTTGGTCAGCGTCGCGAACAGCGGCAGGATCATGAACGGCAGATAGGAATAGACGATGCCGACATACATCGCGCTGTCGGTCGACAGCCACACCGCCGGCGTGGACACCAGATGCAGCGCGAGCAGGATCTGGTTCAGGAGGCCGTCATGCTGCAGGATGTTGACCCAGGCATAGATGCGGATCAGGAACGAGGTCCAGAACGGCACGATCACCAGCATCATCGCGATGCCCTGCCAGCGCCTGGGGAGCCGCGCCATGCCATAGGCGATGGGGTAGCCGATCGAGAGCAGGATCGCCGTCGACGTCGCCGCGACGACGACGCTGCGCAGATAGGATGAAAGATACAGATCGTCAGACAGCAGCAGACGGAAATTGTCGAGCGACAGCGCCGCAAAGGCGTCGCGGAGCGACGACAAACCATCAGCCAGCGAGAACACCGGCGTATAGGGGGGCTGCGCGATCGCAGTCTGAGACAGGCTGATCTTGGCGACGAAGGCGAACGGCACCAGGAAGAACAGCACCATCCAGATGTAAGGCGCGATCGCCGCAAAGCGGGCCGGGCGCGAGAAGATGCGGCGCGCGCTCATCGCTCCAGCACCAGGCAATCGTCGGGCGTGAACCAGGCGACCACGCGCTGGTTCAGGCCATAGCCGTCGGCATCGAGCCGGGCGGTGTTGGCCTGCGCAGCGTGAAGCACGGCGCCGCCGTCGAGCTTGATCTTGTAGACGGTCCTGCCACCGAGATAGCTCGCATCGGTGATGGCGCCCTCGACACAATTGATCGCAGCAGCATCGCCGGCCGGTCGACGGAGCGCGAGGCGGATCTTCTCCGGACGGATCGCGACCGCGACCTTGCTCTCGCTGATCGGAGCCATCGGCTGCGCCACGACCAGCTCACCCGCAGTGTGGGTCACGACCCTGAGCCGGAGCGGCTCCCGCGCGGTCACCTCGCCCTCGAACAGATTGATGTCGCCGACGAACTCCGCGACCCACCGCGACGCGGGCTCCTCATATAGACGTCGGGGGACCGCGACCTGCTCGAGCCTTCCCGCGTTCATCACCCCGATCCGGCTCGCCACCGTCATCGCCTCCTCCTGGTCGTGGGTGACGATGATGAAGGTCATGCCGAGCTTGCGCTGCAGCTCCATCAGCTCGACCTGCGTGCTCTCGCGCAGCTTCTTGTCGAGCGCAGCCATCGGCTCGTCGAGCAGCAGCACCTGCGGCCGGCGCGCCAGTGAGCGCGCCAGGGCGACGCGCTGCTTCTGCCCGCCCGAGAGCTGATCCGGCTTGCGCTTCTCCAGCCCTTCGAGCCGCACCAGCGCCACCATCTCGGCAACGCGCGTGGCGATCTCGGCGCGCGGCATGCCGGCGCGCTTCAGGCCGAAGGCGATGTTGTCGCGCACGTTCAGATGCGGGAACAGCGCGTAGTTCTGGAACATCATGTTGACGGGCCGCTGATGCGGCAGCACCTGCGCGATGTCCTCGCCCGAAAGCAGGATGCGCCCTTCATCCGGCGTCTCGAAGCCGGCCAGCATGCGCAGCAAGGTCGTCTTGCCGCAGCCGCTGGGGCCGAGCAGCGCGAAGAACTCGCCGGCGCGGATGTCGAGCGAGACGCCGTCGACGGCGCGGAAGCTGCCGAATGTCTTGACGAGGTTCTCGATCCGCAGGATCGGCGGCTGAGCATCGGGACGCGGTTCCGGCGCTGGTGATGCTGCCGACTCTCCGGCAGGCGCTGGGTTTGCGATGTCGTCAGCCATGTCCCGATCAAATCACCCTGCCCGGCCACAACGGCCGACCGGTCGGCAAGCTAGCCGCCCACGGATTGCAGCTCAACCGCGCGGGCCGGACTATCCCCGCTCGCGTCAGCGGCCTGCGGCGTGCCCCGGCCACAGGTCGCAGTGGTCATGAACGCAGCGAGCGCATCGCGTTCGGCAGCGGGAAGCGTCAGACCCAGCTTGGTCCGCCGCCACAGCACGTCGTCGGGAAACCGCGCCCATTCGCGCGCCATGAGGTAGCGGACCTCCGCCTCGGTCAGCTGCGGCCCGAACGCCTGCCCGAGATCGGCCCGGCATCTCGCCTCGCCAAGGATCTCCGCCAGCCGGGTGCCGTAGGCGCCGAGCAGCCGCCGGGCCTCGGCTTCGCTGAGAAAGCGCCAGCGCTCCCGTGCGTCATCGACGAGATCCTCGAACCGGTCCCAGGCGAAGTCGCCACCCGGAAGCGGCGCTCTCGCAGTCCAGCGTGGCGACATCGGATAAAAGCGCGCGAGGCGGGAGACCGCCTGCTCGGCCCGGTGCCGGGCTGTCGTGACGTCGCCGCCGCACATGGTCAGGAGCGGCGCCTTGGCGCGGCCAGCATCGAGGCTCACGACCGTTTCCAGCCGCCCGCTGTCGGCGGCGCGCAGCACCATCATGTTGGCGCCGGCCACGCTCCGGACCACGTCCGCAGGCTGGATGTCCGAGCGGAAATAGCGGTTCGCCGCCTTGCAGAGATAGGCCACGTCTGCCGCCGGCACCGCCACCACGGCTGGGTCGCCCTTGAAGCCGTGGACCACCGTGCCGATCAGGGTGAAATCCTGCTCGTAGGGCTGGGCAAAGATCAGCCGTCCATCCGAATTCTGAAACACGTAGACCGCTTCGACATCGAACAGCCGCGGCACGATGATCTGGCTGACCTGCCGCGCGGTGACCCGCGGCGGCGGCTGACGCAGCACGGTCTCCGCCGTCGAGACGCTCCACGCGCCGGTGGCGTTGGCGAGCGCGCGCGAGGTGACGATGCGTCGATGGCCGCGGTCGATGATGGCGAGACGCCATATATGGTCGCGGTCGGCCCGCACGCAGCGGGCGCCGGTGCGGATCGACGCGCCGCGCTCGGCAGCATCCATCGCGGTCAGGACCACCAGGCGGGAATCGTCGACCACGCAATCGGAATAGTCGAATGCCGTCCCGATCGGACGCTTCAGGGCATCTCCGATCGGATGATGCGTGACGTCGAGCGCCGACGCTGACGGCAGCCGGTTGCGCGCAGCGAGGCGGTCGTAGAGCCAGAGTCCTGCGCGCAGTTGCCATGGCGGCCGCTCATTGGCGTGAGCTGGAATAGCAAAGCGGATCGGTCGGACCAGATGCGGCGCGACCGTGAGCCAGACGTCGCGCTCGGCGAGCGCGCGGCGCACGCGCAGAAAGCTGCGGCGCTCCAGCGCTGCGAGATCCCCATGCACCAGCCGCGACGTGGCCGACGAGGCGCCGCCGCCGAGATCGCCCTGCTCGACAAGGAGCACGCGCAGACCGCGGCCAGCCGCATCACGCGCCAGGCTGACGCCGTTCAGACCTCCGCCGATGATCGCAAGATCGTAGTCCGCCATACGCAAGGTCTTCGAGCGTGCCAGGACGAACGATCGTAGACCGGCGGAGATGATTCTCGTAGCGGCTTAGCTGTCATGCGCGCGGATAAATTCGCGCTGTTGCGCAACGGCCTCTGACCACGAGTGCCCGGTCAGCCGGTCTTGCGAACGGACGCGTCGTCGTCGTCGTGAGCGCGACCGACGATGCCGTCGTATTTGTCGATCGGCAGGGGCTTGCCGAGCAGATAGCCCTGAACCGAGTCGCAGCCCTGCTCGGCGAGGAAGCCGAGCTGCTCGGGCGTCTCGACGCCTTCCGCCACGATCGACATGTTCATGCCGTGACCCAGACCGATGACCGCACGAATGATCGCCGCCGATTGCGGGTTGCGGCCGATATTCATGACGAAGGCGCGGTCGATCTTGATCTTGTCGAACGGGAAGGCCTGCAGGTAGCTCAGCGACGAGTAGCCGCTGCCGAAATCGTCCATCGAGACGCGAACGCCGAGCGCCTTCAGCCGGCGCAGCAGCGCGACACCACGATCGAAATCCTCGATCAGCACACCCTCGGTGATTTCGAGCTCGAGCCTGCCGGGCGCGAGCCCCGTCTCGAGCAGGATCGAATGGACCAGTGCGACAAGGTCGCCATGAACGAACTGGGCCGGAGACAGGTTGACCGCGACCTGCAGCGGCTTCGGCCACGACGCCGCCTCGCGGCAGGCCTCGCGCAGGATCCACTCGCCCATCTCGACGATGAGGCCGCTCTCTTCCGCGAGCGGAATAAAGTCGCTCGGCGGCACGAAGCCGCGGACCGGGTGCTGCCAGCGCGCCAGCGCCTCGAAGCCGATGATCTCGCTGGCGTCGACCGTGCGGCCGGAGGCGGCCTGCGGCTGGAAGTACAGCGAAAGTTCGCCATGCTTGATCGCGACAGACAGCTCCTGATGCAGAACGCGGCGGTCGCGGATCTGCTGATCCATTTCAGGCTCGTAGAAGGTGATGCTGCCGCGCGATTTGGCCTTGGCGCGGAACAGAGCGGCACCCGCATTGGCGAGCAGCGACGCCGGATCCGAACCATTGTGCGGGAACACCGAGATGCCCGTCGTCAGCGCTGTGCGAATCGACTTGCCGTCGATCTGGAAGTCCACCGCGATCGCCGCCGCCAACTGCTCGGCCAGCGCCCTGCCCATCTCCGGTTGCTTGCCGTCGATGATCAGCCCGAACTCATCGCCGGAGAGACGCGCGACCACCCCGCCCCGGGCAACGGCATGGACGCGGCGGGCGACCTCGATCAACAGCTTGTCGCCGATGGCGTGGCCGAAGACGTCGTTGACGTCCTTCAGGCCCTTGAGATCGACGTTCAGGACCGCGAACTCCTCATCCGTGTCCGCGCAGGCCTCGATCATCTGGCTCAAGGCCTGCAGGAACGCGGCGCGGTTAGGCAGATCGGTCAGGCCGTCGTGATAGGCCATGTGCGCCATCCGCGATTCGGTCTGGCGCCGGTCGGTGACGTCCTCATAGGTCTTGATCAGATATTGCGGCTCGCCGGTCTCGCCCAGCACGGTTGCCCGTCGGGTCAGGAACAGCCGCAGACCGTCTTTGGTCGAGATCGGATGTTCCTCGGTCAGAAGGCTGCGCTTCTTGATAGCGGCTTCGTCGCGCGCCATGATCAGTCTGGCCTCGCGCGGATTGAAAATGTCGGCGGCGGTCAGGCCCGTGGCATCCTCGCGCTTGCGGTTGAGGATGATCTCGGCGCTGCGGTTGGCGAGCAGATAGCGGCCGTCGCTGACGCTCTCGACGATGAGCGAGACCGGAATGTTGTCGACGACCAGCTCCAGGAACTTCTTGCTGTTCTCCAGCTCGCGGCTCAGCGATCGCCGCTCCGTGGCATCGTCGAACAGCGCGATGAGGAACTGCGGCTCATTCTTGTCGTTGCGTGCAACGACCCGATGGGCTTCGAGGATGCGCTTGTCGTTGCCGCGTTGAACGACCAGCTCGCTGCAATAGGTGGTGCCGGGCGCCAGCATCGCTTCGCGGTCGGCAGCCGCGATGTCGGCCGCGGTCGCGTCGCCGAAGAGATCGCTCGGGCGCCGTCCGATGATCTGATCCCGCGGCATCCGAGAGAACTGCTCGAATGCTCGGTTGGCGAAGATGTAGCGGCCGTCGTCGATGTTCTTGGCGGCGACGCAGACGGGAACCTGATCGACCACCGATTCCAGGAACTGCTTGGTCGAGGCGAGCTCGCGCTCCAGCCGGCGCTGCACCGTGCAGTCTTCGTGGATGCCGATCGATCCGCCGGTCGGAAGACGGAATATCTGGGCTCGCACCACACGTCCGCCGGGCAGCTCGGTCAGGCACCCGTCCGGCTCCCGCGCCTGGCGCGCATAGTCTTCGACCGTCAGATTGAGCAGGCCGCGCTGCCGCCGCAACTCGACCAGATCCCGGCCGGTGCAACCGGGCGGAATGTCGGCCCGGCTCATGCCGTAGATTTCGAGGAAGCGATGGTTGTAGAAGACGACGCGGTTGGCGGCGTCCGTCAGCATCAATCCCTGGCTCAGATTGTTGAGCGCGGAGCTGATGAAAACATTACGCCGCAGTTGTGCCCGCTTGGCGCGCCGCAAGGCCGAATGGATCCAGATCACGACCGAGGCGAGGAAGGCGCAGACGACGACCCCGGCGATCAACACTTCCCAGAGCACGTCCGGCTCGATGGTGCCCAGGTAGCCGGAGGGCGAGAAATCGGACGACGCAGCCCAGGCGCGCGTCGGCGCAGCCGCCCACGCTGCCATGGCGGCCATCGAGGCCGCAACGACGCACGCAGAAAACGCGTTTCGGTCGCTCGCCTGCCAATTCTTGCCAGCCATCAATCACCCGCGGTATTCGGCGACAGTATCTGGCTTCACCTATTGGGATCGGGTAAACGGGTTCGGCAAACTTCGAAAAAGACGAAGCAAATTTGGTCAATGGCCTCCCTATGATGAACGGTTTGCTAAGGGCGTGCGCACTCCGGACCGAGGCTCCACCCACCAGGGGTTGCAGCAAGCCATGATTTCTCCGAATCGTCTCAGGACCGCGCATGGATAGAGTGGATTGCGTCGTCGTGGGCGCCGGCGTCGTCGGACTTGCCGTCGCACGACAGCTGGCCCGCGCCGGACGCGAGGTCATCGTTCTCGAGGCGGCCGAGGGCATCGGCACCGTCACTTCGTCTCGCAACAGCGAAGTGATCCACGCCGGCATCTACTACAAGGCCGGGAGCCTGATGGCCCGCTTCTGCGTGGCCGGCAAGCGCATGCTTTACCGCTATTGCGACGAGCATGGCGTGCCCTACCGCAATTGCGGCAAACTGATCGTTGCAACCAATCCGGCCGAGACCGAGAAGCTGCAGGGCATCCGCGCGCACGCCGAAGCCAACGGCGTCGAAGGAATGCGGCTGCTGGCTGGATCCGAAGCGCTGGCGCTGGAGCCGGCCCTGGCCTGCGAGGCGGCCCTGCTGTCGCCGTCGACCGGCATCCTCGACAGCCATGCCTTCATGCTGTCGCTGCGCGGCGAGATCGAGGACGCCGGCGGCGCCTTCGCCTTCCACACGCCGCTGCTGCGGGCCAAGGCAGCCGGAGAATCAATCGAGGTCGACGCGGGCGGCGCGCAGCCGATGACGCTGAGCTGCCGGCTGCTGGTGAACGCTGCCGGCCTCGACGCGCCCGCGGTGGCCCGGCGGATCGACGGCATGCCGTCGCCGCTGGTGCCGACGACCTATCTCGCCAAGGGCAACTATTTCAGCTGCAGCGCCCGGGCACCGTTCAGCCGGCTCATCTACCCCGTGCCGGAACCGGGCGGGCTTGGCGTTCACCTTACGCTCGACATGGCAGGCCAGGCCAGATTCGGCCCCGACGTCGAGTGGATCGACCGGATCGACTACACGGTCGATCCGGCGCGCGCCGAGCGCTTCTACCCGGCGATCCGCAAATACTGGCCGTCGCTGCCGGATGGGGCGCTGATGCCGAGCTATTCCGGCATCAGGCCGAAGATCGTACCGCCGGCCGTGGCGTCGCAGGATTTCGTCATTCAGGGCCCGCGCGATCACGGCGTGCCCGGACTCATCAATCTGTTCGGAATCGAATCGCCTGGATTGACGTCATCGCTCGCGATCGCGGCTCACGTCGGCGATCTCGCCTCGAGCTGAAGACCCTCGATATCGCGATGAACAGCCTGTCGCGATAGACACGCTGGGAGACAACGCAGGCAGATGCGTTCGCGTCGTCGCGTATCGAAACTAAGTCGTGTATCGCAACTAATTCGATTGAAGTTGCGTCTGGGATGGACTCGTCGCCATCCCAGGCGCACGGTCTTGCGATCAGATGATACGGCGGATGATGGTCACATGTCAGTGAAGTGTTTCGCTGGTTACCTGTCTCAAGCGCTCGATCTCATCCTTCACCATCAGTTTGCGTCGCTTCAGTTCGGCAATTCGCAGGTCGTCCGTCGATGGATGCAGGAGAGCTTGATGCAATTCGTTTTCAAGAACTTTATGCTTACGCTCCAGTTCAACGAGATGCGCCTGAATAGCCATTCGAAACCTCCTCGGTAGGTGAACCTGAGATTCGACCAGGGCTAATGAGTGTACACTAGTCGCTTGACCTGTCGATGGGGCCAAAAGACCGCACATGCAAATTTGAGCGCCGTGTGTAACGAAGCGTGAGCTGATCCGGGCGAATCTAACGCCGGCGCCAACCTGAAATTCACGGGACAGCTGCACGGATCTTGAGGGGTGCGACTTGCTTATCAGCTTCGCAGGCGCAATATTTGCGCCCGCCTTCGCAAGGCTTTCCACTTCCTTCCGCTTTTTTGCTATCATAGATCATGGCTGACCAAGATGAGCGCGAACTGCAGGCCGAACTCGCGCGCCTGCAGCAGGAGCACCGCGACCTCGACGCGGCGATCGACGCTTTGCATCAATCGCCCGCCCCCGATTTGTTGCGGCTGCAACGACTGAAGAAGCGGAAGCTTCTGCTACGCGATCGGATCGCCTTCATCGAAGACCAGATCACGCCCGACATCATCGCCTGAGGCGAAGCGTCAGCACGGCTGACCGTATGCCCACAGGCAATACGGCGATGCAGGATTTGCCGAAGCGCCTTGACAAAGGGAACAAAAAGGGAACAATTGGACCATCCCTCGTAGTCCCCGGACAACAACAAGGATGGTTGTGATGCCCGCCTCCTTCTCCCCACAGGATCGCCTCTACGAACAGGCGTGTGACCAAGCCATCGCGATGTGCGACGGCAATCTGCGCTCCACGATCAAGGCGCTGATCATGGCGAACGAGTATCTCGAGCTGGAGCTGCAGGAGCTGCGGGCCGCGATCTCCTGCGGCTGCATGCCCAACACCGCCTCGGACGCCGCGCAGAGCGATGCGGCCTGAGCCCGACGGCCTTTGAGGCTCTCCAGGCGATGACCCATGCACTCGCTCGGAGCTTCGGCGAGAGGTCAGGAGGAGCGTGCAATGCCCGATATCACCTACTACGTCGCGATGCCGTTCAGGCGGGACGAGGGTGGCATGCTGGTCGCGGGAACGGCTGAGGAATGCCAGAGCTCGTCGGCCGCGCTGCGTCGCGCGGAGGCCATGTCGCGCTTATCAGACAATATCGGCGCCATTGCCTTCAGCCGCAGCGGCGATCCATTGAAGGGGGAATTCAGCGACGCCCGGCTGCTGCACAAGTTCGGCGAGTTGCCTGACGATCTCGGCGAGCTGTGAGCGCCGTGTTCCGCCAGCTCGGTCATCGGCGCGGATGGCCGGCGAGCGTCACCGCTTGTCGCCCGGCAGGGTCGTTCGTTACGCGGGGCTCTCGTACCTTCGCTGGGCCTTGCGCATGTACATCGCGCGGTCGGCTTCCTCCAACGCACGTACTGGGTTGACGCGCTTGTCGAGAAGGGCAACCCCGGCCGACGCGCCGGCACGCACGGTCTGATCGCCGAAGGTGAAGGTCAGGCTGTCGATGGCCTGCTCCAGCTCCGCCGCCTTGGCATGCGCCTCCGTCGCGCTGAGGTGCCAGAGCAGCACGCCGAACTCGTCGCCGCCGAGCCGACCGATCACGTCGGAGGATCGGACCCGCTCGCCGAGGACACGCGCAACCGCCTTCAGGACCTCGTCACCGGCCGCATGGCCGAAGGTGTCATTGATGGGTTTCAACCGATCGACGTCGAGCACGACCAGGGCACCGGTCGCATCGTAGCGCTTGATGAACGCGATGGAGCGATGGAGCTCGCGGGCGAAGCCGCGACGATTGAAGATGTCGAGCAGGAAATCGCGCTCGGCGGAGGCCGTGAGCTCGGCGATCCGCGCCTGCGCTGCCCTCAGCTCGGCCTTCAGGCGTCGGATCGTCTGCCGCGTGCCCGCCGATGCGGAACCAGGTTCAGGTGAGCGCACGCCCCGAAGAACCCTATGACGGTACCGGGTTCTTCGCTTCCCGGCCCGCCACGCGGCCGCCATGCGCTTCTTTTTCATCGGACACCTGCCGCGCCGTCGTTTGGGCTTGCCGGGCTTAACCAAGACAGGATAGTCCATTCGGGCCTCCATGCCATGGCTTGCCGCTGTCGGGACCGATCCTATACTCCGGCCCATGCTGATGGATTCCCGAGAAGATTTGAGGTTATGACCGCCCCGATCGCCATTATCATGGGAAGCCAGTCGGACTGGGATACCATGCGCCATGCCGCCGACACACTCGGAGCGTTGGGCGTGAGCTACGACGCCCGTATCATCTCGGCGCACCGCACCCCGGACCGGCTGTATGCCTTTGCCAAGGGCGCCAAGGCGGCCGGCTACAAGCTCGTCATCGCCGGTGCAGGCGGCGCCGCCCATCTGCCGGGCATGACGGCCTCGCTGACAGAGCTGCCCGTGTTCGGTGTTCCCGTCGAGTCGAAGGCGCTGTCGGGGGTCGATTCGCTGTATTCGATCGTCCAGATGCCGGCCGGAATTCCGGTGGGAACGCTCGCCATCGGCAAATCCGGCGCCATCAACGCAGCGCTGCTGGCGGCGAGCGTGCTCGCTCTCTCCGATCCCGCGCTCGCCGGCCGTCTGTCGGCTTGGCGCCAGGCGCAGACCAATGCGATCGCCGAACGTCCGGAGGGCACGGCGTGACCGACTCCAATCGGGTGAAGCTCAAGCCCGGCGACACCATCGGTATTCTCGGCGGCGGCCAGCTCGGCCGTATGCTGGCGCTTGCTGCGGCGCGGCTCGGGCTGCGCTGCCAGGTATTCTCGCCGGACCCGGACTCCCCCGCCTTCGACGTGGTGCTGAACGCAACCTGCGCCGAATATGCCGACGTCGAGGCGCTCGAGCTGTTCGCCAATGACGTCGACGTCGTCACCTACGAGTTCGAAAACGTCCCCTCGGCCGCGGCCATGGTGCTGGCGGCGAGGCGCCCGGTGCTGCCGCGCCGCTCGGCGCTCGAGACGACCCAGGATCGCCTCACCGAGAAGGATTTCGTCACCTCGCTGGGCATCAGCACCGCGACCTATGCCGACGTGTCCTCGGTCGCCACCTTGCGCGAAGCCGCGTTCCGGATCGGCTTGCCGGCCGTGCTGAAGACGCGTCGGTTCGGCTATGACGGCAAGGGCCAGATCAAGATCCGCCCGGGTGACGATCTCGAGCGCATCTGGGCCGAACTCGGCACCAAGTCGGCGATCCTTGAGGCGTTCGTTCCGTTCGAGCGCGAGATCTCGGTCGTGGCGGCCCGAGCGGCCGATGGACAGGTCGAGTGCTTCGACGTCACCGAGAACGAGCATCGCGATCACATCCTGAAGGTGTCGCGGGCGCCGGCGCGCATCCCGGATGCGCTCGCCGACGAGGCCAGGGACATTGCGAGCCGGATCGCCACGGCCCTCGATTACGTCGGGGTGCTGGCCGTGGAGATGTTCGTGGTATCGGATGGTCCCACTCCAGGCGTCCTGGTCAACGAGATTGCCCCGCGGGTGCATAATTCCGGCCACTGGACCCTCGATGGCGCCTCGATTTCCCAGTTCGAACAGCACATCCGGGCGATCGCCGGTTGGCCGCTTGGCAAGCCGCTGCGCCACGGCCACGTCACGATGACGAACCTGATCGGGGACGAGATCGACAGCTACGAGCAGTGGCTCACGGTTCCCGGCGCGACCGTGCATCTCTACGGCAAGGGCGCCGCTCGTCCGGGCCGCAAAATGGGGCATGTGACCCAGGTCTCGCCACTGCCGCCGAGGCAGGGCTGAAATAAACCGCTCCGGCGAGGTTAAACTTGCGGTCAAGAGCCCGTCAGCGGGTGGACAGCGACGGTGTCCTCTGATACACGGGCGCGCTCAAGGTTAAGGGCGCGGGCATTTGCCAGCCCTGGCTTCACCAGATTTCAAACCGATAGACTGAGAAAGAGGATGCCGCGTGCAGGTTCTCGTTCGCGATAACAATGTCGATCAAGCCCTCAAGGCGCTCAAGAAGAAGATGCAGCGTGAGGGCATTTTCCGCGAGATGAAGCTTCGCGGCCATTACGAGAAGCCGTCCGAGAAGAAAGCCCGCGAGAAGGCCGAAGCCGTGCGCCGTGCGCGCAAGCTGGCCCGCAAGAAGTTGCAGCGTGAAGGCCTGCTGCCGATGAAGCCGAAGCCGGTGTTCGGCGCTGGCCCCGGCGGTGACCGTGGTGCTGGTCGTGGTCCGGGCGCAGGTGCCCGTCCCGGCGCGCCGCGCTGATCTGGCCACTTCAATTTGACGTCGTCTGAAGCGCGGGCCTTTGGCTCGCGTTTTTGTTTTGGGCGCTCCTTTTTGATTTTGCGCCTCTGGCCATCCGGCGACCGGATTGAATCCGGGTTGCTGCGCCCGCCCCTCGCATCGCTGCAGAGCTCGCCACTCCAAAGAAAAAGCGGCAGACCGGCCAGGCCCACCGCCTCGATCACGTCCGCGAACGATTCGACCGGCTATTTCGGCAGCACTGAGTGGAACACCGATTTCGCCGCCGACATCATGTCCTGCGCCACGCTGGACATCTGGTCCTTGATCGATGGATCAGTCTTGTCGGCGCGCAGGTCGAGCGGACGCAACTGCTGGACAGGGATCTCCGCCGGCGGGGTCGGGCGCCCGTCCGGCTGCAATGATCCCGTGTAGGTCGGGCTCGAGGCCGACGGCAAGGCAAAGCCCTGCTCGGCCGGTGGCGCAGAGACCGTCACGGGAGGCGGCAGCGGACGGACCGGCGACACCTGTGGCGCGACGGTCGCGATGCGCGGGGTCTCGCCAGCGCCCCGGGCTGCGTCGCTCGACGGCTTCTCGGCAGCCGTCCTGCCGGCACCTTCGCTCGCGCGCAACCGCTCGATCGCCGCGCGGGCGAGATCAGCAGCATCCCGGCGATCATCCTGCTGGGCCGCTGGGGCCTCGGCCGGAGTACCGCGCGCAATCAGCTTTTCCCGCGGCGACCCGGGATGGCGCGCGGCCTGCACATCGGTCGGGAGGCTCGCTGTTTCGGTCGGCTTCACTTCGACGGCCTTCTCCGCAGCCTTGTCGGCGAGCGACTTCTCCGAGACCCCCTTGGCCTTGATGCCAGGAGCGGGAATGCTGGAGACCTCCGTCGACGTTTCCGCCGGCTTGGCGTCGGACCTGGGATCGGCCTTCGCTTCCAGCTTGGCGGGGTCGATCCCCTTGCCCGTGGATTTCGGAGCGTCGCTCTTTGAGCCGGTGAGCTTGGCGTAGGCAGCCGACGCCACCGCCGCCACGGTCGATGGCGGCGAGTCGGGCTTGGTATTGATGTAGTGGTTGACGATGTAGGCCCCGATGATGGTGGCAACCACCGACGGGACGATCTCCATGGCGAACTTTGTGAGATATTTCAGCATGCTGACCACTCCCGCGCGGTATTTGCGGGAACTTTGAGGCACAATTAAGGGACCATCCCAGTACCTTCCGGAGCCCGCAACCTGCGATCCCTGCAGGCGCAACCGCCGAAAAGTCGTTCTCCTGAAGCCCTTTGAGACCGAAGCCGTGCTGCAATCCAAGATCGTATGGGCGCTGCCAACCGCTTCCGGATCGCCGGCTCAAGATACCACAATCAGCGGCATCCCGGTAAACAAATGGTTACGGCTTCAATTCAACTTCGAGGAAAACGATCTCGGAACCAGTCTCATTCAGTACATCGTGTTCGACACCGGCTTTGCGGAAATAGGATTTGCCGACCGCGAGCTGCGCCTTCGAGCGCTCGCCGGACGGCGCCACGATCGTCATCTCGCCCGCGGTGACCGGCACGATGACGTAATCCATCTCATGAACGTGGCGCCCCGTGGCACTGCCGGGCAATAGCCGCCACTCCGTGACGCGGACTTCGGGCGTATCGACCTGGACGTCGGACTGGGCGCTGAGCATGGGGGATCTCTTGAATCAGGGGACGAAGAGCAGGAACAGGATATCGCGAACACCACCATGTGCACCAGCCCGAACAGGATGTTCGTCCGTCCCGTGCCGAAGGTCAGCATGCTTAGGACGAAGGTCAGGACCAGCAGCACTATTCCCTGCGGGTCCAGCCCGAGGACGAGCTGCTTGTCGAGCACATGGGCGGCGACCGCCACTGCCGGGATGGTCAGCCCTATGGTGGCGAGCGAGGAGCCAAGCGCGAGATTGATGCTCTTCTGAAGGTCGTTGGCGCGGGCGGCCGAGAGGGCGGCGATACTCTCCGGCAGCAGGATCAACAGCGCCACGAGCACGCCTGCGACCGCCTGCGGCGCACCCGTTGCGGCAACGCCGGCGTCGACCACCAGCGAGAACTTCTTGGCAAGCAGGACCACAGCGAGCAGTGCGACCAGCAGCAGCCCGACACTGAGCAACAGCTTCGCACGCGGCAGCCGGACATCGTCATCGGCGAACCCAGCCGAGCCGCCGACGAAATAATCCCGATGGCGGGTGGTCTGCGTATACAGGAACACCGCGTAGAGCAGGATCGTCACGACGCTGACGAAGGCGATCTGCACGGCAGAATACACCGGACCAGGCGACGTCAAGGTATAATTCGGCAGCACCAGTGTGATGGTTGCCATCGTGAACAGTACGCTGAGATACAGATTGGCACCGGAGACCAGCACGTCCTGCTCGCGATAGCGCAGGCCGCCGATGAAGATGCAGATGCCGGCCAGGCCGTTGCACACGATCATGACGACCGCGAACACGGTGTCGCGGGCCAGCGCGGGCGCAGCCTTGTCGCCGAGCATGATGGTGGCGATCAGCGCCACCTCGATCACCGTCACCGCCAGGGTCAGGAGCAGCGTGCCGAACGGCTCGCCGATCTCATGCGCGATCACCTCGGCATGGTGCACGGCCGCGAACACCGTGCCGAACAGGATCACCAGCAGCACCGCGGCGAAGACCACGCCGGCGGCCGAAGGCGTGAAGTCATAATGCGTCGCCGTGACGATCGCGACAAGCGCGACCGCCAGGCCGGGAAAGATCACCGATGATGCGGGCGTTGCGCCCTTCACGCTCATGATTCGCGTCCTTCGATCCGTTCTGTCCGACTATGCGCGACAGCGAGGCGATCGTCACGCGGTCCGGCCGTGACAGGGTCAACCAGGACGGTCTCTGAAAGTGCCGTCGATCAGGTCAATGCGGGCTGAGCAGCGGATGGATCGGAAGCACGGTCAGCAGCACGAACAGCGGAATGAGGACGGCACCTGCCCGCAGCATGTAGCCGAAGAAACTCGGCATCTTGATGCCGCGCTCATTGGCGATCGCTGCGACCATGAAGTTCGGCGCGTTTCCGATATAGGTCAGCGCACCCATGTAGACGGCGCCCATCGAGATCGCCGCCAGCGTGCCCGAGAGTTCGCCCATCAGCACCTTGGGATCGCCGCCCGCCAATTCGAAGAACAAGAGATAGGTCGGGGCATTGTCGAGGAAGGCCGACATCAGCCCGGTGAACCAGAAATAGGCGACCTCTCTCGGCGCGCCGGCGGGTGTCGTCACGGCATCCAAGAGCCAGCCGAACGAGCCACTGCGCCCCGCGTTCAGCATGGCGATGACCGGGACGATCGCGGTGAAGATCGCCGCGAACAGCTTGGCGACCTCTCGGATTGGCTCCCAGTTGAACCCGTTCGCCTCGCGGTGCTCGTCCGGCGTGAGCCAGAGCGACAGGCCGGCGATCGCCACGAGGATGGCATCGCGCACGAGGTTCTGAAGCTCGACATGCGTGCCGAAGACGTCGAAGGAGATGCCTGGCTTCCAGGTCGCCGAGAACAGCGTATTGGCAACGATCGCGGCGATCAGAACGACATTGATGAGGCCGCGAATGCGCACCGGCTCCTTCGTTACGAACGCTTGCGACGCAAGCTTCTCCGCTCGGAAGCGCCACCAGTCGATAGCGGCAAAGACGATGAGCAGCAATCCGGCGACGATCGCGGTCTGCAGCCGGAGGTGTTGCGTCGTCCAGAAGAAATCGACGCCGCGCAGAAAGCCGACGAACAGCGGCGGATCGCCCAGAGGGCTGAGCGCGCCACCGACATTGGCAGCCAGGATGATGAAGAAGACCAGCACGTGCACGTTGTGCGGCCGCGTCAGATTGGCACGGATCAGCGGACGTACCAGGATCATCGCGGCACCCGTCGTGCCGACCACGCTCGCGATGATCGTGCCGAGTGCCAGGATGGCCGTATTGGTCGCCGGCGTACCTCTGATGTCGCCGGTCACCAGGATGCCGCCGGCGACGGTGTAGAGCGCAAACAGCAGCACGATGAAGCTGAGATACTCCGCGAGCAGCGCGTGGATGAAGGACGCGAGCGAGGCCGCCAGTCCCGCCTGCCAGGTCAGCGCCGCCAGCGTCACCACGGCCCATGCCAAGGCGATCTTGCCGTAATGGTGATGCCAGAGGCGGGCAAACAGCAGCGGGCCGAGCGCGATCGATAGCAGCAATCCCGCAAACGGCAGCGCGAACGGCCAGGTCATCGCAGCGCCATCGAGGCCGGCGGCGGCATACGCGGGGATCGGCAGACCTGCGACGATCGCGACTACAAGCAGAGCTGGCCACCGACCGAGGACATTACGGGCTGTCGATGAAGCTCTTGGCCGTACCTGTCGCACCATAGAAATCCAGATCATTATGTCCGCCGTCGGGAAACCGTACGAAGCGCTTGGGGTCATGCGCAAGCGCGAACAATCGTTCCCCGAAGCGGATCGGAATCCCCGGATCTTTGGCGCCATGCATGATCAGCAGCGGCACATGCACCTTGGCGATGCGCTGATCGGATTGGAAGCGGTCGCGCATCAGCAGGCTGACGGGAACCACTTTGAGCATGTCGGAGGCGACGTCGACCGTGGACGTATAGGGCGCCTCCAGGATCAGCCTGGCCATGGGACGCTCAGCGGCGATCGCGGCGGCCACGCCGCTGCCCAGTGAAAAGCCCCAAGCCACGATGCGCTCCGCCGCGTAGCGCTCGCGCGTGAAGGCATAGGCGGCTGCGGCATCCTGAAGCAGCCCCTGCTCACTGGGGTTGCCGCTCGAGCCTGCATAACCGCGATAGGACAGCGCGACGAGGCCGGTCCCGTCGGAGGTCAGCGCCTTGAAGCGCGAGACCACGCCGGCGAGGAAGTCGCCATTGCCTGGGAAATACAGCACGACCTTGCGGCCGGGCTGCGCCGGCACATGCCAGGCGATGACCTTCTCGCCGTCGGCCGAGGTCAGCACGTGCTCTTCAGCCTGCGGAAATCCGGCCGCGTCCGGCGCGGTGCGACCGACCGGCGGGATCGGAAACAGCATCGCGCGCTGGCGCATGAACAGCACAGCAAGCACGGTGGCGTAGATCGCCACCACGACGATCAGGAGCCATTTCAGGACCGCCATGGCTCCCAATAATGCCAGCTACATGCCCTTGACGATGTTCTCGGTCATCTTCTTGGCGTCGCCGAGCAGCATCATCGTGTTGTCGCGGTAGAACAGCGGATTGTCGATGCCGGCATAGCCCGAGGCAAGCGAGCGCTTGATGAACATCACGGTGCCGGCCTTCCAGACCTGCAGCACCGGCATGCCGTAGATCGGCGAGGACTTGTCCTCCTCAGCCGCCGGGTTGGTGACGTCGTTGGCGCCGATCACGAAGGCGACGTCGGCCTGGGCGAACTCGGAGTTGATGTCCTCGAGCTCGAACACCTCGTCGTAGGGGACGTTGGCCTCGGCGAGCAGCACGTTCATGTGGCCGGGCATGCGGCCCGCGACCGGATGAATGGCGTACTTCACCTCGACGCCTTCCTTCTTCAGCGTGTCGGCCATCTCGCGCAGCGCGTGCTGGGCCTGGGCCACTGCCATGCCGTAGCCGGGCACGATGATCACCTTCGAGGCGTTCTTCATGATGAAGGCCGCGTCGTCAGCCGAGCCGAGCTTGGCCGGCTTCTGCTCACCGGTACCACCGCCGGCCGCTGCGGTCTCGCCGCCGAAGCCGCCGAGGATGACCGAGATGAAGGACCGGTTCATCGCATGGCACATGATGTAGGACAGGATCGCACCGGACGAGCCGACCAGCGCGCCGGTGATGATCAGCGCCGAATTGCCGAGCGTGAAGCCGATACCCGCCGCGGCCCAGCCCGAATAGGAGTTCAGCATCGAGATCACGACCGGCATGTCGGCGCCGCCGATCGGGATGATCATGAGCACGCCGAGCGCCAGCGCCAGCAGCGTCACCATCAGGAAGTCGAACCCGCCGCCCGTCATCACCAGGCGGACCACGAAGAAGACGAGCGCAACGGCGAGCGCAATGTTGATGATGTGGCGCGCCGGCAGGATGATCGGCGCGCCGCTCATCCGTGCCGAGAGCTTCAGGAAGGCGATGACCGAGCCGGTGAAGGTCAGCGCGCCGATGGCGACGCCGAGCGACATTTCGACCAGGCTCTGCGGATGGATGTTGCCGGGCGTGCCGATGTCGAAGGCTTCCGGCGCGAAGAACGCGCCGGCGGCGACCAGCACCGCTGCCATGCCGACCAGCGAGTGGAACGCCGCCACGAGCTCGGGCATCGACGTCATCGGCACCCGGCGCGCGATCACCGCGCCGATGCCGCCGCCGATCGCAACGCCGAGGACCACGAGGATCCAGGCGATCGCATCTGCCGGGGGATGCCCGGCCAGCGTGGTGGCGACCGCAATCGCCATGCCGGCCATGCCGAAGAAATTGCCTTGCCGGCTGGAGGCCGGACTCGACAGCCCGCGAAGAGACAGGATGAACAGCACACCTGCCACGAGATAAAGGAGTGCCGACAGATTGGCGTTCATTGCAGATGCCCCGTTGTGCCTGTCATCCCGCGTCGTGCGGCGTTGTTACTTGGACTTCTTCTTGTACATCGCCAGCATGCGCTGGGTGACGAGGAAGCCGCCGAAGATGTTCACACAGGCGAAGATCAGCGCGATGAAGCCGAAGGCCCGCGCCAGACCGCTGCCGCTCGACAGCATGGGAACGCCAACCGCGAGCAGCGCGCCGACCACGATCACCGAGGAGATCGCGTTGGTCACCGACATCAGCGGCGTGTGCAGGGCCGGCGTCACCGACCACACCACGAAATAGCCGACGAACACCGCCAGCACGAAGATCGACAGCCGGAAAACGAAGGGGTCGACGGCTTGGACGACATGTTCCATGGCTCTGCTCCTTAGGCCTTCGGCTGGAAGTTCGGGTGGACGATGGCGCCATCCTTTGTCAAAGCCGTGGCCTTGACCAGCTCGTCGTCCCAGTTGACCGCCAGTGTCTTTTCCTTCTTGTCGATCATGGTCTCGATGAAGGAGAACAGGTTGCGGGCGTAGAGGCTGGAGGCGGAAGCTGCGACCCGGCCGGCGAGATTGGGGTAGCCGATGATCTTGACGCCGTCGATCTCGACGGTCTCGCCGAGCTTGACGCCCTCGACATTGCCGCCACGCTCGACCGCGAGGTCGACCAGCACCGAGCCCGGGCGCATCGACTTCACCATCTCCATGGTGACGAGGCGCGGCGCCGGACGGCCGGGAATCAGCGCCGTGGTGATGATGACGTCCTGCTTCTTGATGTGTTCCGCCGTCAGCGCCGCCTGCTTGGCCTGGTACTCCTTGGACATCTCCTTGGCGTAGCCGCCGGCCGTCTGGGCGTTCTTGAACTCCTCGTCCTCGACCGCCAGGAACTTGGCGCCGAGGCTCTCCACCTGCTCCTTGGTGGCCGGCCGCACGTCGGTCGCAGAGACCATGGCGCCGAGCCGGCGCGCGGTCGCGATCGCCTGCAGGCCGGCGACGCCGACGCCCATCACGAACACCTTGGTCGCCGGCACGGTGCCAGCCGCGGTCATCATCATCGGGAAGGCGCGGCCGAAGGCCTCGGCGCCCTCGATCACGGCGCGGTAGCCGGCAAGGTTGGCCTGGCTCGACAGCACGTCCATCACCTGGGCGCGGGTGATGCGCGGCATCAGCTCCATCGCGAAGGAGGCAATGCCGGCATCGGCCATGGCCTTGAGCGCCGCGTCATTGCCGTAAGGATCCATGATCGCGAACACCAAGGCGCCGCGCCGGTAGTTGGCGAGTTCGGAGGCTTCCGGCCGCTTCACCTTGATGATGATGTCGGCATCCTTGAGCGCGTCCGCGCTCACGGTTGCGCCCGCCGCCGTGAATTCCGAGTCCGGCAGGCCGGATTTGATGCCGGCGCCGGGCTCGACCGCGATCTCGGCACCCAACGCCTTGAACTTCTTCACCGTGTCGGGAGAGGCGGCAACCCGCGGCTCCAACGGGTCGATTTCCTTGGCGACGGCAATCTTCATGAGGCCTCCGGCGCGAATGCGCGCGCGAGCTTTAAGAGGGCGGGACGTCCGTGGGCTACAGCCTGACGCCAAGTTAGCACTTGGCTTCGGCAGTCAGCTGAAGGCCCGCCGGCGGGGATGCCGGCGGGCCGAGAGCGACATTAAGCGAGGAAAATAGCCATCAAGATGACGATGAGAGCGACGCTGATCGTGCCGTACTTCACCAGCTTGATGAAGCCCTCGTAGGTGGCCTCATGCGCCACATGGTCGTTGCCGTCAGCCGTCGAGTAGGCGATCTCGCCATGGTTTGCCATCGGGGTCCCCCAGAGAAATATGCTTTGTTAAGGTCGCATACCCCAAAGCCGATGCAAGGGCAACGGCTGGCATGCAAGGCAGTTTTATCGCGTTTTCCGATCGCCCTATTGGCGAGGCCAATTGTCACGGATCCAGCGCGTCAGGCTGGCCTCGCTGACCTCGCCGGCAGCGAGGGCGAGGATCATGGCGGTGGCCTGAGCCGGCTCGGGCGCGAACGCGATTTCGTTTCTCCGCAGAAACGTCATCATCGCCATGAAGGCGATCCGCCTATTGCCGTCTACGAAAGCGTGGTTCTTGGCCAGTCCGAATGCATAGGCTGCGGCAAGCTCGGGAAGCGTCGCCTGCTCATAGCTCCATTTGTTAATGGGCCGCTCCAGGGCCGAGCGGAGCATGCCCTCGTCGCGCGGCCCGGGCGCGCCGCCGAAGCGGCGCAACTGTCGGGCGTGGATCGCGACGGCCTGCTCGTAGGTGATCCAAAGCGGCCCCTGCTGCTCGCTCATTTGGCGAGCACGGCCAGGGTGTCGCGATACTCATCCATGATCTCGTCCGCGATCTCCATCGTCCGCTCGAAATCCGGATCATAGGGCAGCGCCTGGAAGCCGCCGCCGGGCAATTCGACGATGTGCAGTTGCTGACCGCGTTTGAGATCGAGCCGCTGCATCAGTTCGCGCGGCAACAGCAGGCCGTCGGAATTGCCGATCTTCTTGATTTCGATCTTCATAGCAGGCCGCTCCGAAAAAGAGGCGCGTTATACAAATGTATAACGCGCCTCTTCAATCCGTTCAACAAATGTTTTACGCCCCTACCCCATCGCCTCCAGCTCGTCGATCATGCCGGCGATGACTGAGAGACCGCCGTCCCAGAATTTGGGGTCCTTGGCGTCCAGGCCGAACGGCTTGAGCAGTTCGGAATAATGCTTGGTGCCGCCGGCCGCGAGCATCGCCAGATAGCGCTCGGCAAACCCCTCGGCGGCGTGCTCGTAGACCGCATAGAGCGAGTTCACGAGGCAGTCGCCGAACGCATAGGCGTAGACGTAGAACGGCGAATGGATGAAGTGCGGGATGTACATCCAGAAGTTTTCGTAGCCCGGCTTGATCTCGATCGCCTCGCCGAGACTCTCGGTCTGCACCGAGAGCCAGAGCTGCCCGAGCCGCTCGGCGGTCAGCTCGCCGTTCTTGCGCTCGGTATGCACCGCGCGCTCGAACGAATAGAACGCGATCTGCCGCACCACGGTGTTGATCATGTCCTCGACCTTGCCGGCGAGCAGCGCCTGACGCTGCCTGGCGTCCTTGGTCTCGGATAGCAGCCGCTTGAACGTCAGCATCTCGCCGAACACGCTCGCGGTCTCCGCCAAGGTCAGCGGCGTCGGCGCCATCAGCGCGCCTTGCCTCGCCGCCAGCACCTGGTGCACGCCGTGGCCGAGCTCATGCGCGAGCGTCATGACGTCACGCGGCTTGCCCTGATAGTTCATCAGCACATAGGGATGCGCCGACGGCGTGGTCGGATGCGAGAACGCTCCCGGCGCCTTGCCGGGCCGCACCGGCGCATCGATCCAGCTCTGGTCGAAGAAGCGCTGCGCGATGTCGGCCATCTCCGGCGAGAAACCGCGATACGCCGTCAGCACCATGCTCTTCGCCTCCGGCCAGGCGATCGTGGCATTGGCCGCGAAGGGCAGCGGCGCATTGCGGTCCCAATGCGCGAGCTTCTTCTTTTTGAACCAGCGCGCCTTGAGCTGGTAGTAGCGATGCGACAGCTTCGGATAGGACGCGCGTACCGACGCTACCAGCGCATCGACCACCTCGCGCTCGACGCGATTGTTCAAGTGGCGGGAGTCGGCGACATCCTGGAAACCGCGCCAGCGGTCCGAGATGTCCTTGTCCTTGGCGAGCGTGTTGGTGATCAGCGCGAAGGTGCGCTCATTGGCCTTGAACGTCTTGGCCAGCGCTTCGGCTGCGGCCTTGCGCTTGGCGCCGTCGCGGTCCTGCAGGAAATTCAGCGTCGGCTCGATCGCGAGCTCCTTACCTCCGACCTGAAACCGCAGGCCAGCGATGGTCTGGTCGAACAACCTGTTCCAAGCCGAATAGCCGGTCTGCGATTTTTCGTGGAACAGCTGCTCGACGCGGTCCTCGAGCTGATACGGCTTGTCCTTGCGCAGGTCCTCGATCCACGGCCGGTAATGGCCGAGCGCGGGCGTCTCCATCGCGCGCTCGATCACGGCGTCGTCGATGCGGTTGAGCTCGAGCGGGAAAAACAGCAGATGCGTCGACGCCGCCGTGAGCCGCTCCGAGATGTCGCCGTAGAATTTGGAGATCGCCGGATCGACGCTGTCGCCGGCATGCGCAAGACCGGCGAACGAACCGAGCCTCCCGGCGAGATCGTCGATCGCCTCGTAGCGCCGCACGGCTTCTGCGAGCCATTCGCCGCCATCCTCGCGCGCGACATGCTCGGCGAGCTTGCCCTTGTAGTCGGTCTCAAACGCGACGCATTCGGAATCCATCTTCGCGAGATCGTGAGCGATCTCAGGGGCGTCGATGCCCATATAAAGGTCGCCGAGATTCCATTCGGGCAGCACGCCGATGCCGGCCTTTGCCGCGACGGCCTTCTTTGCCGGTTTGGCCGATGATTTGGCCGTCGCACCGCGCGCAGCCTTGACCTCTACCGGCTTCGGCTTTGACGCGGGCTTCTTGGCCGGCTTGGCCTTGTTGGATTTGGTCTTGGCGGATTTGGTCTGGGGGGCGGATCTGGTCGGCTTGCGAAGGGCAGAAGAAGCGCGCGAGGTCATCGGATGGGTAACCTGTTGTTCGAACGTGTATCCCGATCAGCGAGGTTTAAGGTTGCGTTAATCGGCGTCGGCGAGAGTGCCCCGATTCGAGACAGATAGTCGTAGCGTGCAAGGAAAGCCATGGCTGCCAGCATTTTGATTGCCGATGATGATCCGGTCCAGCGCCGGCTGGTGGAGAACATGGTGCAGAAATGCGGCTACGAGGCGGTCGTCGTCGAGACCGGCGATGCCGTCATCGAGAAGCTGACGAATCCTGATGCCGGCCCCATCGACGCCATCGTGCTCGATCTCGTGATGCCCGGCCTCGACGGCATGGGTGTCCTCTCCAAGATGCGCGAGATGGGGATCTCGATACCCGTGATCGTGCAGACCGCGCATGGCGGCATCGACAACGTCGTCTCCGCAATGCGCGCCGGCGCGCAGGACTTCGTCGTCAAGCCGGTCGGCATCGAGCGGCTCCAGGTCTCGTTGCGTAATGCGCTCAATACCTCGGCCTTGAAGGGCGAGTTGCAGCGCATCCGGCACAGCCGCGAAGGGCGCCTGACCTTCGCCGACATCATCACCCGCGCGGAGGCGATGGCGCCGATCCTGCGCATCGCCGAGAAGGCCGCGGCCTCGTCGATCCCGGTGCTGATCGAAGGCGAATCAGGCGTCGGCAAGGAGCTGTTCGCCCGCGCCATCCACGGCACCAGCGAGCGCAAGACTAAACCGTTCGTTGCCGTCAATTGCGGCGCGATCCCGGACAATCTGGTGGAATCGATCCTGTTCGGTCACGAGAAGGGCGCATTCACCGGCGCGACCGAGCGTCACATGGGCAAGTTCGTCGAAGCCCATGGCGGCACGCTGTTCCTCGACGAGGTCTCGGAGCTGCCGCTCACCGCCCAGGTCAAGCTGCTGCGCGCCCTGCAGGAGGGCGCCGTGGAAGCCGTCGGCGGCCGCAAGCCGGTCAAGGTCGACGTCCGCATCATCTCGGCGACCAATCGCAGGCTGCTTGACCGCGTCAAGGAGGGCCACTTCCGCGAGGATCTGTTCTACCGGCTGCATGTGCTGCCGCTCACCGTTCCGCCGCTGCGCACCCGCCGCGAGGACATCCCGCATTTGTTGCGGCATTTCCTCGCGCGGTTCGCGGCCGAGGAGAACCGCGTCATTTCGGGCATCGCCGGTGAGGCCGTCGCCTATCTGACCAAGCTCGACTGGCCCGGCAACATCCGCCAGTTGGAAAACGCGGTCTACCGCGCCGTCGTCATGGGCGAGAGTGACCAGCTCGGCGTGGCCGATTTTCCGCTGATTCCCACCCACGCACCGCCGGTGGAGCCTGCGCCGGCCCTCACCGTGGAGCGGCCTGTTCCGGCGCTGCCTGCGATGGTGCCGGGAAGTGAAGTCCCCATTGCCCCTCTGCCCTCGCACGGGTTCCTGCCGCTGCTCACCGCAAGCGGCGAGGTGCGGCCGCTCGAGGAGATGGAGCATGAGATCATCCGTTTCGCCATCGCCCATTACCGCGGCCAGATGTCGGAGGTGGCGCGCCGCCTCAAAATCGGACGCTCGACGCTCTACCGCAAGCTCGACGAAGCCAATGACGAGACCCCCACGACGGAAAGCCCGCCGCTCGGCTGAGCCGCTCGGATCCGCACCATGGTTGCGCTTGGCTGTCGTCCGAAAAAGGCCGCAAGTCTTGGCAACACTGGAACATCTGAACCGTTGCCTTGCGGTGACAGACAAAGGAAATAACGCGTGGCACAAACGCACGATCGGTTTGGCCGGGGTTTCCCAAGAGTCAGTTTGTCGTGAGTTGTCCCGTGTGGCGCTGGCCGCAGAAATGGGGCTTGAGTATCGTTTGGGCGTGAATCATTGCGTGCAGATGTGAACCATCCTCACAGGCGGTACCCGCGCCGAAGCTGGCGGATCGACCTTGTTACCCCTGTTCCAGCCGGGACAGATCATCCGAGGGATTGATGATGCGAGATTGTGTGACCACCCGTGGCGGATATGACCGCGTGCTCATGGCTGTCGCGGCGACCTTCCTCGCGGTGTCCTCGACCTCTGCTTTCGCCCAGAGCGGTCCGCCCCGCAACAGCGCGGCCGAGCTCGCCATCGATGCGGCGATCCCGTTCCCCGAGCCGGCCAACGTGCCGCCGCCGACCGCCAGTGACTTCAAACTCGACACCACCGCCACCGTGTCGCCCGACCAGGCCAAGTCGCCCGAGACGACGACCAAGCCGCTCGACTCTGCCGCGGCGCCTGCGGCCGATCCCGCCAAGACCGTCGCCACGCCGCCGGCAGCGGCCCCTGCGACCGCGACAGTCCCAGAGCCGGTCAAGGCCGCCAGCACCGTTCCCGCCGCCGACCAGCCCGTTGCCGACCGTCTGCGCGACCTGATGGCGAGCAAGGCGACAAGGTATTTCGACCGCAAGGCCGAACGCGCCGCCGTCGAGAAATTCTACACCGGCCGCGACTACGCGCCGATCTGGACCCAGGGCGGCAATCTGACAGCCGCCGCGAAGGGCGTCATCGCCCGTCTCAGGGATGCAGCAGCCGATGGCCTCAATCCCGGCGACTATCCGGTGCCGGATTTCGCAGCCGCAGCCTCCGCACCGGACGCGCTGGCGGAGGCGGATCTCAGACTCACCGAGAGCATGATGGACTACGCGCGCCAGGCGCAGAGCGGCCGCATGCACTGGTCGCAGGTCTCAGCGGATATCCAATATCCCGAGCATCCGGTCGATCCGAACGAGGTGTTGGCCAACGTCACCGGCGCAAAGGATGCCTCCGCGGCGCTGGAGAGCTACAACCCGCCGCACAAGCTCTACAAGCTGCTGAAGGCCAAGCTCGCCGAGCTGCGCGGCGTCAGCGACGGCGCGCCTGTTATCATCGACGACGGCCAGCCGCTGAAATACATTCCTGCCCGCGGCAAGAATGCGCCGGAGGCCGAGGCGCAGATGTCCGACCCGCGCGTGCCTAAGCTGCGCGCCAAGCTCGGCATCACCGAGAACGCCGACGACATCCGCTATGACGCCAAGGTCGCCGCCGCCGTCCGCAAGTTCCAGGAAAGCGTCGACCTCAAGCCGACCGGAGTGCTCGACGACCGCACCGTGAAGGCGCTCAACACGCCCAAGCGCGACAAGCAGATCGATACGGTCCTCGTCAACATGGAGCGCTGGCGCTGGCTGCCGCGCGACCTCGGAGTGCCCGCGATCGGCGACGCTTATGTGATCCTCAACATCCCCGACTACACGCTGAAGGTGATGCAGCACGGCGCGCAGGTGTGGACCACCCGCGTGGTGACCGGCAAGCCGGGGCAGCATGCGACGCCGTTGCTCAGCGAGACGATGAAGTTCATCACGGTCAATCCGACCTGGAACGTGCCGCCGTCGATCATCTACAACGAGTATCTGCCGGCGTTGCAGCAGGATCCGACCGTGCTCGACCGCATGGGCCTGCGGCTGGAGCGCGCGCGCGACGGCTCGATCCACATCTCGCAGCCGCCGGGCGAGGCCAACGCGCTCGGCCGCATCCGCTTCAACTTCCCGAACAAGTTCCTGGTCTATCAGCACGACACGCCGGACAAGAACCTGTTCGCCCGTGACGAGCGCGCCTTCAGCCATGGCTGCATGCGCGTGCAGTATCCGGATCAGTACGCGTCGGTCCTGCTCAACATCACCATGCCGAACGAGCGCTACACGCCGGAGCGCATCCGCAGCATGTACGGCCGCAGCGAGATCGACTTGAAATTCCCGACGCCGATCCCGGTCAACATCACCTACCAGACCGCCTTCGTCGACGAAGCCGGCAAGCTGCAATTCCGCAAGGACATCTACGGCCGCGACGCGACCATGATCTCGATCCTGAAGAACAACCGCGGCAAGGATCTCGAGAACGTCGTCGCCCACGCCCAACCGAGCTACGCGCGTCCGAAGGGGCCGCTGCCGAACTCGGTCAACATCAGCGACAACAGCTTCTCCTCCGGCCCGAACTTCTTCGAGCGCCTGTTCGGCGGCGGCGGCGGCCTGCCGACGCCGCCGGCGCCGGTCGGCCGCCCTGCCCGGCGGGTCTTCACCCGCTGATCAGGCCGCCGATCACGGTCAAAATTTCCATCTTGAGATCAAAGGCCTCGCCGATCGGCGGGGCCTTTGCTTTAGGTTAACCACAATGATCAACCAAGATTCGATGGCTCTTTTTCGCCACACTCAAGAGTATATGTTAAGGGTAATTGGGGGGCGGGTCGGTCAGTATCCCTTAACCATCCCGCCTTAGGTAAGCGTTTCCTCTCTCTTCCGCCGGACGGGCCGCAAGAGGGTCATCGAGTAAACGCTCGTCGACGGGGTGGCTGCATCTTGCTGTCTGTTTTCGCGCGCCAATCTGTTTCGCTCACGAGGGCGGGTTGGAAGGCTGGATGCCAATGCGGGCTGGCGGCGCTGCTGCTGCTCATCGGCGCCGGATCGGTGCATGACGCGGCGGCGCTGAATGAAACCCACACCCTCTCCTTCCACCACACCCATTCCGGCGAGGACCTGACGGTCACCTTCAAGCGCGAGGGCCGCTATGACGAAGACGCGCTGAAGAAGCTCAATCACTTCCTCCGCGACTGGCGTACCCAGGACGAGACGGTCATGGACCGCCGCCTGTTCGACATCCTCTGGGAGGTCTATCGCGACGTCGACGCCAAGCAGCCGATCCAGATCATCTCGTCGTACCGGTCGCCCGCCACCAACTCGATGCTGCGCCGTCGCTCGGCGCATTCCGGGGTGGCGCGGCACAGCCAGCACATGCTGGGCCACGCGATGGATTTCTACATTCCGAACGTGCCGCTCGAGCAGATCCGCTTCGCCGGCCTGCGCCTGCAGCGCGGCGGCGTCGGCTTCTACCCGACTTCCGGCTCGCCCTTCGTGCACCTCGACACCGGCAACATCCGGCACTGGCCGCGGATGACGGCTGACCAGCTCGCCCGCGTGTTCCCGGACGGCAAGACCGTTCACGTGCCGAGCAACGGCGTTCCGCTCAAGGGCTATGAGCTGGCCAAGGCCGAGATCGAGAAACGCGGCAATGGCGATGACGCGTCGTCCAGCCGCCCCAACCTGTTTGCAAGGCTGTTCCGCGGTCGTCCGAGCGAGGATGACGAGGAGTCTGGCGAGAGCGAGAGCAAGGTCGACGCCAAGCCGGTCCAGACTGCGGCACTCGCCGCGAAGCCGGCTGACAAGAGCTCCGACAAGGACGGCCGGACCGTCGAGCGATCGGTGGACAGCAAAGCCGCCACCACGCGCGGCAAGATCGCCAATGCCCTGCAATTGGCCTCCGCGGATGCGCAATCTGCCGCTCAGCCCGCGGCGACCAAGCCCGAGACGAAGTCCGAAACGACAAGCGCCGTCGGCAGCAAATCCAGGGACGGCGCGCCGCAGAGCGTCGCCGACATCATCAATTCGCGCGGCTTCTGGGGTGACAATCCCAGCACGCCGAAGCAGGCCACCCCCGAGCAGGTTGCCGCGATCACGGCGCGCCGTGCGCTGTCATCGATCGATCAGCAGCAGACCGCAAGCCTGATGCAGGCCATGGCCTTCGCACCCCCGGCCTCCTCTCCGCTCGATCGCGCCAATGTCGCCTCCACGGCCCCCATCCCGGTGCGAAACTCCCGCCCGGCGACCCGCAGCGTCGCGCCGGTGCCTGAGGCCGCCCCGGCGGCCGCGAAGAACGGCCAAGGTCAGGACGGCGCCATCACGATGGCGACGCGAATCTCGGCGGCCAAGGGTCCCGATTCGACCTGGATGCGGGCCATCATGCTGACGCCGAGCGCATCGTCATCGATGTCCGTGACGAAAATGGGCGACGTGGACCTCACCGTGATGCGCAGCTATTTCGTCAAGCCGCAGGTCGCGCTGGCGATGAGCTTCACCGCCGAGCCGACGCCGGGACTGAGCTACGATCAGTTCACAGGGCCGGCGATCATCAAGCTCGAAACCAAATCCTTCGCCATGCGCGCGGCAGCCTTGCGCTGACACCGCGACAGCCGGTTCGTCGTTCTCCTCAGCATTGACGAGCTGGAGTGCAGCGTCGATGGCCGCATGCCGCCGGCGCGAACTGGGAGAAAGCGAATCCCCCGTCAGGGGCAGCCGAGGTCTCCTCCAGGTGAGCGAGGCCGGCTGCTCAGATCATTCCGAGCGCCTGCATATAGGTCTCGAGGATGCTTTCCTCTTCCTGGCGCTCGTTCGGGTCCTGCTTGCGCAGCCGAATGATCGTGCGCAGCGCCTTGACGTCGAAGCCATTGCCCTTGCTTTCGGCGTAGACGTCCTTGATGTCTTCGGAGATCGCCTTCTTCTCCTCCTCGAGACGCTCGATCCGCTCGATGATCGACTTGAGCTGGTCTACGGCAAAGCGGGTCGCGGGCGAGTCGTCGTCCTTCGCGGCGGCGGAGGTGGCCATCTGATACTCCTGAGCGGAACTCGTGTGTCCAAGGAAGGCGCCAAAGGGCGCTACATGTTCGCCGCGACCCTCAAATCTGGCGTGCCCCGCGTCAAGGCGACATCGTCCTCATCCACAGAGCGGCCCACATCTTGTTGGCCTGCGTAGCGTGAAGCCCACAGAAGCCGGCCGCGCCACTTGTGTTTCGTCGCCATCCTGCGCAGGACCCGATTCGCCTTCGAAGCCCCTGCCAAGTCTGGGCTCGCGCGCGAACGGCAGTAAAGCGCGTCTCCTGCGCGCTCGTTTAGGAATCAGTGGCCCGGATGCGCCTTCTTGAAGGCTTCGCGCTGCTCGGCGCTGGCCTCGCGCTGGTACTTCGCCTTCCATTCCTCGTAAGGCATGCCATAGACCGCCTCGCGGCTCTCGTCCTTGGTCATTGGCGCCCCCTGGGCGTCGGCGGCGTCCTTCAGCCAGTTGGAGAGGCAGTTGCGGCAGAACCCCGCCAGATTCATCAGATCGATGTTCTGAACGTCGGTTCTGGTCCGCAGATGCTCGACGAGCCGGCGAAAGGCGGCGGCTTCGAGTTCGGTCCGGGTGGTGCTGTCCATCGTCATCTCTTTGTTCCCTGTTCCGCGCCATGACGGATGTCTGCTATATAATGAGGCTTCGTCGCAGATTTGGCCATATCGCAGCGCCGTCAGGAGGAGCGAGGCGCTGGATCGCAGCGGCTTCGCACGAGATCGTCATGGCGTTGACAGCCGCAGCCAAGCCCAGCGACATCGTTCAACGGTTGATATAGCGTCGCGCAATGATCCCCAAAATCTCCTCTCTCCTGCATCGCAATCCCTTCCGCCCTGGCTACGGACTGCTTTCGCTGCTTGGGCTGGCCGCGCTCTGTCTGTCGTCCACTCCGGCGGCCGCCGATTTCCGGCTCTGCAACAACACCTCCAGCCGGGTCGGGATCGCCCTCGGCTACAAGGACGCTGAAGGCTGGACCACGGAAGGCTGGTGGAACGTGTCGTCACGCAGCTGCGAGACCCTTCTCAAGGGCACGCTGGTGGCACGCTATTATTACATCTACGCGCTCGACTATGACCGTGGCGGTGAATGGTCGGGACAGGCCTTCATGTGCTCGCGCGACAAGGAATTCACCATCAAGGGCACCGACAATTGCCTGGCTCGCGGCTTCGACCGCACCGGCTTCTTCGAGGTCGACACCGGCGACCAGCGCGCCTGGACGGTGCAGCTCACCGAGGCCAATGAGCAGCCGGCGCAGCAGCGCGTGCCCGGAATTCCCGGTACGTTGGGACCCGGAGGCAACGTTCCAGGTCTGCCCAATGGGCCGCAAGGTGCGCCGCCGGCAGCCGCACCGGCCCTGCCGCCAGGGCAAGCACCCAAGCCATGAGGCGGCTGCGACGCATCAAGATCCTCGCGACGCTCGGCCCCGCCTCCTCGGACAGCGCGATGATTCGCAAGCTGTTCGAGGCCGGGGCCGACATATTCAGGATCAACATGAGCCACACCCCGCACGACAAGCTGCGGGAGCTGGTGACGACGATCCGCAGCGTCGAAGCGAGCTACGGCCGCCCGATCGGCATTCTGGTCGATCTCCAGGGTCCGAAGCTCAGGCTCGGCACCTTCGCCGACGGCCCGGTTCAGCTCAACAACGGCCAGAGCTTCGTGCTCGATTCCGACAAGACACCGGGCGATGCGACGCGGGTCCATCTGCCGCATCCGGAAATCCTGGCCGCCCTGCAGCCGGGACATGCGCTGCTGCTGGATGACGGCAAGGTGCGGCTGATCGCCGAGGAGACCTCGCCAACCCGCGCCGTCACCCGGGTCGTGATCGGCGGCAAGATGTCCGACCGCAAGGGCGTGAGCCTGCCGGACACCGACCTGCCGGTCTCGGCGATGACGCCGAAGGACCGGGCCGACCTCGATGCAGCCTTGAACATTGGCATCGACTGGATCGCGCTGTCCTTCGTGCAGCGCGCCGACGACGTGCTGGAAGCCAAGAAGATCATCCGCGGCCGCGCCGCCGTGATGTCGAAGATCGAGAAGCCGCAGGCGATCGACCGGCTCAACGACATCGTCGACGTCTCCGATGCTTTGATGGTGGCGCGCGGCGACCTTGGCGTCGAGCTGCCGCTGGAGCGCGTGCCCGGCCTGCAGAAGCAGATGACGCGGCTGGCGCGCCGCGCCGGCAAGCCGGTGGTGGTCGCGACACAGATGCTGGAATCGATGATCCAGTCGCCGGTGCCGACGCGCGCCGAGGTCTCCGACGTCGCCACTGCGGTCTATGAAGGCGCCGACGCGATCATGCTGTCGGCCGAGTCGGCCGCCGGCAAATACCCGGTCGAGGCGGTCTCGACCATGAACCGCATTGGCGAGGAGGTCGAGCGCGACGTGGTCTATCGCTCGGTGATCGCGGCGCAGCGTCCCGAGCCGGAATCGACCGCGGGCGATGCGATCGCCGAGGCCGCACGGCGGATCGCCGAGAATCTCGATCTTCCTACGATCATCTGCTGGACCTCGTCCGGCTCCACCGCGATCCGCGTCGCGCGCGAGCGGCCGAAGCCGCCGGTGGTCGCGATCACCCCGAACCTGGCAACCGGACGCCGCCTGTCGGTCGTGTGGGGCGTGCACTGCGTGGTGGCCGAGGACGCGCGCGACCAGGACGACATGGTCGAGCGCGCCGGCTCGATTGCCTTCCGCGACGGCTTCGTCCGCGCCGGACAGCGCGTCATCATCGTCGCCGGCGTGCCGCTCGGCACACCCGGCACCACGAACATGGTGCGCATCGCCTATGTCGGGCCGTCGAGCGACGCCCATATCTGAGACGACCTATTGGGTCCTATCGATCGCGCCCAGTCCGGCCGTGGACGGGGGCTTGGCCCGCGCGATCACCGGACAGGCCTCGATGGCAATGCCGGCGGCGCCGGGGATGCGCTCGCAGCCACGCGACGCATCGATCTGGAGATCATAGTCCGCAAGCACCTCGAGCCGCGGCGGGTTGTCGGCCGGGCTCTTGGAGAAATACAGCGCCCACACGCCTCCCGGCAGCGGATTGGCCAGGCCGTTGCGAACCCGGCGGTCCAGCACGCCGCCGGACACGATCGGCACCACGAGCTCGGACAACTGATAGACGCGCGAGCCCTGTGGCAGGAACGACGTGACGTAGCCGAGCGGCTTCTGCAGCAGCAGGAACGTCGCGGGACGTTGCAGGTCCGCCGCGAGCTGCGGCCGGTAGGGATCTGACCATGGCCGCCGCATCCAGTCGGTCGGCTGCGACGCCAGCGCGATGCCGAGCGCGGCCATCACCGTGACGGCCTGCGTCATCCGCCGCGATGGTGACGCGACCGGCCCAGCGTCTGCACGCCAAGCATCGACCAGGCGGATGAGCAGCAGCACGATCAGCGGCGCCGACAACAGCTCGAGCGGCATCAGATAGCGCTGGATCGAGAAGGCCAGCATCCACAGGACGTAGCTGAGCCAGAAGAAGATCAGGAGGCGCCGGTCGCGCAGCGGCAGCACCTCGCGCCGCTGCCACAGGCCGGTGACGATCAGCGCGATGAGCAGCACGATCACGACGGCGAAACGCGGATCGCGGAACGGCCATTCCGACGAGGGATGCTTGCCGATCACCCAGTAGAACGGATAGGCGAGCGCATCGAGCAGTCCCTGCGGCATGAAGCGCGTATCGACGATCGAGGCCTGCGGCGCTTCGGGCGAGCGGAAGATCGTGTTGTAGAATGGAAACAGCGGGCTGCCGTAGTCGCGCGCCATCTTCAATGCCCACGGCCCCGCGGTCACGATCACGCCGGCCGAACTGCCCGCGCCGAATGCGACGATCGCGCGCCACGGCCGCGCCACCAGGAGCAGCGAGACGCCGGCTCCGACCAGAAACGTCGCATTGGTGAGCTTCAGTCCCGTGGCCGCGCCGATCAGCAGGCCAGCGGCGACGAAACGTCGGCCGCGCTCATCGTCCTCCCCGAAGATCAGCGCGATGCCGGCGAGGATCGGAATGGTCGTGAGAATGTCGGCGAAGCTGGTGCCGACCTCGGACAGCGCCATCGGACTGAGGGCGGCGATGATGAGCGCGGCGCTGAGCGTGAACGCGTCAGACGCGCGCCGGAGCAGCACGCGCGCAACCCAATAGACCAGCGCGAGATTGAGGCCGTGCAGCGCGCCCAGCGCGACGCCCCACCACGGCGCATCGAGCCCGTGGCGGACCGCGTAAGGCAGCAGGTAGATCAGCGGATTGAGGAAGCTCTGAAAGCCGCCAGGCGCGACGTCGATGTCGAAGCGGCCATGCAGCAGCGCGAAGCCGGCATAGTCGTGATAGTTCTGCCAGTCCCAGTTGATGTCCTCGCCGGCGAGATATGCATAGACAGCGCCGGCGGCGGCCGATCCGGCGATGACGAGGCGCGTCGCCAGAGGGTTGCGTGCAATCGACATCGTCTGAGGAGGCACCTGGAGTGGGGCAAGGCGGTGCTCTCGCGGCACGCCAGCCTCACCATCGCCGCGACGGGTGAATCCTTGCTTAAGCGCGGCCTTGCGTCCCAAGGGTAAGGCATGGGCGGCGCGGACTACGCGCCGACCAGGCTCCTGACCGGCAGCACGGCCTGCACGACGAGACCGCGCGCACGCGCATCCATGACGCCGACCGCGCGCAGCGCCAGCAGGGTGACCGCCTGAACGGTGTCGCGGAGCTTGGCAGGGTCGTCGGGATTCTCGGTCGCCAGCGGCCCCACCAGCGCCTCGTGCAGCGCGCCGAGCAGCGCGGTCGCGGCCAACTGGGTGTCCTGCGCCGGAAGATGGCCGGCACGGACGGCCGCGTCGATCCGCGAGGCGATCTCGCCGACGATCTCGCGGCGGCTCGCGATCCGTGACGCCGTCACGTCGACGTCGACCGGCTCGGCCAGGATGCCCCAGGCGAGCTTGCGCTGCGACAGGATGTGCACTGCGACCGTGGACACCGCGGCAGCCAGCGCCGAGGATGGACCGGGAGCGGCATCGGCGGCGCGCCGGACGGCGGCAAGCTCATCGCGCGAGACTTCCGCGATCAGCTCCGAGATCAGATCCGCCTTGGAGGGAAAGTAGCGATAGACGGTGCCGGCTGCGACATTGGCCCGGATCGCCACCGGGGCGATCTGGACGGCAGACATGCCGCCTTCCGCGGCGGTTTCGCGGGCGGCAGCCAGGATCGCGCTGCGGCGAGCCGCGAGCCGCTTCACGACCTGATGGGTTCGCCGATAGACCATGGCGTTTCTCGTCCCGGACGCGCTCGTCCAGGGCACCCGGCGAACGCTGGTTCAGTGTTTTTGGAGGATCGACCTCACAAATGGCTGGGAAGAACTGAACACCTGTTCACGAAGGAAGACAAGGGAAATCATGACCCTGCCCGGCCCCAACCGGTGTGTCAGGCGCTCGCGAGCGCCGCCGCGGCGGGCGCCGGCTGCCGACGCCACCACGAGCCGGCGCGCGCCAGCACCAGGCCGGCCAGGATCAGATTGGCCGCAAGCCCGAGCGGAATCCCGGACAGCATGAACGTGATCTGAAGCGCCGCGATGCCGCCGAGCGCGGGCAGCTCGTAGCGGCGAAAGCCCTCGGCGAGGCCGATCCGCACCAGCCATGCCACCGCGATGGCCTGAACCATCATGTCGTACATGAACAAATAGGGCGTCGTCAGCAGCAGCCCGACGGCCAGCGCCGCCGCCTTCAGCGCGTAGCGCACCGGGCTGCGCCACAGCGTCACCAGCACGACCGCAACGGCCGCGGTCAGCACCCATTGGAAGGTCCAGCCAAGCGCTTCCGAGCCGCCGAAATAGCGCACGAGCGAAAACAGGCTCTGCAGCTTCCACCAGGTCGCCTTGCCCTCGGTCAGGAACGCCTGCGAAAACATCGGCAGCCAATGGAAAAAGGCCTGCCAGCTCTCCAGCCCGAAGGCGAGCCATGACAGCAGCGCCAGAACGATCGCGGTGACGCTCGCAGAGACGAAGGCTGTCCAGCGTTGGGTGGCGATCAGCACGATCGGGAAGAGCAGGCCATATTGCGGCTTGTAGGTCAGGAGCCCGAGACAGATCCCCGCCAGCACCGGCCGCACCGGCAGCAGATAGAGCGTGCCGCCGACGAGCGCGGCGGTGAGGCATCCGTTCTGCCCGACCAGCGCGTTCGAGAACAGGGCCGGAAAGCCGGCTGCGAGCAGCAGGCCGAAGCCGCGGCCGACGATCGCGCGCATCGCGAGCGCATAGGGAACAAAGCTGGCATAGACCCAGCCGACGAAGGCGAGCGTGTAGGGAAACTGCGCCAGGAACGCTGCGACGAACAGGAACGGCGGCGGATAGTGCCAGGCAAAGTAGCCCGGGAAATCCTGCCGCAGCAGGTCGAGCTCGACCTGGCGCTGCACGTCCCAGTCCCAGGCCAGCGCCGGATGTCCCTGCAGCGCCAGCTTGCCGGCCGCCCAGACATTGACGAAATCGGTGGGAATGCCGAGACCCGCCTGGTCCCAGATCCAGGTGCCCGACCACAGCCCGGCCGGGAAGAACGAGGCGTTGATGCAGGCGAGCGCGAAGCAGGCCGCGAACAGGCCGAGCGGAACGTCACGACGCTGCGATGGGATCGCGGCGGCATCAGGATTGTCAGCCATCTGGACCTCGCCCCGCGCCTGCATGGGCGCCTCCCGATCGAGACATAGGCGGGGACGCTTGAAGAAGGCTTAAGCGTGGGCGACGGCGCGCGACCGCCGGCGCCGCACCGATTGTTTACGCGCGATCTGTATCGCAGGGGTCCGAATGCAACCAACGGCGGCAGGCCGGGGAGATCCCATGTTCGTTTATCGCGCTCTCATCGCGCTGCTCGTTTGCGCCCCTTGGCCGGCCGCAAGCCGCGCCCAGGACAAGGGTCCGGTCCGCGTCTCCTCCGACGTGAGCTATGAGTATCTGGCCCGCTGGGACGTCGCCCGGCTGAACACCATCCTCACCGTCGACACGCCGAAATTCGCGGGCGTTTCGGTGACCTACACCCCGGCCCGCAACGCCGTGCGACTCTATCGCGTCACCTATGCGTCCGTCGTCCCCGAGCGCGGCAACAAGCCGATCACGGCGAGCGGCCTGCTCGCGGTGCCCGAGACCGGCGAGACCAGCCTGCCGATGGTGTCCTATCAGCACGGCACGGTGTACGGAAAGCAGGAGGTGCCGTCGTTTCCGGAGCAGTCGCCCGAGACGCAGCTGATGATCGCGCAGTTCGCAGGACAAGGCTATCTGCTGATCGGCGCCGACTATTTCGGAATGGGCATCTCGACCGAGCCGGAAGGCTACATGGTGAAGGCCAGCCATCAGCAGGCCACCTACGACATGCTGCGGGCGAGCCGCGCCGTGCTCAAGCAGATGAAGCTGACGAGCGCCAGGCTCGACATCGCCGGCTGGTCGCAAGGCGGCTTCGTGACCATGGCCTTTCTCGAGAAGCTCGAAAGCGCCGGCGTGCAGGTCGCGGCAGCGGCGACGGCGAGCGCCCCTGTCGACGTGTCCGTGGCGCTCAACGGCTTCCTGAGCTTCCCGCGCAAGAACGACGCCGCCTGGGTCAATTCGCTGTTCATCCTGTCGGCGTTCGCGTTCGAGAACTACTATGCGGTGCCGGGGCTGGCGCGCTCGGTGATCAGCGACACCTATTACGACGTCGCCCGCAAGGCCTATGAGCGCGAGCCCTTCAACGTCGCCGACGTTCCGACCGATCTGCACGAGCTGCTCAAGCCCGACTATTTCGATGCGCAGTATTTCGCGGCGTCGGCCTACGGCCGCCTGGTCGCGCAGACGCAAGCCTATCGCTGGATCATCAAGACGCCGGTGCGCAACTATTACGGCGAGACCGACGAGGCAATCTCGACCGGTCTCGGCCGGCTGGCGATGACCTATCAGCAGGCGATCGGCGCCGGCAACAGCAAGGTCGAGGCGGTGTCGACGGGACCAACCAGCCATCGCGGCACGTTCGCCACCGCCGTCCCGCAGTGGAAGGCCTGGTTCGACAAGCCGTGATGCGCGGCGCTGGAGGCGGTCCGCGGCGCGGCAACCCGTCAACGAAAGACCTGACAAACAGAACGCGCGCCCACCGCGCGCGAATCGGACTGCCGCCGGCACGACTCCAAACAAACGAAAAGCCCGGCTGTAAGCCGGGCCTGTCGTCTCTCTCGATCTTCCGGATCAGATAGGCTGACCGTCGGAAGTCCGTTGCATATCACCCTGGCTCACGCCTGCGGCTGTGGCTCCAGGCCCGGATCGGGCCGCGGCCGCGGCTTGCCGGCCGGCGGCACGGCCGACGCGCGCGGCGTCGACGGCTCGACCGCCGATTCGCGGTTCGGCTTCTTGCCCTTCAGGAGGTCGTTGATCTCCTCGCCGGTCAGCGTCTCGTATTCGAGCAGCGCCTGGGCGATCGCTTCCCAGTCGTCGCGCTTCTCGGTGATGATGCGGCGCGCCTCCTGCTCGCCGGCCTCGATCAGGCCGCGAATTTCGGAGTCGATCAGGCGGGCGGTATCGTCGGAGATGTTGGTCGAGCGCGCCACCGAATGACCCAGGAAGACCTCCTGCTCATTGCTCTGGTAGCGCACGCGGCCGAGCTTGTCCGACATGCCCCATTCCATGACCATCGCGCGGGCGAGGTTGGTGGCCTGCTGGATGTCGCCGGTGGCGCCATTGGTCACCTTCTCCGCACCGAACTTCTGCACCTCGGCCTCGCGGCCCCCGAACATCATCGCGAGCTTCGAGACGCACCACTCACGCGTATGCGAGTGACGGTCGGCCTCGGGCAGCGACTGCACCATGCCGAGCGCGCGGCCGCGCGGAATGATGGTGGCTTTGTGGATCGGGTCGTGGCTCGGGACGTTGAGGCCGACGATCGCATGTCCCGCCTCGTGATAGGCGGTCAGCATCTTCTCTTCCTCGGTCATCACCATCGAGCGGCGCTCGGCGCCCATCAGCACCTTGTCCTTGGCCTCCTCGAACTCGGACTGCGTTACCATCCGCTTGTTGCGACGAGCGGCGGTCAGAGCAGCCTCGTTGACGAGGTTCATCAGGTCGGCTCCGGAGAAGCCGGGCGTGCCGCGGGCGATGGTCTTGAGGTTGACGTCCGGCGCCAGCGGCACCTTGCGGACATGAACCTTGAGGATCTGCTCGCGGCCGATGATGTCCGGGTTCGAGACCACGACCTGGCGGTCGAAGCGGCCGGGACGCATCAGGGCAGGATCGAGCACGTCGGGCCGGTTGGTGGCTGCGATCAGGATCACGCCCTCGTTGGCCTCGAAGCCGTCCATCTCGACCAGCAACTGATTGAGGGTCTGCTCGCGCTCGTCATTGCCGCCGCCGAGACCGGCTCCGCGATGGCGACCGACGGCGTCGATTTCGTCGATGAAGATGATGCAGGGCGCGTTCTTCTTGGCCTGCTCGAACATGTCGCGGACGCGGCTGGCGCCGACGCCGACGAACATCTCGACGAAGTCAGAACCAGAAATGGTGAAGAACGGCACGTTGGCTTCACCGGCGACGGCGCGCGCGATCAGCGTCTTGCCGGTGCCGGGAGGGCCGACCAGCAGCACGCCGCGCGGAATGCGGCCGCCGAGCCGCTGGAATTTGCCGGGATCGCGCAGGAATTCGACGATCTCCTGCAGGTCCTGCTTGGCCTCGTCGACGCCGGCGACGTCCTCGAACGTCACCCGGCCGTGCGCCTCGGTCAGCATCTTGGCGCGCGACTTGCCGAAGCCCATCGCCTTGCCGGCGCCGCCCTGCATCTGCCGGGAGAGGAAGATCCAGACGCCGATCAGCGCGATGAAGGGCAGCCACGAGACCAGCAGCGACACGAACCACGGCACGTTGTCGCCGGGCGGCTTGGCCTGGATGTTGACCTTGGCGTCGTACAGGCGCTTCACGAGGTTCGGATCGCTCGGCGCGTAGGTCTGGAACGACGAGCCGTTCTTGAAGGTGCCGTGAATCTCCGGCCCCTGGATCACAACGTCGCGCACATTGCCCTGATCGACCTCGGTCAACAACTGCGAGAAGTTGATGTCGGTCGAGGACGCGCGTTGCCCCGGGTTCTGGAAGAGTGTGAACAGCGCCAACAGCAACAGGACAATAATGACCCAAAGGGCGAAATTGCGCAGATTGGCGTTCATCGATTTTCCTTCGTGGTCGCGCGGATCGCGGCCGTTCGTCCTCGGACTCATCCCTGGGTAGCCACGAGGGAATCCCCCGGTCGACCGTCTCGTAATCTAGGTACCACTCGCGGCAATGCCAAGGGAACTAGAAAGGACTATTTATCGCATCCTAGCCCGATTCCCGCTCAAAAAAAGCGCGGGAAACCGCTGCCAGGGCCGGTGGTTAAGGGTCCGCGAAAGCGACGAGCCGCTTCAAGTCGCGCCCGACCGCCGCGGCGGCGCGGGCGTGATGCGGATCGCGCCTCGCGTCATGCTTACCAGTGCACCAGCCAGGGTCTGTTTTAGCCTGCCCGGAGCAGACGTACCGCCATCGGCGTTCCCCGCAAGAGTCCGGTCCAGCCGCGCCAGCAGCGCCTCGGCCTTGCCGAGTTCCACGGGACCTTCAGTGCCAATGCGATTGATGGCGCGCATCAGCAGCCTCAGTTTGATTTCTGCCGGGAGTGCGACAAAGGCGCGCGCCTCGAAGGTCTCGCCGTGATCCGCCTGTCCGGGCCCGGTGCCGGCCGCTCGCAATGCGAGATAGCGTTCGGCGCCATCCGCCATCAATTCGATCGCGGCATTGGCCCGTCCGAGCCGGTCGGCCAGCGTCGCCAGCGTCCGGGCATCACCGCCCTCGGCGGCCAGAGCCGGCATCAGAGCGCGCAGCCGCGGCCGGGTGAAGGCGGGATCTTGATTGGTCGGATCATCTGCGAAGGGGATCCCGGCCGAGCGCAGCGTCGCCACCAGCCTGGCCTTGGCAACGTCGAGCAGAGGCCGCGCCAGCAACAGCCCTTCCCGCTCGCTGAGCGGTGCCATCGCCGCGAGCCCCGCAATGCCGCTGCCACGCAAGAGCCGCATCAGCACGGTCTCGGCCTGGTCGTCACGGGTGTGGGCGGTGACGACGTGTCCGGCGCCCGCCTGCCGCGCCGCGCGCGCCAGCAGGCGGTATCTTGCCAGGCGCGCCGCTTCGGGAATCCCGGTGTCCGGCTTCTCATCGTTCCAGCGCAAGGTCCGATGTGGAATTGCGAGCCGCCGCGCGGTCTCCTTCACCATGCGGGCTTCACGGGCGGAGTCGCGCCGCAGAGCATGGTCGACCGTCACAGCCACAAGGCGCGGCCCCTGCGCAAGCCCCGCGCGCCACCGCGCCGCGAGCCACATCAGAGCCATCGAATCCGGACCGCCCGATACGGCGAGCACCAGCACGGGCGCCGCCGAAAGCGGCGCGAACAGGCGCTCCGCTTCGGCGGCGGAGATCGCAAGATCATCTTCGGAACCGGCCTTCGACATGGCGCCGCAGCCTACCCGCCCCGTCGGTCGTAAGCGAGAGGCCTACCCTCGCCCGGGGGCGTTCAGCACTTCACCCGCTTCTGCTCGCGATCGACCGTCGCCTTCACGCCCGCCGACGCGCGCGGATATTTGCGCGTCACTTCGCCGAACGCGGCGCAGGCCGCCTCCTTCTCCTTCAGCGCGGCCAGCGACTGGCCGAGCCGGAGCAGCGCATCCGCCGCCTTGCCCGACTTCTCGTATTTCGTCGTCACGGCGAGGAAGACCTCGGCGGCATCGCGATATTGCTGACGCTGGTAGAAGCTCTCGCCGAGCCAATATTGCGCGTCGCCGACCATCGGATCGTTCGGATATTTCTGGGTGAAGTTGCGCATCGTCTGCTCGGCCAGCGCGTAGTCGCGGCGCTGCATGTAGCCGATGCCGAGGTCGTATTCGTCGCGCGGCGTCTGCCGCGGCGGCGCGGTCTCCAGTCCAACTGCGCCCGGAGCGGCGGCCGGCGGCGCACCCTGGGGATAGCGACCGCCCGTGTTGGCGAGAGTCGTGGGATCGCCGGCGGGACGGCCGGCGGCCTGGCCGCCACCCGGCTGGATCGGCAACTGGCCGCCGCCGAGCGCTTGCGGGGCGCCGGGAGCCGTCGGATTCTGGCTCGGATCGAACGCATCGCCGCGGCGGCCCCGGCCAGGGGCCGCCGGCTCCTGGACGATTTGCACCGGCGCGCCGGCCTGCGGCTGCGCATAGCCCGGCTGCTGCTGGGGAGAGGCCTGTTGCGGCTGGCCGTACTGCTGCTGGCCATATTGCTGCTGCCCGTAGGCCGGCTGTGGAGGCTGGCCGTAGGCGGGATTGGCCTGCGCCGGCGCGGCCGCGCTCGGCTGCGCCGCGGGGGCGCCGCCGGGTGCTGCGCTCTGCAGTTGCCGCAGCCGCTCCTCGAGCTGGCGATTGCGATATTGCAGCTCCTCGTTCTGACCGGTCAGTTGCCGGAGCTGGTTTTCGAGCCGCTGAATCCGGATCTCGGGATCATCGTCGGTCTGGGCGAGCGCCCGCGACGAAAATGCCTGGCACGAGAAAACGACGAGCGCTGCGAGGATCGCGGCGGCGCTCCGTGGAAGAAACATGAATGACATGCTGCCCTGACGACCGGATCGGCGAGACATTGAAAACAAGCCTGTGAGCGAGGCTGTAAAGCAGAAATGCGATAGAGACAAATGACGTTCAAGCGAAGACAAGACCAAGCCCGGACAAGACCTGCCGATCACAAACAATGAAGCCGGCGTCGATGGGCGACGCCGGCTTCATCAGCAACGGATTCGTTCAGCTTTATGAACTGGCGTTCAGGACCGTCACCGCACGACGGTTCTGCGACCAGCACGAGATATCGTTACAAACCGCCACCGGCCGCTCCTTGCCGTAGGAGATCGTGCGCATGCGGCCCTGGTCGATGCCGCGCGACACCAGGAAGTTGCGGACCGACTGCGCGCGCCGCGCGCCCAGCGCGATGTTGTACTCGCGGGTGCCGCGCTCGTCGGCATGGCCCTCGATCGTGAAGGAGTAGCGCGGATAGCTCTGCAGCCACTGCGCCTGCTTCTCCAAGGTCGCGATCGCCTGCGGCGTGAGATCGGTCTGATCGCTCTCGAAGAAGACGCGATCGCCGACATTCACGACGAAGTCCTGCTGGCTGCCTGGAGTCGCAGCGCTGGCCATCGCCCCGTCGGCCCCGGTGAGATTCTTGTTGGCGCAGGCGCCCATCGACAGCGCCACGGCCAGCACGGCGGCCAACTTCAATCCCTGGAGGATACGCATCTGATATTTCATTCCCGGAGCCTCCACGCTCACGTTCTTAGACTGCCATCCGGTCTACAGGGCGATGGTTAAGCGAACGTTCCGTCAACCTTGATGGGGTCTTGCCGAACCCCGTCAAATGCTAACGAAACCCGAAAAGCGACCGCGATGGTTAATGGGTTGTAAATGTGGCGCCAGGGTGAAGGCAAGCGGCGCGACGCCTGCAGCAGGGCGCTTTTTCGCTGAATTTGCATCAGGGCCACGGTGTGAACCGGCCAGACGGCCGAACTGGCCCCGATATCGGCCGATGATCAGCCGGCCTTCGCGACCGCCTGAATCCTGAACGAATCAGTGAAGGCGTCCGGCGCGGGACGATCGAACAGCATCCGCCGTTCGAACGCGCTCGAGCGCATGAACGGAAAGCGCTGGAACACGCGATCGCGGATCGAAGGGTAATGCGCCGCCACCAGGCCGACCGGCTTGGTGAGGCCGGAGTAGAGCCGCGGCTCACCCCATGGTTCCTGCAGGAACACCTTCTTGTAGAAGGCGCGATGCTCGGGGCGGACGTTGGCGAGACCGATGTCCGCATTGAAGTGGGCGCAGGCGACGTAGCCGAGCCGGACCGTCACATAGGGAAGCGCCGGAAACAGCCGCGCCTTCTCATGGTCGGCGACGAACCGTGTCGGGTCGATGACGACCTTCCCGCGATCAAGCTCGGGATGCAGCAAGTCGGCGAACATGTCCGAGGACAACGATCGGCGCCATTGCGAGTTCACGACGCTGATGCGGATCGAGCTGTAGAGCTCGCCATTGACGTAGACGCCGAAGATGAAGCTGTTGGGAAGATCGTCATATTCGTCGGTGACGCGTTCGCTGGGCGACGGGAGGATGGCGCCTTCACGCAGATAGGCGCGGTAGCGCAGCCGATAGATCTCGTCCTTGTCCTCAACAGTCAGCGCCAGTCGATAGTCCACGTTCTCCAGCACATCCGACTTCTGTTCAGCAACGGCACTTACTCTAGCCGCCGACTTCATCCGCAACCCCTTCTCACACAACTCCTACGAGCAGTATGAGCTTAACAGCGGGTTAATGCCGACGCAAAGCTTTCGGCGGTACAAAGTTAACGGCTCGCAGAATCCCGGAGGCGCAACCGTGACTTACGGGATTGGACGCTGCAGCGGACGGATTGCTTCGGATCACTTGCGTGTCAAATCGAAACGGATTCGCTTGGTAGACGCGTGCAATGTTTCCGAATGGTGCGACGTGGGGTTGTCACATCGCCATTCACGTGCGAGCCACGCTCGTAGAGAGGACCGACGGGATGCTACGCACAGAGCTCGCCTCCAGCGCCGGTCGATCTTCGCGGCACGTCCGCATCAAGGCGGAGGTCGGGTGATCATGCGATCGAACGTGTCCCGCCGGCGGCCGCGATCGCCCCGTCGCTCGAACGGCGCCCATGCGAGGCATTCAGGAGCTGTCGGATGCGGATTGCGGGGACGGGCCGGCTGAACAGATAGCCCTGCGCCTCGGTGACCGTGCCGTCGGCGCTGACCAGTTCGAGCTGCTCGTTGGTCTCGATGCCCTCCACCACCACCGACATGCCGAGATCGGCGGACAATCTTGCGACACCGCGCAACAGGGTCAGCGGCCGATCGCTGTCGATGCCTTCGAGGAAAGAGCGATCGATCTTGACCTTCTCCAACGGGAAGTTGTGCAAATAGCTGAGGCTCGAATAGCCGGTGCCGAAATCGTCGAGCGAAATACGAACCCCGAGCATGTGCAGTTGCGACAGCACATCGTGCGTGAGCTGGGTGTTGCGCAACAGCGAGGATTCGGTGATCTCGATCTCGAGCCGATGTGGCGGCAGCCCGGACACTTCGAGCGCGTAGCGGACCTCACTGAGCACATCGCGCTGATGGAACTGCTGCGGCGAGAAGTTGACGGCGACGCTGACCGCATCCGGCCATTTCATGCATTCGAGGCAGGCCTTGCGCAGGATCCAGCGGCCGAGATCGACGATCAGGCCCATGTCCTCGGCGACGGGAATAATGTCGACCGGCGAGACCGTGCCGCGCACCGGGTGGTTCCAGCGCAGCAGCGCCTCGCAGGTCGAGATCTTGCCGGACTTCAGATTGACCAGCGGCTGATAGAACAGCTCGAACTCCTCGTTCGCCAGCGCCTTGCGCAGATCGAGCTCGAGGATGCGACGCGCCTCGACCGTCTGGGCGAGTTCGTCGCGGAAGAAGCAGAAGGTGCCCCGTCCCTCGGCCTTGGCGCGGTACAGCGCCATGTCGGCGTTCTTCAATAGCGTGTCGGCGCTGATCCCCGGCCCAGTCATGGCGATGCCGACGCTGGCGCCGATCTCGACCAGGTGATTGTCGATCTTGTAGCGCTCGCTGAGCTGATCGACGATCCGGCGCGCCAGCATGGCCGCGTCATCGTTGGAGCGGATGTTGCGCTGGAACACCACGAACTCGTCGCCGCCGAAGCGCGCGACGAAGTCTTCCGGACGCAGCATGTCGCGCAGCCGCTCGGAGACCGCGCAGAGCAGTTGATCGCCGCAGGGGTGGCCGAGCGTGTCGTTGACCTGCTTGAAGCGGTCGAGATCGACGAACAGCAGCGCGGACAATTCGCCGTGCCGCTGCGGAATCCTGAGCAGCCGTTCGATCTCGTCGCGGAAGCTGACGCGGTTCGGCAAGGTCGTGAGCTCGTCATAGCGCGCCAGATGCGAGATGCGCGCCTCCGCATGCCGGCGCTCGGTGATGTCCTCGAGCAGGACCACTGCGCCGCCGTCGGCCATCGGCTGGAAGGTCCAGGACAGCGACCGATCGCGCGCGACGTCGGGATCGCTGGTAATGACGTTATGGGTCTTGGTGTGCTCGATCTCGGCCAGGATCAACCGGCCGCTCGAAGCGGAGATCGAGCCTGCGATCACGCAGGCGTTGATGATGTCGGCCGCCTTGCCGCCACGCTGCAGGATGTCATCCGGCAGGCTCATCATGTGGCCGAAGCGGTGGTTCATCACGGCCAGACGCCCGTCGGAGCGGAACATGCACAGGCCGTGCGGCATGTTGTTCAGGGCCGTATCGAACTGCTTGGCCAGCGCAGCCTCGCTTTCGCGCGCCACGAAGGCCTGAACGAAGATCCTCTGCAGATTGGTCGAGATATGTTTCAGCGACACGAAGAACAGGACGCAGAACGCCGCCATGCCCAGGTAATAAGGGCTGCCGTGGATCGCGAGAGCCACTGCAAGCGGTCCGCAGGCGAGCAGGATCTGGACATGGAATATCCAAGGCCGCCCGTAGGTCCGGCCGGCGCCCGCCGACATGTAGCAGAGCGTCACCGTGATCGCGATCAGGTGCACCACCGGGTCGCTGTTGTCGACAAGGGCGACTACGCACCACACGCCGAGCACCAGCGCATAGATCATGGCGCCGATCTGGTAGCGAACCTCCCAGCGCTCGACCGCCTCCTGCGTGAGGCGACCGTTGTCGCAGAGGCTCCGATAGTAGCGCATGTCGAGCGAACGGAACGCCCCTGCGATGATCAGCATCGCGGCACACGGCCACAGATTGACGTCGCCGCTCTTGATCGCGGTCATGACGGCGGCGACGGCGGCGCAGAGTGCGCCGGCGAACATCGGGCCGGGATCCTGGAAGAGGGAGTCGACGAGAGCCGCCTGGATCGCAGGCGACAACTTTCGATCGTCTTCTCCATTCTGAGTGGCAAGCTGCATTCGTGCGCACGCGTCCTGTTCGGTGCACAAACATTACCGCTCGCAGGTGAAGTCTTTCTGAGGGAACATCGTTAGCGGAGCGTTTCCGCGCTCGCGAAATGCACGAATTCGCTCGAAAATTCAGAGAACTAGGCAAACACTACCCGGCTACTACAACTAATAGTTCCACCTTTCCACAGAACACGCCTCGCGCGACTCGAAAAATCGCGTCCACCACGACGTGAGCGGGCCCAGAGCCTCGCTCACCGTCACGACAACAGCGGCGACCAGGCCGGATCCGAGGCGAAGCCCGGCGTCGGCACCTTCTGCTCGAAGCGGCCGGAGACGTCGATCGAGTACAGCGACGGACCGGCGGTGCCGCCGGGGTCACGGAAGAACATCAGCACGCGGCCGTTGGGCGAGAAGGTCGGCCCTTCGTTGTGGAAGCCGGCGGTGAGGATGCGCTCGCCCGAGCCGTCCGTCTTCATGATGCCGATCGCGAACTGGCCGCCGCCCTGCTTGGTGAAGGCGATGAAGTCGCCGCGCGGCGACCACACCGGCGTCGAGTAGCTGCCCTCGCCGAACGAGATGCGCTGCGCTGCCCCGCCACTGGAGGACATCACGTAGATCTGCGGCTTGCCGCCGCGATCGGACTCGAAGCAGATCTGGCTGCCGTCCGGCGAGTAGCACGGCGAGGTATCGATCGCCGGCGTGTCGGTGAGCCGCGTGGTCGTGCGCGAGCGCAGGTCCATCACGAACAGGTTGGAGTTGCCGCCCTGCTGCAGGCTCAGGATGATGCGCTGGCCGTCCGGCGAGAAGCGCGGCGAGAACGACATGCCGGGGAAGTTGCCGACGATCTCGCGCTGGCCGGTCTCGATGTTGAACAGATAGACCTTCGGGTCGCCCTGCCCGAACTCCATGTAGGTGATTTCCTGGCTCGACGGCGAGAACCGCGGCGTCAGCACGAGGTCGGCGCCGCGGGTGAGATAGCGGACGTTGGCGCCGTCCTGGTCCATCAGCGCGAGCCGCTTGACGCGGCGATCCGACGGGCCGCTCTCGTCGACGAACACGACGCGGCTGTCGAAATAGCCCTTCTCGCCGGTCATCTGCGTGTAGATCTGGTCCGAGATGATATGCGCGATGCGCCGCCAATATTCCGGCGCCGTCACATATTGCTGGCCGGTGAGCTGCTGGCCCGAGTTCGGGTCCCACAGCCGAAACTCCGCCTTCAGGCGCCCGTCCGGCTGCCGCGTCGCGCGGCCCGTCACCAGCCCGCGCAGGTCGAGCGGACGCCAGCTCGCGAATTGCGGCGGCGCCTCGAAATTGCTGATGCGCTCGGGAAACGCAGCCGGGTCGACCGGCACGAACAGCCCGCTGCGCTTCAGATTGTTGGTGATCACCTGCGCAATGCCATTGCCGACATCGGCATCCCCTGCCCCGCCGGGCACGAAGGGCGGAACGGCGATCGGGATCGGCTTGAACTCGCCGCTCGGGATGATCTCCAGGCGTTTTTGCTGGGCGAGCGCGGGCCCAGCGCCCAGCGTCGCCATCGCGGCGCCTCCGGTCAGCAACAGCTGGCGCCGCGTGAAAAATCCGGTCGTGCGCGTTGGAGGTGTCGTCAAGTTCGGCCTCGCATCGAATTCATCATTTTGAGATTGAATGTCGTCGGTACGAGCTTCCACTCATTGTACCGGTTCTTCGGCAGGAACGAATAAGGCTGGCAATTCTCCACCGCGCGCTTGGCATTCTCCGCCATGGCTACGCTGACCCGCGACGGTCCTCGCGTCCCAACGACGGCCGGCACGGCGGCCAGCGATCCATCCGGACGCAGCTGGATGTCGATATCGACCTCGATCTTGTCCTCATCGACGCCGGTATAGGGAAGATTGAAGCAGCGACCGACCGCCTGCTGGAATGCGATCTGCCAGCTCGCGACGTTGCTCTCAGCCGTTCCCTGCGTTGCGCCCAGCGCGGCATTGGCGTTGAGCTCCGCCCCCGTGGCAGCCTGCCGCGTCGGGTCCTTCTGATTGATCAGGCTCGCGATCTTCTCGGAGTCGTATTTGCGCTCGCTCTTGTGCTTGGGCGGCTCCGGCGGCGCGGCGGCGGCCTGCGGCTTCGGCGGCTGCTTCGCCTTGTCCTTGTTGAGCACGCTGGCGATCTGGTCCGGATTGAACGGATCGGGCTTCTTCTCTTCCGGCTTCGGCTTCTCGGCCGGCGCGGGCTTCGGCGGCTCCGGCTTCTTTTCGGCCACCGGCTTCGGCGTATCCGGCTGCTTCTCGACCGGCTTCGGCGGGTCGGGCTTCTTCTCGACCGGCTTCTCCGGCTTGGGCTGCGGCGTCGGCGCGGCGTCGGTCTCGGTGACCTGCTTGGTGTCGACCTTGCCGACGATGTCCTCGGTCGGCTTCTTCTCGCCGATCTTGTCGGCCAGCAGCTTCTGGGATTCCTTCTTGCCCGTCAGCGCGCCGGCCTTGGCCTTGGACGAGTTGTCCTCCGAGATCACGTCGACGGGCACCAGGTCCTCCGCCGGCACCACCATCGAGCGCGCGGAGAAGCTGAACAGACCCCAGCACAGCACGAGCACGTGCAGGGCGACGGACAGCACCGTCCCCTTGCGCGTGCGAACGAACCGGATGAGGTCTGCCGACGTCATGAGCCCTGATCCGGCAGCACGACGATGCTGGCGCGATAGCCGGCGTCGCGCGCCAGGCCCAGCACCTTCATCATGTCGGAGTAGCAGGCGTCGCGGTCGCCGCGGATCTTGACGACGTTGTCGGCGCCACCGGCGCCCGCCTCCTTCATCGCCTTGATCTTCGGCCCAAGCTCGTTGATCGCGATCGGCGAGTCGCCGAGATACACGTCCACCTTCGACGCGCAGCCGCCGCCGGTCTTCTTGACGGTGACCTCGAGCGGCGGCTTGGCGTCGGCCGTCGAGGCCGAGCCGCCTTGCGCCTGGGGCAGGTCGACCTGGATGTTGACGGTGAGCAGCGGCGCCGCGACCATGAAGATGATCAGCAGCACCAGCATGACGTCGACCATCGGCGTGACGTTGATCTCCGCCATCACGGCCGCCTTGCGCCGACCGCGGCGACCACCGCCGCCGGACGCGCTGCCCATGCTCATGCCCATGCTGTGGTACTCACGATCCGAATGCCACTATACCTGCCCTCATCCCCGCTCGTCGATCTGACGGGACAAGATGGCTGAAAATTCATCTGCGAAGCCTTCCAACCGCTGCGCCTGCCGGTTCACCTCCGAAGAGAACTTGTTGTAGAAAATCGTCGCCGGGATGGCCGCTATCAGGCCGATGGCGGTAGCGAACAGCGCCTCCGCGATGCCCGGCGCGACCACCGCCAGAGAGGTGTTCTTCGAAGCCGCGATCGCCTGGAAGCTGGTCATGATGCCCCAGACCGTGCCGAACAGGCCGACGAACGGGCCGGCGGAGCCGACCGTGGCGAGCACCAGGAGACGGCGTTCCAGCCGCTCGACCTCGCGCGCGATCGACACGTTCATCACCTTCTCGATGCGCATCTGCAGCCCGGCGAAGGAGCGCGCATGGCCCTCGAACGAGCGTTTCCATTCCCGCATCGCCGCCACGAAACACGCCGCCATCGACTGCGTCGGCTTCGCCGACAGCACCCGATACAATTCCTCGATCGATTCCCCGGACCAAAAGGCCTGCTCGAACCGATCCATCGAGCGGCGGGTCCGCGAGAACAGGAACATCTTGTCGATCGCAATCGCCCAGACCCAGATCGAGCAGGAGATCAGGCCGAGCATGATGATCCGAACCACCCAGCCGGCATTGCCGAACAGATCGATCAGGGACAGGCCGCCGCTATCGACAGACATCTGCAGTATCCTCTCAACCAATCATCCCGGGACGCCCGGGACCATGCAGCCGCCGTTCCATGCCGGATGCCGTCGCGGCGGAAAGCGCCTGCGCGAGAAAACCCTGAACTGATCGCTTTAAGAGGCCCGCCGAAGCCATAAGCGGCCTGCTTCCTCTGCCAACGTGTCAAAACAAGGGCTCTTGGCGCGCGTAAGCGCCCCTTAACCAAACCCCCTCCGGGGTTAAGGCGGGGTTACCGCGGAGTATTGCCGAGGTCAAAGGTCCAGCCGGACCAGCCAGATAGAGCCTTTGTGATCAGCAGCTTGACCATTTTGGCCGCCAGCGGGCAGCGGCCAGCCGCCGCAGGCGGGCGGTATCGGAGAACGCAAAACGCCCGCCGGCGGGGGAAACCGCAAGCGGGCGTCTTATGCCGTCAGGGCGGGGGCTGAAAGCCCTGCGCCGTCAGGTGAGAGGCGATCAGCTCTGCGGCTGGTCGTTCGGCGGGGTCGGACGCGGCTTGTGCTGGGCCATGAACGCGTCGAACTCCTCCTTGTCCTTGGCGTGGCGCAGCCGGGTCAGGAAGTCGCGGAACTCCTGCTGCTCCTCCTCGAGCCGCCGCAGGGTCTCCATGCGGTACTCATCGAAGGCGCGGTTGCCGCTCGAAGCCGGCTGCGAGAACCCGAAGCCGAAGCCGCGGCGCTCCATCTTGTCGCGCATGCGGTCCATCTTCCACTGCATCCGCTCCATCTTGTTCGACCAGCGATCACCGCCGTTCCAGCACGCCATCTTTCTGCTCCCGAGTGTAAAAAAGAGAAGGGCAAGTCCGATCGGCCACCAGATGATGAAGCCGAGCACGGTCACGGCGATCCAGCCGGGATGCCAGGGCGACTCCATCATGCGGGGCCGGTACCTCTGCTCCTCCTCCGAACCGCGCCATCGATTGACATCTGCGGTGTAGGCCATCTCCCTCTCCATTCGCGGCGCCATGCCGTGTGAATGTAAATAACATTTACATAGCTAGCTCAACCCGGGATTTTGTCAAGGCGACCGCCTGACGCGTCGCTCGAATTATTTTTCGGCGTTCCTTGAACCTTATTTCGGGCGGCCCCAGGGCCCTGCCGGCTTGTCATCGTCCGGCAGCGGCGGCGGCTCGGCAGCGGAGGACGGCGCAGGCCGGCGGTCGGTCGGGAAGCCGAGCCCGCGCAGATAGATCAACACCTCGGCCTCCAGCAGCTCCTCGGGCGACATCGGCAGCTTGCGCCGGGCGGCATCGCCGCGCGCGAACAGCGAGGCGATGCCATGCGCCATCGACCAGATGTGCAGCGCCATCATCAGGGCCGGCGGCCGCGGCACCCCGGGCGGCGCCAGCGCCGCCAGCCGCTCCGCCGCAGCACGGATGACGCCGAAAGCGCGCTCCCCCGCCGCCAGCAGACCCGCGGTGGAGTCGGCCGGCACACCGGATTCGAACATCGCCGAATAGAACGCAGGCTCCGAACGGGCAAATGCGAGATACGCCTTGCCGACGCGCTCGAACGCCGTGACGGTGTCGGGCCGGCCGTCGTCCCACGCCGCCGAGAGCTGCGCCTCGAACTGCTCGAAGCCGCGCTGGGCGATGCTCGACAGCAGTTCGTCGCGGTCGCGGAAGTGGCGATAGGGCGCGGCCGGGCTGACGCCGGCCATGCGGGCCGCATCGGCAAAGGTGAAGCCGGCAGCCCCCTTCTGCGCGATCAGGTCGAGCGCCGCCTGCAGCAGCGCCTCCTTGAGGTTACCGTGATGATAGCCGCGCTCGGCGCGGCGCTCTTCCTTGCGCCAGCTCATGTAAAAGGCTTTTACATGAGCTGGGTCAAAGGAAGCCAGCGACTTTTGGGCGGGGTCAGCCGCCGATGTGCGCGGGGGGCCGTCCCGTCGTCCCGTTAAGCCCCCAGCGAAACAGGCGCCACCCTCGCCTGGAGGGTCGCGCAAGGGGCAGGCTGGCACCGAAGTCGCCGCGAGATCAGCGCGCCCGGCACAAACGCCGGGCGCCGAAGCAAGCGCGATGTTCACCTCAGCCGACGTTCCGCCCTGCAGGCCGCTCAACTAACCGCCCGGAATCGGCAGCACCGGCATGATCTCGACCCGCTCGCCCGGGAAGATCGCAAAATGCGGATGGTTGACGAACATCTTCGCGGCATCCTCGTGCGACGCGGCGCGGACCACGGTGAACGCGCCCATCTCGTTGGCGATGTCGTTGACGCCGCCCTTGTCGACCCGCTTGGTCTTGCCGAGCGGCCCGCCCATCGCGACGATCGCGTCCTTGTATTGATCCGCCCAGGCATGCCAGGCCGCCATGCCCTGCTGCCCCCTGGCATTGCGCTCCGTTTCGGACAGCGCCTCCCAGGCTTTCCAGGCCGGACTGGTCTTGCTGCCGAGAAAGACGGCGAGATAGGTGTTGCTGTTGTCGCTCATTGCACTTCCCTCTCCTGCTGTGAAACGGATCGATCAGACACGGCCGGCATGCGGCAGCTCGGCGAAGCCGGCCGCGGCCTGCTGCACCTCCTCGGAAAAGTCGGCCATCTCCTGGACCTGGCGAATCTCGATGATCTCGTTGTCCGAGGCCGGGCACTGCTTGGCCCAGGCGATCGCCTCGTCGCGCGAGGCGACCTCGATCATCCAATAGCCGCCGAGCACCTCCTTGGCCTCCGCGAACGGGCCGTCGGTCACCACAGGCGTGCCGCCCGCGAACGAGACCCGCGCCCCCATCGACAGCGGATGCAAGCCCTCCAGCGTGATCAGCACGCCGGCGTCCTTCAGGGCCTCGTTGTAGCGCATCATCGCTTTGACGCGCTCGGGATCGAGCTGCACGTCCGGCGGCGCGCTCTCATAGCCGAGCGGGATCATCAGCATCATGAATCGCATGGCGTTCCTCCTCTCCTGATCAGGGTCGGTTCAGCTCTTGGCGGCCTGCGCACGCAGCCGTTCGACCCGCTCACGCAATTCGGGCGTGAACGTCTCGCCGAAATCCTCCGCGGCATAGACCTGGCGGATCTCGATCTGGCCGCTCGGGAACGGCGCCCGCTTCATATGCTCGATCACCTCGTCGAGCGAGCCGGCCTTGAGCATCCAGAAGCCCGCCGCGAGATCGCGGGAGAGATCGAACGGACCGCGCGCGACGCTCGGCGTCCCGTTCGAGAAGTCGATGCGCGCCCCCTTTGCGGTCGGATGCAGGCCCTCACCCGCCTCCATCATGCCGGCCTTGACCAGTCCCTCGTTGAACCGGCCCATCGCCGCGAACTCCTCGGTCGTCGGCAGGATTCCGGCTTCGGTGTCCCTGGTCGCCTTCACGATCACCATGAACCGCATGGCGCCTCTCCCCTGATGCTGTCCGGCAGGACTGCCCTGCCCTCATCAGCAAGACGATCCGGCCCTGGTGCCGCCGACACGCTCCCGCAATTATTTTGGCCGGGTTCCCGATTCAGCCCGGCTCCTGCGGGAACATGTGGAAATAAGGCTCGGCCTCTGCGAGCACCCGCGCCACGGATGGCCTCGCCTTGAGCCGGTCGAGATGGGCTGTGACCCGGGGGAGCCCATCACCAAGCGGCTCCACTCTGTCGGCGTAGAACAGCGCCGGCACGGCCGCGCAATCCGCCAAGGTGAACGGGTCTCCCATCGCCCAGCCACGCGGCGGCAGCTTGGTCTCGAGCATGGCGTAGGACGTGCGCAGCCGGCTTCGAGCGTCGGCGACGCCGAGCGGATCGCGGGCATCGGCCGGCCGCAGCCGGTCGAACACGACGGTCTGCGTCGGCATGTGCAGATAGAGGTCGAGAAAGCGATCGCGCAGACGTGTCCGCAAAGCGAGATCGGGATCATCGGGAATGAAGCGCGTCCTGCCCGCATAGTGCTGGTCGAGATATTCGATGATGATGCTCGATTCCGGAATCGTGCGCTGCTCGTCGCGCAGCACGGGAAATTTACCGACCGGCCAAAGCTTCAAGAACGCCGCGCGCTCATCCGCGTCACCGAGATTGATCAGCTTCGGCGTGAACGAAACGTCGTTCTCATACAGCGCGATCAGCACCTTCCAGCAGAACGACGACAGCGGATGATAGTAGAGGGTCAGCGACATCCTACGCTCCTGATGAGTTGAGTGAGAACAAGTTGTTTGGTCCCGAACGCGCGGCCGCAGGGATGGTGCGCTCCCTCGCCCCGTTCTTCACGGGGAGAGGGTTGAGGTGAGGGGCTAGACGCACCGGCGGTGTGGTTTATAGACCTGCACTCCCCCGGGACACGGAGCGCGCCCGCGAGAGCTGGACTCACACGTCCCGAACGGGGGCATAGCGCGCGATGACAACGCCGTTGGACAGCGCCCGGCTGTCGATCAGGCGGAGCTTCACGGCCTGACCCGGCTTGAACAGCGGCCGTCCGGCGCCGAGCACGCGCGGATTGATCGCGATACGAAACTCATCGATCAGATCGTGCGCGACGAGCGTCGACGCGAGGTCCGCGCTGCCGAACAGGAACAGGTCTTTGGCATTCTCCTGCTTGAGCTTGTCGACCTCGGCCGCGAGCTCCGGACCCAGCAGATGCGCGTTTGACCATGCCAGGCGAGACAGCGTGCGGGAGGCAACATATTTGGGGATGCTGTTCATGACGTCGGCGATCACGCCCTTCTCGGTCGGCCAATAGCCGGCCATCAGATCGTAGGTCACCCTGCCGAACAGCAATCCGCCCGCCTCGTGCAGTTGCGTCTCGGAGATCTGCTCCAGCTCCGGGCCCCACACATCCTCGTGCCAGGAGATGTCGCCGTTCGGGCCCGCAACCATGCCGTCCAGCGTCATCATGTTCCACATCACCAGTCTCGCCATCGACTGCCTCTCCCTGACCGCTTTCATTTTGCAAGCAGTTGGAGAATGCCCAGACCGGTGCAATATTGCAAGCGGTTTATGCGCGATCCCTGCTCACGAGACTTCGATGTCCGACCCTCAGCGCTCCGGCTGCCCGATCAACCTGTCGCTCGAAGTGGTGGGAGACAAATGGAGCCTCTTGATCATCCGCGACATGATGTTCGGAAATCGCCGGCACTATCGCGAGCTGCTCGGCGGCTCGGAGGAAGGCATCTCCTCGAACATTCTCGCCGACCGGCTGAAGACACTGCTCGCGGCCGGCATCATCAGCCGTGAGGACGATCCGAGCCACAAGCAGAAGGGCATCTATTCCCTGACCGAGCAAGGCATCGAGCTGTTGCCGATCCTCGCGCAGATGGCGGGCTGGGGTTACAAATATCTCCCCGTCTCGGAGGAGCTCGGCATCCGCGCCAAGCTGTTGATGGAAGGCGGCCCGAAAATGTGGGCCGAATTCATGGACGAGCTGCGCGAGACCCATCTCGGCGCGAAACGGCGCAGGAAGGCTGGACCGAGCGTCGGCGAGCGGCTGCAGGCGGCTTACCAGAAGGTCGTCGCTGCCAAGACAGCCGAGGCAGGCGGCAGGTGATCGTGCGCCTCGCAACGCGCACGGATCGTGCGCGCCGCTTCCCGCATCAGAACCGTGTGTTGTCGGCCCTGTAGCGCGATGATTTGCGCGGGGCGCGCTCGGGGGCCTGCTCGAGCTGCGCGATCGGGCGGCGATAGGTCTCGGCGCGACGCAGCCAGCCCGCCTCCCACACGCGGTTCGAGGGCAGGTTGCGAACCCGCTGCTGCAGCACGATCTGCACCGCGTCGGAATATTCGGCGAGCACGGCCTTGGACTCGTTAGTGGTGCCGTTCATCTTGAGCAGCACCTGCTTGAGACCCCAGCCCTGGCGCTGGCCCGTCTCCTTGTCCACGGCCGTCTCGGACGGATTGGTGCCCTCGCCCTTGAAGTTGATGTAGTCGATCAGCGGATAGAGATCGTTAGAGGCGCGGACGACTCGCGAATACTGCGCGACGATGTGCTCGCGTTCGGCGCTGTCGGGCGTGTTGGCGAGGATCTTGTCCATCGCGCCTTGCGCACGCGCCACCAGGAACTGCGTCTGCTCCGCAATCGTGGCGAGCAGGAACTGCCGCAATTGCCGCATTTGCGGCGAGTTGAAATTCCGCTTGAAGTCGGCCCGGCTCGTCCACGGGCATGCCGGAATCGGCGTCTTGTCGAGCCATGCAGGCAACGGCGTCTTGCCCTTGCGCAGAAACGCGATCAGCCCCGGAAAGCCCTCCTCATAAGGCGGCTTCGCCGTGGTCGGGTACCAGATGAAATGCCCGATTCCCAGCGAGGCGAATTCTTCACCCGCATTCCACGACGTGATCGCGTCGCGCCGTCCCCCGGCCTCGTTGAGCCAGATCTTGCGGCCGATCATCTGCGCGACGTCGGCCGGCAGCGCGCGTTGAGGCACCGACAGATTCTTCGTGGTCTTGGCGTCGCTCCGCGGGTCGCCCTTGCGCTCGGCCGCGACCGGCTTCGCAGGCTCGGTCGATGGCACGACCACCTTCGGAGCCGGCGTCTGCACGTCCGACGGCCGCCCCACCGTCTCGGGCTCCGCCGTCTGCGGCTGCTGCGGCGGCGCGCCATCGTGCGCAGCCTGCTCGGTCTCTGCCGGTTTCGCAGCAACGCTGCCATCCGCTCCGACGGCGCCGGACGCCGCGAGCCCGAAGACGATGCACGACAACAGCAACGCGCCGAACACGCGCCTCAGACCGTTCGGCCCGTGCGACGAAGCGTTCAGCTCCGTGGCTCTGACGAGAGTGATTCGCCGGCTGATGAATTGATCGCCCATGTCGATTCTACCGAGACTCTTAAACTCTACGCTACCGGTTCAGATTCGTCCCAGACACGTCCGAGAGCGCCCCGGCGACGGGCAAGTCAGCCGACGGCGGGACTGTCCAATTCCACGGGGGGGATGCGCCTTTGGAGGCTGCGGCGCGGCCGCGAGACCGCTGCGCCACTGAGCCTTTTTCGTGAAGACTTTCAAGTCGATCACCCTTGTCCAGTCCTTCCCGTAAAAATATTCCAATTTCGCCTTTCCAGAATTTCCGCCCTTTTAGCCACGTCCTATTCCCGAGCGGGAGGGACGTTTCGCGGTCGTCACGAACGTGGGGAGCAGGATGCGGTGGACGCGTCGATGTTGCAGCGTGGAGCATGATTCGGAACCGGAGGCCGTTGACGCGCATTGCGCCACAGCTTTCCGACAAGATCATGCCCATATGAGGACACGCAGACGAACAACGCGGCGCGTACGGCGAAATCGTGTGGTCCTGGCATCCCGATGCTGATGCCGTGTCCGATGCGCGAGCGTATTGTGGCGGAAACGGGGGCAAGACAGCCGGTCCCCGGGGAGCGCGTTATATGCCGTCAGACCATCGCGCAGGGAGGGCCGGGATGTCTCAGCCGAACCGGTGGTTCCTGCCCCGTGCATTTTTCCCGCACGGGGGCCATGGGGGCGGCGAACTCCCGGTCTTCCCTGTTCCTCCGATCGAGAGGGAGGCCAAGGCGAGCATGACTCGGGTGCGTCTCCACCGCGAGAACGCGACCGTTACTACCCCTGACTGTTTGACAACGCCTGCGAACTTCGCTGGCTATACGCATCGCGCGGAGCTGGATTGAACGTACACCGACGGATGTGACGGCCTTCACAGCTCATCCGCGCAGCGCATGTTAGAACTCAACGAAGAGAAGAGCCGGGCTGCCGGCCCGAGGAGTCGACCGCCGTGACGGAGACATCGACGACGACGCTGACCGACAAGGTTGCCCTGATCACCGGGGCGGCGCGCGGCATCGGGCTGGCGACAGCAAAGAGATTTCTACACGAGGGCTGGCGTGTGGCCCTGCTCGACATCGAGAAGAAGCTGCTCGACGACACCACGGCCGCACTCGAATCTCCCGATCGAACGCTCGCGCTGCATTGCGACGTCGCGGAAGCCGCGATGGTCGCCGATGCGTTGGCGCGCCTCGCAGACCGGTTCGGCCGTCTCGATGCGCTGGTCAACAATGCCGGCGTCGCACGCTTCGCTCCGATCATGGAAACCACCGAAACCGACTGGCAACGCATCCTCGACGTCAATCTGACCGGGCCGTTTTTGTGCACGCGAGCCGCGGTCCCGATGATGCGCGAGCGCGGCGGCACCATCGTCAACATCACCTCGATTTCCGCCGTCCGCGCCTCCACGCTGCGCTCCGCCTACGGCACCAGCAAGGCGGCGCTGGCGCATCTGACCAAGCAGCTCGCGGTCGAGCTCGCCTCCGCCGGCATCCGCGTCAACGCGGTGGCGCCGGGCCCGGTGGAGACCGCGATGGCCAAGGACGTGCACACGCCGGAGATCCGCGCCGACTATCACGATGCCATTCCGCTCAACCGTTACGGCCTCGAGGACGAGCTCGCCGAGGCCATCTTGTTTCTCAGCTCCGAACGCTCCAGCTATATCACCGGACAGATCCTGGCCGTCGATGGCGGCTTCGATGCCGCGGGAATCGGATTGCCGACCTTGCGCGGCCAACGCAGGAACACATGAAACGATGCCGAGCCGGATGCGCATCATCCTGACCTTGCTGCTCGCGGTCGTCTTGTGGGGAATCGCGACGATGCTGGCGCGCGCCGACGTCCGCATCATATCTTCGCCCGGCGGCGAGGTGGGGCCGTTCCTCGATCTGTTCGAGAAGGTGCGCGCCTCCGGCGAGCGTGTCATCATCGACGGCCCCTGCCTGTCGGCCTGCACGCTGGTGCTCAGCGTCGTACCCGGGGACCGCATCTGCGTGACGCGGCGAGCCGCCCTCGGCTTCCACGCAGCACGCTCGGTCGACCGGCGCGGCCGCGTTTATGCGGAACCCGAGGCTTCCAAGCTGGTGCTGCAGACCTATCCCACGCCGGTTCGCGGCTGGATCGAGCACCGCGGCGGCCTGACGTCGCGGCTTCTGTTGTTGCGCGGGCGCGAGCTCAAGGCGATGTACGCCTCGTGCCGCTAGCGGCGTCACGCCTCATAGCCATCCGCCGGGGAATTGATTATCCACGGAATGCCGAAGCGATCGACGCCCATGCCGAAGCCCTTCGACCAGAAGGTCTTGCCGAACGGCATGGTGACGGCACCGCCTTCGAGCAGCGCGTTGAACTTGCGCTCGGCCTCGGCCGGGTCTGCGGTCTGGAGCGAGACCGAGATTCCGTGCGGCTTGCCTTGATAATATTCGGGCGGCGAATCGGAGGCCATCAGGACGTCGCGGCCGATCGAGAAGCGGACATGCATGATTTTGTCCTTGTGCTCCGGCACACACGGCATCTCCGGCGGCGCCTCGCCATAACGCATCATCATGTCGACCTTGGCGCCGAGCACCTCGCCGTAGTGCTTGAGCGCCTGCTCGCAATCACCGTTGAACGTCAGATAGGGACAGATCATCGTCATCCTCCTTGGTTGAAAGATCATTTTGTCAGCGCAGCAGCGGCAGCAGCGCGCGCAGCCGGCGGTCGCGCAGCCACAATCCGCCCCACAGCAGCAGCCCGAGATAGAGGCCGAACAGGACGTGGCTGAACAGCGGACTGCCAATACGGACATGCGAGGCGATGGCGCCGCCGAGATAGCCGGTGAGCAGGATCGCGCCGACGAACGATGTCGGCGGCAGGATGTAGAGCAGGGTGCAGAGAAGCGTGATGAGGCCGAGCCCCCGCGCCATCGCCTCGCCGGCTCCATAGCCCATCTGATCCAGCGTCTGGGTGACGACGGGCAGAGGAACGAGCTTGATCGCGCCGTCGAACAGTAGAAACAGGGTCACCAGCCCGCTCAGGATGCGGCCGCTCCACAATTCGGCGCGCGAGACCGGCTCTTCCAACGTGATCGTCGTCATCTGCAGTTCCTCCCCGTGATGCCGCTCCCAGGACGAATGAAGGATCGTGCCGCCGACAGCCCGGTGCAAAAAATTTAGATCGAATCTCGGCAGAATTTCACTGCCCGACCCGAGCCTGGGCCGTCGCGCTGTCGCGCATCAGGCGGTCGAGCTGCATGCGGATATGCGCGGCCTCCGCCGAGCTGTGCGCCAGCGCGATGGCGCGGTCGAAGGCGGTCCGCGCCTCGTCATTGCGCCCGAGCTGCATCAGCAGCGCGCCGCGCACGCCGAAGAAATAGAAATAGTTGGCGAGCCGCCCCTCCAGCGGCGCAATCAGGTCGAGCGCCGCTTCGGCGCCGCGGACCTTGGACATCGCAACGGCGCGGTTGAGCGTCACCACCGGCGAGGGTTGCACCACTTCCAGCGCGCCATAGAGCAGATCGATCTGCGTCCAGTCTGTGTCCTCCGGGCGCGCGGCGCGCGAATGCAGCGCCGCGATCGCCGCCTGGATCTGGTAGGGGCCGCTGCGGCGGTGGCGTATCGCCTTGTCGATCAGGGCCACGCCTTCCGCGATCATCGGCTGGTTCCACAACGAGCGATCCTGGTCGTCGAGAAGGATCAGCGTCCCCTCCCCATCGAAGCGTGCGGCGCAGCGCGCGTGTTGCAGCAGCAGCAGCGCCGTCAACCCCATGACCTCCGGCTCGCTCGGGAACAAGCGCAGCAGCAGCCGCGCCAGACGAATGGCCTCCTCCGACAGCGGCTGGCGCAGCGCGGCAGTCTCGCCGCTGGCCGAATAGCCCTCGTTGAAAATCAGGTAGACCATGGCGGCGACCGCGGTCAGACGCTCCGACCGCTCGACCGCGCCGGGCGTCTCGAACGGCACGTCCGCCTGCGCGACGCGCGCCTTGGCGCGGGTGATGCGCTGCTCCATGGCGGCCTCGCTGACCAGGAAGGCGCGGGCGATCTGCTTCACCGTGAGCCCGGACACCACGCGCAGCGCCAGCGCGATCTGCTGGGTCGCCGGCAGATCCTTGTGGCAGCAGATGAACAGCAGACGGAGGATGTCGTCGCGATAATGCGAGCCGTCGAGCCGGTCGGCGAGCGCGCTCTCGGCGTCGTCGAGATCGGAGATCGTCTCGTCATCCGGCAGCGGCTGCTCGCGGCGGACCCGGCGGACATCGTCGATGGCCGCGTTGCGTCCGACCATGATCAGCCAGGCCGCAGGATCGCGCGGCGGACCGTTCTGCGGCCAGCTCTTCAGTGCGCGCAGGCAGGCGTTCTGGAACGCCTCCTCCGCCGTGTCGAGATCGCGGAAATAGCGCAGCAGCGCGCCAACGGCCTGGGGACGTGCTGAGGTGAGTGCCGCATCGATCCAGGCCGTATCGGTCATGCCAGCGCTCCACCCGGCCTGAAGGTGCCGACGGGACGAATCTCGTAGGAGCCGCCGGGATTGGCCTCGCCGAGCTCGCGCGCGACCTCGAGCGCCTCGTCGAGATTGGCGCAGTCGACGAGATAGAAGCCGAGCAGTTGCTCCTTGGTCTCGGCATAGGGGCCGTCGATGACGAGCGGCGGATCCTCCTTCCGGAGCGTCGTCGCAGCCGTGGTCGGCAGCAGCCGCGCCACCGGCCCGAGCCGCCCCTGCTTGGCGAGTTTCTCCTGCACGACGGCAAGCTTGGCCATGACGGCGGCGTCCTGGTCCTTGCTCCAGGTGCAGACGACATCCTCGTCATGATAGCAGAGCAGCGCATACAGCATCGGCAAGCATCTCCTTTCGTTTTCAAGACGGCGGAGTATGCCTCCGGCCGACAGGCCCACGAAGTATTTTCGCGGGTTCCGCCTGCAGGGACAAGCCGCCTACCAGGAGATGCCGTACTTGGCCGCGATGGTGCGCGCCCGGGTCTCCTGCGCGCTCTCGCGCGGCTGCCTGGCCCGGCCGGCCTGGCGCTGCGACTTGCCTTGGCCTTGCCCCGCAGCGCTCTGTCCACCTTGGCTGCCCGCGTTCGGGAACATACCGTCCTGCGCCTGGCCGCCGGCCTGCGGCTGACCGCTCTTGCCGACGGAGATGCCGTTGGCCGACAGGAGCGACCCGACATCGATGGTCTGGGCCTGGACCGAAGCAGAGGCGACGACGAAAGCGGCGGCGAGAAGCAATTTGCACATGACGTTGTCTCCGTGTTGATGGGCGGAGATTGGCGTGCCCGCGCGATCTGGTATGTGGAACACGTCACATAAGCTCGAGGACCCTCCGATGACCAAAGGCGCGCTGGCGCTCCTGATCCATGGCGGCACCGACAACTGGTCGCCACAGCGCTGGAAAGCGCGCTTCGACGATGTCTGCGGCGACCGCCCGGTGGTGCTGCTGCCGGACGCCGGGCTCGATCCGGCCGAGGTGCACTACGCCGCGGTGTGGAAGCCGGTCCCCGGCGAGCTCGCCGGCTTTCCGAACCTGCGCGTGATCTTCAACCTCGGCGCCGGCGTCGACGCGCTGATGGCCGACAAGACGCTGCCCGGCGTGCCCCTGGTCCGCGTCGCGGTCGACGATCTCACCGCGCGAATGACCGAATATGTCGTGCTGCACGTGCTGATGCATCATCGCCAGGAGCTTTATTTGCGCGAGTCGCAGCGCTTGAAGCGCTGGGCGCCGAAGTACCAGTGGCCGGCGGCCGCGATCGGCGTCGGCGTTCTCGGACTGGGCACGCTCGGAATCGACGCAGCCGAGGTGCTCAAGCGATTGGGCTTCCGGGTCGCCGGCTGGAGCCGCAGCGCCAAGCAGGCTGACGGCATCGAATGCTTCCATGGCGCGGCGCAGCTCGACGCGTTCCTGGCGCGGACCGACATCCTGGTGTCGCTGCTGCCGCTGACGCCGGATACGCGCGGCATTCTCGACCGCAAGATGTTCGCCAAGCTCAGGCGCTCATCGCCGCTCGGCGCCCCCGTCATGATCAATGCCGGCCGCGGCGGGCTGCAGAACGAGGCCGATATCCTCGCCTCTCTCGACGACGGCACGCTCGGTTCGGTCTCGCTCGACGTGTTCGGCCAGGAGCCGCTGCCCGCCGACAGCCCGTTCTGGACCCACCCGAAGGTGGTGCTGACGCCGCACAATGCGGCCGACACCGACGCCGACGCGATCTCCCGCTACGTCGCCGAGCAGATCGCCACCTTCGAGGCCGGCGGGGCGCTGCGCAACCTGGTCGATCGCGTCAGGGGATATTGAAACGCTATCCTTTGCCGACCATCACATCGATTGCGCCGGCGACGATCGCCTCCAACTCCTGACGCGGCACCTGCGCGCGAGCGCGGACCGCGATCGAGTGGATCGTCGCCGACGCCAGCCGCGCCAGCACGGCGGGGTCGGCGTCGGCAGGCAGCTCGCCGTTCTCCTTGGCGCGGCGGAAGCAGTGCGCGAAGGCCTTGTCGAGCTCGGTCAGGGCGTTCTGCACCATGGCCCGGATGTCGGGATCGGCGACCGCCTCCGAGCCCGCCGTCATCACCGTGAAGCAGCCGCGCGGCCCCTCATTGCCGGAGAGATAGATGTCGAGTGCGGCGGCGAAGATCTTCTGCAGCTGCTCGCGCACCGGCCAGTCGTGACGGAAGATCTCGCCCATCACCGCGCGGGCATTGTCGCGATAGCGCTGATAGCTCTTGATGTAGAGCTCGCGCTTGTCGCCGAACGCGCCATAGAGGCTCGGCCGGTTCATGCCGGTGGCGGCGCTGAGATCGTCAAGCGAGGTCGCGGCGAATCCGGTCGACCGGAACAGGTCGAGCGCCTTGCCGAGCGCGACATCCGGCTCATACGCCCGCGGCCTCCCGCGCCGCTTCGGCTCGACCGGGGCGGTTGCCTTTTTTAGGGGAAGGTCGCCCTGCGGCGGACCTTTCTTTTTTTGTACCATTTCGCAATAAATTCCTTGACCGACCTTATATTATGCGAGACAGTATAAAAATCAATCAACGCTCCGGTCCGGAGCCCGAGGGAGACGTCCATGGACCTGTATTTCTCGCCACTCGCCTGCTCGCTTGCCACCCGCATCGCGCTGTATGAAGCTGGCGCTGCGGCGAATTATCTCGAGGTCGATCCGAAGACGAAGATCGTCCTCAACGACGGCTCCGATTTCCGCGCCGTCAATCCGCTCGGGCTCGTCCCGACGCTCCGCACCGATGACGGCGACCTGCTGACCGAGAATGCCGCGATCCTGCAATATGTCGCCGATCGCTTCCCCGAGGCGAAGCTCGGCACCGGCCCCGGCATGGACCGCAGCCGGCTGCATCAATGGCTCTGCTTCATCGGCACCGAGCTGCACAAGGGACTATTCATCCCGATCCTCGACAAGACCGCGCCCGAGGAGATGAAGGCCCATGTCCTGAAGAAGAACCTGTCGCGGCTCGATCATCTCGAGAACCACCTGCGGGATCGCGACTATCTGCTCGATCATTTCACGGTCGCCGACGCGTATCTCGTCACCGTGATCAACTGGACCATGGCAACGCCGCCGGTCCAGCTCGCGAAATGGCCGGCCGTGAAGGCGTACTACGAGCGCCTGCGCGTGCGGCCGTCGATCGCCCGTGCCATCGCCGAGGAGTTCGAGCTCTACAAGGCGGAACTGGCGCGGCATAAGGCGGCGGCGTAGGCCGCATACGAGTTTCATCTCCCTCTTATGGGGAGATGAAATTCTGCGAGGAGATTAAACATTGCTCAATGAGCACATCTCCATCGTGCCGAACGCTTGACCGCGATCACTTCGGGTTGCAATCCTCGAATCGCAGGAGGATTGCACGTGGCAACCACATCCGTACGAGACCGATTGCTGGCGGACCGGCGCGCGCTGCTCGATCTGGGCACGCGCAACCGGCTCGTGCACATCCCGCTCAAGACCAAGACCATCCGCACCATCGACATCGTCGGCGCGCGCTCTGCTGCGCTCTTCGAGCTTCTCGGCGAAGGCAAGCGCTTCACGTTCCTTCCGACGAAGGCTGAGACTGCGGAGACGGACGGCACCCTGCCCTTGAGCGAGCCGGCGCCGCGATCCGACACTCCGACCACCAAGGGGGACCAGGGAGGTGATGATTCGGAGTCGCAGACGCGGCAGCCGGACACCCGGCTCAAGACCCGGCTGTCATCGGAGGCGCTGCAGAAGCGCCTGCTGGATATCTGGTACGACGCACGAACGCTCGAGGAAGAACAGGGCGTCAATATCCTTTATCTCGCCTTCGGGCTGCTGAAATGGTTCGAGGACGACAAATCCGACGTCGAGCGCTTCGCGCCGCTCGTCCTGCTGCCCGTTCGCCTCGAACGCAGCAGCGCCGCCGATCGCTTTCACCTGGTCTCGCGCGCTGAGCCGCCGTCGCCGAACCTCTCGCTCCAGGCCAAGCTCGACGCCGAGTTCGGACTCAAGATCGAGGATTTTGGCGACGAGGACGACGTCGACATCGCGACCTATCTCGCCGGCGTCGCGGAGACGGTCGCCAACAAGCAGAGGTGGGAGGTCAGGGCGGACGCGATCGTCCTCGGCTTCTTCTCGTTCTCCAAGTTCCTGATGTATCGCGATCTGGACCCCGACAACTGGCCCGCAGATGGCAGCCTTGATCGTCATCCCCTGATCTCAGCGCTGCTTCAGGACGGCTTCGAGGGCGCGGAGCCGATCGTGGCCGACGACGGCAAGATCGATTCCGTCATCCAGCCGGTGGCGATGAACCATGTCGTCGACGCGGATTCATCGCAGGCCGTGGTGATCGAGGAAGTGGTCCGTGGACGCGACCTCGTCGTCAAGGGACCGCCTGGGACCGGCAAATCGCAGACCATCACCAACATCATCGCGTCGGCGGCCGCCGAGGGGAAAACGGTGCTGTTCGTGGCCGAGAAGATGGCGGCGCTCGAGGTCGTGCACCGGCGGCTGAAGCATGTCGGTCTCGGCGCGCTCGCGCTGGAGCTGCACTCCAACAAGGCCAACAAGCGCGTTCTGCTCGAAGAGCTGAAACGCTGCAAATCGGCTGAGGTCCCGGTCCCGCGCGGCGAAGCCACCCTGGTCCAGCGCCTGAGCGACAGCCGTGATGGCCTCAACCGGCATGCGGACATGATGCACCAGCCGCACCAGCCGAGCGAGCTGACGCCATTCAGGCTGCTCGGTCACCTCGTGCGCTGCGGGGACATCTCCGCGCAGCCGCCCTACCCGTTGCAGGGCGCGCCCTCCTGGTCTCCCCTGGATCTGGAGCGGCGGCGTGAGCTGATCGCCGAGTTCGCCGAACGAATCGCGGCCGACGGCGCGCCGCACCTGCATCCCTGGCGCGGCGTCGACCGCGACGCGCTCGATCCAGCCGAAATGACCGAGCTGCGGAGATCGCTGGGCGACATTTCGAACGTTGTCAGCAACGCATCCTCAGGCGCGGCCCGCCTCGGCACGCTGCTCGATCTCCCGCCGCCGGCCACCTTGGCCGATGCCGCGGAGATACTCGCCTTTGCGGAGGCCGCGGCCGCGATGCCGGAGTGCGATCGGACTGCCTTCCGCGAGGCCGTCTGGAGCCAGGCCGGACTCATCACGGACATCGTCGACAAGGGACTGCGCTACGCGAAATTGAGGACGGCCTTCGAGAGCGCCTTCGTCGAGGCCGCCTGGGATGCACCGATCGCCGATTGCCGCAAGGTCATCGCCGAGAGGGGCCGCTCCTGGCTGCGCCTGCTCAGCCCGCGTTATCGCCAACAGGTGGCGCTGCTGGCCTCGTACCTGAAGGTGCCGATGCCGAAAACGCTCGAGCAGCGGCTTCTGCTGATCGACGGCCTGATCGCGGCGCAAGCCGCTCGCCGGTCCTTCGAGGAGGTCGAAGCCGCCGGCAGCACCGCCTTCGGGACCGCGTGGCAGAAGGAACGGTCGGATTGGGATGCGCTTTCCAAATTGGCGACCTGGTGGACTGCATTCCCCAAACCGTTGGCAGGCGATGAAACGCGCCAGCGGCTGACGCAGCTGACGCTGTCGGCCGATGATCGGCGATCGATCGAACAGCTCAACCACAGCCTCGCAAGTCTGATGTCCGGCCTGCGCGGGCTGATCGACTCTCTCCAGTTGGAGCCCGCCCGCATCCCACTCGACGCCGGCGACCAGATCCGGCTGGACGAGCTGTCGCAGACTTTGTCGGAGTGGCAGAACGCGACCGAGCGCCTCACCCGCTGGATCGCGTTCATGGGCCGGGTCCGCCTTGCGCGCGCGCAAGGTCTCGCCGCGCTGGTCGATCGCACGCTCGACGGCTCCTTGCCGGGCGAAGCGCTCGAAGCCGCTTTCGACCGATCCTATTACGATGCCATGCGCAGCGTGATCTTCGCTGACCATCCTGAACTGAAACGTTTCGACGGCGAATCGCACGATCGGCTGGTCGACGGCTTCCGCAAGCTCGACGTCGCGCGGATGCAACTGGCCCGCGATCAGATCGCCCACGAGCATGCCGCGGCGCTGCCGCGCAACGCCGGCGGCATCGGGCCGCTCGGCGTGCTGAACGGCGAACTTGCCAAGAAGCGCAACCATCTGCCGATCCGTCAACTCCTGGAGCGCGCCGGCCCGGTCGTCCAGCAGATCAAGCCGATCTTCCTGATGAGTCCGCTGTCGGTGGCGCAGTTCCTGAAGCCCGGCGCGATCGCCTTCGATCTGCTGGTCGTCGACGAGGCCTCGCAGATCGAGCCGGTCGATGCGCTCGGCGCCGTCGCGCGCTGCCGGCAGATGGTGGTGGTCGGCGACGAGCGGCAACTGCCGCCGACGCGCTTCTTCGCGAAGCTGACAGGCAATGATGACGAGGACAACGACGACGAGGATCAGCCGACATTCCAGGTCAAGGATGCGGAAAGCATTCTCGACCTCTGCCTTGCCAAGGGCCTCTCGCATCGGATGCTGAACTGGCACTATCGCAGCAAGCATCAGTCGCTGATCGCCGTGTCCAACAAGCAGTTCTACGACAACCGGTTGTTCATCGTGCCGAGCCCGTACGACGCCGTCGCGGGAATGGGGTTGAAGTTCAACTACAACCCCGATGCACACTACGAACGTGGAAGCAGCCGGACCAACCCCAGGGAAGCGCGGCTCGTCGCCGAGGCCGTCATGCGCCATGCGCGCGAGACGCCGGACCGAAGCCTTGGCGTCGCGACCTTCTCGGTGGCGCAGCGCCAGGCGATTCAGGATCAGCTCGAAATCTTGCGTAAAGAGAACCCGGAAACGGAGACGTTCTTCGTCCGCGGTGCCAGCGAGCCGTTCTTCGTGAAGAACCTCGAGAACATCCAGGGCGACGAACGCGACGTCATCTTCATCTCCATAGGCTATGGGAGAACGAAGGAAGGCTTCGTCTCGATGAGCTTCGGTCCCCTCAACTCCGACGGAGGCGAGCGCCGGCTGAACGTGCTGATCTCGCGCGCCAAGCTCCGTTGCGAGGTCTTCTCCTCGATCACCGGCGACGACATCGACCTGTCGCTCGCCAAGGGCCGCGGCATCGCGGCGCTGAAGACGTTCCTGACCTTCGCGCAGACGGGGCAGCTCGGCATCGCGCAGGAGACCGGGCGCGATCCCGACTCGGTGTTCGAGGAGCAGGTCGCCGACAGGCTCCGGGCGCTTGGTCACGACGTGAAGACCCAGATCGGCACCGCCGGATTCTTCGTCGATCTCGCTATCGTCGACCCCGACAAGCCCGGCCGCTTCCTGCTGGGGATCGAATGCGACGGCGCCCAGTACCATGCGTCTCGTTCGGCGCGGGACCGCGACCGCCTGCGACAGAACGTGCTGGAAGCGCATGGCTGGGTGCTGCATCGCATCTGGTCGACGGACTGGTTTCTCCGACCCAAGGAGGAAACCGAGAAGGTCCTCCGCGCGATCGACGCTGCGAAGGCGCATTGGCGGGACATCGACCAAGGGACTGCTCGAGCTGAACCCGAGCCTCCGGCAAACCCCGATGTGCCGGCGCCGGAGCAGACCGAGCAGCGCCCTCTGGAGATCCTCGCGCAGGCACCAACGGTGGCCTCCTATGAAGAGGCAAAGCTGCGCGTCCGTCGGGAGATCGAGCCGCACGAGACGCCGCTCGCCGACATGACGCGGCATGTCGGCGAGATCGTCGCCATCGAAGGGCCGGTGCATGAATCGGAAATCATCGTCCGGATCAGATCGGCCTGGGGCCTTGCCCGCGCCGGCAATCGCATCCGCGATGCCGTGCGAACGGCGCTGAGATCGGCAGTCGCGAAGGGACAGATCGCTGGAGGCCCGTTCTACGCCGTGCCGGGCCAGGCGATCGTCGTTCGAAGCCGCGAGGACGTGCAGTCGCAGTCTTTGCGCAAGCCCGAGATGCTGCCGCCGGAGGAGATCAAGGCGGCCATCGTGCAGGTCGTGGAGCAAAACTACGGCGCCGAGGAAGACCAGTTGATCCAGGCGGTCGCCCGGCTGTTCGGCTTCGGTTCGACCAGCGCCCAGTTGCGCGAGGCGTTGCAGGGCAGCCTCAAGGATCTTCTCGCCGCAGGAAACCTGCGCCGCGAGGGAGAGCTGCTGATCAAGCCGCAGGAGGTCTCGCCGGCTGCGCAGGACTGACCGGCTGAATTGGTGCTAGGAACTCACAGCCCGAACGCCGCTTGCCAGCCGCCGAAATCAGCGATCCGGCCGCGCCCCTCCCGGCCAAGACATCGGACCAGGATTGCACGGGTCCGTCCCTGCCACTATCCTTGAGGCGAGACACGCGCTGGCCCGCATCCAATAGGAGCGCCCCATGCCGACCGCGACCCTGGCTCCCCTGGACGAGACCATCACGATCGCGGAGCTGACGCGCGATCCCTATCCGATCTACCAGCGCCTGAGACGCGAAGCCCCCGTGTTGCGGGTCAAATCCGTGGGCCGTACGTTCCTCACCAAAGCGGTTGATACCAAATATGTGAAGGACAATGCGGCGCTGTTCTCGTCCAACGATCCGAACACGCCGATGAAGCGCGCCTTCCTCGCGCATACCTTGATGCGCAAGGATCACGACGAGCACCGGACCGAGCGCATGGCGATGATGCCCGCTTTGATGCCGAAGACGATCGAAGCCGTCTGGGAGCCGCTCTACACCAAATTCGCCGCTGATTATCTCGACCGCCTGCCGCGCGCCGAGGTCGTCGACCTCTTCCCCGCCCTCGCCGGCCCCTTGGCCGCGCGCATTCTCGCTGAAGTGATGGGCATTCCCGACGCCGGCGATGCCGACATGCAGCGCTGGTCGCAGGCCCTGATCGACGGCGCCGGCAATTTCGGCTGGACGCCGGGGCCGTTCGACGCGTCTGATATCGCCAACGCGGAGATGGACCGCTGCATCCGCGCCAACATGGAGCGCGTGCGCGCCGAGCCGGATTCCTCCGCGCTCTCCTTCATGGTCAACGCGAAGAACCCGATTCCCGAGAGCCAGATCATCGCCAACATCAAGATCGCGATCGGCGGCGGCATCAACGAGCCGCGCGACGCGCTGCTAACGATCCTCTACGGCCTGCTGACCAATCCGGAGCAGCTCGCCGCCGTCCGCGCTCAGGACAAATGGCGCTCCGCGTTCGAGGAAGGGGTGCGCTGGGTGGCGCCGATCCAGGCGAGCTCACGCCTCGTGATGGAAGACACCGAGATTCGCGGCTGCCTGATCCCGAAGGGCGACACCGTGATGACGATCCAGGCCTCCGCAAACCGCGACGAGGACCTCTTCGACGATGGCGAAACCTACAACGCGCTGCGCGACCCTAATCCCCACCAGGCCTTCGGCAACGGCCCGCATCATTGCGCCGGCGCGCACCTCTCGCGGCGCACCGTCGGCGCCATCCTGCTGCCGATGCTGTTCGAGCGCTTCCCCGACATGACGCTGCCCGATCCCGCGAGCGTGCGCTGGCACGGTTTCGGCTTCCGCGGCCCGCTCAATCTGCCGGTTCGGCTGCAGTAGGACCGAGCCCTGGGGGCATGCGGATGGAGCGGCGTCGCGCGAGGAGACGAGTTCGGGCGATGCTGGACTGATCGGCGACGACGTCACGATCGGCTGACGGTCCGCGATCCGGCCGCGGATCCTGCCCTGGATTCGGCCCTGGATCGGATCGCGGGAGCGGACGGCACGCTTGCTCCGGTCAAGTCGTCGCATGTCGCCACGGCGGCGTGACGCACCGAGACGGTCGTGCCGGGCCGGCCGGCCACGGTCGAGACCTCGGCACCGAGCTGCTTCGCCAGGGCCATGATGATGCCGGTGCCCAGGCCCCCCTTCGGCCGGCCGTTCACCTGCAATTTCCCCGTTCCATTGTCCGAGACGGACAGGGTCCAGCCGGCTCCTGAGGACTCGTAGATCACGGTGATCAGCCCATTCGCGGTGTCCTCGGGAAAGGCGTGCTTGAGGGAGTTGATGACGAGCTCGGTGACGATCAGCCCGAGACTTTCAGCTTCGCTCGTCGTCGCCTGGCCGTCGCCGCGGGTTTCGATCCTGGTCCGCTGCTGGTCGGCGATCATCGATTGCGAGATCGCCTGGCAGAGCCTCGCGAAATGCGGTCCGAGCGCGATCACGCCGCTGCGCGCGGAGGTGTGGAGACTCTGCTGGATGTTCGCGAACGAGATGACCCGGTCGCGGGCGTCGTCCAGGTGGCGTCGCGCCTCCTCGGAGCCGACGGACCGTGCCTTCAACGAGATGATGCTGGCGATGATCGCCAGGCTGTTGCCGACGCGGTGCTGAAACTCCTCGAGCAGCATGTCCTTCTGACGCAGCAGCTCCTCGTTCCGGCGCGCCATCGCGCGCTCGCTGGTGACGTCCTCGAGGCCGAGCAGGATGGTCGTATGGGACCCGACCGTGTAGGACACCTGCCGGGCGTTCAGCCGCATCGCCCGGGGTCCGACGGCGGGAAAAACGTGCTCCACCTCGAAATCATGCAGCGCGCCGGTGTTGGAGAAGATCTGGCCCAGCCACGACTTCAGCGCCGGAATATTCCAGGCGCCGTCATCCAGCTCATAGAATAGTTGTCCCAGCACATCCTCGGGCGCCGCGGAGAAGGTGAGATAGAACGAACGGCTGGCGGCAATCACGCGGAGATCGTGGTCGAGGACGAGCAGCGGCTCCCGGACCGTGTCCACAATGGCTTCGGCAAGTGCGCACGCGTCAGACGCGTCGGAAAACTGCTGCTTGAACATGTGGTCCCCTCCCTACGCAACACTTCACCCCGTCACGAACGCTTCGCGTGTCCCGCCTTCAAGCGGCGAAACGAAACGCGGAGCCCGGCGGCGAGTTATGGGCAGCTAGCGACGCGGACAGAGCCGTCTGTGCAAGACAGACCACCCGCGCGCTGCACACCCGCAGCTAGTTCTGCTGCTCCGCCTGCAGGTTGTCGTTCAGGACGGCTTGCAGCAGCGCCGGATAGACGACGATCTCGCCGTCATATTCGATCAGGCCCGCTCTTCTGAACTTGTTCATGAAATGACTGACGCGCGACCGCGTCGTGCCGATCATTTCGGCCAGCGTTTCCTGGCTGATTCTTGGAATGACCGGCAGCGGCGTTTCGTCACGGCCGTAATTGGCCATCGTCAGAAGCAGCCGCGCCAGCCGCTTTTCGCTGCTATGGAAGAGCTGGTCGATCAGGTCCGCTTCGAACCGGTCGATCCTGGCCAGCAGAAACGCGATGAACATCTCCGCAAGCTCAGGGTAGAGGCGAAGCGCTGCGATCATCGTCTTCTTGGCGATGGCGGTGACCACGCAATCCTGCAGCGCGAATGCCGAGCCGGTATGCACCGCCTGCCGCGTCAGACAGCCTTCGCCAAGAAACTGCCCGGCATCGACGATGCCGATGACCGCTTCCTTGCCGACGTCGTTGACGACGGACAGCTTGATCTTTCCCTGTTGGAGAAAGAACAGGGCGTCGGCCGGATCGCCCTGGGCGAACACGCTTCCCCCCTTGGGAACCTTCAGGACCTTCTGGCCCGGGCAAACCTTGTCGAGAAAGGCCTTCGGATCAAATCTGGCGAGGTTCGAACTCGGCACAGCCCCCATCCCGCTCGATGGACATGTTGATGGACATGCCCAACTTTTACGGTGGAAACCGCTTCCCGCTTTGCGCTAGATCAATCTTATTATCACCCTCCGATTGAGCTCTCGGCGAGGCCGGGGCGCCGCGAGCGCCATTCTGCAATCGATGCGAGACCTTCCATGCGATGTCGCCACTCACACGATGGAGGATGCTCACGGCGGAGCCGCCTCGTACGAGAGACCGACGTGCACCAGACCCCGCGCCGTTCGATCATGTCCTCAGCGCGAGCCGGCCGAGCGAATGAGGCCTCATCGCATCCTCGCGGTCGTTCATCCGTGGTGATCGACCACCTGTTTGGGTTGCACGGACCAGGCCGCGGGCGCGATCGTCACGATCGGCTGCGGCCGCAGCTGCCGTCGCCTGCACCTTGCCGGGCGTGTGATGGGCCGGCGCATAGATCGCATAGACCTGCATCGGCGTCGGGCCGGTGTTGGCGATGTTGTGCCAGGTCCCGGCCGGAACGAGCACGCACCAGCCGTTCGACACCGTCTGGTCGAATGTCAGCCTGTCCTTCGCGGGCCCCATCTGCACCCGGCCGCGGCCGGCATCGAGCCGCAGGAACTGATCGGTTTCCGGATGCGCCTCCAGGCCGATGTCGCCGCCGACCGGAATCGACATCAGCGTCACCTGCAGATAGCGCCCGCTCCAGGCGACCGACCGATAATTGGCATTGTCCCGGGTCGCCCGCGCGATGTCGAACGCCTGCGGCTGCGGCCCGATGTCGCTGATCTCATCAGCAAGCACATCCATCACGGATCTCCCAACCGGCGGCATTGCCGGCAAACCGTCCCGCCACGGGTCTAGCGATGATCGCGAAGCTGATCGGACACCGCCTCCTTGCCGAAGGCGTGGTCGAGCGCGCGCTTCAGCTTGTGGACCGCGCCACGCACGGCCTGCTCCATGAAGCTGTCCTGATGCGCCGCGACGATGGGCTCGCCGCCGTCACGGTGCACCTCGATCTTGCAGCTCTTGTCATCGTGACTGGGCTTGTGGCTCACCGCGTCGCTGAGCTGCACGTCGATCCGCCTGACCTGATCCTCATAGCGATGGAGCACCGCATGAAGCGACGCCTTCACGTCCTGCGACAACTGCTCACCGCCCTCGACGTTTCCATCGGCCCTGACATCGATCAACATCCGTGTCTCCATCAGGTGAAGCGTCAAACGTCGCAGGATGGAATTCGCGATCATGATCGGCTCCCCGGCATGGTCGTCATCCAGGCTTCGACGGCGCCGCACGGCACGCGACGCTATGACACGTCGTTCGCGGGCGGCGGCCACGAATGGACGCCCCGTGATACAGCGGGTCTGAAGCGCCGCCTGATCCGCCTCGGGGCCTTTCGGGCGGGGCGAAGCGGCTGTTCAAGCGCGTCTCCCAATGTCTCCCGCGACCAGACTGCCAGAGGCGAACGCGAGCGGCTGATCAATATTGCTCAGTCAACCCCGGAGAATCAGGCGCAACCTGCGGCGACCCAATTTTCGAGTCTGCACCGGAGATGGGACGATGGATTGTCCGATCACATTTCGCTGCCCCCAGACCGGGTCCGAGGTCGATGCCATCCTGCACCAGCCGAAGGACGACTGTCGGTTCGAGACCGTGACCTTCGAGACCGTGAGCTGCCCGGCCTGCACGAGATTTCACTTCATCCACGCCATGACCGGCGCACTCATTCCTCCGACCCTGTTGGGCCCGGCGAACTGGACGCCTTAGCCGCAGTCCCTGAAGGGAACGCGCTTCGTTCGGCGACATCCGCCAAACGCCGATATTCGTCGGACCAGAGACGATAGCAGGGGCGATGCGACGAGCAGTTGGGCGCGCGACGACAGGTCATCGGATGAAGGCGAAGCAGGTCGGATCGGCAATGTTGTGCAGCGTCAATGTCATCCCCGGGGCCTTGAGCGTCTTCATGGAGCTTTCGGCAACTGCCGCTCGCAACCTCAAGATTGGGTTCATAGCGAGTATGATCAACAAGCACGTCGTAGGTTACGTCGCACATTTGTCGGGAAAGCAACATGAACCGGTTAATCGCGATATTGCTCAGTCTGACGCTCGCCTTCTTCGCGGTGATCGCTTCACCTGCACGGTCTCAGACGCATGAAGGATCAATGGAACACAGCTTTTCTGGCATCGGGATTAGGCTTACACAGCAGGGGCCTCGTTTTGTTATTGCATTTGTAATTCCGGACGGCCCCGCTGCCAGATCGGGACTAAAGGAAGGGGACGAGATCATTGGTGTGGGCGGCCGGTCGCTTGCAGGCAGGAATTTGAGAGAAATTGTCGAGTCGATCCGCGGCACGCAAGGGACGAGGGTCCGCCTTACGATTGCCAATCCGCAGCGAAGGAGTAAACTTTTTACTATCGAGCGGTCACCGCTTCGGTTTCTTCATGAAAGAAAAAGTATAGAGGCATTGCCAGCACCGAAAACGGGATCATGCGTATCGAATAGATGGGTCTCGTGCAGTTGTCCCGATGGTTGCGGTCAAGGTTATTGCGATAGGCTGTGCAGCTTTCTCACTCAAAGCGGTGGCCAGTGCTTTTACAGCTGTCCTAGTTGTTCCTGCGAGGCGTGCGCGTAGTCTATCGAGAGCGCTCCCCTGAATTTCGAATTCTCCGGATGATACAGGATCATCACGGCCAACAAACCGGCACTACGGTGACGGTATGGGACCGCACCGGCATCAGGCATTGCAGTGACTTTACTGGACTGCACCTGTATATTTTTATCGGAAGGTTGCCGAAGGGCTCACGCCTCGAACTGACGCATTCCATCCATGCCCAAACTGCCCGTCGTGCCAGTTTGCCGCACGAATTCCGCTTGCGCCGTCGAGGCTGGGCAAGAATCCGAATTAGGGGGGTGAGAGGGCTCGGCGCGGTGCAATTTCGAGCCATGACTGCAT